>NZ_CP095757.1:2400000-3147409 GCF_023093535.1 Halovivax limisalsi
AGACCGTCGAAGAGTTCGTCGTCGCTCAGTACCTCGCCGGCGTCGGGATCGACGAGGAGCAGTTCGCCGGGTTCGAGCCGGCCG
Organism: Halovivax limisalsi; assembly: GCF_023093535.1. Classification (NCBI taxonomy): domain Archaea; kingdom Methanobacteriati; phylum Methanobacteriota; class Halobacteria; order Halobacteriales; family Natrialbaceae; genus Halovivax; species Halovivax limisalsi. Next base: position 2,400,085 of record NZ_CP095757.1, read on the forward strand.
CGTTCCACGATTTCCTCAGGCGACAGTTCGAGCGCGCCCGTCTCGCTGGCCATCACGACGCGGTCGTCGGTCGTCACGTCGTATCGGCAGGGCCGGAGGCCGTTCCGATCCAGGACGGCGCCGACTCGCTCCCCGTCGGTCGCAGCGACCAGCGCCGGGCCGTCCCAGGGTTCGACGAGCGAGGCGTGAAAGTCGTACCAGTCGCGCCTCGCGTCCGACATCGTCTCGTCCGCTCGCCAGGCTTCCGGGATCAACAGGCGGAGGCAGTGGGGAAGGTCGCGGCCGCCTTCGAGGAGGAGTTCGAGCACGTTGTCGAACGTGGCGGTGTCGGACTGCGTCTCGCTCGCGACGACCGGCGTGACCGCGTCGAGATCGGGAATTCGATCGCTCGCCAGGTCGGGCTCGCGTGCGCGCATCCAGTTCTCGTTCCCCCGGAGCGTGTTGAACTCGCCGTTGTGGAGCGTGCGACGGAACGGGTGGGCGAGGTGCCAGGCGCCTAGCGTGTTCGTCGAGAACCGCTCGTGGACCATCGCGATGGTCGACTCGAACCGCTCGTCGGAGAGATCGGGATAGTACGACGCCAGTTGCGTCCCCGTGAGTAATCCCTTGTACACCACCGTTCGTCGGTCCAGCGAGCAAACGTAAGCCCGGTCGACCGGGGCGTCGGCCGTCGCCTCGAGTTCCGATTCGATGGCCCGCCGAGCGACGTAGAGCCGTCGGTCGAATTCGTCGCGATCGTCCGGGGCATCCGCGGACGGCGTCACGAAACACTGTCGCACGTCCGGCTCCGACGCCACCGCCGTCTCGCCGAGCCCGTCGTTGTTCGTCGGCACGTCTCGCCAGGCGCGGATATCCAGGTCGTACGCGTTCAGGACGCGCTCCACGAGATCCTCGAACGCGCCGCGGGCGTCGTCCTTGGGTACGAAGCATGTCCCCACCGCGTACACCTCTGGTAGCTCTTCGTCGAGGGTATCCCCGAAGAACCGATCCGGTCGTCGGACGAGGATGCCGGCGCCGTCGCCCGTGTTCTCCTCGGCACCCGTCGTCCCCCGGTGTTCGAGGTTCGAGAGCAGTTCGAGCGCGTCGGCGACGATTTCGTGCGAGCCCTCCCCGCCGAGATCGGCGACGACGCCGACGCCGCAGCTCGCCCGACCGGTACGGTCGCCCAGCGACGTCGGATCGTCGTCGGTGCCATTGAGTGTCATACCCCGCCGTTTCGGGAGGAGGAATAAGAGGATATGCTATAATGACTAAGTGTTATATAAATCCCTACTAGGATATATTATGTAATTGGCGTCCCGACGGACCCGATCGTCGCGGCCGGGCGTTCCGGTGTCGAACGCCCTCCCAGCACCGGAATTTGTGTGAGGGGTGTCGACGGGGGCGATGCGAAGACCAAAAGCTTTGCATGGACGCTGGTGCTCGGTCTACGAGAGGCCCGTTCGTGTCCGATCGCGAACCGGAATCGTCGAGCGAGACGGTCGATCAACCATCCGACAGTGACGTCCAGGTGAACGCCTCAGCCGCGCAATCCACCGAGCAACGGCCGACGCGCGACGTCCTCGATTCGTTGATCGAGAGCGGCGTCCACGAGATGAATCGGGAACGGACGGGACTGTTGCTCTCCGGGTTGTCCGCCGGCCTCGACATCGGGTTCGGGCCGTTGTTGATGGCGGTCCTGCTCACGCTCTCGACCGGCGGGTTCGGCGACCTGACGACGGAACTGCTCCTCGCTAGCGCGTACTCCGTCGGTTTCATGTTCGTCATCCTCGGGCGCTCGGAACTGTTCACCGAACACACGACCCTGGCGGTGATTCCAGTGCTCGACGGACAGGCGTCGCCCCGACAGCTGGCCAGACTCTGGGGACTCGTCTACGTCGGCAATCTCGTCGGCGGCATGTTCTTTACCGTTCTCGCCGTGTTACTCATGCCCGGGCTCGGCGTCGTGACGCCCGCCGCGTTCGAAGCGATCGCGCTCAAACTCGTCACCCACGAGCTACTCTGGCTCCTGATCGCCGGCATGTTCGCCGGATGGCTGATGGGGTTGCTCGCGTGGCTGATCACGGCCGCTCAGGAGACGACGAGTCGACTCCTCCTCATCTGGGTCGTCACGGCGACGATCGGTCTCCTGCACCTGCCTCACTCCATCGCCGGAAACGTCGAAGTGCTGTTCGGCTTGCTCGTCTCGGACGGAATTACGATCGCGGACTATCTCTGGTTCCTCAGCCTGGCGACGATCGGAAACGCCGTCGGCGGCGCCGTCTTCGTCGCCTCGCTCAAGTACGGCCACGTGGTTCGCGGCGGAAAGTAGTCGCCGACTCGCGTCGACCCGTGTGCGTCGCTCCGCGGCGAGACGACGTCACGCGTCGAATTCGGGCCGAATCCCGGTCCGCGATAGCGTGACGTACGTTTATGTGGATGGTATTCTAGGCATCGTTACAGTATGACGAACAACGAAGTCACGTTACCGAGCACGATCGGCGGCCTCACCGCCAGCGGCAAACTACACACACTCAGCGTCTGGTTCATCCTGGCGCTGCGGTTGATGATGGGGATCGCCTTCTTCCAGAGCGGATTCGAGAAGGTCGTCGGGGGCGGATTCTCCGCCGGGGGATACCTGACCGGTGCGACGGTCGCGAACGGGAGTCCGGTCGCGGACCTGTTCGTCGCGATGGGGGAGACGGCGTGGTTCGTCTCGTTCGTCAACGTCGCCGTCCCCTGGGGCGAGGTGCTCATCGGCCTCGGCCTCCTCGTCGGCGCGCTGACTCGCCTCGCGGCGTTCTGGGGCGCGTTCATGATGCTCATGTTCTATCTCGGCAACTGGGACGTCGGTCACGGCTACATCAACGGCGACTTCGCCTACATGCTCGTCTTCCTTTCCGTCGCAGCCTTCGGTGCGGGTCGCATCTTCGGACTGGACACCTACGTCGAACAGTACGACATCGACGGCCGGCCGCTCGTCGAGCGATATCCGTGGTCGCGGTACCTGCTCGGGTGAGCGGACCGACCGTCTCGTCGATCGAACCTGTTTGCCCCCCGACCGGTGTGGCCGGGGTTTTTACGGCCGCTCGTGGCCGATGTTGGTGGCTATGCCAGTCGAAAATCTCGCGCGTAGTGAGGTCGTAACGGCCGAGACGAGCGCCGACGTCACGGATATTGCCAGTCGGATGGACGACGAGGGCGTCGGTAGCGTCGTCATCACGGACGGCGACGAACCGACCGGGATCGTCACCGATCGCGACCTGGCGATCCGCGTCGTCGGCGAGGGTTCGGACCCGTCCGAGCTGACGGCCGAGGACGTCATGTCCGACGACCTGACGACGGTCCAGGAGTCCGAGGGGTTCTACACCGCGGCGGAACGGATGGCCGACGCGGGCGTCAGGCGGTTGCCGGTCACCCGAGACGGCGGCGATCTCGCGGGGATCATCACGGCCGACGACTTCACCGAGCTACTCGCCGACGAACAGGCCCAGCTGTCGACGATCATCCAGGCGCAGCGACCCGAATACTGAACCGATCGTTCGATCCCCCGTATCGGCTTCGCCCACCGATCCCGCGATTCGGTCGGATCCTCCCGGGACTCGCCGTCGATCGCCCGAACGGAACGGACGGTCCATTCCCAAGAACGCGGCGCCCTCGTGTCCGTGTTCATCGGAAAGTCCCGTCGGATGGATAGACGATTTACGAAAGAGCCTGCCTGACGAACGACCCGGTGACGACGACGGAGTGGTAGTGGGGTACCGCGTATCGATCGGCGAGATAGCCGCGTGATCGACACCGGACGAGTCGGACCCGGGTCGACCACCGCCAACTGTGGGTGCCACCTGCCAGAGATGGCGACCCTCTCCGAGGATGTGGGGTCAGCGCATATAAAATCATCGCAATCTTCCACGTAATTATTCCGAGTTCTCGGTACGGCGTTCGCAACGACCCCACCGAACGGGAAGCGACGGTTCATCGATCGGAGCGATCCGTGCGCACCGGTCGCGAACGGGTTCAGGAAAGTCGGGCAGCCAGGTCGGCTTCGGTGATGATGCCGACCGTCTCGCCGGCGTCCGTGATCATGACCGCCTTGTAGTGATCCAGGAGGTTGCTCACCTCGTCGAGCGTCGCGTCTTTCGAAACCGTCGGGAAGCTCTCGGCCATGTGCTCGGAGACCGGTTCGTCGCGTGAATCGGCGTCGAGGTGGACGAGTTCGCTCTGGCTGATCGACCCCACCGGGACGCCGTCCCGAATCACTGCGAGCTGGGAGTAGGCTTCCTGTTCCATCGTCTGCGCCGCCTCCCCGACCGTATCGTCCGGGTCGACACTTACGACGTCTTCGTTCATGAGGTCCGCCGCTCGAATGATGTCGCCTGCGGCCTCGTCGAGCGCGGTAACGATTCGGCGCAGCGTCGAGAGGCGCGGGTCGACGTCGCCGCCCTCGATGCGGGCGATCAACGGCTGGGAGACGTTCGCTCGCTCGGCGAGTTCGCTCTGGGTCAACTCGAGGTCCGTCCGTCGCTGCCGGAGGTCGGCGGGCGTAGGTAGCTCCATACGGGGAGATAACCACGGGTTATAGAAAGGTGTTTGGGTCGGCTGCGACGGCAGGACCGCCTGAACGGAAGTCGCGGTGCGACCACTCGCGGGTCGTCGGGCGGAAACCGCGCGATCACTGCCACCCCATCCGCCGGTCGGACTCGCTGGAGCATCGGTGGCTCGGCCGGCCGACGGGCAGGTGATCGGGTCGATGCTGGCATCGATCGACCGCGACGTTGTCCCACAGGATAACCAGTGGACCCGTTACGGAGTGGCGGTTCGATCAGGCCTCGTCTTCCGGCTCTTCGAACACCTCGACGACGTCGAGCGGAACGTCCCTGAGCGCACCGCCGACCTCGCTCTTTGCGATGCGGGAGGCGTGTTCCTCGCTGTCGGCGTTGAAGACGTCCATCTCGAGCGCGAGCCCGACGAGCGCGGTCTCGGCCGCGATGAACGCCGAATCGAACGGTTCGCCACACGCCGGACACCCCGTCGCGCCGACCTCCACCTCCACGTACTCCATTCCTTCCTCATTCAGCCGTCGACCGGCTTCGCTGACTGCGACGCCGATGGCGTCGTCGACACCCGCTACGTCCCGAACGAGCCAGGCGGCTTCCATCGCCACGAGGTAGTTGCTCATGTACGCGAAATCGGGCCGGCGGGTGACGTTCTTTGCGGTTTCCATCGCCCAGTGTGGCCGAGAGATCCCGGAACCGACCGACCTGGCCGCACTCTCCGATCCGTTCCGCACCGGCGCCCGCTGCCGCGCCCGGCGGTACGGGGTCGACCGATGCGGACGTGAGCGAAACGATGCCCATACGTTACAGAAATTGAGCGGGTACGCCCTCACCTGCATAGACCGACATCGGTGACCGGACTGGTTTAGTTGGACCGAACACAACCGTAGTTGAATCGCCGGACTGCGCCGGGGCGGATTCCGAATGAAGAATCGGGCGGGATCGATCCGAGCAACAATGCTTATATACTCCCTGCTGCTCTGAGCCGACTACGCCGATGAAAGATCGCGTCTACCGATCGACGCTGTTCGCGCTGTACCAGAGTGCCATCATGCTCGGCATCATGCTGATGCCAGTAGCACTCGCCTCGAAGCAACTGGGGATCACGGTTCCTCTTCACCGACTGCTCGGACGCGTCGAAACCGCGTACGAAAACGCCGTGTAAACTACCCCACCCTACTCCCTCGGCGCTACGCGCCTCGGTCCTTGAGGCCGGAGGCTCCACCTTGAAAACGCTGAAGCGACGACCACTCCGGGGCCCACGACCGCGTTCTCTCGACGTCACCCTCACGAGAGCCGTCTGAGCGGCCCCTTCGGCCGCCCTGGCGCGGTCGCCGGTCGCACGGAGTGACGAGTGTCCGTCGGCTCGGCGGGTGTGTCGGGCCGTATCCCCGCTGGGACGAATCGGTGCCGCGGTGAGGCGGATTCGTTACCGCCGGTGTTTTATACCGTCCCGGTCGTTAGTCACGCACAATGCGTACGCCCACAGCTGACTTCTCGGATCCGTCGGACGGCCGTTCCGCCAACACCGACCCGTACAGCCCCGAACTCGGCTCGCTCCCCGACAACGACGTCGACGCGAGCGACCTCGACAACGTGAACAAGACGGGGACGACGACGATCGGCATCTCCACCGCCGACGGCGTCGTGATCGCGACCGACATGCGCGCGAGCCTGGGCGGCCGCTTCGTCTCGAACAAGAACGTCCAGAAGGTCGAACAGATCCATCCCACGGCCGCTCTCACGATGGTCGGGAGCGTCGGCGGCGCCCAGTCGTTCATCTCCAGTCTCCGCGCGGAGGTGAACCTCTACGAAGCGCGCCGCGGCGCCGACATGAGCATCGACGCGCTTGCGACGCTGGCCGGCAACTTCGCCCGCGGCGGTCCCTTCTTCGCGATCCACCCGATCCTGGGCGGCGTCGACGACGAGGGGAGCCACGTCTACAGCATCGACCCCGCGGGAGGCGTCATGGAAGACGACTACACCGTCACCGGCTCCGGGATGCAACTGGCCTACGGTCACCTCGAACAGACCTACGAGGAGGGCCTGTCGAACGACGAGGCGATGACGATCGCCGCCCAGGGGATCAAATCCGCCGCCGAACGCGACACTGGCTCCGGCAACGGCGTCTACCTCTGTGAGATCACCGACGAGGGCGTCGACATTCACGGCCACCACGACTTCGAGGAAGTTCTGTAGGCGACGACAGTCGGCCGTTCGTCCCTCCACAGCCGCCAGTTCCGCCCGCCGCGGCCTTGCACAATTATCGAAACGACTCCGCCGTCGGTTCCGCGAACGACAGACCGCCGCTCTCGAGTGACGCTTCCTCGGTAGCCGCGGCTTCCTGCTCCTGGCGACCGTTCCTGCTTCCGCCTCCGGAACCGGCTCCCTCGCGTCGACGGTCGACCGTCGCTGGGTCAGCACGATCACCGACGTACCGAACGCGCCAGCGATCGCGGCTGCACGTGGGGCCGAACACAGAGAGTACCGTCCGAAAACCGAAGCGGGACGACGGACGGCACGTAGGGGTCGCTCCGATGTCGCGACGCCTGGCAGGCGGCGGGCGACCCTGCGACGGACGAGCAGCGAGCCGACCGATGGCGTCCGGATGAAGCGGAGGCTGGGCCGGGTTCGTTACTGGACGTTCGGGTGTGATACCGGTTGGGAACTGGTCACCGGCCGTTCGATCGGGTCGAGGCGCACGGCCCGGTTCTGTGCGGCCGATTCGTAGATCGCGTCGATGATTCGCTGGACCTGTAGCGCCTCGGATATCGTGTTCGAAGAGATCGGACGGCCCGAGCGGACGCTCGCGAGGAAGCGTTCGTCTTGGGCGCGGTAGCCGGCGACGGAGGAGTCACCCGAGAGGACGACGTCTTCGTAGTGGTCGACGCCCGAGACGCCCGTATCCAGGACGCGACACTCCGAGTCGCCGATCTCGTAGTGGGCGCCGGCTTCGTCGCCGCGGACGTAGAAGTCCATCGACGGGTCGCGGTTCGTCGCCCACGCCGCTTCCAGCGATATCGTCCGTCCGTCCGCGCTCCGTAGGAAGGCCGAGACCGATTCTTCGACGTCGTACGATCCCTCTGTAGCGTCCCAACCGCCGCTGAACCCGTCGGGATCGGCGTACTCGTCCCGACCGCCGATGCCCGCGCGCGTCGTGCCCGACACCTCGACGATGTCGGGAAAGCCCATCGTGTAGAGCGCGAGGTCGAGCGCGTGCACGCCGATGTCGATGAGCGCGCCGCCGCCCGAGAGCGAGGGATCGGTGAACCACGATCCAGTGCCAGGGATTCCGCGGCGACGGATGTAGTTCGCCTCGACGTGGCGAATCGTGCCGAACCGGTCCCGGGCGCGCTGTGCGTCGAACAATTGGGTCGCGGCGGCGTGACGGTTGTGAAATCCGACCATGCACGTGGCTCGGGATTCGGCGGCGGCGTCGGCGATCCGCTGAGCGCTCTCGAGGGAGTGGGCGAGCGGCTTCTCGACGAGGACCGAAACGTCCGCCTCGAGCGCGGCGACGGCAATCGATTCGTGAAACCGGTTGGGTGTCGTCACGACGATGGCGTCGACCGGTCCGTCGGCCAGTAACGCCTCGTGGTGCTCGTAGACCGCGGCGTCGAACGATTCGGCGAACTCCTCGCGCGCGTCCTCGGTGATGTCGACCCCGGCGACGATCGTCGCACCCGCTTCCTCGAACGTCGAGGCGTGCAGGCGACCCATTCCGCCGAGACCGACCACCCCGACGCGGGTTCGCTCGCCCGCGTTCGCCTCGCTCACGATCCACCACCCCGTCCGAGCAGTGAACCGACGATTGTCGGGGAGGTAATCGGGGCTTTCTCGGAGGAAATTGGTCGGTACCGGTCGATCATTGGAGACAGGAGGGGTGGGGACAAAATAAACATTGTGCCCTAATAATCGTCAATTCTATTGAACAGTCACGCTCCCGTATTTAAATTCTAGAATTTTTAAACGAAAATTACCGCGCCGCTGGTTCCGGTAGTCACCTACGATTCCTGACGGTCCCCCGGGACACGATAGAGCGGTGTGATGGCCGTCCACCGTCGCCTCTCCCGTGGAATTACCGACTGAGGACCCACGTTTACACCACCGCTCTTCCAGTCACTGTGGACGGACGCCGCCTCGTAGCGGGGTCGCGTCGATCCGAGTGACTCGGATCGGGTTCGACGTTGGTGCGGCCGTCCGTTCGGGACGACTGCGCTGCGTATCGATCAGTTCGACCGTGACGTCGAGCTCGGCGTCCACGACGGCGGCCAGCCGCGTTCGAACGCGCTCGGCGAAATCCGGCGGTTCGGCTTCGCCGGGCGGTCGTTCGACGAGCACCGTCACGGCGGCCGGTCGATCGGCCACGACGTCGTGAACCTCGTACTCGACGGCGACCTCGTGAAAGGTAACCTCCTCGAACGCCGGATCGTCGCTCATCGCGGCGAGTTCCCGGTCGACGTCGTGGGTGAGCGCGGCGACCTGGTACGTGCCGTAGGTCACGACCGCCAGAATCACGGTGAGCACGGCGATCGCGACGATAAATATGGCCACCCGCGCACGAAGTCGACTAACGGCCCGGTCCACCCGTTCGACCTCGTAGGGCCGGTAGCCGAGCAGCCACAGCATCACGAGCGCCGTGAGGTTGATCGCCAGCAGGTTGACCAGCACGAGCGTTCCCGCCGTGAGGACGACGGTCGGATGCCACCACGCGATCCCGAGGCCCGCCGTCGCCGCCGGCGGCACCAGCGCGACGGCGATGGCGACGCCGACCAGCACGGAGCCGACGTCCCGCGTGAGGCTGACGACCGCGGCGGCGCCGGATCCCAGGGCGAGAAACAGCGACAGGAGCGTCGGCGTGATGCGCTCTTCGACGGCTGGGATAGTCGTAATGTCGAGCCCAGGGGGCAGCAAGACCGTCCCGCGGAGCGCCCACCCGACGAGCGCGGCGGTCAGTACGGTGACGAAAAGCCCGCCCGCCTGGAGCGCGATCCCGCGCGATGCGAGCGATTCGTCGTGCACGACGACGCCGACGCTCGCCGCCAGCGCCGGCCCCATCAACGGGGCGACGACCATCGCGCCGATGATCGTCGCGGTCGAGTCGGTCAGCAACCCCGCGGTCGCGATGATACTCGAGAGGACGAGCAACGCGAAGAACGTCGAGGCCGCCGGGGCCAGCGATATCGCTTGTGCCCGGATCTCCGCTCGCGACAGTTGGGTGGGAGCGTACCTGGACCGATCGGCGTCCGGATCGCCGGAGACGGACGCTTCCACGCCCATCACGACGATCCTGACGTCGTCGTGGAGTCCATCGGCGTGCAAGCGCGAAAGGAGCGAATCGACGCCGTCGACCGGTACCGGGACCGAGACGATCGCTTCGAAGGCGCTGTCGCTGGTTTCCTCCGTTAGGCCGTACTCGACCGCCTCGCTTTCGAGCGTTGCAAGGATCGACGATCGCTCACCGCGTGGGACGTACAACTGCACGACTCGCATGCGGGCCCGTACCACGACCTCCGGGAAAGAACGACGACCGTCCAGATACGATCCGATAGTCGAAACGCGACCGCTTCAGGCGGCGTGTCCAGCTGGCACACGTGGCCCCAGATCGTCGGGGGAGCGGGGCGTTCGGTGACGGCGTGATCCACCTGAAGCGTCGTGAGCCGACAGGGACGTCACTCCTCGTCGAACGTTCGCCGCCCCTCGTCGGTAACGACGCTCTCGATGAGCGACACGGGCGTGGCGTCGTAGGCCGGGTTCGAGACGTCGAACTCGGTCGCCGGCTCGAGGAGCACCTCGTTGCCGTCGCGGAACTCGTTCTCGAAGACGAATCCCTGCGTGATCAGCTTCGACGCCGCGCCCAGGACCGTGACCGGAACGTCGAGTTGTGCCGCGGCGGCTGCGAGCGGGAACGTCCCCACCCGGTTGTACAGCACGTCGTCGACGATGCAGTCCATGCCGACGACGACCCGATCGCACTCTGCGAGGTGGTAGCCGCCGGCGGCGTCCGTGATGAGGGTCACGTCGACCCCCTCGATCGTCGCGAACTCGCGAGCCGCCCTGCGCCCGATGTAGCGCGGCCGCGCCTCGGTCACGTAGAGGTCGAACGTCGCGCCCTGGTCGGTCGCGAGCTCGACCGCCTCGAGCACCGTCGTCGAGTAATCGTGGGTCAGGAGGACGTCGTCGTTCGCGAGGATCGACGCGGCGTTCGCCGCGGCCCGGTGCTTCCCCGACTCGATTCGAGCCGCGACGTCCTCGATGACGGCGCGCGCGACCGAGGTCGCCTCCTCGACGTCGGCGGGGTCGCTCTCGGTCACCTCGTCGACGACCTTCCGGAGGGCGTTCTGGAGCGAGGCGTGGGACGGGTTCGCCCGCTTGAGCACGTTCGCGTTCTGCTCGAGGGTCGTGTGGAACGCTTCGACGGTCGCGTACTCGCGATCGAGCAGCGATTCGAGCGCGCGCGTCGCCCGGATCGCGACCGCAGACGAACTGTGAGTCTGCATCCGACGGATCTCCTCTGCCGTCTCGTCGATCATACCACACCCCTCAACCGACCGACTCAAAGCCGTTTCGGGTACCAGACGGTCCTGGCACCCACGATCGAAAGGCACGCCGTCGACTCCCTTCGCCAATATCCCAGCGCACGGGCGAACACAACGCTTTTCGAGCCAGATACCCGCAGGGTTCACATGGACGAGGAAGCGGTACGCGACCGGCTCAGCGAGATCGACGACCCGATGCTCGGGGACGACCTCGTCTCGCTCGGGCTCGTCAACGACGTCACCGTCGACGCCGAGACGGTGTCGATCGATCTCGCGCTCGGCGCGCCGTACTCGCCGGCCGAGACGGAGCTGGCGGGCACGATCCAGGAGGCGTTCGAGGACACCGAGTACGCGGTCGACCTCTCGGCGAGCGTCCCCGGCCGGGACGACGCTCGCCCCGAGGAGGCCGTGCTCCCGAACGTCAAGAACGTCATCGCCGTTGCTTCCGGGAAAGGCGGCGTCGGGAAGTCGACCGTGGCCGTGAACGTCGCGGCGGGCCTGGCCAGCCGCGGCGCCCGCGTCGGCCTCTTCGACGCGGACGTCTACGGCCCGAACGTCCCGCGGATGGTCGACGCCGACGAACCGCCGATGGCGACCGAGGACGAGACGCTCGTCCCGCCCGAGAAGTACGGCGTGAAACTGATGAGCATGGCCTTCCTCACCGGCGAGGACGACCCCGTCATCTGGCGCGGCCCGATGGTCCACAAGGTGATCACGCAACTCACCGAGGACGTCGAGTGGGGCCACCTCGACTACCTCGTCGTCGACCTCCCGCCCGGGACGGGCGATACGCAGCTGACGATGCTGCAGACGATGCCGGTGACCGGCGCCGTGATCGTCACGACCCCCCAGGACGTGGCGCTCGACGACGCACGGAAGGGACTCGAGATGTTCGCCAAACACGAGACGGTCGTCCTTGGCATCGTCGAGAACATGGCCACGTTCGCCTGTCCCGACTGCGGGAGTCAACACGACATCTTCGGCGCCGGCGGCGGGTCGGAGTTCGCCGAGATCCACGACATGCCGTTTCTCGGCTCGATCCCGCTCGACCCCGCCGTGCGGGCTGGCGGCGACGCAGGTGAACCGACGGTCCTGGCCGAGAGCGAGACGGGCGAGGCGTTTCGCGACGTGACGAACGCCGTCGCGGACAACGTCGGGGTCGTCCACCGACGCGCCGTCTCCGAGGCGGACGACGCCGCGGCGCCGACGCCGGACGACGATTGACCATGCCCGAGGATTCGATCGCCGACGACCCGGACCGCGCGCGGCTGCTCCGCGACGTGGCCGAGGAGATCCGCGGCGAGTCAAGCGAGCGCAAACAGCTGGCGAACGTACTCTACCGGACCAGCGACGTCTACGACCCCGACGAATCGACGACGCCGGAGGAGGTTATTCGCAACGTGAAGTTCATCCTCGAGGTCAAGGAGCGCGGCGGGCTCGACCGCTGAGCGCGACCGCGCTGGCCGATCCGTAGCGGCGTGGCCCCGCGAGCGGTCCCGAGTGCTTTTTTGTCCGCGCGACCGACGAACGGGCGATGGACGTCGAGACGCGGTCGAACCCGTTCGGAATGGACGAAGATTGCCGGAACTGCCCGGCCCTGTGTGACACCCGCGAGTCGGTGGTGCACGGCTACGGCGACGTGGCGGCGGACTTCCTGTTCGTCGGCGAGCGACCGGGCGAGACCGCCGACCGAACGGGCGTGCCCTTCGCTGGGGACGAGGAGTTCCATCCGCTCACTCGCACGCTCGGTCGCCTCGGGCTCTGCGATCTCACCAGCGACCCCGCGCGCCCGCACCTCGAGGGCGCGTATCTCACGTACCTGACGCGCTGTCGGCACCCGGATCGCGTCCCGACCGACGAGGAAGTCGACACTTGCGAACCGTACCTCGACGCCGAGATCCGGATGATCAACCCCGAACTGCTGATCCCGGTCGGCCAGCGAGCGCTCTGGCGATTGGGCGCGGAGTACACCACGCGATCGGCCGACGACCTCCGGATCGAGGACCTCCACGCGACGACGATCAGGGGGCGCGGGTTCGAACTCGTCCCGATGTGCGATCCGCGGGAGGCGACCGAGTCCCGGCGAGACGAGTGGGTTCACGCGTTCGCCGACGTTATGGCGTCGGATTACCGCCAGACGAAGGGCCGACGCGAACGGTAGAGCGGACCCACAGCGGGATACGCGCCGAACGGCGAATCAACTCACCAGTAGGGCGTGTCGAGTCGCCCGCCGCCGCGGGACCCGACGAAGGACAGGCTGGCGACGACGAGGGCGGCCAGAAGCAGCGTTGCGAGTCCCTGCATCCGCCAGTCGTTCCCCGCCGCGTCGAATCCGTACTCGACCAGGAGCGTGTACGCGCCGAGGGCGACGGCGCCGAGAATCGTGAGCGTCCCGAGCGCGCCGACCAGTGTCCGGGTTCGCATACCCGAAGACGGGTTCGGGATCCCCTTAATACGACCGGCTACGACCCGATGCCGTCGGGGACAGGACGGTGTTCGAACCGCCGCGTTCAAGACGCGAGGGGCCCGAAATCCGGTATGATCGTCGTCGTGTTCGTCGACCCGCCGGAGACGGGCCGTCGGTACGTAGAGGCGCTGCTCGACGCGGACGTGGTCGATCCGCCGGAGGCGCGCACGCTGTACGAGAGCGCGGTCACCGACGTCCTCCGCGCGGCTCGGGACAGCAGCGCCGCGGTGCTCGTCAACTACCGCGAACCGGACGGCGTCTCGGACCCGGAGGATCGCGTGCGCTCGCTGGTCTCGACGGTGATCGACGACCCGGACGACGTCCGATTCGAACGCCAGGTCGGCTCGTCGCGGTCGGCCCGCGTCGGCAATACCGTCACCCACCTGCTCGAACGCGAGGACGAGGTGAGCGTCGCCCTCCTCGAACCCACCGTCCCGCTCGTGCGACGAACCGAGATCGACGGCGTGATGATGTCGGTCCGCCGAAACGAGGTCGTCCTCGGATCGAACGCGGCGGGCGACGTCTATCTCAGCGCGTACAGCCAGCCGATCGATTTCACGGACGCCTACGAGCCGCCGACGCTCGCGACGGTCACGGAACGAGCCAGCGTCGAAGGTCTCGCGGTGGGATTCGCGCCGACGATTCCGACGATCGAGACTGAAGCCGGACTGGCAGCGACCGTTGCGACCATCGAGGCGCGAGCCGCGGCCGGAAAACCGATCCCCGTGTCGACGTCGGAGGCGATCGAGGATCTCGGGTTGCGGACCGCTGATGGTCGGACCGTAACGCGCGATTGAATCGGACCGACAACGCTTTTTGCCGGGAGGGAAAACCGACGGTCGCGGTGGGGTGGCAGAGCGGCCCATTGCGCCTGCCTTGAAAGCAGGTGGCGTCAGCCTCATGGGTTCAAATCCCATCCCCACCGTTGCTGTCGCGAACAATTCGTGAGCGACTGCGAGGTGCGGTGGGTTTGAAGTAGACCAGTCGCAGCTCGCGCAGCGACCGAAGGGAGCGAGCAAGACCGTCTGGGCGTGGTTCAAATCCCATCCCCACCGCTTCTGCGACGAACGGACGTGAGGAGCGAAGCGGACACGGTGGGATTTGAATTATACCGAGGTTCTGTGAGCGGAGCGATCAGGTTCTCGGGAGTAGTTCAAATCCCATCCCCACCGCTTCTGCGACGAACGGACTGCAGCGTGAAACCGATCGATTGGCGCGTAACCGCGCAGTACAATTCATCTTCCTGTGGAATGCACGTCCCGCCAACCGCCGGTTTAGAAACCACAAGCTATAGGTGTGAGTGTCGCAAACCTAGGATTAGACGCGGCTAATATAAATATTCGACAACAGCTATGATACGTGATATGGCCGACGAAGGGTCGGTTTCGCGGCGGAACACGCTACGGCTCAGCGGTGCGGCGATGCTTGCGGGACTGGCGGGATGCACTGCGCTGCCGAGCGCACCCGGGCGAGCAGAGAGCGACGGAAACGGCGGCGATCCGGTTGCTGTGGCCTCGTTCTTCAGCTTCTTCGACTTCGGCCGGAAGATCGCCGACGGGACGCCGCTGACGGTGCGCAACCTCGTCCCGACGGGCCTCCACGGCCACGGCTGGGAGCCAAACGCCAGTATCATCCAGGACATCACCGAGGCGGACGCCTTCATCCACGTCGGAGAAGACTTCCAGCCCTGGGCCGACCGCGCCATCCAGACGATCACCGGCGACGGCATCGAGACGGCACTCATCAACGTCAGGGAGGGAATCGAACTAGAGGACCTCGCTGCGTCACTCGACCGCGAGGAGGAGGGCGTCGGCGCCGAGCGAGGGAAGGATCCGCACTTCTGGCTGGATCCGCTTCGCGCGATGCGGTCCGTCGACAACATCGCCGAGGGGTTCGTCGAAATAGCCCCCGAATACGCCGACGCGTTTCGCGAGAACGCCGAGACGTACAAATCCGAGGTCCTCGAACGTATCCACGCGGAGTATCGGGCCATCTTCGACCGGGCGCAGCGCGACATCGTCCAGCTGGCCGCGCACAACGCCTTCCAGTACATCGGCGTCCGATACGGCGTGCAGATGCGGCCGCTCGTGACGAACCTGGCGGCGAGCGGCGACGTCAAGCCCGCGGACATCCGCGAAGCGGAACGGGTTATCCGCGAGAACGACATCCGGTACATCGCGAACGGCGTCTTCGAGTCCCAACGACCGGCTCAGCAGCTCGTCCGCGAGACGGCCGTGGACGCGTACTTCCCCGTGACGCCGTACGCCGGCGTTCGCGAGGAGTGGGTCGAGGAGAACTGGGGCTACGAGGAGATCGCGTACAACATCAACATGCCCACGTTCGAGATCGTCCTCGGCAACGAGACGCCAGAGGACGCGGCTCCGTCGGAGGGCTGGGTCGAACAGTGGCGCAACTTCGAACCGATATGAGCACACAGGACACCGATTCCGCGACGGCGGGTGGCACAGACGAGCGGCCGGCAACCGAGACGGACGCCACGACGAACGAACCGGTCATCGACCTCGCGGACGTCACGTTCGGCTACACGGCGACGCCCGTCGTCGAGGACGTCTCGCTGACCATCGATCCGGGTGAGTACGTCGCCATCGTGGGGCCGAACGGTTCGGGGAAGTCGACACTGATGCAGCTGATGCTCGGCCTGCTCGAGCCCGATACGGGCAGGGCTCGCCTGTTCGACGAACGTGCCGACCGGTTCGACGACGGCGAGCGGATCGGCCACGTCGCCCAGCAGGCCAGCGCCGCGAAAGCGATGCCCATCACCGTCCGCGAGGTGGTGAAGATGGGTCGGTTCGCCCACGTCGGATTCGATCGACTGATCGACGAAGACCAGACGCTCGTCGACGCAGTGCGCGAGGACCCGCTCGGGACCTCCAGCGGCGCCCTCGATGCCGTCTTCGGACGACTTTCCGCGTCGGACTGGGCGATCGTCGACGACGCACTCGCGACCGTCGGGATGAGTGCGTTCGCCGACCGGCGCGTCACGCAGCTCTCGGGTGGGCAACGCCAGCGCGCGTTCATCGCGCGGGCGCTGGCGAGCGAGGCCGACCTGCTCGTGCTGGACGAGCCGACCGTGGGGGTCGACGCCGAATCGGTCGACGCCTTCTACGACCTGCTTGCGGCGCTCAACGCCGATGGCATCACCGTCGTCCTCATCGAGCACGACCTCGGGGCGGTCGTCGAGCACGCCGACCGCGTCGTCTGTCTGAACCGCGAGATCTATTTCGACGGACCGACCGACGAGTTCGTGGAGAGCGACGCGCTGGCCCGGGCGTTCGGGACGGAGGCGCGATTTCTCACGGGGGTGGGCGGATGAGCGTGGGTCCGGCAGTCGTCCTCGCGGGAGGCGGGATCACCTCGGTGGACCCGTCGCTGCTCCTCTCGCTACTGGGCGGTCTCGGCGCAATCGGCGACTTCGTCTTCGAGTTTCTCATGTGGGTCCTGGCGCAGTGGTACTGGCTGATGGACTGGGTGTACTACGTCACGGGCCTGGAGATGCTGAACCCGCGCTACCGGTTCATGCACCGGGCGATACTCGTCGGGCTCTGCGTCGGCGTGATGGCCCCGCTCATCGGGACGTTCCTCGTCCACCGACAGCTCGCGCTCATCGGCGACGCGCTCGCACACACCGCGTTCGCGGGGGTGGCCGTCGGCCTGTTCCTGAACGCCGTCCTCGACCTCGGGGTCTCGCCGTATCTCACCGCCGTCGTCGTGGCGATGATCGCCGCGCTATTCATCGAACTCATCTCCGAGGTCACGGACGCCTACAACGACGTCTCGATGGCCATCGTTCTCTCGACGGGATTCGCGCTGGGGACGACGCTCATCAGCCTCAACGCGGGCGGGCTCGCCGTCGGCGTCAACCAGTTTCTCTTCGGGAACCTGTCGACGGTCTCGCCTCAGAGCGCCGCGATCCTCCTGGTGCTGTTTGCCGTCATCGTCGGGACCGTGGCCCTGACACGCAACCAGCTCCTGTACGTTACGTTCGACGAAACGGCAGCCGCAGTCTCCGGCATCCCCGTCAACTGGTACAATCGGGTGATGGTCGTGTTGACGGCGATGGTCGTCGTCGGAGCGATGCAGATCATGGGCGTCATCCTCGTCGCGGCGATGCTCGTCGTTCCGGTCGCGGGTGCGACGCAGGTGTCCCGAAGTTTCTCCGAGTCGCTCGTTCTCTCGGTCGTACTCGCCGAACTGGCGGTGTTGCTGGGCATCGGCGTCGCCTTCTACGGCGGCGTCACGGCCGGCGGCGTCATCGTCCTCGTGGCCGTCGGAATCTACATCTGCGCCGTCGGGCTGGGCAAAGTGCAGTCCGCCCGCGGTGAACAGGTCACGCCCAGCATGGGTAGCATCGAGACCGAGAGCGCGGATGCGAGCGCGGGACGGGGTGACGACTGATGGTCGCAGCCAGCGATGGCGACTCGCCGGACGGCGACCCCGCCAGAAACGACGGGGAACGCAAGTCGGACGAATCGACACGAATGCTGAGCGCGGTCATGGAGGACTATATCAAGGCGATCTACGTCCACGAGGAGGACGGCGACGGACGGGTATCGACCTCGGCCCTCGCCGACGACCTCGAGGTCACCGCGCCGACCGTCTCCGCCACGCTGAAAACGCTCGAAGAGCGGGATCTCATCGACCGCAAGGAGTACAAAGGGGTGACGCTCACCGAGGAGGGCGAACTCGTCGCCCTCGAGGTCCTCCGACACCACCGCATCCTCGAGACATTTTTGACCGAACGGTTCGATTACGACTGGGCCGACGTCCACCGCGAGGCCGACAGACTCGAACACTACGTGTCCGAGGAACTGACCGACCGCATCGCCGAAACGCTGGGAAACCCGCCGGTCGATCCCCACGGCGACCCGATCCCCGACGCCGACCTGTCCGTTCCCGAAGGGCGTGAAACCATCCGCCTCGCTGAGGCCGAGGAGGACGAACACGTGACCGTCCACCGAATCCACGACCAGGACGACGCGGACCTTCGATACCTCGCCGATGTCGGCATTCGTCCGGCGGTCGAACTCGCGGTCGTCCGCGTCGCGCCGTTCGGGATGATAACCGTCGAGACGCCGGCGGGTGAGCAGAGCCTCCCGACGGAGATCGCCCGGTTGATCGAAGTCGTGCCGGCGGCCGCCGCGGACGGAACCGAGACGTAAGTTCGATCACGCTTCCGAGAAGGCCACCCGTGACTCGCGCCGATCGCGAATTGTTCGGGCCACCGTGCCTCGTGGTTCGCTCCGCTCACCGTTCGGATTGCCGAGATTCTCACTCCGTTCGAATCTCGCAAGCCAGGGGTGGGATTTGAACCCACGAAGTCTCGATTACAAGTCGAGTGCATGAACCGCCCATGCTCCCCTGGCGCAGTGTTCGGTTGTCAGTCGACCCTTGACTGTGTTTCGTTTTCACCCGGTTCGTCGAGGCGCCGGGTCACCGTCAGGCGGTGCGGGTCGTAGCCCGCGCGTCGGTAAAACCGCCGGGCCGAATCGTTCGACGCCATGACGTCGATCTGGCAGATCTCGACGCCGCGGTCGGCCAGTTCCGATTCGACGGCCGAGAGCAGCGTCGTTCCGATGCCGCGGTCGCGATGGGCGGGTTCGACCCAGAGATTCGAGAGCGTGCCGCGGGTGACCGACAGTTCGAAGGTCCCGGATTCGACTGCGAAACTCGCGAAGCCGACTATCTCGTCGTCCAACCTGGCGACGAGGAGGCAGTCCGCGACCTGGTGGGCGGCGATGACGTCGCGGATCGTCGATCGGTTCGACTCGACGTCGAGGTGCGAGCCGTGGTCGCGCTGCTCGGCCGCGAGCGAGAGCCAGCACTCGACGAGGCGATCGAGATCGGCGCCCGTCGCGGGCTCAATGCGTAGATCTGACGGGGGCATCCTCGAGGGCCTCGACGGCGGGTAGTGGATCGCCGGTCAGGAGGGTCAGCGCCGCTCCGCCGCCGGTACTGACGTGGGAGAAGCCGTCGACGCCGAGTTGGCGAAGCGCCGAGGCGGTGTCGCCGCCGCCGACGATGCTCGTCGGGACGGCCGTCGCCGCCTCGAAGAGTTCGCGCGTTCCCCGTTCGAAGGCGGCGTTCTCGTAGACGCCTGCCGGCCCGTTGAGGATGACCGTCTCCGAGTCGGCGAAGACGTCGGTGTAGGCCTCGATCGTCCGCGAGCCGACGTCCATCGCGAGATCGTCGTCGGCCGGCAGGTCCGATCGGTCGAGCTCGACCCGCTCGCCGTCGCGTTCGACGGCGACGTCTCGGGGGAATTCGATGCGGTCGCCGTAGGCCTCCAGCAGGTCGGCCGCGCGATCGATCTCGTCGAAGAACCCGCGCTCGTAGATGACGTTCGAACTCGCGTCGCCGAGGTTGACGCCGCTGGCACTCAGGAAGACGTTGCCGACGAGCCCGCTCGCGAGCACCGTATCGGCCAGACCGTCCTCGAGGACCCGTTCGGCGACGTCGAGCGCGCCGGAGACTTTGGCCCCGCCGAGCGCGTACGTTCGCGGCCGGGCCGTCGATTCGACGTCGCCCAGCGCCGCCAGCTCGCGTTCCAGGACGTGCCCGGCGTAACTCGGAAGGACGGCGGGAAAGCCGACGAGCGAGGGCTGGGACCGATGGGAAGCGGCGAAGGCGTCGTTGACGTAGACGTCGAGGACCGGCGCGAGTCGCGAGACGAGGTGGGTCTCCGCCGCGCGCTCGGGGTCGAACTCCATGTACTCCTCGCTGTAGAAGCGGGTGTTTTCGAGGAAGAGACACTCGCCGTCCGCGAGGGCTTCGATCGCCTCGCGAGCGGTCCGTCCGTGGGTTTCGTCGACGTAGGAGACGGGAAAGGAGAGCGCGTCGTCGTACCAGTCCGCGTGGGCCGACAGCGTCGCGAAGTCGTCACCACCGGGTCGGCCCTGGTGGGCGAGCACGGCGACCCGGGCCCCGCGGTCAAGCAGGGTTTCGAGCGTGGGCACGTGCGCCTGGAGACGGGAGTCGTCGAGCAGGGTCTCGTCCTCGACGGGACTGTTGACGTCGACGCGCACCCCGACGACGGTCCCGCGTGCGTCCAGATCGTCGAGCGTCTCGATCATCAGGCGAGAGTCCACTGGCGACCCCGAAAGGTCTTTCCATCGGTTCGACGCTGGTGCAACGCGGCGTCGTCGGTACGTGGGTCGATCGTCGGTCCGGCCCCGTCACGTCGATCGACAGATCGGACGGCGGCCGTCACATCGATCGGCAGTCGGCGCAGACGAGCTGTCCGTTGGATTCGGCGAGCGTGTCCGCGAGCGTGCCACAGACCTCGCAGATGCTCTGCTCGGCGTACTCGGAGCCGCCGTTCGTCCGGGGTTGCTCCGCGTCGATCGGGGCGCTCGAGGCGAGCTCGAAGTCCTCGCGCTCGGACGTCGTCGTGCCGGGGAAGGCGCCGGCCGCGGCGATCACGTCGCGCTGGGTGAGGATGCCGACGACGCCGTCCGCGTCCTCGACGACCAGGTTGCGGATGTTGTCCCTGGCCATGATGTCCGCGGCGTCCGAGAGCGACCGATCCGGCTCGATCGAGATGACGGGAGCCGACATGACCTCCTCGATCGTGACCTCGGCCGGCTCTCGTTGCCCGGCCACGACCCCGAGTACGTCCCACTCGGTCATGATCCCAACGGGCTCTCGGCCGCGAACGACCAGGACCGAGCCGGTTCGTTCGTCTCGCATCAGTTCGACGGCGCCGAGTACACTGTCGGACTCGCTCACGCCGACGTAGTCCTTCGTCAGGACGTCCCTGACCGACAGGTCCGGTTCCATGCAAGTTTCTAACACACAGGCGCCCTAAAACCTACCTCCGGTACGTTTTTGCCCGCGCGCTGTGTAGATTTTCGGACTCCTCCGTCGGTCGGAACTGGAGCCGATTAGCGAGTCGCGTCGCAGGTCGATCAGGTCGATTCCCAGGCGAGATCGACGCGGTGCCCGTCCGCTCGACAGCGTTCGAGCGCGTGTTTGGCGTCCATCCCCGCGGCGTGTGCGCTCTCACCGCGGCCGACGCCGACGCGAACGTCGACGTCGACGCTCGTTTCGACGTGGTCGATCGCCTCGGAGTAGGCCCCCCGATCGAGGGAGGGACAGACCGCGATGATGTTGTCGCCACCGACGAAGAACGAGAGGCTGTCGTGGCGCGAGCGCATGTGGCTCATTAACGCGGCGTAGGTCTGTTCGATCTCGACGAAGCTGTCGTAGGCGTTGAGCGCGTCCGTGTACTCGGACGTCGCGTCGACGACGTCGAAGTGAGCGATCTGGACGTCGTCGGCCGTCGCGTGCTGGGCCTCGATGGGACGGCCGCCGAGGATCTCTCGTCGGCTATCGTCCTGCGCGCTGCCGGCGTCCTGGAGTAACTCCGTCGCGTCTTCGAGCGCGAGGACGGGCGTCGTCCCGGTCGCCACGCCGAGACTGAGCGTGACGGGGTAGCGATTCGCGACCGACTCCTGCAGGAGTCGGTGGTCCGCGATGTCGAGGCCGTTCGTCACCGCGATCATGTTGTCGAATCGCGTGAAGAAGACGTAGCCGTCCCTCGCGCCGACGAACTGCGAGACGTCCGCGTAGAGGCGCGATTGTAACGTCTGGAGGTCTGCTTCCCGCCGGGGTTCCGGCGTGACCGTCCACGGGCCGTAGTTGTCGATCTGGAGGAGCGAAACCTGCGTGTTCGTCACGATAGCTGAACAGATCCACTGGGTTCGTATAAGTGATACGCAATCCAATTTCGTTACGGAGCGACACTGACGGGCGAGGGGACGGAGAGAACCCGAAGGCCACTCGAATAGCGTGGGGTCAGCTCAGGCAGACTTTCGCTCGGGATTCGAACCGGCCGGGTGGTACTCCCAGAAGTCACCGGCCCGCATGGCGTCGCCGACCGCCTTGTGGAGGTCGACGATCGTTTCGAACTCCGCCGGTTCGACGTACTCGAAGATGTCCGCGAGCGAGACGACGCGTCGGTGATTGATGCGAATCGGGTCGTCACCGTACTCGTCGACGAACGCGTCGCGTTCGAGCGGGAAATCCTCGTCCTCGTCGACCTTCTTCGCGATGACGGCCATGTCGTACTTTCGACGCCCCTCGCTTCCCTCCTCGCCGTCGGGATCGTGCGGCCAGTCCATACCGGGATTCTCGGCGGCGATCGCAAAAACGTTGTCTTCCGCGCGGGCCGATCGGCCAGCGTCCCCGCTCGTCGATCACCGCTCACCCGGTGGTCTCTCACTCGTCGAGGGCTTCCTCCTGTGCGGCGAGTTCCGCGAGGAGTTCCGCGCGGTGTTCGTCGAGCAACGGGGCCCGTCCGCGCGGTTGCGGGTTCGTCTCGGTCATCTTGATCGCGCTCCCGGCGATCTCGACGGTCTCGTCGGTCCCCGGTTGGTCGACGTCGTAGAGCATCTCCCGCCGGTGGACGTGCTCGTCGGCGAAGATGTCCTCGGTGTCGTGGACCGGAGCGACGGGGACCTCGCCCTCCAGTCGATCCAGAACTTCGTCGATCGTGCGGTCGGCCATCCAGTCGGCGACGACGGCGCGGAGGGACTCTCGATTCGCCACGCGGTCCGCGGGTTGGGGATAGGCCTCGGCCAGATCCGGTCGGTCGATGGCAGCACAGAGTGCCCGCCAGTGGTTCGTCCCGAAGGCGGCGACGACGACGTAGCCGTCCGCGACGGCGAAGGCGTTGTACGGAAAGAGCGTCGGGTGGGAGTTGCCCCGCCTCGAGGGCGGTTCGCCCTCGTAGGACTGGAGGTAGATGGCCCGCTCGGTCATGCTGATCATCGAGTCGTACATGGCCGTGTCGACGAACTGCCCCTCGCCGGTCCGCTCTCGGTGGTGGATCGCGCCGAGGATGCCGATGCAGTTGAGCGTCCCCGTGAAGAGGTCGCCGATGCCGGGCCCGACCTTCATCGGCGGGCCGTCCGCGGCACCGGTGATCTCCATCACTCCGCCCAGGGCCTGGGCGATGATGTCGAAGGCCGGGTTGCCCTGCCGGTCCGTCTCGCCGGTCCGCGGGTCGCCGAAGCCCCGGATTGACGCGTAGATCAGCTCGGGATTGCGCGCTCTGAGCGTCTCGTAGCCCAGGTCGAACGACTCCATCGTCCCCGCGCGGTAGTTCTCGACGACGACGTCGGCGGTCTCGACCAGGTCGAGGAACGTCTCGCGGTCGGCCGCCCCGCTCAGATCTAGTTCGATGCTCCGCTTGCCGCGATTGACGCTCTGAAAGTAACCCCCGTACGGTTCGGCGTCCGGATTCTCGAGGTGGGGCGGGCTCGAGCGGATCAGGTCGCCGCCGGGACGTTCGACTTTCACGACGTCGGCCCCCATATCTGCGAGAAGCATCGTACAGTACGGACCGGCCAGCACCTGCGTGAGATCGAGCACGCGGAGGTCCGAGAGTGCGCCCATACGAGTGCCCTTGCGGTATAACCGGGTTAATCCTTACTACCCGGGCGGACGGGAACGGGCGCGGCACGCTGTTCCGGCGGTCCGCGAGCGGCCCGGTAATTTCCGGTCAACTAGGAGTCGATAGATTTACAACGAGTAGCCGAGAACGACGGTTCGAGTTGAGTATCACACATGCCGTCCGAACCCGAGCGGCGATGCCTCCGCTGCGACGCCGCCGCAGGCTACAACCGCGTCGTTCTCGATCTCGTCGCCGACACCATCGTGGGCTCACTCTGTCGGAACTGCGAACTCGATCACCTCTCCGACTGGACCGAGTCGGCTCGAGAGCGATCGATATCCGCCTGCCACTGTCGCGGCTGTAATCGCGATCCACACGTTTCGTTTCCGCGATGGCTCCCCGAGACCACCGTCTCGGACGGCGTCATCGAGTCAACCGTGACGTACGATCGCGCGGAGACGTCGCTTCTCCTGTGTGACGAACACTTCGACGCGCTCGTTTCGTGCGAGTCGGTGCCTCCATCGACCACCCCGGCGGCCGCCGAATTCCGATAACTCGGTACCGGGGGCACCGACCCGGTGAAAACCCAATCGGGGACGGACGCATCGACGGGCTCGCGACGCGCCGGAAAACGTCGTAGAACTCAGAACGGTGAGTGTCGGTCCGCGGAATCACGTGCCAGACGAGTCCACGCGGGAGCGAGCCCAGTCCACGCGGACGTACGAGGCAAGTCCACGCGGGAACGATGGAGCACGGTCGGCGAGGACGACGTGGAGCGACGCCACGGCGGGCCGACAGTTCGGATCCACGGCGGCGACCTCGCGCGGGCGGACGATGAGACCCGGCCGTCGATCACGGAGCACGGCTCCCAAGTTATGTAGACATTCAAGCATCGAAACCTATAAACTGGTGATATTCAGGCAGAAACTCGGTGGTTTTATGAGTGATTGTTGACTTCGTCAACGCAATGTTGCTCGAAGGGGATCGATCGATTCCGACGGACGAATCGGTCAGTCTGGCGATAATCGAGGCCGTCGCGGCACGCGAAGACGTCGACCCGGTTGACCTCAACCCACCGGAGTACGAGGCGCTGTTCGACGTCTGCGATCCAGAAGCGCTCGACGCACTCTTTCGGGATCGACCGACCGGGGATGCGGCGGCCGATATCGCGGTTTCACTCGTCTTTTGCGGATACGAGCTCACCGTCACCGGACCCGACGACGTGACCGTCTCGGAGTCGCGGTAACCGGAGACGGCGACCGATCATCGGCACGTCGACAGCGACCGGACTCGCGTCTGGACGACACGCTGTAGCCGGGCGTAGCGAGACATCGGGCCGTTCGACCGTGTGATCGGCCCGGTCAGTCGGTTTCCTCGCCGGCACACACGGCTTCGAAGACCGTCCGGTGCATGCGCGAAGTCACGTGGGAGGCGATCGTGGCCAGGTTCTCCGTGTCGGCCCGATTGTAGCGGATCAACGTCTCGAGCGCCTCGTCGTCACCGGCCTCGTACGCGCGCCATAACCTGACCGCATCCCGTCCGGAGAGGTCCGGGAGGTCGCGCTCGATCCCGAGCGCCGACTCGACGCCGTCGAGGCCGCCCGTGAGGTCGAGCGACCGGCAGGGGTAGTACAGATCGAGGTGCGGCGCGGATAGTTCGACGTCGAACGACGACTCCAGAAACGGAACGTCGAATCGCCGACCGTTGAACGTCACGAGCAGCGGAACGTCGTCGAGTTCGGCCCGGAGCGTCGCCGCGTCCAGATCCGTCCCACGGACCAGCGTCGTCGTTTCGCCGGCCCGGTGGATCGTGACCGTCGTGACGTCGTGGCGATCCCGCGAGAGCCCCGTGGTTTCGATATCCAGATAGCAAGCCTCGTCGCCGGCGTTTTCGAAGAGCCGCCACTGGTAGCGAGGCGGCACCTCCTCCGCGAAAAATTCGAACTCGTTCCGCGAGAGGTGCTTCCGCGCATCGTCGATGAACGATTCGATGCGCGCGGCCGTCTTCGGACCGACGGCGTCGGCGCTGAACTCGTCCCAGTGCGTGATGCCGTCCGTCCAGAGTTGCCGTTCCGTGGCTTCCCCGACCCCGTAGACGGGAATGAAACTGTTCTCGATTCGCACGGGTGCTCAGGGGCGCCGAATCGAGAAAAGCGCTCGGGTTCGGGTTCCGATACTTCCGATACTGGCTCGGCGATCCGCTCCGGTACTCCTCGGTGTTGTCCGAGAGGTATCCGTCTCCGTCACTCCTCGGTGTTGTCCGAGAGGTAGTACGTGCGGTCGATCACCTCGACGATGGCTCGACGCCACTGCGAGACGGTCGACCCGTCGGCGTCCGGAATGTCGACGACCACCCGATTCCCGGAGACGGAGACGTCGACCTCGCCGGCGGCCTGGTCGGCGAACTGCTCGAGCTGGTATCGGAGCAACCGATTCGTCGAATCGGTGGCCTCGTCGTCGAGTTCGTACGTGAGCGTCACGCCGTCGTCGTCCGCGGTCGCCTTCGCGGTGAGTCTGCGGGTCGAACGAGAGAGCGACGGCGCCTCGTCGTTGACCCGTTCGACGGCGTCGTCGACGGATATCTCGGCCGATCGCGTATCCTCCGGCGAGAACTCCTCGAACGTGTACTCGATCCCCTCCGTCGATCCGTCGACCGACGCCTCGGTGACGTCGGCGTCCGGATCGACCTCGTCGTTCGCCGTCTCGAGGGCGGACGCGTCACCCTCGCCATCCGCGTCCCGTTCGTCGACTGGGTCGGAATCGGGGTCGTCGGTCGATTCGCGGTCTGGGTCGTCTGACTCGTGATCGAGTTCCGATCCGTCCGCCCGCTCCGTCGCGTCCGTCGACTCGGCCGACGGCTCTGCCTGAACGTCCGACTCGTCAGCATCACGATCCGGATCGCCTGCGGTCAGTTCGCTGTCCGACGAATTCGGCCCACTCGGCTCGGCGGTCGACGCGGCGGGCGCGTCACGATCGGTATCGTCTTCGTCGGCGGCGGATGCGTTCGCGGTTGCCGCGTCGGCTTCGTCCGTCCGCGTCTGGCGCTCCTCGTCGAGGCGCGTGCGCAATTCCAGCAGTCCGAGATCCTCGAGGAGCGCTTCGAACAGTTCGGCCGCCGTTCGATCGTCGACCGGCTCCTCGCCGTCGGTCGTCCGTGCCACCGCTTCGAGTTCGTCTTCGGTCACCACGTCGAAGATGGACGCCGCCTCCTCGTCGACGTCCGTGGAGAGCGAGCCGCGATCGAGGAGCGAGTCGCCCGCGTCCGCCGACGAGTCTGCCTCCTCGGCGGTGGTTCCTTCCTCGTCGGCGTCCGCGTCCCCGGCGCCAGCCCCTTCGGCTGCATCTGCCTGCGCGACCGAGTCGGCATCCCCGACTGGATCCGTGGTGACGACCCCGTCGTCTGTGTCCGGGTCGTCAGCATCGTCGGCCGCTGGCGTCGTCGTTCCCCCGAGGACGATCGGTTCCTGTTCGGCCGTCACCGTTGAATCGTCTCCGTCTTCCTCCGCCGACGCATCGGGCGATCCGGATTCGAGGGCACCGGCGATCACGGACTGGTTCGCCGCGATCGTCTCCCGGTCGAGCGGGGTCGCGTACCACGGGGTCCGATCCGGCGACGTGACGAATCGGCCTCGGTTCGGGGCTTCGGCCGGGTCGGCTGCCGACGCTTCGTCGGCGGTGGTCGCGCCGGACTCGTCGGGCCGTCGGTCGGGGGCGTTCGGGCCGCGGACGGGGGTCGGGTCGGCCCCGAGCGAGGCGCGCGAGGGCTGTGGCGGTGCATCCGATTCGCCCTCCTCCACCTGCGTCTCCGCTGGATCAGCCGCCGTCTCGTCGCTTGATTCGACCCCGTCGGTAGCGGAATCGGCGGGTTCGGTGGCGGCGTCGGCGGCGTGACCACCCGCGGGGTGGTCGCTTGCGGTGGACGGTTCCGTCCGCGTCGCGCCGGCTCCGGTCGCCGCCGTGTGCGGGCCGGCGGCCGTCGCAACCTGGCCGGCATCGGGCCCGGACCCGATCGTCGTCCCGCCCCCGTTCAGGTGTAGTTGCGTCCCGCCGCCCGCCGTTCCGTCGACCGTGTGGGTGAGGTCCGTGATGTCGTCGTCGAGGGTGTCCTCGAGTTTGTCGATCTTGTCACCGACGCCGCGCAGCGCCAGGGAGATATCCCAGAGAACGACCGTCGCGAAAAACAGGAGCGCGAGCAATACGGTGACGGCCACGCCGCCGAGGATCTGCACGTCGACTTCCATAGGTACTAGGTACGGAGGTCGAAGGTTCGACATATAGAGGTTCGTCCCGTTTCAGCGCTCGAATCGACGGTCGAGGTGGCCTTCGAAGGCGCCTCGGCTCGCCGACGATCGGTTCTCACTCGAGCGATTCGGCGTAGACGTACCCCGCCTCGGTCGCCCTCGGGCGATGGCCGTCGAGCGTGAGTCGCCAGTCGTCGACGACGGCCGGCTCCGACAGCGCCCGCTCGGCGGTCGTCCGCACGTCGTCGACGTCGAGCCCGTAGAAATCGGGCGGGACGTCGGCCAGGTACCGAAGTGCGGTTTCGAAGAGTCGGAACAATCCAGCGTCCGACCCGAAGTCCACCCGCTTGTACACGCCGGCGGCGATCTGGACCATCCCGTGGCAGAACGCGCTCTCGGTCGTTCCGGCGCCGTAGTTGTACCACTCGTCCTCGAAACAGTCGTGCGATTCGTGGTACGCGCCGTCGTTGAAGAGGCCGACGCCGTGGCGCAACGCCCGCCGCAACGTCGCGTGCTCCCACCGGCGTGCGGCAAGATCCCACCCCGTCGGGTTGCCCAGCGGGGGCGGTTCCGACGGGGCCCGGGTGTGTTCGTCCATGGACCCAAGTAGGGTGAGCGTACCGAAAAAGGCGCGGCCGCGGCGGCTCGACCGCGTGCAGAATCCGTCGGTCAATCGGTGCCTGCGTATCCGTGCCCGGTCGTTTACCCGGGCTGGTGCCGTATCGGGAGGCATGCAGTATCCACGCGGCCGGTGTGACCGCTGTGGGGGGCGCATGTACGCACAGATTCGGGGCGGCGTTCGCTGTCCGAACTGCGACCGAACGGTCCGGCGATCCCGAGGGCGAACGAATCGATTCCGTCACCCGTAGCGCGATACCCATCGAACGCCTACTGGGTCCGGACCCCTGGCCAGTCGCCTCGTTCCCTCGCCCGCGACCGGAATCGCAGGGTATTCAAACGAACCCGACGTAGTCCGGACCGCGTGCGAGGGTAGCCAAGCGGCCAACGGCGGCGGACTCAAGATCCGCTCGTGTAGACGTTCGTGGGTTCGATCCCCTCCCCTCGCATCGCAGTGCGCCGCACCGCCGCGGCGCGCGAGATGCGGAAGATCGGCACGAAGCGATCTTCCCTCGCAAATTCCTCTCGACGAAGCGGTCGATCGATACGACAGTGCTATCGGCGTTTCGTTGGGGGACGAGTCTGACATGGATAGCCCCAACGGCGGATTGATCCGGGACGGTACTGCCGACCGCCACACCTTACCCGGCGGGCGACGCAGGGAACGCATGGACGAGTCACGCGATGACATCGATGTCGAAGGCCTTGCCCTCGAGGCGGCGCGGGCCGGGGCCGCCGTCGCCCGGGAATCGTTCCGCCAGGAGTTGTCCGTCGAAACGAAGGCGAACCAGATGGACGTCGTGACGCAGGCCGACCGGGAGGCCCAGGACGCCGTCGTCGGTCGGATACGCGAAGCGGCCCCTGACGACGCGATCGTCGGCGAGGAGGACGGCACTCCGAGCTCGATTCCGGCGAGCGGCCGGACCTGGATCGTCGACCCGATCGACGGCACGGCCAACTACGTGCGCGGCGTGCCGACCTTCGCCACGGCCGTGGCCGCCGTGGCGGGCGATGAGACGCTTGCGGGCGCCACCGTCTTTCCCGTACTCGACGATACCTACGTCGTCAGCGGCGAGGAACCGCGCCTGAACGGCGATCCCATCACGGTGAGCGAGCGAGCGGATCCGAAGATCTGTACCGTCAGTCCGGGGCTGTGGTGGGACCGGGACCGCCGCGACGAGTACGCACGCGCCTGCGACGAGATCGTCCACCGATTCGGCGACATGCGTCGCGTCGGCTGTGCGCAGGCGGAGCTCGCGATGGTCGCGACCGGCGCGCTCGACGCGATGATCGCCAACGTGGCCGCCGCGCCCTGGGACACGGTCGCCGGCGTCGAACTCGTCCGGACCGCCGGCGGCACCGTGACGGACCTCGAAGGAGAACCGTGGACGGTCGACAGCGAGGGCCTCGTCGCGTCGAACGGTCGCATCCACGGCACGGCGCTCGCAGCCGCCAGCGCAATCGAAGATTGACGGCCGACTCTCAGCGTCCGAGTAGAAGCGGGGCGCCCGCCCATTCGACGGTCGTCGAGGCGGTCAGTGATCACCGTTCGTGTCCGAAACGGAACCAATAACACAGCGGCCCGCTGGCGGAACCGTCTGTACGAATACGTTGATCTCGGAAAACCACTGTCGAGACGGCACGTTACGCGAGCACGGCTGTTATCTTTCCAATCCATCCGGTGAGAAGCAAGATGCCGATAGCAATGAGGAAAATTCCGTTGAGTTTCATGGCCACCGGCAGCCACTTTTTCTTCAATTCGGAGCTAAGCGAAACTCTGTCGGCCAGTGCTGCTGAGAGCAAGAACGGAATGGATAATCCGAACGAGAATACAACCAGCAGTAACGCACCCTCCGCGACGGAAACTGTGGCAGCCAACGTCAGAATCGCCGCCAGTACCGGCCCGATACACGGAGTCCAACCGGCACCAAAGCCAGCGCCCACGAGCAACGATCTGCTGTAACTTTGCGACTGGTCGGAATCAGGGTTGAACAACTTCCACTCGGAGTGTAATTTCTGTATTTCCAACACACCAGCCACGTTCAAGCCAAACAGAATGATGACTACCCCGCCGATTCGTGCCAGCCAGACACTAAATGCCGAGAACGCGTTACCCAGTACACTAGCGCCGAGGCCGAGGGAGACAAATACAGTTGAGAACCCAACACAAAAGAGCACAGCGTTGATAAAGAGGCGTACTCTGTCTTTTCCGGTTCTCTTATTGGTTCCGTTCTGCCCCACTTCCTGGTGACTGACGCCCCCGATGAACGAGAGAAAGAGCGGAATCAATGGGAAAAAGCACGGTGAGAAGGCAGCGAGGATTCCGGCGCTGAACGCGGTAATCAGAAAGACGCTGCTGGTTTGTGTATTTTCCGACCCAGACGTGCTATCGAGGGCGTGCTTGACAGTTGACTGTGCCTGATCGGACTGCGGGTCGAACTGCCCCATCCAGCGATGTACCACGGTACCATCTTCGTCAATCAGCACAGTTGACGGCGTTCCAATGGTCTGGAACGTCCGAACAACCCGCCTGTTTGGATCGTGCAGGGTCGTGAACGTTACGCCGGTATCATCGACGAACTGTTTAATTTCCTGTGAGCTGCCTGTATCGTCTATGCTCGCACCGACGACGACGAGCCCGTCATCCGAATACTGTTCATAGAGTTGCTGTAATTTCGGCATTTCCTCGCGGCATGGGTCACACCAGGTCGCCCAGATATTGAGCATAACCACCTTCTCCCCTTCAAACTGAGAGAGACGCACAGTTTCACCGTCGAGCGTTTCTGCGCTATAGTCGGGCGCCGGCTCACCGATCGCAACTCCGCTACTGTTCAGATCAGTCCCGGAGGTCTGGAGATAGAACCCAATTCCGCTCGCGACGATCGCTACGACCAGTACGACACCAAGTATTGGTTTTAAATTTTTCATATGGCGTCCGTATGAGTTGTTGATCAGTAAGTTGATTTTCGGTCAGCGAGTTAGAACGTAGAAAAATATCCGCGCTTGTCATTCCCACGCCATACGATGCCAGTTCCATCGGTTACCGAAGTGAGGTGAGGGTTGTGACCGTGGAGATCGACGTCACTGAACTCGACTATTCCCCCGTCGGACGTCACTTTGGTCAGTTGCACTATTGTACCACCGCCACTCCCGTGGCTCGTGGACGAATTGTCCCGGTCCGTGGACTCGTTCGTTGTACCGGTGTGACCCATATGGCTGTCAGAATTCTCGCCGAGCAGACCCTCATATGCGACCCAGGCATCCCCGTTGGGAGCAACGTGCAGCGCTGGTTGGGTTATCGGCGCGTACTCCGGCGTGAAAATGGACACCGGATCGTCAGGCCATGATCGGCCGTGATCCGTGGAGACTCCGTAGTAAACGCCGTAATCATCCGTGCTTCCGCTGAACCAGGTAGCGTGCAAACGCCCGTCCCCGTCCAATCCGATGTCCGGGCCGGAATGGGGACACCCATCGTAGTGCCAGTTGTGATCGTAGAATTTCACAGGCGTTCCCCACGTCCGGCCCCCATCGGTGGAATACGCGACCACGTGGTCTCGAATATCCATCTCATCGGACGGGTAGACCTTCCGCCAGCTTACGTACACCGTCCCGTCCGACCCAGCTGCCAACGCCGGTCGGCAACACGGACAGGCAGGACTATCGGGATCGACGTTGACACCAAGATCGCCCGCGCTCGACGTCCACGACCGGCCTCCGTCCGTCGACCACATCACGCGTATTGATCGCCCGGAACTGGTTGCACTGGCAGACTGTAGCGTCGCCACGTACAGTTTTCCATCGGGTGCGACGGCCAGATTGTGGTAGTCCCGCGTTGCTGGCGTCTCATCCACCTTCGGGCCGACCGTAGTAACCTCGAAACTTCGGCCACCGTCCGTCGACCGGGCGAATCGGATAGAGCTTTTACCGTATTCGTACTCCTCAGCCTCCGGATAATGCGAATCCCAGGAGACGCAAAGCGTGCCGTCAGTAGCTACATCCAATTGCTGGGGCGCCGATTTAGATGAATCGACAAATCCGTCCGTCTCGTTGACGCGCGTCGCTTCACTCCACGTCTCGCCACCGTCTGAGGACCGCTTCAGAAACAGGTCCTTGCCCCCGCCTTCGGCAGGCTCGACGTACGTCAGATACGTCGTTTCCGATGCGGAGTCGTGAACGGCTTTCGGCAATGATGATGTGGCGGACGTTATCTGCGCTGGATCACTTATTCCAAGCGTCTCCGTCGTCCCAGCCTCCGTTTTCGGATCTGTACGGGTGAACCCGAGGCAACCACCGAACATTCCCGCAGCGCCAACACCTGCAATCGAACCGAGGAACCGTCTCCGTTGCATATTCCAGACGGATGTACGCAATATTAATACTGTATTGGTACAATAGTAGAAACCCTGTGATCCGAGACCGGCCAGGTCCGTTCACCATGCGATAACCCGTCCATTCCGTTCGAGATCGACTGGAGAACCGTAAAGACAGGGCGAACTCGACGGCTGTGCTCGACGAACGGCGTCCGAGCAGCGCGAGGACCGTGTTCGAACCTTCGTGTCCGAAACCGGAATCAATAACATAGCGGCCTCCCGGCTGAAACGTATGAACGAGTACGTCGACCGCTACGGGCCCGAACGGGTCTGGGCGGCGATCGTGATCGCCGTCGTCGCCGTCGTCGCCGCCCTCGTGGCCATCTTCCCGCAACGGGTTGGCGTGGACGTCCTGTGGCAGTACTTCTGGGGGCCCGTGGTCGCCGACGCGAACGGCATGAACTGCGTGGCGTGGGCCGGCGGCGAGCAGCTATCGTGCTCGGTCGCCGGACCCGATTCCGGGCCGACGGCCAGCCCGGGCTACACCGCGATCTCCTACGCGGGGTACATTCCGACGCTATTACTCCTGTTGACCGGGTTCATCTTCGTCATCGACCGCCTCGATATCGACCGCTATCGCGCCGGATTCTGGGGACTGTTCCCGTTCATGCTCTTCGGCGGCGCGTTCCGGGCCGTCGAAGACGCCAACGTGGCCGTCAACGAGGCGACGGGCGACGCCGCGCTCTCGCTGCCCTGGCAGGCGCTGATCATTAGCCCGTTCATCTACGTCACGGTCGCGTTCATCGCCCTCTGTGCGGTCGTGATCGCGGTCTGGCTCGACCGGCGAGGAATCGTCTCGCGCTACGAGTACCCGCTCGCCGGGATGGGAACGGCGTTACTCCTCGGGTCGATCGCGATCCTCGCGTCCTGGGCCGCCGTCGGCGGACACGGCTTTTACCCCTCCTTCGCCGTCGTCACGCTCGGACTCGCGAGCGCGATCACGGCCGCGGTCTGGCTGGCCATCCAGCGGTTTGCCCCCGAGTTGAACGCGGGAACACGGAAGATGGGCATCGCCGTTCTCTGGGCCCACAGCGTCGACGGCGTCGCCAACGTCCTGGGTCTGGACTGGGCGACGGCATTCGGCCTCCCCACTAACCTCGTACCGAAGCACCCGATCAACGCCGCCGTCCAGCGCTATACGGGCGAACTACTCCCCCAGTCGATCGAAGCGACGACCGGCGACACCTGGCCGTTCCTCCTCCTGAAGGTCGGGGCGGCGGTCTTCATCATCTGGGCGTTCAACGACGAGGTGTTCGAGGAGAGCCCGCGATTTACAATCCTGCTCATGCTGACCGTCGTGGCCGTCGGCCTGGGTCCCGGCACGCGCGACATGCTCCGTGCGACCTTCGGCGTGTGACGCCCCGCACGGCGATCTGCGCGCAATTCCGGGGCGACGGACGTATCGCCGATCCGATCGCCGACGCTCACCGCGAACCCTTTAGGAACGGACTGTGAACGGCCTCGCATGACAGCAGAGAGGCCGTCGTCCGGCGGCTGGTTCGCCGACGTCGACCCGGACGATCCGGACGCAGCCGTCGAGGCGATCAGGGACGGTCGAGCCGACCAACCCGATCGGTGGCCCGCGCTCGCCGTCGAATCTGGGATCGTCGCCGACGAGGACGCCTACTACGACTGGCTGTCCGAGTCGACGATCGAGGCGACGCGTCGCGCCGTCGACGAGCGCGAGCGCGCGGGCGATACCCAACTCACCCACGCCGTTCGGGCGATGGACGACTGCCGACGCACGGCGAACGAGCTGGCCGAGCGACTCGCCGAGTGGGCGGGGACGGTCGACCCGGACGCTGGAGCTGGCGTCGGATACGCCCGCAAGATCGTCGCCGACGAAACCGACGTTTCCGACCGCTCGATCCGATCGCTGGCCGAGCGCGTCGTCGACCTCGACGACGAGGCCGACGCGCTCGAAACGACGATCGAACGAACCGCGCCCGCGGTCGCGCCGAACCTGTCCGCGCTGGCCGGACCCGTCCTCGCCGCGCGACTCGTCTCGCTGGCCGGCGGCCTGGAATCGCTCGCGAAGAAACCCAGCGGAACCGTCCAGGTGCTCGGCGCCGAGGACGCCCTCTTCGCGCACCTCCGGGGCCGGGCGACCTCACCGAAACACGGCGTCATCTACACCCACGAGGCGGTACGCGGTACTGATCCCGCCGAACGGGGCTCCGCTGCCCGCGCGCTCGCCGGCAAGCTCTCGATCGCCGCCCGGATCGACCACTACAGCGGCGACCGCCGTCCCGAGCTGGAAGCGGAACTCGCCGAACGAATCGAGACGATCCAGGCGCGTACCGACGCGACCGACGACGGAGCAGGTGCCGCCGAATCATCCAGCCAGGGTGAGACCGATGGATGAGCTACCTGTCGGGGTCGAACGCCGATCGATCGACGGTCGCGACTGGCTCGCGACCGAGGGCGAGCCGGTCGGCGACGAACCGACCGACGGCTCGTGGCGAGCGTGGGATCCCGACCGGTCGAAACTCGCCGCGATGCTCGAACTCGGGTTCGACACCGGGTTCTCGGGCGGTGAATCCGACCGGGTGCTCTATCTCGGCGCGGCCAGCGGCACGACGGTGAGCCACGTCGCCGACGTCGCTGGGCCGACGTACGCGATCGAGTTCGCCCCGCGACCCGCCCGCGACCTGCTCGACGTCGCCGAGAGCAGACCGCGGCTCTTCCCCATCCTCGCGGACGCCCGCAAACCGGCGACGTACGCCCACGTCGTCGAGTCCGACCTCGACCTGCTCGTCCAGGACGTCGCGACCCGGGGCCAGGCGCGCGTCGCCGTCGAGAACCGTCGGTTTCTCGCGGACGACGGCAGGCTCCTCCTGTCGGTGAAAGCCCGCAGCGAGGACGTCACCGCGGATCCGGAGTCCGTGTTCGACGACGTCCTCGACGAACTGGCGAGCGCCTACGACGTGCTCGAAACCGGCCGGCTCGACGAGTACCACACGGATCACCTGGGCGTCGTGGCGACGCGGAAGTGAGCGCCACGGCGATACGACGACGGTCTAATCGCACGTTCGTCGAATCCAGATTTCCTGTCGAGAGCGTTCGTGGCGAGTCGGAGCTTTCCCACCGATCCGTCAGGCGTCCGGCCACCGCTCGATGTAGACCGTTTCGTCGGTGTAGAACCGGACCACGTCCTCGGCCTGGGCGTGGAGGTCGCCGAAGAACGAGTCGTTTCGGCCGCCGAAGTGGAAGAAGGCCATCGGCGCCGCCGTCCCCGCGTTGACCGCGAGGTTTCCCGGTTCGCCCTCGCGTCGGAACTGCTGGGCTTCCGCCCCGCTCCCGGTAAAGAGGCTCGCGGCGTTGCCGAACCGGCTTCCGTTCATGACCTCGATCCCTTCCTCGACGTCGGAAACGGGCATTACTCCGAGAACCGGGCCGAAGATCTCCTCCCTCGCGATCACCATGTCGGCGGTGACGTCTCTGAAGATACACGGCCCAAGGAAGTTGCCGTCCGCGTAGCCGTCCACGGTGACGTCGCGCCCGTCGAGGACGAGTTCGGCGCCCTCCTGAACGCCGGTTTCGACGTAGTTGCGGACCCGCTGTTCGTGCTCTCCGGTGATGAGCGGGCCGATGTCGGTCCCCGGTTCGAGACCGGAGCCGACGGTCTGGGCCGAGGCGACGTCGACGACGCGCTCGACGAACTCCTCGTAGACGCTCGATTCGACGCAGACGACGTCGTTCGCGAGACAGCGTTCGCCGCTGCAGGCCATCGCCGAGGAGACCGTCTTCTCGGCCGCGAAGTCGAGATCCGCCGTCTCCGAGACGATCACGTGGTTCTTCGCGCCGCCCTGGGCCTGGACGCGCTTGCCGTTGGCGGCGGCGCGCTCGTAGATCGTCTTCGCGACCGGGGTGCTCCCAACGAAGGAGATCCCCTCGATTCCGTCGTGGTCGAGCATCGCGTCGACGGTGTCGACGCTCCCGTTGACCAGCTGGACGACGCCGTCCGGGAAGCCCGCCTCGTCGATCAGTTCGAACAGTGTCGCGGCGGTGAGCGGATCTCGCTCGCTCGGTTTGAGGATGAAGGCGTTGCCGGAGGCGACCGCGTAGGGCAGGAACCACAGCGGAATCATGCCCGGGAAGTTAAACGGCGTGACCGCCGCGAAGACCCCGAGCGGCTTTCGCACGGCGGTTTCGTCGATCCCCGGGGCCGCGTGCTCGACGTGACCCGCCTGCATGAGCGACGGCATGCCGCAGGCCACTTCGACGTTCTCGATTCCCCGCCGGAGTTCACCCCGCGCCTCGTCCATCGTCTTGCCGTGCTCGCGGACGAGCGTGCGAGCGATTTCGTCGATCCGATCCTCGAGCAGTCCCTTGAGTTCGAACAGCGGCTGGATGCGGTCTTCGATCGGCCGGCGGCGCCACGACTCGAACGCCTCCCGGCCGTTTCGGACCGCCTCGTCGACGTCGTCCGCCGTCGCGAACTCGACGGCTGCCAGCGTCTCGCCGGTCGCGGGATCGACGACGTCCATCCCGTCGCCGCCGGCGCCGTCCGTCCACTCGCCGTCGACGTAGTGGGTGACGGTGTCGCCGGCGATCGTTTCGTGGTCTGTCACGTGTACGCAGGACACAGCGTGGCTCAATAACGATTCTGGATGGACGCCGTTCCGGCCGCGATAAATTGAAGTGCGACGGCGCCGAGACTGCCGAGTCCAAACCCTATATAGGGACCCACCGGCAATGTACCGCCAATGGATCGTGGGTCGGCTTCGGCGTTCGATCGGCAGGGGACGCTCGGTATCGAAGAGGAGTTCTACGTCGTCGACGAGTCGGGCCACCCGACGGCCGGGTCGGACGAACTGGTGTACGAATCGACGCCCCCCGACCTCCTCGAGGGCCGGCTCGATCACGAGCTGTTCAAGTGCGTCGTCGAGACGCAGACGCCGCTGATCGACCGTCCCGGGCGCGCGAGCGACGTCCTGCGCGACGTCCGCGAGGCGCTCGTCTCGTACGCTCGGGAGCACGGGTTCGGGATCGCCGGCGCCGGCCTGCACCCGCTGGCGCGCTGGCGCGAACTCGAACACGCCGAGAAACCCCGGTATCGGTCACAGCTCGATCGCATCCAGTATCCACAGCACCGAAACACGACGGCGGGGCTGCACGTCCACGTCGGCGTCGACGACGCCGACAAAGCGATCTGGATCGCGAACGAGCTTCGCTGGTACGTCCCGGTGATGCTCGCGCTGTCGGCGAACTCGCCGTTCTGGAACGGGTTCGACACCGGCCTCGCCTCCGCGCGAGCGAAGATCTTCGAGGGGCTGCCCAACACCGGGATGCCCACCGCCTTCGACGATTTTGCGGCCTTCGACCGGTTCGAACGCCGAATGGTCGAGAGTGGTGCGATCGACGACCGCGGCGAGCTCTGGTACGACGTGCGACCCCACACGGGCCACGGCAGCGTCGAGATTCGGGCGCCGGACGGCCAGGCGGACCCGGTCGTCGTCGACGCGTTCGTCGAGTACACCGAGGCCCTCGTCACCGACCTGGCCGAGCGCTACGATGACGGCGAATCCGCGACGGCTGGCGACCTCCGTCGGGAACTGCTCGACGAGAACAAGTGGCGCGCGATCCGCCACGGCCACGAGGCCTCGTTCATCGATCGATCCGGCGAGGGGACGGTCGACCTCGGCGAGATCGTCCGCCGGGAGTCCGATCGATTCGGGATCGACGGCATCCGGTCGGTGTACGAACGAGAGAGTGGCGCGGCGCGTCAGCGCCGACTCCTCGACGATGCGGGGCCCGACGCGCTCTGTGACGCGTTGCGACTCGAGTGACCGCCGACGGTTCGCCCCTGCGACGGACGCGACCTGACGGGCGACCGGTTCGAACCAAACCGCAACTGCTGACCGCCCGGACGAACCCCACGACGTCCACCCGCGTGATTTCGGTGGCGGACCAGGTCCGTGGTCGATCCACCGTGGTCGGCTCGGCGACGACTCTCCACTCCTTCACGCCGCTTCCCACGGGCTGGGGATGACTCGGACCATTCAAATGCGCCGGCGGCCAACCCCGAACCATACCCGTGTCGTCTTCCACCGCTCACCAGTCGTTGCGACGGGTTCGGTCTCGGATCAGCGTCCCACACCTGCTCGCGACCACGCTCGTGCTCGTCACCGGAACCATCCTCCTGGGCGTCGCGACGCGTGCCGCCGGTGCCGGCCTGGCCTGTGACGCCAACTGGCCGCTCTGCGACGGCGGCCTGCTGAACCTGTTCCCGGCTGGATTCCCGAGCTTCTTCGAGTGGTTCCACCGCCTCGTCGCGGGCGTCGCCGGGTTCTTCATCGTCGGCTCGGCGCTCCTGGCCTGGATCGGCCGGTATCCCCGACGAATCGCCTGGGCGGCGATCCTCGGGATGGTCCTGACGCCGATCCAGGTGCTACTCGGCCGGGAGACGGTCCTCAGTTACGACATGACGGTCCTCAACCTTCACTTCTGGACGGCGATCGTCATCTTCGTCTGTTTCGCCGTCGCGACGATCTACAGCTGGCTCGATCGGCTCGACGCCCGACTGCTCCCGATATCGCTCGTTCTCGCCGCCATACTCGTTCCCGTCCAGATCGTCTTCAGTCCGATCGTCATCGAGTCCTACACGCCCGTGATGCACACCGTCCGCGACGCCGTCTCGCTGGGCCTCGTCTTCGCCAGCCTGCTGGCCGGCATCCTCGGGGTGGCGCGGCTCTCGGGCGCGCGGGCACGAGCCCTCTCGCTGGCGCCCGTCCTGGCACTGCTGGTCGTCTACCTGAGCCGAGAGACGGTGATGGCGTTCGATCCCCGGATCGATCTCCTCTACCTGCTTACCTCCGTCGGCGTTTCACTCCTCCTCGCAGCAGCCGTCTTCGACGCGCGGTCGGTGATTGCGAAGCCGGATAGCTGACCGACACTTTCCGTTCCCTCCCGGCGGTGGTCGCCGTTCCGGCGGTACGGATTCGACGAGCGCCGACGCTGTCGGGGCCACGGTCGTCGCGAACTCGAGAAGGTGATCGGTACAGAGGACCCCGGAGGAGCCAACCATCCTGCGAGCCGCGACCCGCGGTATCCGCGGCTTGTGTCGCACCGAACCCGGCGACCGCGCACTGTGTCGTCTCGTACCCACCAGGAGAGCTTTCCGTCGGAAACAGCCAAATTCAGACGGGAGAGATGCTGAAAACGTCTTTTACTGTTATAACGTTTATCGTAAAATCTAAAGTAGTGGCGGGAGAAGATACGATCATGCGTACACTGGACGAAACGGACCTCGCAATCCTCAGCCTCCTCCTCGAGGATGCCCGCCGCCCTTACAACGACATCGCAGAACAGGTCGACGTCTCCGCTCCGACGGTCTCCGATCGAATCAACCGACTGACGGAACTCGACGTCATCGAACGCTTCACGATCGATCTCGATCGATCCAGTTTCACCGACGGTGTCGAACTGCTCATCGACATCGAACTGTGTGCGACGCCGGTCGACTCGCTGACCGAACGACTGGTCGCCGTC
This sequence comes from Halovivax limisalsi, assembly GCF_023093535.1. NCBI lineage: Archaea > Methanobacteriati > Methanobacteriota > Halobacteria > Halobacteriales > Natrialbaceae > Halovivax > Halovivax limisalsi. Next base: position 2,440,762 of record NZ_CP095757.1, read on the forward strand.
GACGGGATCGAACACGTCTTTACGACGACGGACGCCCGCGTCCTCGCGGTCGGCTCGCTCCGCAGCGAACGCGTCGGCCCCGCCCTCCTCGAAGCGCTCGACGCGGAACAGATCGAGAGCTACCGCGTCCACCTCCTCCAGGATCGCGCCTGGGATCCGGCCATCTCGGAGGGCGCGCTCACGCTCAAGTGCGAGATGTGCGCCGACGACGTCACGGAGGACGGGCTCTCCGTTCGAATCGACGGCGACCTCCATCACTTCTGCGACGAATCCTGTCGGGACCGGTTCGAAGAGCGTCAGCTGGCGACGCCGTCCTGAGTCGCCGTCGATCGCGACGATTTTGTTCGCCGAGTACCTGCATCCGCTGTGCAATCCGTTTTAGACCGAACGAGTAACCCGTTCGGGATGCGTCCGCCGTTCGACGAAAGCGACGATGGCGACCTCCCGGCCGTTCCGGGATACGGCGACCCGAGCGGCGATTTCCACGTGATCGGGGACCATCCCGGGATCCACGGCGGCACCGGAACCGGCGTTCCCTTCACCGAAACCGGCGCGGGCCGCGCCGTCGGACGACTGCTTCGATCCGTGGACCTGCTCGGCGGACCGGCCGACCGACCCACCGTGAACGACTGCTTTCTGAGCTACATCCACATGGTCACGCCGCCACGGAACGAGTCGCCGGCACCGGCGAACTACGACCGGTTAGAACGGTTCTTCGACGCCGAACTCCGCGCGGTCAACGCCCACGTCCTGCTCCCCGTCGGCGAGCGAGCGATCGATCGCGTGCTTCGCTCATACACCACCCGCCGCGACCGCCTGCCGAGCGATCCGGCAGCCCGCCACGCGACCGAGGTGCGCGGTCGCGGCTTTCTGGTCGTTCCGCTCTCGGATCCGGCCGCGTGGGACGACGCGGCCTTCGAGCAGGCCGTCGACCGACTCGAGGCGATCCTCGGTCGCGACTACCGCCAGACGAAAGGGGTCGCGACGCGGGTCGGCTGATCAGACACCGAATCGCCGTCTCACGGCGAAGCGGATCGGAAGCCCGAGGGCGCCGATGACCGGGAGGACGACGATCGCGAGCAGTTCCATCGGGAGCGACGTCGACCCGACCCAGCCGGCCAGCAGCGCGCCGATCGGCGTCGCGACGGCGAGCAGGTACGCGTACGACGGCGACCAGCCGGGAATGTGGTGCGAGCGATGGATCACGACGCCGTACAGGAGGGGGAGCAAGAGCGCACCGGCGAGCAGCGGGCCGCCGACGAGCAGCGCCGAGCCCCCCAGCGAGAGGGCCAGCGCGATCGTCTCGTTGATCGACACCGGTCCGAAGAGAGTTTCGCGGACGACGACGCGAACGGCGAGCAACGCGAAGACGACGAGCGCGTTCGCGCCGGCGATGACGGCGTACCACGTGCCGGTCTCGACCGGGGGTGACAGAACCGCGGCCGAATTGACGGTCGCAAAGCCCGAGACCAGCGCACTCGACTGGGCCGTCACCGCATCCTGTAGCGCGGCGAGGTCGCCGCCGGCGCTCGTAATCGACTCGAACAGCCCGCGAAAGACGTCGAGATTGCTTCGCGTGTACTGTGCGAGACCGACCAGGTAGACGATCGTCGCGAGCCAGAGCAGCGGCAGGGCGAAGTTCTGCGAGCGCCACCACTGGACGAGCGCGCTCGACCGGAGGCGAGCCCCGAGGCCGCCGGGTGCGCCCGCGGTGCGCTCGGCACGGGACCCGGGGGCAACGCCGCCGCTGGTCCCGGAGCCGGTCGAACCGGCGACGGTCGATCGAGTGCGGGCCGAGCCGCGCCCCGTCGACGACCCGCTCTTCGACGTCGAGACGGAGCTCCAGGAGTCGGTCGCCGTGCTGACGCCCGAGTGATCGTCGCTGATGCGGGGTTCGCGATCGTCACCGTCGCGCTCGGCGCGATCGTCGTCCGTCATCCACTTCTCCGGCGACGGCAATCCGGACGTGCGTTTGGCGACGTAATCGGTGTGGCCCAGCCGATCGTACGCCCGGCGCTCGACCGGGTCGCCGAGTACGTCGTAGGCCGTCTTGAGCGCAGTGAACTGGGCCTGTGCGCGCTCGTCGTCGTTCAGATCCGGGTGGTAGATGCGGACCTGTTCGCGGAACGCGGCCTTGATCTCGTCCTGGCTGGCGTCGGGCGATACGTCGAGAAGATCGTAGAAGTCCTCGGTCATGGTAGGCGATCGATTCGTGGGCGTTCTTCGTCAGGCACTCTAGTTGGGGGGCGTATAATTCTGCTGTTCGGAGTGGACGGTCGCTTGACACTCCGGACGGTACCCGAAAGAGCGTTTCGGCCGACGGACCGGACGGTCTCAGTCGCGACCGGCGAACTGCGAGAGGGTCGCCTGGCCGGTGAATCCGGGCGGCGGTCCGGACCCGTCGGTCGTCCCGGCGGCGGTCGAGTCGGTCGTCTCGACGATCGGATCGTCGGCGGTCGGGTCGGCGCAATCGGTCCCGCCGGTCCCGTTCGCCGAGCCCTCGCCATCCGTCCGGTCCGACGGGACGAACGCCTCGAGCGACGGCGTCTCCGCCGGCTCCGACGGTCGGTTCGTCGACCGGCCGACGGCTGCCGGGTCGGTGGCCGAATCGACGGGTTCCGGGTCTGACGCCGGGTCGACCGATTCCGGGCCGCTGGCCGTCTCGACGGTCACACCGTTCGATCCGCCGGGCGAACCGGCCGCCGCCCAGTCGGTGAGGGGCACGGAACGATCCTCGTCCCCGGTTCGATCGTCGGATCCGGCCGTATCGCCGGTCTGCTCGCCGTAGTCCGTCAGGGTGTTCACCGTCGCCTGCCGCTCGTCGCTCGAACGGGCGTTCGGTCGCCCCGGGGGTTCGGTTCCGTCCGACGGCCCGGAGGCACCGTCGGCAGAGGGAGTTCCCAGATCCGTTGCGTCTTCGTCCGGCGCGTCCCAGCCGCCCAGGTCCGTCTGTTCGTTGCCGGTAAACTCGAGGTTGGCCAGGCGGACGCCGAGTTTGCGGACGCGCTCCTCTTCGAACTCCTCGAAGAGGTCGAGGGCGATCTCGACGACGAGGTCCGGATCGTCGACCGGTCCCGGGAGCGACCGTTCGCGCGTGTTCACGTCGTACGGCGGCGTGACCGCCTTCACGCCGACGGTGCGATAGAGGGCGCCTTCGCGGGTCGCCCGATCCGCGACGGATTCGGCGAGCGGGACGAGCAGGTCGCGCTTTCGCTCCCAGTCGGTGACGGGGTCGCCGACGGCCGACTCGCGCGAGAAGCTCTTGGGCAGTCCGCGCGGGGTGACCCGCCGGTCGTCCTCGCCGCGCGCGTACTCGTAGAACTCGCGGCCGCGCTCCCCGAACGCCTCGATCAGGTCGTCGACGTCCGCCGCCGCGACGTCGCCGGCCGTTTCGAGGCCCATCTCGCGAAGCTCCCGGGCGGTCACCGGGCCGACGCCGTGGATTTCGGAGACGTCGAGCGGTGCGAGGAACGTCCGGACCTCGGCCGGTTCGACGACGGTGAGACCGTCGGGCTTGTCGAAGTCGCTGGCGATCTTGGCGGCGCTCATCGTCGGCGCGACGCCGATGCTCACCGGAATGCCGACCTCGCGGCGGATGCGCTGTTTGACGTGCCTGGCGAAGCCCGCCACGACCGACCAGTCGGTCCGCTCGGTGACGTCCAGGTACGCTTCGTCGATACTCACCTCCCTCACCACGTCGGCCGAATCGTGGAGGATTTCGCGGACGTCCTCGCTCACAGATTCGTAGTACGACATGTCGACCGGCCGGTAGTAGCCCGTCCCCTCGGTCGATTCGCCGGCCGCTTCGGCCGCTGCCCGTCGCGGGAGCGCCTCGAGGGCCTGCGAGATGGCCATCGCGCTCTCGACCCCGTACTCTCGGGCCTCGTAGCTCGCCGTCGCGACGGCGCCGACGTCCTCGCCGGCTTCGTAGCCCATCCCGACGACGAGAGGCTCGCCACGGAGCTCCGGATCGCGAAGGCGTTCGCAGGCGGCGTAGAAACAGTCCGCGTCGACGTGCAGGACGATCGGATCCACCGCTTCCGGGTCGGGGTCGACGCCCGGCAACTGCGGATCCGTACCCATTGTCGATCGATTGGTATCGACGACCGAAAACGTTGTGTCCGGCGATCGGTCAGGTCGAGTTTGGAAACCCGTGCATCTGGCCGTGATACCCACACTTTTGACGATCCGAACGCGACGGACGTGCAATGGAGTACGACCTGGATCGATTCACCTCTCGCCGATCGACCGTCAGGGCGAACCGCGGACTCGTCGCGACGAGCCAACCGCTCGCCGCCGAGGCCGGGATCGAAATCCTTCGAGACGGCGGCAACGCGTTCGACGCCGCGGTCGCGACGGCCGCCGCGCTCAACGTCGTCGAACCGACGTCCACGGGCCTCGGGGGGGACGTCTTCGCGCTGTACCGAACCGCCGACGGCGAGGTCGGCGCCATACGATCCTGCGGCGGCGCGCCCGCGGACGCCACGATCGACGCCGTTCGCGACGGGCTCGAGCGGGCCGATCCCGACGAGCGGTCGTCGTACTACCCGGCCAATCGCGGATACGCCGTCGACGCGGCGGCCGATCCCGATTCGCTCGAGATGCCGTTTCTCGGCCCCCACGCCGTCACCGTCCCCGGAACCGCGCGGGGCTGGGAGGCGACGGTTCGGAAACTGGGCCGACTGACGCTCGCGGACGTCCTCCAGCCCGCGATCGAGTACGCGACCGAGGGCTACCCGGTCTCCGAGGTCGTCTCCGCGTACTGGCGATCGGCCGAGTCGCTGTTCACGGACGAGCACGCCCGCGAGGCGTACCTCTTCGACGGCGAGGCGCCCGATCCCGGCCAGACGGTCGCGCTCGATCGGCTCGGCGCCTCCCTCGAGGCGATCGCAGAACGGGGTGCCGATGTCGTCTACGAGGGCGAGATCGCCGAGGCGATCGCCGACGAGGTGCAGTCGAAGGGTGGCCACCTGGCGGTCGAGGACCTCGCGTCGTTCCAACCGGAGTTCCTCGAACCGATCAGCACGACGTACAACGGCGCGGAGGTGTTCGAACTGCCGCCCAACAACCAGGGGTTGATCGCGCTCGAAGCGCTCAACATCGCCGAGGAGATCGGGGCTGGCGAGCACCCCTACGAGTCGGCCGACCGAGTCCACGCCTTCGCGGAGGCGACGAAACTCGCATTCGTCGACGGCCACCACTACGTCACCGACCCCGACTACGAGGAGATTCCGCCGCTCGGGTCGAAGTCCTACGCCCGCGAGCGCGCACGGGAAATCGGCGAGGCGCCGATCGCCGATCCGGCCATCGGCGTCCCGAACGCCAACGCCGAGGACGCGGACACGGTGTTGCTCACCGTCGGCGACGAGGCCGGCAACCTCGTCTCGTTCATCAACTCCCGCTTCGCCGGCTTCGGCAGCGGCCTCGTCGCCGGCGAGACGGGGATCGCCCTGCAGAACCGCGGCGCGTCGTTCTCGCTCGATCCGAACCACCCCAACAGCCTCGAACCGGGCAAGCGCCCGTTCCACACGCTCGTCCCGGCCATGGCGAAGTTCGACGAGGACGACTGGGCCGCGTTCGGCGTCATGGGCGGCTACATGCAACCGCAGGGTCACGTCCAGGTGCTCTCGAACGTGATTGATTACGGGATGGGGCTACAGGAGGCACTCGACGCGCCGCGATGGCGCGTGCGCGAAGACGGCTCGCTGGGCGTCGAGGAACGCCTGCCCAACGCGGCGGCCCTCGCCCGGCGCGGCCACGACGTGCGCGTCCTCCCGCCGGTCCAGTTCGGCGGCGCACAGCTCGTCCGTCGGGCGGACGGATCGCTCGCGGGCGCCTCGGAGCCGCGCAAGGACGGTCAGGCCCAGGGCTACTGAGATAGTCCACGTTCTATTTCGAACCGATACATCTCCGTATCCGCCACGCCTCAGGGCGCGTACTCGTCCTCGGTGAGGCGCACGACCACCGTGTCGGAGACGTCGCGCAGATCGTACTCCGGAATCTCGCCGTCAGTCCGCCGGACGTAGAGCGGTTCGACGAGGCGAGGCGGCCCCTCCCGGGTCGGCGCTGAATCCGCCGTGGCGCCCTGTGATTCGGCTCGGTCGCCGTCGCCGGTCGCCTCCGCCGATCCCGACCCGGACGCGGCTGCCAGGGCCGGGTCCACCCCGGCGGGCGGTTCGTTCGCCGTCGCGCGATCCTCTGCGGTCTCGAGGCCGTAGATCTTGAGATACTCGTCCGTCTCGTCGGGATGGAGTTCGTCGGACCGGATCGCCTGCGCGAGTCGATGCGAGAGCCACTCGCGCTCGCTGACGCTCGGCTCCCGGACCAGGACGCTCTCGACGAACCGTACGACGTACCACTGCAGGTCGTTACACAGCGCCATCGCGGCGCCCAGGCTAACCGTCTCCAGCGCGATCGAGTTCTCGAACGGCTGGCTGAGGTCGTACGTCGAGAGCGCCTCGCGCGAGGTCTCCCGGGAGAGGAGTTCGTAGCGAAGCGTGACGTCCTCGTCGCCGACGAGGCACACCCGGGTCACGACCTCGACTTGGTGCCTCGGACTATTGGCCGTTTCGACTGTCGCCGGGCCGGATACGGCGGCAGTCGAGTGCTCGACGGATCGCCGTCGGCCCATGAGAGCGGGCGGACGGGCCCGGCTACGGGTCGATCAGAGCGAAAGTTGCTCCGCGTTCGCGGCGGCGTCTGCCGCGCGCTCGAAGAGGTCGTCGGGTTCGACCTCGCGCAGGCGCTCGATGCGCCCGTTCGTCTCGACGCGATCGGGGGCGATCCGGTTGCAACCGGCGGGGATCGTCGAATCGTCGAAGGTGTCGATCTCGCGCGCTCGGGCCACGATGTCCTGTTTGTCCCACGAGAGCAGCGGCCGGTGGATCGGCAGCGTCGTCGCGCGCGAGGTAACGGCGAGGTTCCGCGCGGTCTGACTCGACTTCTGGCCGAGCGCTTCGCCGGTGACGATGCCCGCCGCGTCGACGCGCTCCGCGAGGTGCTCGGCCACCCGGTAGAAGAAGCGCCGGAGCGAGAGCATTCGCCCTTCCTCCATCGTCTCGGCCAGCAGTGAAACCGTCTCGCCGCCGGGGACGCGATACACCGCGCGCTCGGCGTCCGGAGCGTAGCGCCACAGGGAGCGTAGCGTTTCGAACGCGCGCGCCTCGTGATCGGGGCCGCCGAAGTCGCCCAGATCCACGTACACCGGGACGATCGGACTCCCGCGTCGCATGATCTCGTAGGCGGCGACGGGCGAGTCGATCCCGCCGCTGACCAGCGCGACCATCGGCGCCTGGGAGCCGTACGGGAGTCCGCCGGGTCCAGACACCGAGTCGACGTAGAGATAGGCCCGCTCGGCCCTGACCTCGACGCCGAAGGTCACGTCGGGATCGTCCAGGTCGACGGCCGGTTCGAACTCGTCGTCGACGGCCCCCCAGATCGCGCTGCCGCCGTCTTCGGCGATCTCGGCGCTGGTGAAGGGCAGGTCTTTCTCGGCCCGTCGGGCGTCGACGGCGAACGTGCCGCCGTCGTAACAGGCCCGGGCCGTCGCTTCGAGGCCGTCGACGATCGCCGCCTTCGTCGGTTCGACGGTCAGGCAGGCGCTGGCCGAGACGACGCCGAAGGCGTCCGTCGCCGCGTCAAGCGCCGCGCCGATGGCCTCGGGGTCGGTGTGAATTCGCGGTCGGTTCCACTCGCGCTCGACCGCGCCCGGGACGTCGCGATCCGCGAGGAGCCCCCCAAGGTGCTCGACGAGGAGCCCCTCCATGTAGCGCTTGACGGAGGTGCTCTTCGTGTTCAGATCACCGTGGCGGACGAGCACGGTGTCGGCTCCCGGCGGGTGCATGGCCTGCCGTAGTGGCGCGACCTATAAGGGGATTCGCATACCCTTCCGTCAGAACGCGGTTCCGTATCGCATCCGGACCGAACCGGTTAGAACGTCGTGAGTTCGCCCTCGATGACGCGGTTCGTCAGCCCGCCGACGCCCGCGAGTTCGCGATCGACGATGGTCCGAATCTCGTCCTCGACGTCGGCCAGCGAGACCGCCTCGTCGGTGATGACGTGGACGTCGGCGACGTGTGGCTCGTCGATCGGGCGGCCGATCTGGCTGAGGAGGCGCACGCGAAGATCGGTGACGCCGTCGACCTCGCCCACGACGGCCCGGGCGATCTCCGTCGAGAGGAGGTTGTAGATCTTGCCGATGTGATTGACGGGGTTCTTGCCGCTCGTCGCCTCCATCGACATCGCGCGGTTGGGCGTGATGAGGCCGTTCGCCCGGTTGCCCCGGCCCACCGAGCCGTCGTCGCCCTGCTCGGCCGAGGTTCCGGTCACGGTCAGGTAGATCGAGCCCGACTCGTACTCGTCGGCGGTGTTGACGTGGACGCGGACCTCGCGGTCGGTGTGCTCGGCCGCGACGTCCGCGACGAAGTCCCGAACGCCGTCCACCGCGTCGACGTATGCGTCCATGTCGGGGACGTGCGCGTCGACCATGGCGGCGGCCACGGTGACGTCGATCACGTCGCCCTCGCGTTTCCCCATGATCTTGACGTCTGCGCCGACTTCCGGGTTCGTTTCGGCGTACTCCTCGAAGAGTCGACGCTCCGCCTCGCGCACGATCCGCTCCGTCTCGGACAGCGGCGCGTGCCCGACGCCGTAGCTCGTGTCGTTGGCCATCGGGACCGGGCCGCCGCCGTCCTCGTCGAAGACGTTCTGGAGGTCCCCGCTCCCCTCGCCCAGCTTGACGTCGACGACGACGTCCTCGCCGAATGTGAGCTGGGGAATCGTCTCCTCGAGGTACTCGCGTGCGGCCCGCAGGGCGATGCGTTCGGTTGGAATCGTCCGGCCCTCGTAGTGCTTGGTCGCCCGGCCGACGATGAGCACGTAGATCGGATCGACGACCTCGCCGCCGCCGAACGCCGGCGCCGCCTCCCCGGCGACCAGCTGGGTCTCGTCCGTGTTGAAGTGCAGGATCGTCCCCACGCGGTCGAGATACTCGCGAGCCAGCGCCTGCGAGACGTGCTCGGCGATGCCGTCGCAGATCGAGTCGGGGTGGCCCAGTCCCTTCCGCTCGACGATCTCGATCTCCTGGGCCTCGATGGCACGCCGCTCGAACGGCTCGATCCGGATGTTCCGATCGGTCATTGACCGCCTATTCCCCGCGGCAGGTTCTATAACTTGCGGAAATGAGATTGTACTGTCTCATTACTCCGACTCGGCGCCGGCCGTTGGGCCGGTTCGTTCGATATTTCGCCAGAGACGACGAAATCGGTGGGTTCCGTCTCGAAGCCTACGCCCCATCTAATTTCAGCCCGAGGTACGACGTTCGGACCTGATCGGCAGGATCGAGTCCGAGCGAATCGAGCACCGCGTAGAGGTCGGCCCTGGTTTCTTCGATGGCTGCTTCCTCGGCCCGCCGTTCGACTTCCACGTACCTGCCGACCCCGTCGACCGTATCGAGCGAGACCGTGACGTCGTCGACGTCGAATCGTTCGCGCTCCTTTCGGACGGTCGCCGCCGCCTCGAATCCGAGCGACTCGAGGATCGTCTCGACGCTGTCGCCGTCCGCGACGACGGTTTCGACCTCCGAGCGCGTTTTCGAACCCGCATCGACGAGCGGGCCCTTGTAGGTGAGTTCGACGATTTCGTCCGCCGGGTGATCCTCGTCGACCGGGTCGTCAGCAGCGGCCACCGCATCGATCGCGCGTTCTCGACGCACGCGCAGCGCCTCGTCGGTCTCGGCGAAGGATCGGTGAGGCGCGTCGAAGTACGTATCAACCTGGACGACGCCGCCGGTCGACGTCGCGTCGAGTTCCGCGAGGCGGTCGCGCACACGGTCGTGATCCGCCGGCACTTTCACTTCGACTTCGTACGCCCCGTCCCCCTCGCCATCTTCCGTTGATCGGCGATCCCGCTCTGCCATAGGTCGGTTTTCACTCGAACCGATAAGAAACGTCGGTTCGCGCGGCGGGCCACGTCGAGCGACCGTCTCCCCCACGCGGTCCGCAGTGGCGAAATACGGCCGGCGTCAAGTTGCCTCGTTGCAACCCGTCGCCGATCCCATCGCAGCTGACGGGTTCTCCCCGCATCTGAGACGGAACGCAATTGGCGTCCACCGCAACCGCCGCGCGGTCGGACGGCGACAAAACGTGTTCCTTAAATGGTGACGGCGGGACGTACCACGTATGACCGAGGAAGAGGAGGCCGACGCGCCGGCCGATGACGCCGAAGCGGAGACCGAGACCGAGACGGAATCCGGCCTGCAGGCCGGGGACTTCGTCGAGATCGACTACACGGCTCGCACCGTCGAAGACGACCAGCTCGTCGACACGACCGACCAGGACGTCGCCGACGAAGAGGGCGTCGAGGCCGACCAGGAGTTCGAACCGCGCACGATCGTCCTCGGCGAGGGCCACCTGTTCGAGACGGTCGAGGAGGAGATCATCGGCGGCGAGGTCGGCGATAGCGCCACCGTGACCGTCCCGGCCGAGGAGGCCTTCGGCACCTACGATCCGGACGCCGTCGAAACCGTCAGCGCGGAGAAGATCGACGAAGACGACCGCTACCCGGGCGCTCAGATCCAGCTCGAAGGACGGACCGGCTACCTCGAGACGATCGTCGGCGGCCGAGCGCGCGTTGACTTCAACCATCCCCTCGCCGGCGAGGACGTCGAGTACGAGTACGAGATCCTCGACGAGGTCGACGACCGCGAACGACAGGCCGCCAGCCTCTTCGAGATGTACCTCGACGTGACGCCCGACCTCTGGATCGAAACCGACGAGGTCGAAGAGGAGGTTCTCGTCGAGCCTGACGAGGACGAGGGTGACGAAGACGAGTCAGACGCCGAACCCGAGTACGAGACCGAAGTCGTCGAGAAGGAGACGCTCTACGTCGAATCCACCCCGCAGCTGACGATGAACCAGCAGTGGATGTTCTCGAAGCAGCAGATCGCCCAGGACGTCATCGAGAAGGTCGGCGTCGACCGCGTCATCGTCCAGGACGTCATCGACGGCGCCGGCGGCATGGGCATGGGCATGCCCGGCATGATGGGCGGCATGGGCGGCGGTGACGGCGGCGACCTCGAGGACGCGCTCGAAGACGCGGACGTCGACGCGGACGAACTCGTCGAGGAACTCGAAGCCGACGTCGAGGAGTGACGGTCGCACGATAGCCTGCCGAAGTGCCAGAGACAGTTTTTGCGGCCCGCGGTGGCTGTAACGACCCGATCACGGTGGGGCACAGCCGGTGACTCCAGCAGTTCGAGCGGGGGACTGCCGCCCTCACACGAACGGAACCGTACGCCGATCAGTACCCATCTGTGCGGAAGCGCCCGCGGCGGAACCGGCCCCTACCGGTGTCGGCTACGGCTGGTTGACATACACGTCCGTGGGCGTCGCGGTGATGTTCCAGCCCAGCCAGTTCTCGCCCATGGGGTCGTTGCCGCTGGTGATCGACGCCTGCGAGGACACCCACTCGTCATCGTAGACCTCGATCTCCCAGGTAGCGTGGGTCGAGCCCCGGAAGAACGGAGTGCTATAGAACTCGCTGATGTGGGCGTCGGTGTGGGTGATGGTGTCGCCGATCAGGCTAACCAGAAAGCTCGTCCCCGCAATGGTCGCGCCGGTATGGGGCCCGGCCAGATAGGCAGCGCCGATACCAAGCAGAGCGGAGGCCGCCGCGGCGAACGTTTGGTTCGGACCGTCGTCGTAGGCGTCGGTCCCGTCCTCTCGGGCCGGCGACATGTAGATGTCCCGGCCGGACATGTGCAGTTGTCCGTGGTTGGTGTCGGCGTTGTCGATGCTGAAATCGAATTGTTGCGCGTTAGCCGCGGCCGGGTGGTCTACGCGACTGTCGGGATCGTCGTCGTAGCCCTCGGCCTCGGTCACTGGCATCGCCTCGCCCCCGGACTCGGTCACCACGTGATCGCTCGCCATCCGGAACGAGTGGTAGCCGGGTTCGTAATCGTTCGTCGTGACGGTGAGGGAAGCACTCGTATGGTGCTCGTAAGTGGTCCCGCCGGCTGTCTCGAAGACGGCGTCGGTCTTTTGATCGTACGTGATGGTCTCGGAATCCGGCCCGTCGTCGGCTTTCGCTACGGGAACCATACTAACAGCTCCGGTCAGCCCGGCAAAACCGGTCTTCAGAGCGTGTCGCCGAGTTGCACTGGGTCTACGTCCCATACCATCACTAATAACTGTTGGAAGTAAATTCTTTTGGTTATACTGTTTCCCAGTGCGTAAAACAGAGCCGATTCGCTACGAGCCGAGTCTCCCGTCACCAAGAACAGTGGCGTTCCGGGCCCAATCCGGGCCTGATAGGACATCGAAAAAGCAAGCAGCCGGCGGAACTGTTGGTATCGAAGGGACGTCGCCGAGATGGGTTTCCGATCGATCAACCCGAGTACCCGACAATGAGTTCGAGAGGAGGGTATATCTCAGTAGTTGTGGCGGGAAAACTAGCTCACTCCCGATACTCACGCCTTCGAGATCGGCGCTGCGTCCGTCGTTGGTGATTTCGACGACGAGACGCGGTGAGCGTACAAGCAACGAATCGATCTACCGAACTCGGCCCCGATCCGCGGAACCGGTCGTCAGCACACCGTCGATCCGTCAGGCGATGTCGCGACTCGTGTCGATGGCGACCTCTTCGGCGAGCTCTAGCTTGATCCGCTCGGTGGGCGCGCCGCCGGCGCGGAACTTCGGGATGGTGAGGTAATTTTCGATCTCGGTCGCGCCGACGGTCGTCTCCAGGTCGAAGACGGCGTCCGCCATGTGCAGCGTCGTCGATCGGTTGGGGGGCGTTCGATCGCTCTCGAGACAGTGCAGGACGGCGATCGAACCCGTTTCGAGCATCTGGGTCTTCAGGTCGCTGAAGAATCGACGGAACCCCTCGACGTCGGTTCGTTCGAGGACGTCCATCGTATCGATGATCAGGTTCGCGCCGTCGGGTAAGGCGCTGATGAGTCGGTGGGCGTCCTCGATCGGGTCCTGGCCCGTGACGTGTCTGATCGTGGGACTGCCGACCGTCGCCGAGGACCGATCGATGCTGTGGCGGACGTCCTCGTCGGAGCGCTCGGTCGAGAGGTAGAGGGTCCCTCTGGCGGCGGTCAGCTGGTACAACAGGAGTTCGGACTGGCTGGCCGGCTCGGCCGTGTAGGCGACGGTACACCCCGGCGGCAACCCGCCGTCGAGTTTCCGATCTAACACGTCGATACCCGTCTGTAGCCGACCAGCCATACGCTCGTCCCATGTTGGGAAGACCGGTCGCATAACTCTTTGCCTTCGAACAGTCATCGGGGAACCGAACGGTCGACGACAATCGGTCGGGCGGCGGGTCGAGTCGGATGGAGAGATTCAAGGGCCGTCCCGTTCGCTACACGGATAGATGCGCCACGGAAATCTCCTCACGAGCAAACAGCTGTCGCGGGCCGACGTGGAGACGGTGCTCGACCGCGCCGCCGCATTCGACGCGGGCGAGGCCGAGCCCGCCGCGTCCCACGCCGAGACGCTCCTCGGGCTCCTGTTTTTCGAACCGAGCACGCGGACGAAGATGAGCTTCGAGACCGCGATCAAGCGCCTGGGCGGCGACGTCGTCGACATGGGATCGATCGAGTCCTCGAGCGTCAAGAAGGGCGAGAGCCTGGCCGACACCGTCCGCGTCATCGCCGGCTACACGGACGCGATCGTCCTGCGCCACCCGAAACAGGGCGCCGCGAAACTGGCCAGCGAGTACGTCGACGTCCCCGTCATCAACGCGGGCGACGGTGCGGGCCACCACCCGACACAGACCTTACTCGACCTCTACACGATCCGCGAGAACGCCGGGCTCGACGACCTCACGATCGGGATCATGGGCGATCTCAAGTACGGTCGGACGGTCCACTCGCTCGCCTACGCGCTCGCGGAGTTCGACACACGCCAGCACTTCATCAGCCCGGAGAGCCTGCAACTGCCCCGAGAGGTCGTCTTCGATCTGCACCAGCAAGGCGCGTCGGTGAAAGAACACGAACACCTCGGGGCGGTCCTGTCGGAACTCGACGTCCTCTACGTCACGCGCATCCAGCGCGAGCGCTTCCCCGACGAGAACGAGTACCAGAAAGTCGCCGGCGAGTACCAGATCTCGGCAGGGACCCTCACCGACGCCCGGGACGATTTGACCGTATTGCATCCGCTCCCGCGGGTCGACGAGATCGCCCCGGACGTGGACGAGACCGACCACGCGGCGTACTTCGAACAGGCGCACAACGGCGTCCCCGTTCGCATGGCGCTGCTCGATCTACTCGCGGGTGATACCGATGCCTGAGGACCACCAGCTGCGCGTCAGCAAGATCAGAAACGGTACCGTCATCGATCACGTCAGAGCCGGGCAGGCGCTCAACGTCCTCGCGATCCTCGGCATCGACGGCGCCGAGGGCGAGAGCGTCTCGATCGGGATGAACGTTCCCTCGGACCGACTCGCGAACAAGGACATCGTCAAGGTCGAGGGTCGCGAACTCAGCCAGGATGAGGTCGACGTCCTCTCGCTGATCGCTCCCGACGCGACGATCAACATCGTCCGGGACTACGAGGTCGTCGAGAAACACCGCGTCGACCGACCGGCGACCGTCGAGGGGATCCTCCAGTGTCCCAACGCGGGCTGTATCACGACCGCCGACGAACCGATCACCTCCCGCTTCGACGTCCTCGACGACGGCGTCCGCTGTGGGTACTGCGAGCGCATCGTCCGCGAGGGGATTCCCGAACTCATCGAACGGTAGGACGGACGACGGACGCGGCGATTCCCCGGCAGTCGACCACTTTCGGCAACCCATCAACCGCACCGAACCCGTCGCGGTCGGTCGATCGTCGGCCGACGCTCGACCGAATCCAGAAGAGATATAGTTCCCCACGTTGAATTATCAATTGCATGTCCAGAACGGTCAAGTTCCTGGTCCTGGTGGCTATCGTCGTCGTCCTCTGGAAGGCCGTCTTCGCGGATAGTACAGAGACGATCGAGTACGAACCCGACGCTTGACATCCTCCCGCGGCTGAAGCCGTGGGCGTTTTCCTCGTTTCACTGTACCGTCGGCTCTTTCGAATCGCTTTACCGGCCGCCGTCCCAACGATCGGCCATGTACGGCGTCGTCACGCGAAACGAACCCGAGGTATCGTGGGCGGAATTCGACCGCTCGTTCTACGAGGTCAAAGACGTCACCGGCCGGTCCGCGGAGCCGCTGTCGAACGCGGTCAACATGGTCTCGTGTTTCGGTGACAACGCCGCCGCCGACGCCGAACCCGCACTCGTCCCGATCGACGACGACGGGAATCGCGCGACGCGCGAGCAGCCCTACTTCGACTGGGACTACATCTGTCCGAGTCGCGAGGCCTACCGCGACGGCTTACTCGACGTCATCGACGACTGCGTCGCGGCCAACGCCGACGTCCGACTCGACGACGTCGGGTTCCCGCGAGCCGAATACTGCCGGTGTGACACTTGCACAGAACGGTTCGAAGCGAGCGACCACGACACGTGGAGCGAGTGGCGCGCGGCGACCATCACGAGCTTCGTCGAGCGGGCGGCCGACCGGATCCCCGGCCGGGTCTACCTGACGCTCTATCCCGATCCCTATCCGGGCCACCTCTACGACCGGTCGGGGCTCGATCTCGACGCGCTCGCCGACCACGTCGACGAGTTCGTCGTCCCGCTGTACGACACCGCCTACGGGACGACCTACTGGCTCGAAACGATCGCCAGCGGGTTCCGGAGCCGACTGGAGACGCCGGTCGGGATCGAACTCTACGCGGTGAACGTCGACGTCGACGCGCTCATCAAGGCCGCTGCCGTGGCCGAGTCGTACGCGGACGGGGTGTACTTCGGTTACGACGCCAGCAACGCTCGCGCCGCGCTCCGACGAATGACGGCGGACGATCGCCACGGCGAAACGTTCGGCGAGCCGAACTGATCGACGGGCCGGTCGCGTTATCGGTCCGTGTCCGAATCGGTAGTCGGCCACTCGTCCTCGTCGTCCGAGTCGGCACCGAAGCGGTCCGAGTCGGAATCGCCGTCGAGACGATCCGAGTCGGCGTCGGAATCCGCGTCTCCCCGGTCGCTATCCGTCACGCGCCGTCCCTCGCCACGGTCGGAATCCGCGTCTGCGTCGGCATCGATGGAGCCCCGGTCGCCGGCCGTGCCGCCGCCACCCCGACGCTCGCTGGCGCCGGCCCGATCGCGACCCTCACCGGAGTCGAGGCGCTCCTCGCCGACGTCGTCGAGTCCCTCGTCGGGCGTGCGACCAGTGCGGCCCGTTCGCTCGCCACCCGGCGGCTCGCCACCGCCGACCATGTCTTCGCGTCCAGGCTCCGCCGTCTCGGACACGTCCGTGTCGCGCTCTCGATCACCGAGCTCCCCACTGCGATCGCTGCGTTCGGCGGCCCGATCCCCGGCGCCCTCGACAGCCCGCCGGCCGGTCCCGGATCCGGAGCCGATCTCGGTGCCGACGTCGCGCGAATCCGCCGATCGGACGTCGTCCGAGTCGCCGCTCAACCCCTCCTCAGCCCGCGGTTCGTCGTGAACCGACTCGGTCGTCCCGGGTTCGTCGCGATCGCGGTCGAGCGTTCCCGATTCGTCACCCCGGTCGGTCCCGACTCCGTCGTCGATTCCTGTCTCGCTACCGCCGGAACTCGTCCCACCGCCGGCGGTCGAGGAGCCTCCCTCCCGAAGGTCGCCCGCGAGACGAATCTCGTCGGCCGTGACCCGGTCGATCGACGCCTCCTGCAAGGGGTAGGTATCCTCACCGGTGTCCTCCCAGCCGAGCGCTGCTTTGATGCTATCCGTGATCCCGGCATCGGGTTTCACGCGGATCGTATCGTGTTCGACGGCCGTGACCATCCCCACCTCGTCCCCGTTGGCGTTCACGACGGTCTTGCCCACGTCGTCGTCACTGAATGATGCGCACATGACACCGCTACTGTCGGGGGAATCCGGTATGGTCGTGGTGCTTGCACATCCGCGGCGAGAACCTAACTGTGCCCTCGATTCGAGCAACGAAGGGTTACTTCGCCCGATAGACGACGGTGCGATCACCTTCGTTCACCGCGAGAACGGAGTTCTCGCGAGCGTTCGTTCGCTCTGCTCACGAACCCCACGCAGAAGCGGGCCGGGCGCGATTTGAACCGAAACCAGACGGTCCTGCTCGCCTCACTTCGTTCGGCTACGCGGGCTGCGACTGGTAGGGCTCAAATCGCTGGTGGCCGCTTCGCTCGTCACGTCCGTTTTCCGTGAGACGTTCGTCTCACGACGTTCCGTTCGCTTGCGCTCACGGAACCCTCGCAGAAGCGGGCCGGGCGCGATTTGAACACACGGTCGGACGTGATCACTCCGTTGCGCGCGCCCTCTCTGCGTTCAAATCACGCCGGATCCAACACGCGTCGCTCGCGGATTGCTCGCGACGCGAAGACGGGCCGGGCGCGATTTGAACACGCGACCGTCTGATTAAGAGTCAGACGCTCTGCCTAACTGAGCTACCGGCCCTGTATCGTCGATTTTTCGCCGGCCGTTGAAATACATTTCCTTTGCCATCGCCGCAGCCGTGCCCACCGCGTCGACGATCATTGTCAGCGCGTATCAATCTTCGGGAGGGTTAAGTGGGGGGACGCCGACGGATCGGTCAATGAGTGTGGGGGCTACCATCTCGTCTGCTTCGGAGTACGCTATTCTCGGGTGCGGAAGCGTGGGGTACGCCGTCGCGGAGGAGTTGGTCGAGCAGGGCAAGGACGTCCGGATCGTCGACCGCGACGAGAACCGGGTGGAATCGCTTCGCGATCAGGACATGGACGCACGCGTCGCCGACATCTCGAGCTCGGCGGTCGTCGAACACGTCGAGGACTGCGACGTGGTGTTGATCCTGGCTTCGGACGTCGAGGCGAATGTCGCCGCCGTCGAACACGTTCGATCCGCCGGCACAGGTTCGTTCGTCATCGCGCGTGCGAGCGACCCCGTTTCAGGCGACGAACTCTCCGATCGAGGCGCCGACGTCGTCATCAACCCGTCGGCGGTGATCGCCGACTCGGCGCTCCGCGCGCTCGAATCCGGCGAACTCGCACACAACGCCGAAACGCTGGCGCGGATCATCGAGGGGACCGAGGACCGCCTCGCGATCGTCACGAAGGACAACCCGGACCCCGATTCGATCGCCAGCGCTGCGGCCATGCAGGCCATCGCCGAGCACCTGGGGGTCGAGTCCGATATCGTCTACCTCGGCGACATCGGTCACCAGGAGAACCGGGCGTTCGTCAACCTGCTCGGAATCGAACTCACCCTCTGGGAGGACCCGGAGGGGACCGACGCATACGACACCCTCATCTTCGTCGATCACACCAGCTCGCCCGCGCTCGATCGGCCGGCCGACGCCATCATCGATCACCGGGAGACGGACCTCGAGGCGGATCCGGAGTTCCTCGACGTCAGACCCAGCATGTCCTCGACGTCGACCATCATGACGAAGTACATCCAGGAGTTCGACCTCAACGTCTCAGAGGAGGTCGCGACGGCGCTGCTCTACGGCATCCGGGCCGAGACGCTCGACTTCAAACGCGACACCACGCCAGCGGACCTGACCGCGGCCGCCTACCTCTATCCGTTCGCCAATCACGACACGCTCGAACAGGTCGAGTCGCCCTCCATGTCGCCCGAGACGCTCGACGTCCTCGCGGAGGCCATCGCCAACCGCGACGTGCAGGGCAGCCACCTCGTCTCGAACGCCGGCTTCATCCGGGATCGCGAGGCGCTCACCCAGGCGGCGAACCACCTGCTCAACCTCGAGGGCGTGACCACGACGGCCGTCTTCGGCATCGCCGACGAGACCATCTTCCTCGCCGCGCGCTCGAAGGACATCCGAATGAACATCGGGCGCGTGCTGGACGACGCCTACGGCGAGATCGGCGAGGTGGCCGGCCACTCGACCCAGTCGACGGCGGAGATTCCGCTCGGCATCTTCACCGGCATCCAGATCTCCGACGACACGCGCGAGACGCTGCTCGAACTGACCGAAGAAGCCGTGACCCGGACCCTCTTCGACGCGATGGGCGTCGAGGGAAGTAGCGAGAGTTCGAACGGCAACTGAGGACAACCAGCACCCGACAGAACGGGGACTGACGGACGGGAAACCCGAACCGAGCGATTCAGGCCACGACCTCTTCTTCCTCGTCGGGTTCGCGAACCCGCTCGACGACGTCGGCGACGAGGATGACGTCGCCGACCGCGCGGACCCACCGATAGGGGACGATGATGCCGAGGCCCTGCCGCGATTCCTCCTCGAACAGTTCGCCGCTCAGCGTCCCGACGGCCAATCCCGTCACCGTCTGGGTGTCGAGGTCGAGTTTGAGGTCCTCGACCTCGCCGACGTAGACGCCGTTGTTCGTATATACCTCCCGACCCACGAGCGCCGTAATCTCCTGCGGTGTCTCGTCCATGGGCGAACATTACGGGGCGGACTCTTAAGCGTTAGTCAGACGGCGCCGGGTGAGCGCAGTCGCGACCGAGACTCGAACACCACTTGCGGAACCGCCGGATCACCGCGGCGGTTCCGAGATGCTTCGTCCGGAGCTGAACTCGCCCTAGTCGGGCTCCGTGTCCGAGAAGGTTCAGCGGCCGACGCTCGCCGCCGCGACGATGACGGTTCCGACCACCATCACCGCGATACCGAACCCGGCGGGACCGATCGACGGCAGCACCGCACCGCCGACGACCGTCGCGCCCGCGACCAGGCTCGCGACACCGCCGACGGTGCCAATCCGGGCCAGGCTGCTCCGGTCGCCGGCCTCGGGGCCCCTGCCGTCGGCCGAGCCGGCGCCTGTGGAGTCCAGCTCGTCGACTCGGCGTCCGAGTTCGTGGACCCGCTGATCGAGATCGGCGATCCGTTCGGGCGGTACGTCGGTCTCGCCGCCGGAGGTCGATTCCAGCGCCGAAACGCGAGATTCGATGGCTTCCAGGTCGGATTCGTCTGCGGCGGTTGCCGCCTCGACCGTCTCGCGAAGTTCCGCCCGGTCGACGGTTTCGTCGAGCTCGCCTTCGAGCGACTCGAGCCCGTTTTCGAGGGCCGCAGTCGTTCCTTCGATCGATTCGAGTCGGTCTTCGAGCTCGGCGGTGGTCCGGTCGAGCGATTCGAGAGGCTCGATCGTCGCACTGACCGACTCCAGCTCGGCCGACAGCGACGACTCGACGCGCCCTACCCGTTCCTCGACGGCATCCGTGCTCGCGATTTCGTCGCCGTCGCCGACGACATCCGCGGCTGTCAGGCGCTCCTCCGCCGCGAGCGTGGACTGACGGGATTCGACGGCGTCGAGCCGGTCGATCACCTCCGACCGCCAGGCTGCCAGGTCGTCATACGAGGAGCGAAGCGTCGCGATCGATTCGGTCAGGGATTCGTCGTCGGACGACTCGGCCGGGCCGACGACGCGCTCGAGTTCGGCGATCGACTCGCGGAGCGCGTTCACGTCGTCCTCGTCCGGTCGGTCGGACTCGGACAGTCGCTCGTCGACGGCCTCGAGATCGGACTCGATACGCTCGACGGCGGTACGAAGGTCGTCGATCGAGGATTCCAGCTCGTCGACGGCCGCCTCGTCCGCGCCGTCGTCCGCTCGTTCCTCGATGGTCGATTCGAGATTCTCGACGACCGACTCGATATCGCCGAGGGTCGATTCGACGTCGCCGACCTCCGACTCGAGATCGTCGACGTCGCCTTCGAGCGTCCCGAGGTCCGATTCGACCGTCTCGACGGTCGACTCGACGCGTGCGACGTCGTCCGACAGTTCGGCGTCAATCGATTCGACAGAGTCCTCGATGGACTCGATAGCGGCGGCGCGGTCGGCCGCCTCCGACTCGATCGCGGCGTCGAGCGTCGCCAGTCGCTCCTCGAGGTCGTCCGGGAGGGCGGCCAGCTCGATGTCTACGCGCGCGAGGTCCTCTCTGATCGAGTCGACCGACTCCCCGAGGTCCGACGCGAGCGTCGACTCGACGTCGTCGAGGTCGGCTTCGAGGTCGGCCACGGCGGCCTCGAGCGCTCGCTCCTGCTCGGAAACGGCGGCTTCGATGCGGTCGACGTCCGATTCGTGGGTCTCCGAGAGTGTCTCGAGTCGGTCGAACAGATCGGACTCGACCGACTCGATCGCGTCGCCCAGGTCGTCGTGCTCGGATTCGTGCGCTGTCAGCGTCTCCTCGATGCGATCGATCGTCGCGGCCGTCGACTCCACCGAGGACGAGACGGTTTCCAGGTCCGATTCGAGTGCGTCGAGGGCCGACCGGTCGGCGGCCGTCGATTCGAGTTCGTCGAGCGCGTCCGCGAGGGCCGTGACGCGGTCGTCGAGCTCGTCGAGTTCGTCGTCGCGCGTGCCGAGTCGATCGAACAGCTGCTCGATCGCGCCGTCGGCCACCGCGTCGGTCGTCTCCGCCGTTCCGACGGACTCCTCGAACGTGAGCTGTCCCGTCGATTCGTCGTCCGACTCGGTCGCCGACGCGTCGGTCGCTTCGCTTCTCGTGTGGGCGGACCAGGTGACGGATTCGAACGCGTCGACGCCCTCCTGTGCCGAGACCAGTGCGCCGCGAACGGCGCTCTCGGCGGGCTCGTCCGCCCGGCGGATCCCCCGGATCGAGAAGGGGAGCGACGCCGCGTCGAAACGACCTCCGAGGAGGTACTCGAACCCCTCGACGGCCCACGGCCCGGCGACCGCGACGGGGACGGCGATCCCCCGCTCGATCTCCTCCGCGTCTGCCTCGACCCGGATCGCCTCGACGAGCTCGGCGGTCAGGTCGTCGAAGGCGGCCGCGATCGCACGTGCGATATCGTCTCCCGGCGCGTCCGGATCGAGAGCAAAATTTTCGAGGCGCGATTCGATCTGGTCGACGGCGTGTCCGGTGGCGCCGGCGGACCGTTCGACGATCCACCGTTTGCCCTTCGCGATCGAGAACGCCAGCACCGGGACGCCGTAGTAGACGAGGGCGACGCTCGTCAGGTCGCGATCGACGTTGATCCCGAGTCCGGTGACGTTCTCGTCGCGAAGCTGGTCGGCGACGACCGCGTAGCCGGTGCTTACGGGTGTCGCGTCGAATCCCATCGAGGCGATGGTCTCGTCGACGACGTCGCGATGGTGCGCGGTCGGCCGGTCGGCGTCGACGATCGTCCCCGGCGTGGTGTAACAGAGGCGATTGCCCATGCCCTGGGCCAGCACCGCGTCGAGGAGCGTCTCGAGCGCCGCTTCGGCGAACGGCTCGTCGACCAGCACGCCGTCGACGAAGAGTTCGGTCACCCTCGAATCGGACGCCGCCGCGATTCGGGCCGCCCCCTCGCCCACCGCGTACGTGCCCGCAGTCGTCTCGACGGTCAGTACGTCGTCCAGTGCGACGTCACCGTCGGCTCCTGTGCTCTCGGGTTCGTCCCCGGTGAGCCGATAGATGACGGGTCGTTCCACCTCGATAACCGCCCCATCGAGTCCGTCGCGTGCCACCCGCGTCGCATCGGACCCGAAATCCAGACCGTTGGCCATGTCGGTCGAAGGAAACGACAGTTAATCTAGCTTCGCCCTCGAATACCAAATGTGAAAATCGGCGGGGACGCGATCCGTAAGACCCCCGACCTCACTGTCAGTTCAGATATTCGTTCGACCCTCGACGGCCGTCCGTCGATCGCGAATACCGACCGGAACGTGGTGGTTCGACGAACCTACGACGGACGACGGTCGAGATGCGACGGCCGACGGCGAAATTCGATATCGAATCTCACGGCGAGCGTCGAACCTCATCGTTATAATAGGGGGACGAGTGATGTGAACCACATGTCCGAAACCGGGACCGAACCCCCGTCGTCGGCTCGGCGGTTCCCCGATCCCACACAGTCCGGCAATATTCAGTATAATCCGACACTGAAGGAGCTCCGATCGCTCGCGCGCGACGACGAGCGCACGACCGAGTACGGGTCGCCCGCCTACGTCAGCGAGTATCGATCGCGCTGTGCCGACCGGACGGCAAACGCCGTCGATCACGACTTCGAGGAACGGGACTGGGCGCTCGTGCGGACGGGTCTCGACGCGGTATCGGACCGGGAAATGCTCTGCGTGGACCGACTCGTCGGCCGCCACCCCGACGCGACCTTTTGCTGTCGCCTCTACGTGCCAATCGAGTACGCGCGCATCGCGCTGACCTGGGCGAAGCTGTTCGAACCGTCGGACGGCCGGGAGCCCGATTTCGAGACCGTTCAGGTGCCCGACCACGACGAGACGGCGATCCGGATCCTCCCCGACGAGGGGACGACGGTCGTCCTCGGCAGCGACTACACGGGCGAGGCGAAGAAATCGTTCCTCCGCCTGTTCATGTACCGCACCAAGCAGGCCGGCGGGCTCGGGCTCCACGCCGGGAGCAAGCGCCTGACAGTTCGCGACGGCGGCCAGTCCGACGACGACCTTCGCACCGTCGGGCAACTCTTCCTCGGCCTCTCGGCGACCGGCAAGTCGACGCTCACCTCGCACGGCTGCTGGCTCACCGAGCCGGAGTCGGCGACCATGCTGCAAGACGACGTCTGCGCGTTGCTGCCGGACGGCTCCGTCGCGGGCAGCGAGGGCCAGGGACTGTACATCAAGACGATCGGACTGACGGCCTCGGAACAGCCGGCGCTCTACGAGGCGGCGACGGCCGAGTCGGCCGTCCTCGAGAACGTCGCCGTCGACGAGGACGGCACGGTCGACTTCCACGACGATAGCTACACGTCGAACGGGCGCGCCGTCATCCAGCGCGACGAACTCGAGAGCGCGGCCGACGAGATCGACCTCGAGACGGTCGATCAGATCTTCTTCATCACGCGTAACCCGCTCATGCCGCCGGTCGCGAAGCTCGAAGGTCCGCAGGCCGCCGTCGCGTTCATGCTCGGCGAATCCATCGAGACGAGCGCCGGCGATCCATCGCGCGCGGGCGAATCGATCCGCGTCGTCGGGACGAACCCCTTCATCGTCGGCTCCGATGGCCGGGAGGGCAACCGCTTTTACGACCTCGTCCGGGACCTCGACGTCGACTGTTACGTGATGAACACGGGCTACGTCGGCGCCGAGTCCATGGATGTCGGCGTCGAGGAGTCGGTCACGATCCTCACCGAGATCGCCAGGGGCGCCGTGGAGTGGACCCACGACGAGCGCCTGGGGATGACGATCCCGAGCGACGTACCCGGCATCGACGTCGAGGAGTTCTACGTGCCGGATCACGTCTCGGACTTCGAGGACGCGATCGCCTCGCTCCGAGAGGAGCGGCGGGCGTACCTCGCGGAGTTCCCGGAACTGCGCGAGGAAATCGTCGACGCCGTCTACTGACTCGCGCTCCGTTCGCTCGGGACGCGACCGGCGTGGAGACGGCTGCTTCACCTGGTGAAGCCTGGCGAGACGCGTGCAAATTCCGCCGACGCCTGGGTTACTTATGGTGGTCCGGTTCCTGATCCCCGATAATGAGCGACGTCGAGGCTCGAACCGCGATTCGATCGCCCGAGCGGCGCACCTGCGAGCGTTGCGGACGATCCGAACGATGGAATCCGACCCAGCAAGGCTGGCAGGTAGTGACCGAGAACGAGACGCCCCAGGCGGGACGTCCGCAGTGCATCCACGAGTGGAACATCACGGGCACCTTTTCGCCCGTCGAATAAGTCGCGACGGCTGAGACCGGGAGCGACGCATCGCGGAAAGCGAGCCGGATCAGCTGGAGCCAACGTTTTCTTCCGTGGCGGACAAGCGTCGGCAACGATGCGCTCGGTCTACCTCACCGCTCCGCCGGAGGCCGCCGACGAGCTGGCCCGTTCGATCGTCGAGCGACGACTCGCCGCCTGCGTCAATACAATTTCCTGCGAATCGGTCTATCGCTGGGAGGGCGAGCTCGTTGACGACGACGAGGTCGTCCTGATCGCGAAGACAACCACCGACCGGGCCGAGGACCTGACGACGTACGTCCGCGACCACCACCCCCACGACGTGCCGTGTATCGAACAGTTCGAGCCGACGGCCGTCCTCGATCCGTACGCGGAGTGGTGTCGTCGATCCGTCGAGGAACCAATTCGGTCCGACGACGAACCGACCGACGACGAGTGACTCGCGTCGGTCGGTCAACCCGCCGACGAACGTCTCGTCGGACGACCGGGTTGGAGTTGTCCACGCGCGGCCGGCGTCGGCGGGGAAAAAGCAACCCTTAAAAATCGCGCGCGGGTTTGGTCCCGTATGGCTGGAACTATCGAAGTGCTCGTTCCGGGCGGGGAGGCCAATCCTGGCCCACCACTCGGTCCGGAGCTCGGGCCGACGCCCGTCGACGTGCAGGCAGTCGTACAGGAGATCAACGACCAGACGGCCGCGTTCGACGGCACCGAAGTCCCCGTCACCGTCGACTACGAGGACGACGGGTCGTTCGACATCGACGTCGGCGTCCCGCCGACCGCGGCGCTGATCAAGGACGAGGCCGGCTTCGAGACGGGCAGCGGCGAACCACAGGAGGAGTTCGTGGCCGACCTCTCCGTCGATCAGGTCAGGACCATCGCGGAGCAGAAACATCCCGATCTGCTGGCGTACGACCTGAAGAACGCCACGAAGGAGGTCGTCGGTACCTGTACCTCCCTCGGCGTGACCATCGAGGGCGAGAATCCGCGCGAGTTCAAAGAGCGCATCGACAGCGGCGAGTACGACGACATCTTCGCCGAGGCCTGATCCGCCGCGGCGCCGTCCGCTTCTCGACGGGAGGTCTCGACGGCCGTGCTGAGCCGTGTGACTCCGGCGGCGGATCGAGACTCCCGTGAACGGCGGGAGTCCGCCCCGTCCCGGACCACACGGCTCGGATCAGAATTTGTTCGCCGGCGGGACCGTTCGATCGTCCGGATCGGTCGTCGTCGAGCCGCCGACGAGGACTCGAGCCCCGGCGCCGGCGCCCAGACACGCCACGATCGTGGTGAAAACGAGGAGGAGTTCCATCGACAGGGCGGCCAGACCGGCACAGATCGAGGCGGCGACGATGCCGGTCGGAAGGGAGTCGCGACCGACCCTTGCGTCGAGCGTCCGCCCCAGTGCGACGACCCCGAGTACCGTCCACGCGGGCAACAGCCCGACCGAAACCGAGACGAGCGGAATGGCGAAGAAGATCCCCAGACTCGATTCGGAGAGTAACATCGCGAGTGCGAGGAACGCGCCGAGAACGAGCGTCGCCGGGAGTCCGACGAGCACCGAAATTATCGGGCTCGCCCGCGCCAACTCGATCGTCCGTCGGCTGTAGTCCGGCAGAATCCCGACGAGGATCAGCGCGAGGACGAGCGTCGTGAGGACCGCGATGGCAACGCGACCTCCGAGCGAGCGCTCGACGACGAACTCGATCGAGCGCTCGTGAACCGAGAGTGACACGGCGGCCTGTAGCGGACCGGGCGGGGGCGCGAGTCCGAAGGGGGCCATCGTCCACGTCCTGACGTGGACGGAGGAAATAGATTTCGATAAATCAGGGTTCGATGACTAGAACGTTACCGTTCGTTCCCCATTACGGCTCAGATATCGAAATCGGTGATAGCAACTCGAGCGACGACGGGCGACGCTCGATCGTGGTAGCGACGATCCCGAACGCTGGATCGAGACCGTCTCGATCGCGGTTTCCGGAGCGACGCTCGCCGGAGTGGGGACTGGACCGCCGACGATCGAACCGACCGATCCGGGATTCGCCGAGGGCTGTCGGACTGGAACCGTCACGGACGCCCGGATCGGATCGTTGGGAGGGCGATCCGGACGGGCTCGATTCGTAGGCAGTTCGACGGGTTTAAGTCCGCAATGACCCTCGGTTAGCCTGAGACAGGCTTTGCCTGTTTCACTGACCCGTAGGAGCATACCCTGCGTACTACGGAGGTGAACGATGGCAGATTCGGATATCGAAACAGCAGTCGCGGACGCGCTCGCGGAGTCGCCGGCTCGGAATTTCACCGAGACGGTCGACCTCGCGATCAACCTCCGGGACCTCGACCTTGACGAACCGTCGAATCGCGTCGACGAGTCCGTCGTCCTCCCGGCCGGCACCGGCCAGGAGACGACGATCGTCGTCTTCGCCGAGGGTGAAACGGCGCTCAGAGCCGAGGACGTCGCCGACGACGTCCTCGACGGCGACGCCCTCGAAGACCTCGGTGACGACGACGATGCGGCCAAAGAACTGGCCGACGACACCGACTTCTTCATCGCCGAGGAGGCGATGATGCAGGATATCGGTCGCTATCTCGGGACCGTCCTCGGTCCACGGGGCAAGATGCCGACCCCGCTCGGCCGGGACGACGACGTCGTCGAGACCGTCAACCGGATGAAAAACACCGTGCAGATCCGCTCCGGCGATCGGCGCACGTTCCACACGCGCGTCGGCGCCGAGGATATGGACGCGGCGGACATCGCCGACAACGTCGACGTCATCCTGCGTCGGCTGCACGCAGACCTCGAGAAGGGCCCGCAAAACATCGACTCCGTCTACGTGAAGACGACGATGGGCCCGTCCGTGGAGGTGGCCTGAGATGAGCGCAGAGGCGACTCGCAAGACCGAGAACCTTCCCGAGTGGAAGCGAGCCGAGGTCGACGAGATCACCGCGCTCGTCGAGGCCCACGAGAACGTCGGCATCGTCGGCATCGCCGGCATTCCGTCGAAGCAACTGCAGGACATGCGCCGGGAGCTCCACGGCACCGCGCAACTGCGCGTCAGCCGTAACACGCTCCAGCGCCGGTCGCTCGAGGCCGCCGGGATCGACGAACTCAGCGAGTACGTCGAGGGCCAGGTCGGGATCGTCCTCACGGACGAGAACCCGTTCAGCCTCTATCGCGAACTCGAGGCCTCGAAGACGCCGGCGCCGATCGGCGCCGGCGAGGTCGCGCCGAACGACATCGTCATTCCGGAAGGCGATACCGGCGTCGATCCCGGCCCGTTCGTCGGCGAACTCCAGCAGATCGGCGCGAACGCGCGCATCGAGGACGGTTCGATCCAGGTCATGGAGGACTCGACGGTGCTCGAAGCCGGCGAGGAGGTCTCCGCCGACCTCGCGAACGTCCTCAACGAACTCGGCATCGAGGCCAAGGAGGTCGGCCTCGACCTGCGCGCCGTCTACGCCGACGGCGTCACGTTCGATCCCGAGGACCTCGACATCGACGTCGAAGCATACGAGCAAGACGTCGCGAGCGCGGCCGCTCAGGCGCGCAACCTCGCCGTGAACGCGGTCATTCCGACCGAGTCGACGGCGCCGCTGCTCGTCGCGAAGGCCACGGGCGAGGCCAAGAGCCTCGGCCTCCAGGCCGCGATCGAGGACGAGGAGCTCGTACCGGATCTCGTGGGCAAGGCCGACGCGCAGCTGCGCGCGCTCGCAGCCCAGATCGACGACACCGACGCGCTCCCCGACGAACTGCAGGACGTCGAGGCGCCGACACCGGCGACCGACGACGAGACCGACGAGCAGGCCGACGAATCGACCGACGACCAAGACGACGCCGACGCGGCCGAGGACGACACCGGCGACGATGACGAAGACGACGGTGATGGCGCGGAAGGCCTCGGTGCGATGTTCGGCTAATCACGGAGATACACGACAATGGAATACGTTTACGCTGCACTCATCCTGAACGAATCGGGCGAAGAGATCAACGAAGACAACCTCACCGACGTGCTCGACGCCGCCGGCGTCGACGTCGAAGAATCGCGCGTGAAGGCGCTCGTCGCCGCGCTCGAGGACGTCGACATCGACGAGGCCGTCGCCGACGCCGCCGCCGTGCCCGCGGCGGGTGGCGCCGGCGCTGCCGCGCCGGCCGAGGGCGGCGACGAGGAGGAGGACGAGGAGGTCGAAGAGACCAGCGACGTGCCGGACACGACGGACGACGATGACGAGGAGGACGAGGCCAGCGGCGAGGGCCTCGGCGAACTCTTCGGCTAATCCGGCCGAACACTCGCGATTTCTCACCGTTCTGTGCGTTCGAGAGAGCCACGGCGTTCACACCGGATCGACGGCGTTCGCACCGATTGGCGGCCGCCAGCAACCAGCGGACGAATCCGCTGCCCGCCTGCGTTCTGGGCCGACCATATAAATAGGAGGCCGCGGCGAAGGCCGCGGGAATGGGCAGCGTCGAGTTCGTCGTCGATCCCGCGCTCTCGGTCCAACTGCTCGGCTGGACGATCGCCGGGTGTCTGGCCGGGTCGATCAGCGGCCTGATTCCGGGGCTGCACGCGAACAACTTCGCGTTCCTGCTGGCCGGCGTCGCGGCCGCGGTCCCCGGTCCGCCGCTGTTAGTCGGCGTCGCGATGCTCGCGGCGGGCGTCGTCCACACGTTCGTCAACGCCGTCCCCGCGATGGCGCTCGGCGTGCCCGACGCGGAGATGGCGTTGACGGCGCTGCCGGGCCATCGGCTCGTCCTCGCTGGTCGCGGCCGCGAGGCGATCCGTCTCTCGGCGCTCGGGAGCTTCCTGGCCATCCTCCTCGCGATGCCCCTCGCCGTGCCGGTCACCTGGGCCGTCAACCGGTGGTACGCCGTCGTGATCGACCACCTGCAGTTCGTGCTCGCCGGAGTCGTGCTCGCCCTCCTCGTCGCCGAACGAACGCCGCGACGCGTGCTCGCCGGCGGGCTCGCATTTTCGCTCGCGACGGCACTCGGGGCGCTCACGCTCGACGTCGATCCGGCGGCCCCGCTCGACGCCGGCGGCATCCTCGCGCCGGTCTTCGCCGGCTGCTTCGGTGCGCCGGTCCTGATCGATGCCGTGGCGGGCGGCGGGATTCCGCCGCAGGACGATTCGGCGATCCGAATGTCTCGCCCCGGGCTCGTTCTGACGGGCGCGGCGGGAACGGTCGCGGGTGCGGTCGTCGGCTTTCTGCCCGGAATCTCGGCCGCGATCGCCGCCGTGGGCGTGCTGGTCGTGCTCCCGGGCGGTACCGGGGGATTCGGGTCGGCCGACGATCGTAGCTACATCGTCGCGACCAGCGGCGTCGACACCGCGAACACGGTCTTCGCACTCGTCGCGCTCTGGACGATCGGCCGGCCGCGAACCGGAGTGATGGTCGCCTTCGACGGTACGGGAGCGCCGGTCGCGCTTCCGCTCCTGTTGCTCGCCGCGCTCGTAGCCGGCGCCTGCGGGTCCCTGGTCGTGTTCGTCGCCGGCGATCGGTATCTGGCGCTCGTCGGCCGCCTCGACTACCGGTGGCTCTCGCTGGCGATCCTGGGACTGCTGGTGGCACTGTCGGCGCTCTTCGCCGGCTGGATGGGCGTGCTCGTTTTCGCCGTCGCGAGCGCGATCGGATTGGTGCCGGTCAGACTGCGAACCCGGCGGGTTCACCTGATGGGCGTACTGATCGGCCCGCTGATGCTGGCCGGCTGGTAACCCGATGCGGAGGTCGTCGGGGCGCAGCCTATTTGCTGTCCGGTCAAGAACCCTTTCGCCATGGCAGACTCGGGCCGGACGACTCGGCGGGATCGCATCGTCGCCGGCGAGTTCGTCCTCCTTACGTGCGGGTTCGCCCTCGCGTACTGGCTCGATCACCTGGCCCTCTGGCTCGGCTGGGCGGTCGCGTGCGTCGTGCTCGCCGGAGTGACGCTCGTCTCGTTCAACCGCGGATTCGAGCCCGCGGACGGCGACTGAGACCCGGGAGTGCCGGGAGCGTCACCCCGAAAGACAACCGTTAAAAGCGCCCGCCGGGAACTGGCGGGTATGAGTACGACCGAGGAACGCGGCGGGCGCGCGTGCGTCTCCTGTGGCATCGACGTCTCGGGGACGAACGCGGCGAGGTTCAAGTGCCCCGACTGCGGCGCGCAAATCTACCGGTGTGCGACCTGCCGGAAGCAGAGCAACCTCTACGAGTGTCCCGACTGCGGCTTTACCGGTCCCTGATCAGCCATGGGGAAAGTAGCAGCCAAAATCAAGGTCATGCCGAACAGCCCCGAAATCGACCTCGACGAGCTCCAGGAACGCCTGGAATCCTCGCTCCCTGAAGGGGCGAAGATCAACGGCGTCGAGCGTGAAGACGTCGCCTTCGGCCTCGTCGCGCTCATTCCCACCGTCATCGTTCCCGACGGCTCGGGCGGCACGGAGGCCGTCGAAGAGGAGTTCGGCTCCGTCGAGGGTGTCGAGAGCGTCGACGTCGAGAACGTCGGTCGCATCTGAACGCCCGCCATACTGAGTACTTCGTCGTCAATCGCGACCAGCGGACGCTATCGGACGACCGTCGGTGATAGCCCGTCGATCTGCTTCGAACGGAGGTCCCGTACCGTCGTCAGTCCGTCGCGTCGGAACTGTCGGTTCGCGCGGAGAGGAGTTTCGCACTCGCCGGCGAGAGATCGACGGAGACGTCCCGGTTCAGCCCCTTGCTGATCTCGTTGATGTTCTTCGAGAGAACCGTCAGAATGTCCGGCGGGTTCGGATAGACGAGCATGTTCCCGTCTTTCCCTTCGGTCGCCAGCTGAGTGTCGTTGATCATCACCTGATCGTCGTGGATCGACGCGGTGACGACCGGCAGCGCTTCGGGTTTGCCGGGTTCGTCGTCGCGAACCGTCCGTATGTGGACGGAATCGAGATCGATGACGTCCTTGTGTTCGCGGATGCGTTCGGCACAGCGGACCATGTCGTTGACGAGATCCTGCCGTTCGGTCTCGCCGTGGTCGCGTTCGTAGCAGTGTTCGCAGACCCGCAGTTCGATGCGCATGGGCGTCCCTAACCGTCGCAATCGGATGAGAATTCCGTTCGAACCGCCGTCGCCGTTCGATCGACCCGTCGCGTGGCGGTTCTCCGCCACGGAGTGAGTCAACCGCCACGCGATCAGCTCTCACCCGGCGGTCATTCCACCCGCGCAGTCACTCACCGACCGTCCGCGAGTTCGTCGGCGATCTCGCGGATGCGATCGGAACCGGCCTGGGCGTAACCGCCGTGATGGCAGATGACGTGGGCGACGTCGCGGCCGGCGAGCCGGTCGACCGACTCGGCCGCGGCGTCCACGTCGATCGTGTAACCGGGTTTCGGGCCCGAAAGGACCTCGTCCCCGTCCGACGTCAGCGCGTCCCCGGCGACGAGGAGACGTTCGTCGGGGAGGTACAGCGAGACGTGCCCCGCCGTGTGGCCGGGCGTCTCGACGACGCGGACGGGTCCGGCCTCGGATTCGAACTCGTCCCCGTCCGCGAGGTGCTCGTCGATTGACGTCGGCGGATACCGGCCGTCCCCGGACCCCTTTACGGGATCCTCGTCTCCGTCGACGTGGGGCGCCTCGTCGGGGTGGGCGGCGACCGTGACGTCGGTTCGATCCCGCATGGCGGCGAGTCCGCCGGCGTGGTCGGCGTCGTGGTGCGTGAGGAGGACGCGCTCGACGTCCGACAGGTCGAACCCGGCGTCCGAGAGGGCGCGTTCCAGCTCCCCTAGCTCGCCCTCCGGGCCGACGTCGACGAGGAGGAGTCCGGCGTCGGTCTCGATCGCCGTGGGGGTGATCGAGACCGTTCGGTCCCCGAACGGCACCGACATCGTGAGCGCGTGGACCGTGGTGTCGTCGGTCATCACTCGAGAATTCGGCCCGCGGGAGGAAAGTGTAGCGGTGGACGGCCATCGGTCGGGCGACCGGTGACGTTCGAGGCTCACTCCGGAGGCGTGGGGCGGGCCACGGCGAGGTAGCCAGCGCCGGCGTCCCACGTTTCGACCACGTCGACGGTCTCGAAGGTGGCCTCGAGGAGTTCGAGCGTGTCGACGCCTCGCTGGTGATTCACGGTGCGTGCGATGACTCGCTCGTACAGCGGGTTCAGAAACCGAAACGGGCCGTCGGTCAGCGGGCGCGAGTCGAGCACGGCGAAGCGGCCGTCTGGTGCCAGCGCGTCGCGGACGTTCTCGAGTGCGCCCGCCGCATCGGGGAACGTGTGGAGCGCGAACGTCGTGACGACGGCGTCGAACGCGTCGTCGGGGCCACAGGTCGCCGCGGCGTCGGCCCGGACGACGTGGACGTTCTCCCAGCCCCGTTCGTCGACCGCTTTTCGCGCCGACTGCACCATCCCGGACGAGTAGTCGAGACCGACGACGGTTCCGTCGGGGCCGACGGCCTCGCGCAGTCGTTCGAAGTTCGTCCCCGGCCCGCACGCGAGATCGAGGACGGTCTCGCCGGACTCGAGAGCGAGCGCGTCGAACGTCTCGTCTCGCATCCCCGCCGTCAGAGCCATCACCCGATCGTAGAGCCAATCGCGGTCGCTCCACCAGTCGTAGAGCGATCGCCCTCGATCGCCTTCGGCTCTCGTCGGTTCCGATCCCCCTGGATCGGTCGTGACGACAGTCGCCCCATCGGCCCGGAAGCTATCGAGGAGGGCAGAATCGACGGTGTTCCTGCCCGTCGTCTCGGTAGTTGTCGCGTCCATCGAGGACGGTCGATGCTCGCCCTCGGCGACGCCTGGCTCCGTCCCGTGCCCCGCCCGTCGTCCGTCGTCCGCGTTCGAAGTCATTCGCGCTCGATCGTGAGTTCGATCGCCGACTCCCTCACTCCACCGACGATCCCTTTCGGCCGTTTAAGTCCCCCGACGCGATCGCATCGATGGCTCTCGACGTAGTCGCCAGGTTCGCGGCCGGTTGGATCCGACCGCGTGGGCGAGCAGTTCGTTCTCCGCGGGAAGGGGTCGTTCGAGGATGCGTTCGGGCCGTTCGAGCAGCCGTTTCAACGCGAACGCCGTCCCGCGCGCCATCGGGTTCCACGTGTTCGCGTACGCCTCGTACACCCGTTCGAACGAATCGGCTTCCATGAATTGCAGGAGTCGGACGCCGTCGGCGCTGCGATCGAGGAAGATCGTCTCGGTGTACATACCCTCGGCCCGGAGGATCGCCTCTTCCCAGGCGGTCGTCGACCGCTCGATCCAGCCCCCGCTCGATTCGTGCGGGGAGGCCGCCATCCACTCGACGAGCCATGACGCGACCCCGGGTTTGACGCGCAGCTCGACCAGAGCCACCTCGACGGATTGACCGGCCGATACAGCCGGCGAGATCACCGGTGCGTCCCGTTCGGCGACGGCAACCGACGCACGCGGACGTTCCGGATGCCACGCGTGGGTGAGGACGGCCTCGCTCGAGAGGGTCCCGCCGATCGCCCGCGCTCGATCCGACGTGGCCAGGTGTTCGCCCAGCCCGGCGTCGGACAGCGGCGACTGCGTCCTGAGGTGTCGGGCGATCGACGCCCCGGTGCGGTCGCTTCCGGTACCCGTCAGCTCGAGTTCGAGATACCAGGTGAGCGTCGGATCGTCGCTCGATTCCTCGAGAAAGATCGAGGCCGTGTGGACACCGTCGATCCCCGTCAGGGCGCTCGGACCGTCGACCGACCGATCACTCGATACGTGCGCCACCACGTCGCGGATGGATCCCGCGGCATTGGAGCGAATCGGTTCCCTGACGAGAACAACGGACGTCAGTCGTTCGAACGGGTTCGCCGGCAGCGTCTCGTCGGCGTCGCCGTCACCGTCGCGGGTACGTTCTTCCATACGCCGAGTGGTTGCCGCGGCCGGGAGAACGCACGCCCGATATGGTTCCCGGTTTTATATGGGTCCGCTGCAATCGTCGGCTGTGAAGTCCCTCAGGATCGCGATCAGACCGAATGCGGAGTTGATGGCGCCGGAGGGGAACCTGGCCGTCGCCGCGACCGGCGTCGACCGACACCTGATTCTCGGCGGCTCCGTCCTCGACGGCACGGAGACGACGATCTCGTACGTCGAAGGCGCCGCCGAGGACGTCGAGCCGATCCTCGAGTCGGCGCCGACCGTCGACGAGTACGATATCACGCCGACCGACGGCGGGTGCTTCGTGTACTGTCGACAGGAACTGTCCGAGTCGGCGCTGACGCTGTTCGACGCGTTCTTTCAGGACACGATCGTCGTTGTGCCGCCCTACGAGTGCCGATCCGACGGGTCGATTCGCATGACCGTCGTCGGATCACCGTCGGAGGTCCAGGCCGTTCTCGAGGAGTTCCCGGACGCGGTCGACGTGGACGTGCTTCGCGTCGGGGATACCGTCGGCGGCCCGGCGAGCGAACTCTCCGAGCGACAGCGGGAGGCAGTCGCCGTCGCGTGGGACTGCGGCTACTACGACGTGCCCCGCGATCGGGGGATCGAGGCCGTCGCAGCCGACCTCGACTGTGCGGTGTCGACGGCCTCCGACCTCCTCCGACGGGCCGAGTCGCGGCTGGTCGCGAACGCGCTCGACGTGCGGCGGTAACGGCGGCCGGTTCGGACGACCCCGAGCGAGAATCAGGAAAGCGCCACGTCGATCGCGCGCTCGAGGTCGGTGATCTGATCGTCGACGTGTTCGATGCCGACGCTGACCCGAATCAGACTGTCGGTCAACCCGGCGGCGATGCGCTCCTCGCGCGGCACGGCCGCGTGCGTCATCGGTGCCGGTTGTTCGATCAGGCTCTCGACGCCGCCGAGACTCTCCGCGAGCGTGAACACCTCGGTGTTCGAGACGACGGCGCTCGCCTCGTCCATCGTCGCGTGGAGTTCGAAGCTCAGCATGCCGCCGAAGTCGTCCATCTGGCGCGCGGCGAGCTCGTGACCCGGGTGGGATTCGAGACCGGGATAGTACACCGTCTCGACGTCCGGGTGGTCGTCGAGCCACTCGGCGATCGCCCGGGCGTTCTCGCAGTGGCGATCCATCCGGACTGGTAGCGTCTTCGTCCCCCGGAGCACGAGAAAGCTCTCGAACGGGCCGGGCGTCGCACCGACGGCGTTCTGGTAGAAGCCGAAGCGCTCGTCCAGCTCCGCGTCGTTGGTCAGCAGGGCGCCGCCGACGACGTCGGAGTGGCCGCCGAGGTACTTCGTGAGCGAGTGCGAGACGACGTCGGCGCCGAGTTCGAGCGGGCGCTGGAGGTACGGCGTCGCGAACGTGTTGTCGATCGCGCAGATGGCGTCGTGGGCGTGGGCGATCTCCGCCGCACCCTCGACGTCGACGATC
This sequence comes from Halovivax limisalsi, assembly GCF_023093535.1. Classification (NCBI taxonomy): domain Archaea; kingdom Methanobacteriati; phylum Methanobacteriota; class Halobacteria; order Halobacteriales; family Natrialbaceae; genus Halovivax; species Halovivax limisalsi. The sequence continues at coordinate 2,476,681 of NZ_CP095757.1, forward strand.
GACATGAGCGGATTCGTCGGCGTCTCGAGCCAGAGGAGTTCCGTGCTCTCGCGGAAGCCGGCCTCGATCGCGTCGAGGTCGGTCATGTCGACGAAGGTGAATTCGAGGTCGTAGTCCTCGTAGACCTGCGTGAAGATCCGGTGGGTGCCGCCGTAGACGTCGTTGCCGGTGACGACGTGATCGCCGGCTTCGAGCAGGTTGAGTACCGTGTTGATAGAGCCCATCCCGCTCGAGAAACACCGGCCGTAGTCGGCCGATTCCAGGCTGGCGAGGTTCGCTTCCAGGTCCGCACGGGTCGGATTACCCGTCCGCGAGTACTCGTAGCCGCGATGGTCGCCAGGGGCGGTCTGCTCGTAGGTGGAGTTGGCGTGGATCGGGGTCATCAGCGCTCCCGTCTCCGGATCCGGTTCCTGGCCGGCGTGGATCGATCGGGTCTCGAACCGAAAGTCGTCGTCCATGCGCGGGCCAACGACTCCCGAGACCGTTATACTGTCGAAGCGAAAGTGGCTGAAGAAAGCCCGCGATCGGTGGAGGGTGACGACTTCGGGGAAGCCGAACGCCGCAGAGTGCGAGCCGGCGCGATGGATGTCGCGTGATCGCACGCCGAACCGGACCGTCGACGCGCGGTCCCGTCCTGGCGCCCGCGGAACGTGCCTTTTATAACTGTCACGGAGAAACGGGGACGTACGACTATGCCGAAATCAAATGGCCCTCGACAGGGAACTCGAAACAAACTCCGCAACGACCCCCGCGAGCGGGGCACGTCGCCGCCGCAGCGCGCGATTCAGGACTACGAGACAGGCCAGAAGGTCCACCTGAAGATCGATCCGAGCGTCCCCGACGGCCGCTTTCATCCCCGGTTCGACGGTCGCACCGGCGAGGTCGTCGGCACCCAGGGCAACGCGTTCCAGGTTGCCGTCACGGACGGCGGGAGCGAGAAGACGGTGATCGTCACCGCCGCTCACCTTCGCGCTCAGGACGAATGACCATCTTCAAGGAGATCGTCGACGAGGAGTACCTGACGGTTTCGGAGGCCAAGGAGCTCCTCTCGGATATCGAGGCCGATCGCGCGCTCGACGAGGATCGCGAACTCCGCTACGAGCTCGCCCGCGCGATCGACCACACCAATCGGTTCGCCGTCCTCGCACCCGAGGAGTCGCGCGAACTCGTCGCGGAACTCGAGGGTCTCGAGAAGGTGTCCGAACCGACCGCCTTCAAGATCGCGAATCTCCTGCCCCGCGATCGCGACGAACTGCGGGCGGTCTTCGCCCAGGAGCGGTACTCGCTATCGGGCGACGAACTCGACGAGATTCTCGCCATCGTCGCGCGCTACGCCTGAGGGCGACGGCGGCTCCAGTCGACCGCGTCGCGGACCCGTCGAGTTCACGACGATTTCGGTGGCGGCCGCGAACCGGACCGACGGCTGCTTCGAGGGCCGAACTGTTGGGGATTCTTTAAGTGATCGGTGGTCGTACCGACACGGTGATGAGCGAATCCGAGCGCGACGAGTCAGCAGTCCGCCGGGCAGTGGTGCTCGACTATCTGGCACACGGCCTCTCCTCGGGCGGTCGGCCGGCCTACGAGAGTCAGCCGGCCGGCTACGCCCTCGATACGGAGGCGTTCGATCTCTTCGAGGTGGCGTTCGACGAGGCAGAGCGGTTGACGATCGGGACCGACGTCGTCGTCGAACCGCGATCGGAGCGCACCGTCGTCGAGCAAGCTCGCGAGATCGAGTACGACGACCTCTCCTCCGGCGCGAAGTCCGAACTCGAGTACGTCGTGAGCGACCTCGTCGAGGACGAGGAGGAACGCTTCGTCGACTTCTACAACGAGGCCCAGCCGATCACGCTGCGGCTCCACCAGCTCAACCTGCTGCCCGGCATCGGGAAGAAACTGCGGAACACGATCCTCGAGGAACGGAAGCGAAAACCCTTCGAGAGCTTCGAGGATCTCGAGGAGCGCGTCTCCGGGCTCCACGATCCGGACCAGATCCTCGTCGACCGCATCCTCGAGGAGCTTAAAGAAGACGACCTGAAGTACCGCACCTTCGTCGGCGGGAACCGGACGGACGGGTAGTGAGCGACCGCCGGGCGGTTCCGCGACGGGTCGGTCCGCGCTGATTCTCGCGAGTGGTCGCGGTTCGCAGGGAACGTCGGCCTTTAGCCACCCCGCCTCGAACGGCGAGTCGATGAGAGATCCAGACGGGCTGTTGCGCCGGGCGGGCGTGCGGGGCAATCCCGACCGCGACCAGCACTTCCTGATCGACGATCGCGTCCTCGACCGGCTCCCGACGTATCTCGACGAGTTCTCCATCGAGCCCGAACGACTGCTCGAGATCGGGCCGGGAACGGGCGCCCTGACGGACCGCCTGCTCGCGACGGGGGCGACCGTCGTGGCGATCGAGCGCGACGGCGACCTCGTCTCCTTCCTGCGTCGCGAGTTCGCCGCCGAAATCGAGGCCGACAGGCTCGAACTCCGCGAGGGCGACGCGCTCTCGGTCGATATTCCGTCGTTCGACGCCTGCGTCTCGAACCTCCCCTACGGCGCCTCGAGCGAGATCACGTTCAGGTTGCTGCCGACGGGGCGGCCGCTGGTCTGTATGTACCAGCGCGAGTTCGCCGAGCGGATGGTGGCCGAGCCGGGGACGTCCGCGTACGGCCGGCTATCGGTCTCGACCCAACACTACGTCGATCCGGAGATCGTCGAGACGGTGCCGCCGGAGGCGTTCTCGCCGCCGCCGGCGGTCGAGAGCGCCGTCGTCAGAATGACCCCGCGAGCGCCGGACTACGTCGTCGACGACGAGGCGTTCTTCCTGCGGTTTGTCAAAGCGCTGTTTACCCAGCGGCGCAAGACGATCCGCAACGGCATCCGAAACACCGCCCACATCACGGGCCTCGAGGATCCGGAGGCGGTGGTCGAGGCGACCGACGACGCGATCCTCGCGAAGCGACCGGACGCGATCGAGCCGTCGACGTTCGCGGAACTGGCGGCGATCGCCGGCCGCGTCGGCCACCCGTCGAACGAGTGAGCCCAGCGGGACCGATCGCGAACCGACAGGGGATTGCCATCGGAGCCGCCGTACCGACGCATTCTAAGGCGGTCGGGCCAATCGAGACGTAGAGCATGGACTGGTCCGTACTCGCGATGGACTGGTTGGCCGCCGAGTTCGAGACGGACGGCCAGCGACTCGCGGTCACGCTGGTGACCCTGGCCGCCCTGGCCGGCGCGCTCGTCGGGAGCAGGCGCCTTACGCGCCGGTTGAGCGAGCGCACGCGACCGCTGTACGCCGACGTCGCGGGCGCCGCGCTGATCCTCTCGACGTCGATCGTCGCGATCGCCGTGGTGCTCGGCGTCTGGGAGCAGACCGGGACGATCGAGACGGCCTGGCGCGACAACGGGCTCGGCGCCGACACGCTCGTCCTCGTCGTCGTCTCGATCCTCGTGGCGGTGACGGCGTTCATCGTCACCAGGTTCGTCAAGCGGCTGATCGACGAGGTCTTCGAATCGGCCGCGACCGTCACCGAACACCAGCGGGAAGTCACCTTCCGGCTCGCCCAGGTCGTGATCTACGTGATGGCGTTCGTGACCGTCCTCGGAATCTGGGTCGAGGACCTCGGCGCCATCTTCGTCGGAGCGGGGTTCCTCGGGATCGTCGTCGGGATCGCCGCCCAGCAGACCCTCGGCGCCCTGCTCGCGGGATTCTTGCTGATGTTCTCCCGCCCGTTCGAGATCGGCGACTGGGTCGTCCTCGACGGCGAGTACGAGGGGATCGTCACCGACATCTCGATCGTCAACACCCGAATTCGGACGATCGAAGACGAGTACGTCGTCGTGCCGAACGACGTCGTCAGCTCCGCGCCGATCACGAACCGATCGCGCTCCGGCCGCCTCCGCCTCGAGGTCGAGGTCGGCGTCGATTACGACGCGGACGTCGAGCGGGCCGTCGCGGTCGCGACCGACGCCGTCTCGGACATGGAGGGGATCCGCAATCCGCCGGAGCCGAACGCGGTCGCGAAGTCGTTCGGCGATTCGGCGGTCGTCCTTGGCGTCAGATTCTGGATCCCCGACCCGAAGCGCCAGCGGGCGGTTCGCCTGCAGTCCGAAGCGATCGAACGGATCGCCGACGCGTTCGCGACCGAGGGAATCAAGATCCCGTTCCCGCAGCGCGAACTCTCGGGCCGGCCCGATCCGGGGAGCTTCCCCGGTTCGGGCGACGACGCGACGGGCGTCACCTACGACGAATCGCGAGTTCGAACGTCCGACGCGAACGCCGGGGAGGGCGAGTGATGGACCTGGCCGATCGCCGAGGCCTCGAAACCGACGTCTACCAGCCCGCCGAGGATTCGCACCTGCTGGCGCGGACGGCCCTGGACCGGCTCGAATCGCGATCGCCCGACCGCGTTCTGGAGGTGGGGACCGGGTCCGGATACATCGCCGAGCGACTCCGCGAGGGGTCGGACGCACGCGTCGTCGGGGCGGACGTGAACCCGCACGCCTGCCGGCAGGCGGCCGAGCGAGGGATCGACGCCGTCCGCGCGGACCTGGTCTCGCCGTTCGCACGCGCGTCGTTCGACGCCGTCGTGTTCAACCCGCCGTACCTGCCGTTTTCCGCCGACGCCGCGCGCGACGACTGGATGGAGCGGGCCCTCTCCGGCGGCGAGACGGGTCGGGCGGTGATCGACCGGTTTCTCTCACGCGTGGGCCGGGTGCTCGTGCCCGACGGCGTCGTCCTGCTGCTCGTCAGCACGCTCACCGACGTCGACGCCGTCGTCGAACTGGCCGGCGACGCCGGCTTCAGCGCGATCGCCGTCGCCGACGAGTCGTTTCCCTACGAGACGCTGACCGTCCTCGAACTCCACCGGTGAGCCGCGGCGGCCGGTGGATAACCGAAGTTCATAATATTGGATGGAAAATATTAAACAGCAGCATAGCATACCGACCGGTACGCATGACAGAGTACGTCTCGACGACGACCGGGCTGTGTCCCCTGCCCGACGGGGCGAAGACGGACCTGGCCGACCTGAAAGGCCACCAGAAGCACGACCTCATCGACGGTACCGAGAGCGAGGCGATCCGCGACCGGTACGACGAGGCCCGATCGGCGGTGCTATCACTCCAGCAGGACGCGGGCCTGGACCGGATCGTGGAGGGCCAGCTCCGGTGGGACGACATGCTGGCCCACCCGCTCGCCGTCTCGGACGCGGTCGAGACCCGCGGAATCGTCCGCTACTACGACAACAACAACTTCTATCGCGAACCGGTCGTCACGGACGAACTCGAACCGACCGGCGACGTGGCCGCCGAACTCGAGGCCGCCGCGGCGTCGGTCGAGTCGAACGCCCTCCAGGCCACGCTCCCCGGCCCCTACAGCCTGGCCGATCTCGCGACGGACGAGTACTACGGCGACGAAGCGGCGTTGCTCGACGGGATCGCTGACTTCCTCGAGGGTGAAGTCGAGCGATTCCCCGCCCACGGGACGCTCTGTCTCCTCGAACCGTCGCTCGTGACCGACCCGCCGGGCGACGGGCTCGACGAGCGAGCGAGCGAGGCGATCGACCGGATCGCGGCCGCGACCGAGGCCGACGTGGTCGTCACGACCTACTGGGGCGCCCTCGAGGAGAAAGTCTACGCGCACCTGCTCGACGCCGACATCGACGCCGTCGGATTCGACTTCGTCACCGAGCAGGACGACAACCTCTACAACCTCCAGGAGTACGGCGCGACCGACGACGTCTGGCTCGGACTCGTCGACGGCCAGAACACGCTCCTCGAGGAGCCCGAAGCCGTCAGGGAGCGCGCCGAGTGGATCTTCGAACGGGTCCCCGTCACCGACTTCGAGACCGTCTACCTCGCGCCGAACACCGAGACGTTCTACCTGCCTTACGCCACGTTCGAGGAGAAACTCGCCGCGCTGGGCGAGGCGGCCTCGATCGCGGAGGTGAGCCCCGCATGAGCGAGACGAAATCGCAGTTCCGACCCGCAGACCACCAGAACGAGCACTTCATCCTGACGACCGTCGTCGGGAGCTATCCCAAGCCGAAGTGGTTCAACCGGGCGAAAGAGCTGTACGAGGATCCCGACGCCGACTTCGACCGGGATAACTGGGCGGAGGCGAAAGACGACGCGGCGCGGCTCATCACCGACGAGCACGTCCGGGCGGGCCTCGACGTCGTCGTCGACGGCGAGATGCGCCGCAACGAGATGGTGGAGTACTTCGCCGACCGCATCGAGGGCTACGAGTTCAACGGGCCCGTCAAGGTCTGGGGGCACAACTACTTCGACAAGCCCTCGGTCGTCGACGAGGTCGCCTACGACGAGCAGTGGCTCGTCGAGGAGTACGAGTTCACCGCCGACGCGACCGACCGCCCGGTGAAGGTGCCGATCACCGGTCCGTACACGCTCGCGAACTGGTCGTTCAACGAGGCCTACGATGCCGACGAGGAACTGGCCTACGACCTCGCGGATCTGGTCAACGAGGAGATCCGAAAGCTCGTCGACGCCGGCGCCCGGTACATCCAGATCGACGAACCCGCGCTCGCGACGACGCCGGACGACCACGCGATCGTCGGGGAGTGCCTGGAGCGCATCGTCGACGATATCCCCGAGTCGGTCCGGACGGGACTGCACGTCTGTTACGGCGATTACTCCCGGATCTACCCCGAAATCCTCGAGTTCCCCGTCGACGAGTTCGACCTCGAGCTGGCGAACGGCGACTACGAGCAACTCGATGTCTTCACCGATCCGTCGTTCAGCAAAGACCTGGCCCTCGGCGTGACCGACGCCCACGTCGCGGAGGTCGAGTCGGTCGCCCAGATCGAGACGAACATCCGGAAGGGACTCGAGATCGTCCCGCCCGACCAGCTCGTCGTCTCGCCGGACTGCGGCCTGAAGCTGCTCCCCCGCGAGGTCGCCTACGAGAAGATGGCGAACATGGTGACCGCGGCCCGGAACGTCGAGGCGGCGCTCGACGACGGCGAGATCGACGTGCAGGCCCCGGCCCTCGCGAGCGACTGAAGCAGACGGATACCGACGGCCGGACGGGTTCCGACGAGCCTCATTCTACCACCGAAGGGGTTCCCTCGCGGCGTGATCGCAAGCACGGACCAGCGGACGAAGAACAGCGGTGGCCATCGTCGCGGCGATGCGGACGGCGCCCGTGCTACCCGGGCGTCGCGTCGATCCTTACTCGTCGAGCGTGACGCGCCCGTCGCTGTAGACGGTTACGTCGTGACCGGCGTACTCGAACGAGACGGACCCGGCCGCCCGCTCGGCACCGCCGACCGTCGGCGCGAACAGCAGGTCGAGCGCTTCGGGGTCGACGACCTCGTAGAGCGGCTCGAACGCCGGCGGTTCGACGTCGGTGACGTCGATGCCCTCCGCCTCCGCGACGGCTTCGACCACCGCTTGGCTCACCGGCGTCGTCGTCGAACCGGGGCGATGCTGTGTGATTCCCATAGTTTAACCATTTCGGACGGGAGTAAATACTTACTGGCCAATCGAGCGTGAAGCAGCCGGTCCTCCTACCAACTGACGAAATCGGGAGGGTCGTCGACGATACCCGGAGACACTGCCCAGTACCGCTCCAGCGACCCGTTGGAAACCGCTCGATCCGACTCATCGTGCGGTTCGTTCCACTCGGCGCCCACGAGGACCGATCGGACGGGCACCGGTCCGGCGGTCGGGCAAGATCCTTTAGTAATCGCGCGCCACACTTCGGACGATGCACGAATTCGGACGCGAACGATCGACCGAGCCGAACGCGGACGTGACAGCGCGGCCGTCTGCGACGGCGGAGGACCGATGACGGCGCGAACGCTTCACCTGCCGGTTGCAGCCGCCGAGCACGTCGACCACCTGGTCGAGTACGCCCGGCGCGGCGAACGGGGCGGCTACGACCACGCGTGGTTGCCCGAAACCTGGGGTCGCGACGCGGTCTCGGTCCTGACCCGGATCGCCGACGAGACGGCGACGATCGGGCTCGGTCCGAGCGTGTGGAACGTCTACTCGCGCTCGCCCGCGCTGGTCGGCCAGACGGCGGCGACCCTCCAGGAGATCTCGGACGGGCGGCTGCGCGTCGCGGTCGGGCCGAGCGGCCCGGCGGTCGTCGAGGGCTGGCACGGCGAGTCGTTCGACCGACCGCTGCGACGAACCCGCGAGTTCGTCGAGATCGTCCGGACCGTACTTTCCGGAGAGGTCGCCGAGTACGACGGCGAGGTGTTCACGCTGGGCGGATTCCGGCTCCGGTGTGATCCCCCCGAGACACCGGTGCCGATCGAGGCCGCCGGGATGGGCCCGAAGTCGGTCGAGCTCGCCGGTCGGTTCGCCGACGGCTGGCACGCCATCGTCCTCACGCCGGACGGTCTGCGCGACCGGCTTTCCGACCTCGAACGGGGAATCGAACTCGGCGATCGGTCGCGCGGGGACGTCCCCGTCTCGCTCTCGATCCCGGCGGCCGTCTCCCCGGACGGCGAGCGAGCGCGCGAGCAGTGTCGCAATCACATCGGCTTCTACGTCGGAGCGATGGGGACGTTCTACCGGGATTCGCTGGCCCGCCAGGGCCACGAGGAGGCGGCCCAGGCGATCGCCGAGGCGGTTGCCAACCGAGAGTTCGACCGGCTGGAGACGCTCATCGACGACCCGCTGCTCGAACAACTCGCGATCGCGGGCACGCCGGCCGAGGCGCGCGCACAGCTCGACCGCTGGGAGTCGATCGACGGTCTCGACGAGCTCGCAATCAGTTTCCCACGCGAAGCCGACCGTGCGGACGTCCGTCGGACGATCGACGCGCTCGCTCCCGGGGAGTGACGAGCGCGGAGGAATCAGTGATGGCCGCCTGATCGGACCGCTTCGCCATTACCCGCTCGACGATCGACGCAGGACGGAGTCGACGACGGTCCGTACGCCCGGACTGTGTCGGTACCACAGCCAGCACGCGACGAGCGTCGTCGCGACGGTGGCGAACGAGAGAACGGCCACGCCGACGGTGTAGGCGCGACTGGCATCGCCCCCGACGCTGAAGACGGCCGCCGTCCCGTCACCGAAGACGAGGTAATTGGCGAGGTACCAGCACGTAGAGGCGGCGCTGACCGCGTAGACGCCGGCGCCCAGGGCGTAGCTTCGGGCCCACACCAGCAACAGCGCGACGAGCGGCGCGCCGTAACCGATTCCGAGCAGAAAGAGGTACTCGCTGCCGGTAAACGCGGCCTCGCTGGCCACGTATCCTGCGACGTAGAGACCGCCGGCGGCGAGGTACGCGGCGAACGAGGCCGTCAGTACGAGTCGGTCGTCCACATCGTACTGTCGCCGTGACGTCGGCTTAACTGTTGTTGCCGGTCGGGTCGCTGGAGCGACCGCCCACCGGATCCCTCACTCGACCGGCAGCGGGTCGGTGTCGACGGCATCTCGGCGTCCGTCCAGGAGGGCGAATCGCTCGCCGCGTCGGCGTTCGAGCCAGTAAAGGAGTCGCTCGGCCCACGCCAGTTTGGCTCGCTTCTCGTCGTCGACCGACGGGTCGTCGAACGTCCAGCCCACAAACGAGAGCGAGTCCGCCCCGAGCGCGTCGGCCAGAAACGCCGCGCGATCCCCGTCGGTGAACCCGCCCGTGTTGACGACGTGTCCGCGAGGCCGAACCTGTGTCGTCGCCAGGATCGAGCCGGAGGGACAGCGAGGAACGACGCGTTCGACCAGCGCGACGTTATCGCCGTGGGCGTGAACCGCCACCGGCGTCCCGCTGGCAGCGAGCCGTTCGACCGTCCCGGGATTCTTGTCCAGATCGGTCACCATCCAGTCGACCGGGACGCCGTGATCGGCCAGCGCGTCGACCGCCGTCGACGCGGCGACGACCGCGTCGGCCGATCGCGCCCGTTCGAGCGACCGATCGCTCGTCAGCGACGGTCCCGCACCGGCGACGACGACGGATTGCCCCTCGAACGCACCCGACAGCCCGCCCTCGAACGGGGTCGACAGCGACAGGAGCCGGTCGCGAGCGCGTTCGTCGGCCCGCCGATCGAAGCCGAACGTCGACCGGATGGCCTCGTAGATCGGCTCCCACGTCGCCCACTCGACGTTCATGGTCGTCACTGATCACGTAACGCCATAAATGAAGTGTCGAGCCGGGCGGCAACCTCCGAATACCCCTACCCGAGAGGCGACCCGGCTTCCATCCGCTCCTTCTGATGGCTCCGGTATAAGTTTTCTCTTCACTTTCCGTCTCACCGGACGGCATTAAACCAATCCCAACGTTCAAGATATCCCGGTCGAGAGCGCCGATCACGGCCGTTCAACCAGGTTGATCCGCGTTTTCCACCGGGGCGATCCGGTCTGTTCCGGTCACGAACGGACGGATCCGAACGCGTCACCCACCAGTGCGGCGTCGCGCGTCGCCGCCACGTCGTGGGTCCTGATCACGTCCGCGCCGCGTTCGACGGCGAGGGCCGTACCGGCCAGACTCGCCGGTAGACGATCCGAGGTCCGCCGGTCGACGAGGTCGCCGAGGAAGTTCTTCCGATTGATCGACACCAGGACGGGAGCGTCGAACTCGCGAAACGCGGCCAGCCGCCGGAGCGTCTCGCGATCGTCCGCGAGCGTCTTTCGGTCGCTCCAGCCGCCGAACGCGGGATCGACGATCGTCTTCTCGGTCGCGGGCAGGTCCTCGATCGTCGCCAGGAGGCGATCGACGTAGTCGCTCTCCGCGGCCCACTCGGGCGAGCGCCGCTCGGCCCAGTCGACGTCGTCGATCGCACCCGGTCGCTCGAGGTCGGGTGGACCGGCCATCGCGACGACCGCTGCGTCGTGGGACGCACAGACCTCGGGCATACCCGGATCCGCGAAGCCGCAGATATCGTTGACCATGTCGAACCCGCGTGAGAGCGCCGCGTCCGCGACCGATGCGTAGCGCGTTTCGATCGAGAAGATGGCGTCGCGGTCGACGCGGTCGATCGTCTCGAGCGCGACGTCGAGGCGCGCTCGCTCCTCCTCGGCGGAGAGCACCTCGAAGCGTTTGTTCGCCGATTCGAGCCCGATATCGACGATATCCGCGCCTTCCTCGATCAATTCCTCGTCGACGTAGGTCGCGGCCGCCTCGGGATCGTCGAAGACGCTCGGATCGTACGGCGATTCCGCCGAGACGTTCAGCACACCCATGATCCGGGGTGGATGCCCGTCGCCGATCGGGAGTCCCGCCGCGTCCACGGTGGTCATACCGGTGATGAATCGCGGAGTCAGATATGGGCCCCGATTCCGGCAGGCGAACCGAAGCCAGCTACGAGAGCCGCGACGAGGCGGTCCGTAGCGGGTGAGACCGAGCGCGTGACGACACGGATGGCGAGCCCGTGTCCGGGACGGCGCCACTTTTGTCGACCGGCGCCCGAACTACCAGCATGACTCCGCGGACGCGACCCGGACTGGCGGTGCAATCGACCCGGAGATCGACGACGATCGTCCGAGAGCCCGATTCGAACCGTCGCACGCGAGTAACGCATCGACCGTCTCCGCCATCGGGTTCGTCGGTGGTGCGACCGTGACCGACGACTTTCCACGGGCAGGCGCCGACGCGCGCGAGCCGCCGGCAGTGGCCGTCGTCGGCGCCGAGACGCCGGGCAACGTCGGGACGATCGCCCGGTCGATGAAGAACTTCGGCTTCGAGTCGCTGCTGCTCGTCGATCCCCCGCCGCTCGATCCCGACGGCGAAGCCTACGGCTACGCGGGCCAGGCGCGCGAGGACGTCCTCCCGAACGCGACCGAGATCGCGTTCGACCAACTCGTCACCGAGTACCACACCATCGGCTGTACGGCCGTGCCGAACGAGGACGATCGGAGTCACGTCCGATATCCGTTCTCGACACCGGCCGAGCTGGCCGAACGGTTGCCGACCGTCGACGCGTCGACCGCCCTGGTGTTCGGGCGCGAGCGCGTCGGGCTGCACAACGACGAGCTCGAACGGATGGACGAGGTCTGTGCCATCCCCGCGAACCCGGCCTATCCCGTGTTGAACCTCGGCCAGGCGGCAACCGTGACGCTGTACGAACTCCGCGAGCTCGCACTCGAGACGACCCAACTGCCGGACGTCGAACGGACGCGGGCGCCCGAGCCCGCGATCGAACGCTGCGTCGAGCGCTGGCAGGCGTTGCTCGCGGCGATCAACCACCCTGACGAAAAGCGGGCCAAGGCGACGCGGCTGTTCAGACGGGTGCTCGGACGCGCGGACCCGACCGAACGGGAAGTTCGGACGCTGACGGGAATCCTTCGGCGAGCGACAGAGCGCCCCGATCTGAGGGACGGCGACGGAGAGCCGTGATCGCGAGCGCCAGTCAGCCCCGCACCTCGTTCACGCCCGCTTCTGGATCTCTTCGCGCAGGATCTCGCTGACGAGGTCGCCGTCGGCCTTGCCGCGCAGCGCACCCATGCACTCGCCCATCAGCCCGGAAAAGGCCGCCATGCCCTCGTCCTCGACCTGGGCCTCGTTGCGCTCGACGACCTCGGCCACGGCCTCCCTGACGGCGTCCTCGTCCGCACCGCCGAGATCTTCCGCGTCCATCGCCTCCGCCGCCGTCCGGTCGGGAGCCGCCGCGAGCGCGGCGAGCAGTTCCGGCACGGCTTCGGTGGGTATCTCGCCGTCCGCAGCGAGCGAGAGCGCGTCCGCGAGGTGAGCCTCGGAGAGTGCGTCGACGGCAACGTCGTCGCGACGGAGTTCCGTCAGGGTCGATTCGAGTGTCGCCGCAGCGAGCGTCGGGTCGACGCCGTCGGCGACGACGCGCTCGAACAGGGGCATGTACTCCCCGTAGGCGACCTGCTCGGCCAGACCCGCGTCGAGATCGTACTCCGCCTGGTAGCGCTCGACCTTCTCGGTCAACAGTTCCGGGACGGGGACCTCGCTCGGATCGGGTTCGACCGGTGGAACGTCGGTCTCGGGATACATTCGGGCCGCGCCGGGGAGCGGGCGGAGGTATCGCGTCGTCCCGTCCTCGTTGGCGCCGCGTGTCTCCTCCGGGACGCCCTCGATGGCCGTCTCGGCCCGCTCGGCCGCCGCCTCGATCGCGAGCTCGGCGACGGCTTCGTCCGCGGCGACCAGCGCGACCGCGTCGTCCGGGCCGGCATCGACGGCGTCGCGGAGCGCGTCGACCTCTTCCTGGGTGATGCCGTAGGCCGGCAGCTCGTCCGTGTGGAAGATGCCGCCGGCGCCGTGGCGCTTCGCGTGATCCGAGAGTTCCGTGCCCAGCCGGCGATCCGGCGCGATCTCGCGGCCCACGAGTCCGTCGAAGCCGGCCAGTCTGACGGCGTAGACGGCTCCATCCCCGTCGATCGCGCCCCGGATCACGCCGCTGTCGGTGTCCTCGAAGACCTCCGTCACGTCCCGCGGTTCGTCCACGGCCGCCCCGCGCGAGTCGAGTTCGTCGGCGATCCCGACCAGCGCGACCTGGCGCTCGACCTCCGTGCGGACGATGTCGTCGACGTCGTCGAGGCTCTGGACGCCCTTGATCTCAACCCGTGCGCCCTCGGCGATCGAGACGTTGACGTCCTGGCGGATCGTGCCGAGCCCGCGCTTGACCTTGCCGGTCGAGCGAAGCAACATTCCGATGCGCTCTGCGGCCTCGCGGGTCTGCTCGGGCGTCCGCAGGTCGGGTTTGGTCCCGATCTCGACGAGCGGGATGCCGAGGCGGTCGAGGCTGTAGCGGACGCCCTCGTCCGTCTCTTCGACCCGCTGTGCGCTCTCCTCTTCGAGCATGAGGTCCTCGATGCCGACCGGCCCCGCATCGGTCTGAATCTCGCCGTCGGTCGCTATCAGCGCCGAGCGCTGGAAGCCCGAGGTGTTCGAGCCGTCGACGACGAGCTTTCGCATGACGTGGGCCTGATCGACCGGCGTCATGTCGAGCAGTTGCGCGATCTCGAGCACCGTCTCGAGGGCTTCCGCGTCGAGTTCGCCCGGCGGTTCCTCGTCAGCCTCCACGAGACACGTCGTGTCGTATGCGAGGTACTCGAACTCGCGGTCGACGCGACTCTCTTCGACCGCCGCCTCGTCGAGTTCGCCCAGTTCGCTCCGGGTCGGATGGAGGTAGCGGGTGAACCGACGTGTCGATTCCGCCGGCTCGCGTAGCGTCGTCGGACACGCACAGAAGAGCTTCGTCTCGGTATCCAGCTGCTGGTGGATCTCGAGACCGGCGACCAGCCCGAGCTCGGCGTAGTCGTCTGCGTCCATTAGGCGAACGTGAGAGTCGCTGGGGTAAAAAACCGTTCAGTCTCGATCGCGACGATCGGATCGAAGAACCGATCCAGGCGGGGCCGCTGTCACCGGTGCCGCCGATACGGTCGCCGTCCGGTCCGCCGTCACCGGCTCGTCCGTGCGGTTCGCCGTCAGTGGCCGGCCGTCCGGACGTCCTCGACCTCGAAGAGGTCCTCCGTGAGGCCGGCGCCGTCGCAGCCCTCGTTCGGACACGCGAAGTGCCAGCCGTCCCGCGTCGCGTCCGCCTCCCGGAATCGGTCACCACAGACCTGGCAGAACAGCTGCCCGTTCTCGCAGGAATCCCCGTGTAATTCGAGCGCTAATTCCGTCTGGAACGACTGATTGCAGTTGCGACAGGTGTGCATGATTCGTCCGACGACGGTCGCCGTGAAAACCGCTTGGATATTTTATTTCGGACGCGATCCTCGCGATCGGGGCGCATTCCGGCGGTTGTTCGGGAACGTGCGCCGTGTTCACGCACAGGTCTCTTCTGACGTCGACGCGGTCGCATTCGGACGTATCGGGCGCGTCTCGGCTCGGCCGCACAGGACGTCGGTGAGACCGACCGTCCGGCGGTGACGGGCGGCCGTGGCCGTCCGCCCTCAGTCGTCGCCCAGAATGCCGCGTTCGGTCATCTTCCGGGGATCGAGCACCTCGTCGGCCTCGTCCTCGTCGAGGTAGCCCTTCTCCAGGACCACCTCGCGGACGGTCTTGTCCTCCTTGAGCGCGGTCTTGGCGACTTCGCTGGCCTTGTCGTAGCCGATATGGACGTTCAGCGAGGTGGCCATCGCCATCGACTGCTCGACGCGCGCCTCGCAGTAGTCCTCGTTGGCCTCCAGTTTGCGGACGAACCGCTCGGCGAACACCTGGCTCGCGTTCGAAATGAGCTCGGCGGACTGGAGGAAGTTGTGCGCGAGGACCGGCTTGTAGAGGTTGAGATCGATCTGGCCCTCCGCCGCGCCCGCGGCGACGGCGGCGTCGTTGCCAACGACCTGCTTGTGGACCTGGTTGACCGCCTCGGCGACGACCGGGTTGATCTTCCCGGGCATGATCGACGAGCCGGGCTGGTTCTCCGGCTGTTCGATCTCGCCGAGGCCGTTTCGCGGCCCGGAGGCGAGCAGGCGGAGGTCGTTGGCGATCTTGTTGAGCGACCCAGCGACGACTCGAAGCGCGCCGTGAGCTTCGCTCATCGCGTCGTGGGCGGCCTGGGCCTCGAAGTGATCGTCGGCCTCGCGGAACTGGACGCCCGTCTCCTTCGTGATGTACTCCGCGGCGCGGCCGGGGAACTCCTCGTGGGTGTTGAGTCCCGTCCCCGTCGCCGTTCCGCCGAGGGCGAGCTCGGCGAGGTGCTCGCGCGTCTTGTCGACCCGGGAGAGCCCCTTCGCGATCTGGGTGCGGTAGCCGCCGAACTCCTGGCCCAGCGTGACCGGCGTCGCGTCCTGCAGGTGCGTGCGACCCGTCTTGACGACGTCGTCGAACTCGTCCTCCTTCGCCTCCAGGGCCTCGCGTAACGTGTCCAGCGCGGGGATGACGTCCTTCTCGACGGCCTCCAGGGCGGCGACGTGCATCGCCGTCGGGATCACGTCGTTCGAGGACTGGCCGAAGTTGACGTCGTCGTTCGGGTGGACGACGCGGTCGCCGATCTCCGCCCCCATCAGTTCGGCCGCGCGGTTCGCGATGACCTCGTTGGCGTTCATGTTCGAGGACGTCCCGGAGCCGGTCTGGAAGACGTCGACCGGGAAGTGCTCGTCGTGCTCGCCGGCGATGACCTCGTCGGCGGCCTCGACGATGGCCTCGGCGACGTCGGCATCGATCAGGTCCAGATCGCGGTTGGCCTGGGCGGCCGCCTTCTTCACCACGCCGAGCGCACGCACGAAGCGCCGACCGAACGTGATGCCGGAGATGGGGAAGTTCTCGACCGCCCGCTGGGTCTGGGCGCCCCAGTAGGCGTCCGCCGGTACCTGCATCTCGCCGAGACTGTCCGATTCCGTTCGGAACTCGTCTGCCATACCCGGCGATTGCCCGCGCGCGTGGTAAAAGCCACCGAAAGCGGGCAGGGCACCGAAAACCGGCGGGTCTGCCACCGTCGGTCCAGCGGTCGGTGGCACCGAACCCGATCCGCTGCGATCGGCGTCGATCCGTCGAGACGGAAATTGCGTCCGACCGATCCGGATCGCTCGAACGACCCGGCGGTCCCGAGTCGGACGGCGGCACGCGCCCCGTCGAACTGGTCAGTGGGTGTGCCCGAGCGCCTCGTTGCACGTCTCGTTCAGCGACCGGAGTTTCGAGCGAACGGTCTCGGAGAACTCCGTCGGCGGCTCCTCGAGGGCGGGCTGCTCGTGGGGGTCCGGCTCGCCGACGATGACGCTCGCGATCATGCCCGACTCCTCGTGCGGGACGCAGTAATAGTGGTACACTCCGTCCGTTTCGAACGTGTGTTCGAACGGATCGTCGTCCGTCGACAGGGTCCCGCTGTCCCAGGCCTCGGCCCCCTCGGGTGCGAGCCGCGGTCGGTCCGCGTCCGGATGGTAGAGCGTGCTGGAGTGACTCCCGCTCTCTGTGTGCCAGCGAACGGTTCCACCGGTCTCGACCCAGACGACGTGCGGATCGAAGTGGTGCTCGCCGTCCGACGTCAGCATCGTGACCTCGGCGGACGAACGCGGCTCGTCCGGTGGCCCGCCGTGGCCGTGACCGTCGTCGCCATCCCCGTGCCCGTGATCGTCGTCTCCGTGTTCGTCACCGTGGCCGTCGTCGTGCTGGTCATCGCTCTCGTTCGAATCACCGGACTGATCGTTCGATCCCGCGTCCGCGGTCGATTCGTTCGATTCGCCGGGATCGGCGGACCCATCCTCGCCGCCGTCGCCTTCGAGACAGCCGGCGAGGCTGCCGATCGCGACGGTTCCGATGAGCGAACAGATCCGTCGACGGGTGCGTGGTTCGTCGGTCACAGTACTTACCTCCACCGGCAATTTGCACCATCCGGCGTATAAAATCCACCTATTCTCGGCGGAACATATTCGCGTCGGCCCGCACGGTCCCACAGCGGTGCGGTCGGCTCGTTCGAGCGATCCACCCCAGCGCCTCGATATCGTCACAGATCCACGTCGGACGCGGCGTCGCTCGCGCGTTCGGCGACCGCCTCCTGCAGTCGGTCGCGGGTTGCTCGCTGGATGCGTCTGGCGACGGGCAGTTTCACGTCCGGGATGGTCGGCGACGACCAGAAGAAGCTCCGCGAACTCGCGGTGTCGACGACGAGCGAGCCGAGTCCCAGCCGTCGCTGAAAGACCGATCGCCTGGTCGACACCGTCTGAACCCGGTAGTACGGGACGACGGTGGTGCGTCGGCGCCAGAAGCCCTGCCGGATCACGAGGTGATCCTCGCCGACGTAGTAGCCGAGGTGCTTCCACCGGAGGTGCGCCGCCGGCGGCACGACGACGTAAGCGGCGAGACTGAGCCACCAGATTGGGAACGTCCACACCCGGTCGAGGCCGTACGCGAGGGCGACCAGGGCGGTCGCCACGAGGGAGAACCGAACGAGGTAGCGACGTCTCGCGATTCGCGTCGGTCGGTCGAACGTCGGCGGTTCGATCCCGGAGAGGCGCTCGGTGAACTGGTGGACGCGCGGCACGCGAGCCAGCGGCACGGCGGACTGACTGCCCCCGTTGCTCTCGGGGCCGTAGCCGGCCGTCTCCACCCAGAGACCGGCGTATCCGATGGCCCGCTGCAACGGGTTGTCGGTGATCGTCACGGACTGGACCTTCTCGAGGGGAATGCTGCCGCTGTAGCGCTGGAGGAGCCCGCGTTCGTAGACCAGGTCCTCGCCCGCCTTCCCAAGGCGAAAGCCGTAGTACGAGACGAACGAGTACACGACGCTGATGACGTAGGTGACGACGACGGCGTGGACCATCGAGACGAGGCTGAGGACGAGGTAGTTTCCGGTCGTGCCGGCGCCGATCTCGCTGGGTCCGCCGACGGGCTGGGCCGCCCGCACCAGGTACTCCAGGGCGAACTCGCTGGCGAAGAAGAACAGGAAGCCGGCCGCGGCCACCGCCGCGGGCCGAAACGAGGCGAACGAGTAGAGGAGGAGCTCTTTCGCGTCGAGTTCGAAGAGGGTTCGCGGTCGATACGTCGAGTCGGCTCCGTCGAGCGTGCGCTCCGCACCCGCGCCGGACTCGTCCGATCCATCCCCGGCCGGTTCGTCGCGCTGGCCCTCTTCGCGTCGCTCCGCGTCTTCAGAACCAGGGACGTCGGACCGCTGCGACGCCGGGAACCCCGTTCCGGATTCGAGGGTCTCGTCGGCGACGCTGCCGCGATCGTCCGCCGTCCTCGAAGCGGCGTCCCGCTCGGCCGATCGCCGCCGACGACCGCGGTCCGACGACGCCGTCCGGGCCCTGATCTCGCGCTGGAGGCGATCGGCCTCCCGCCTGGAGACGAAGTTGAGCGTCCCTTCCGTACTCCCGCCGCCGGCCGTTTCGATGGCGACGACCGCGAGGCCGAGCAGCTTCAGGAGGATCCCCTGCGTGATGTCGACGTTCTGGATCCGACGATACGGAATCTCGCGCGAGCGCCGGGCGACCACGCCCGAGGCGATGTCGAACGTGTCCGGTTCGAGCGAGTAGCCGAAGCGATAGTAGTACGCGACGCCGTACGCGCTCCCGACGGCGAAGCCGAGCGCGCCGGCGACGATCGGGAGCGCGACGCCGGGCAACTCGAAGACGCTCTCCGCGAACGACACCAGAAAGAACAGGATGAACATGGCCGAGACGCCGCGGTTGAGCGCGAGGAACACCGCGCTCAGCGGATGGAGTCGCTTCATACCGCGTCTTCCGTGGCGCTCTCGACGGCCAATTCGCGGAGCGTATCCTGGAGCTCGCGGGCCCGTTCCGGTCTGAGACCGGGGATTCGTACGTCCGCGTTCCGCGACCCCGCGGTGTAGACGACGACCGAGGAGAGTCCGAGGAGGCGTTCGAGCGGGCCGAACTGCGTATCGACGTGCTGGACCCGGACGAACGGAACGGCCGTCTCGACGAACGTGACGACGCCCCGCTCCAGGTAGAGCGAATCCGCCTGCAGTTCGAATCCCCAGGCGCTGTACCGCCTGGCACCGTAGAGCAGCCCGACGAGGGCGACGACGGCGCCGACGGCGGCCACGGCGGTCGTCGGGAGGCCGTACAGCCACCGATCGATCGCCAGGAGACAGACCGCCGCGCCGACCCCCCACACCAGTCCGAAGACCATCCAGAGGAGGCGAGTCCGGCCGTGCAGTGCTTCCATGATCGGCATATTTCAGGGCCGAACGATAAAAGTACAGCATCGACAGCCGGTTACCGTCCCCAGCTCGTCGTCCCGAGCCGTCGGCGACGGGCGACGAACGTCGCGTCCCCCGATGTAACCGTTCCCCGCTCGATTCAGCCGGTCGTCACTCCGCGTCCTCCTCCGGCGTGTACGTCGACAGTTCCAAGGCGTGAATGTCGGTCGTCATGTGCTCGCCGAGGGCGTCGTAGACGAGCTGGTGCTGGTCGACCAGCGACTCGCCTTCGAACGCGGGCGAGATCACGGTGGCGGCCAGGTGATCGTCGTCGTGCTCGTCGCGCGCTCGACGGACCGTCGCGCTCGCGTCCTCGAGTTCGTCCTCGATGAGGCGTTCGACCGATTCGGGTTCCATACCCCACGTCAGGGGTGGTCGGGCAAAAAGGACGACGGTTCCGCTCGTCGGTTCCCACCCGAACCCGACCCGCGCTCGCCCGCGGCTCCGTCACGCCTTTGGTCGCGGGCGACCACAATCGGGTATGGAACGCGCAACGTTCGGCGGCGGGTGTTTCTGGTGCGTCGAGGCCGCGTTCGAGGAGATCGACGGCGTCGAGTCGGTGACCTCGGGCTACGCGGGCGGTCACGACGAGGACCCGACGTACCGCGAGGTGTGCAGCGGCACCACCGGCCACGCAGAAGTCGTCCAGCTGACGTTCGACCCCGACGCGATCACCTACGAGGAACTGCTCGAGGTGTTCTTCACGATTCACGATCCCACGCAGCTGAACCGCCAGGGACCGGACGTCGGCTCGCAGTACCGCTCGATCGTGCTCTACCACGACGAGGACCAGCGCGACCTGGCCGAGGACTACGTCGAGGCCCTAGAGGAAGCGGGCGGCTACGACGACGAGATCGTGACCGAGATCGAGCCGCTGGAGACGTTCCACCGCGCCGAGGACAAACACCAGAACTACTTCGAGAAGAACCCGAACGACGCCTACTGCAGGATGCACGCCCAGCCGAAGATCGAGAAGGTTCGGGAAGCGTTTCGGGAGAAAGTCCGCGCTTGAGGCCCGGGATCCCGTAGTTACCCCCAGCCCGTTCGCCGGATCCAACAACGATACGGTCCCCCGCCGTCTGTGCTGCCGTGTGAACCTGCACGCGATCAGCCTCGGAAATCACGAATTCGAGGGGGAGAACAACGCCTACCTCCTCGAGTCGGCGGGCGAGGTGGCCCTGATCGACACCGGCATCCCGCGGCCGGCCATCCGAACCCAGCTCGAGGCCGGACTCGACGCGGCCGGCCGGACGCTCGCGGACGTCGATGCCGTGGTCCTCACGCACCACCACCTCGACCACGCGGGACTCGCCGGCGCGGTCGCCGACGCGGGAGGTGCCGACGTCTTCGTCCACGAAACGGACGCGCCGCTGGTTCGACGCGACGACGACGCGGTCGCGACCGAATACGCGCTGCGCGCCCGGCGATTCGACGAGTGGGGCATGCCGGCCGACCAGCGGTCGGCGCTACAGGCGTTCTTCGATCGGGCGCCGACGGCCGAACCGCCGGCGCGAGTCGTGGAGCTCGTCGACGGTGACGAGATCGACGTCGGCGACGCGACGCTTCGGACTCGATTCGCGCCCGGCCACACGGCCGGCCACGCGATCTACGAGTTCGACCGGGCGGGGGCGACCGAGGCCCTCGTCGGCGACGTCGTCCTCCCGACGTACACGCCGAACGTGGGCGGGGCCGACCTCCGGCTCGATCGCCCGCTGACGCGCTACGTCGAGACGCTCACCGCCGTCGTCGAACGCGACTACGAACGCGTCTGGCCGGGCCACCGGGACGTCATCGACGGACCGGCCGCGCGTGCGCGGGAAATCCTGGCCCACCACCGCGACCGGCTCGAAAACGTTCTCGACGTCCTCGAACCGGACGAGACGCACACGGCCTGGGAGATCAGCGCGGAACTGTTCGGCGAACTCGATCGCGTCCACATCCTCCACGGCCCCGGCGAAGCCCACTCCCACGTCGAGTACCTCGTCGACCGCGGCGCCGCCGAGCGCGTCGCGGACGAGGAATCCGGACGAATCGGCTATCTCCGGGCGGACGAATCGATCGACGCGGCGCCGTTCGAACCAGCTGTCAGCGATTGACGGTTCCATTCGACGCGCTCGAAGGGGCTCGGCTGGAACTGCGCGAACAGGACCGTTTAACTGGCCGGTGGCCGACGACGGGATATGGAACGCGTAGCGATCATCGGCGCGGCGATGACCCGCTTCGGCTCGCGGGAAGGCTGGATTCGCGACCTCCTCGTCGAAGCGGGCCTGGCAGGGCTGTCGGACGCGGGGATCGACGGGGACCGGGTCGATCACCTCTACGTCTCGAACATGGCAAGCGGCGAGTTCGAGGGCCAGACCGGCGTCGCCAACGCGCTCGCACACGATCTGGACCTCCTGGGATCATACACCGAACGGATCGACCAGACGAGCGCCAGCGGCGGCGCCGGCATCTACGCCGCCTGGCGCTCGATCGCCAGCGGGGCGAGCGACTGCACCTTGCTGGTCGGCGGCGAGAAGATGACCCACCGCCCGACGGCCGAGGCGACGGACGTCATCGCCTCGCTCACCCACCCGGCGGAGTACAAACACGGCGTGACGCTCCCTTCCTTTGCCGGGCTGACCGCACGACGCTACCTCGATCGGTACGACGCCCCGCGAGAGTCGCTCGCGGCGGTGGCCGCGAAGAACCACCGAAACGGCGTCGACAACCCGAACGCGCAGTTCCAGCGGGCGGTGGACGTCGAGACGATCCTCGAGTCGCCGATCGTCGCGGATCCGCTCCGTCTCTACGACTTCTGTCCGATCACGGACGGCTCCGCCGCGCTGGTGTTCTGCCCCGAATCGGTCGCACGCGAGATCACGGACGAGTACGTGACCGTCGCGGGGATCGACGGCGCGACGGACACCCACGTCGTCCACCAGCGCCCGGAGCCGACGCACATGGCCGCAGTCGAACGGAGCGGGGCGGGCGCCTTCGAGATGAGCGGATTCGACCGCGAGGACGTCGACGTGGCCGAGCTACACGACATGTTCACGATCCTCGAATTGCTCCAGCTCGAAGCGCTCGGCTTCGCCCCAAAGGGCGAGGCGTGGAAGGGAGTGGAAGCCGGCGAATTCGACCGCGACACTGGCCGCCTGCCGGTGAACACCTCCGGCGGGCTGAAGTCCAAGGGCCACCCGCTCGGTGCGAGCGGCGTCGCCCAGGCCGTCGAAATTTACGAGCAGTTGCTGGGCGAGGCCGGCCCGCGGCAGGTCGACGCCGACGTCGGACTCTGCTGTAACGTCGGCGGGTTCGGCAACTGCGTCACGACGACCATACTGGAAGTCGGCGCGGGCGACGAGAGACCGGTCGAGACCAACGGGGAACGAGGCGTGACGGACCGGAACCCGAGTACGTCGGACGGAGAATCGGGCGTAACTGACGGGACTCCGGGTCTAACGGACGAGCGACCGAGCCACGGCGGCGACGAACCGAGCGACCGATTCACCGACCAAGGTGACGACGGGCCGGCGATGGAAGCGACGCTGTACGACGACGGCACGATCGAGTATCCCGGCCATCCGGTCGGCCCCGGCGGCGCCGAGCCGAGCGAGACCGTCGATCTCGCCGCCTATCCGGCCCGCGTTCTCACCTGGACGACGAGTACGGCCACGCCGCCCGGCGTGCGAGAGCCGAACGCGCTCGCGATCGTCGAGTTCGACGTCGACGGCCGATCGGTCCGCGCGATCGGCGGCGTCGCCGACGCCCCCGTCGAGAACGGCGATCCCGTCGAACCGATCCACGTCGACGAGTTGCGCGACCCGTCCGCCGGCATCAGGGCCGCCGAGAGCCAGTCCTGGGACGGTTTCCGGTTTCGACCCGTCGATCGGTGACGCTGCTCGCCGGATCGAACTTCCCAGGAACAGCGGGCCAGATAGGAGGCGAAACCGACTACTCCGCTCCGTCGGACGACTCCCCGGTCGAATCGGTATCGGCGTCGTCCGGCTCGTCCGCGTCGGCCTCGTTCGACTCGGCCGACGGTGGGTCGCCAGACCGCCGATCGGTCTCGGTCGGGTCGTCCGCGACCGCGTCGTCGGATGTCGCCGGCGTCCCGGCCGAGGCGCTCGACGAGCCGTCCGGGTCGGGGGCCGGCCCCGAGTCGTCGGCGGCGCGCGTCGACCCGTCGGAGTCGGCTGCGTGCGCCGATTCGTCCTCGTTGCCATACCGATCGCGGAGCGTCTCGAGTTCCGCGTCGACGTCGACCTCGACGCTACCGGCGTCGTCGGTTCGCGAGGGGTCGTCCGTCGATCCCCTCGTGGCGTCGTCTGTCGACCCGGACCCGTCGTCGATCTCGATCTCGAACCCCTGTGTCGACCGGGACGAATCGGTCGTCGCGCGGCGATCGGCGCTTCGGTCGCGATCGGACTGGGACGCCCCCAGAAGCGCACGCTCGAGGTCGTCGTAGACCGACTGGGTTCGCGAGAGGGCATCCTCGACGCGATCGTCCTCGGCAGCGTCTACTTGACTCCGTATCCGGTCGATGGTCCGTCCCAGCTGCGAGAGGAGTCGTTCGGGCCGATCCGGTCCGTCCGACCGTCGGGTCGAATCGCCCCGGGGCGGAGGGTCGCGGATCGCTCGGTCGTACCGGACGAGCCGCGTCCCTCGCCGGGCGAGTTCCAGCATCCGGATCTGTGCCTCGAGCGCGGCGATCAACGTCGGAATCGCGACCTCGTCGGTCGCTCGCAGCACCTCTGCGGGGCGAGGCGGTCGAAGCCGCGGGCCACTCCGCGCGTCGAGTGCTTCGCCGAGGGTCGCCACTGCGTCGGCGAGGTCGTCGATCGCACTCGCGAGTTCGTCGTCCATGCCTGACACTACGCTCCCAGGACGAAAAAGGCGAGGGTCGTCGACCGGAGCGATCGACGAGCAGCGATGGGAGCTGAATCACGTATCGCCGGCGTCCGACCCGGTCGAGCCAATAGCCAGTAGATACTACTACCTGATGGATTTCCGACCGGAATACTTATTTGTAGCCCCAGTATGGATGATACCGAATGGGAAGCGAGATAGGGGGCGGCGCATCCGAACAGATTTCGTTCGCCCAATCCCTCGACGAACTCAAGCGCCAGGGGAGCAACGTGCTGGTCGTCGGGGGGGAGAACCGAGCACCACAGGACGCCGTATGCGACCGGTTGCTCGGCGACGGGGGCGGATCGACGCGGTATCGCATCGTCGTAACGACCGATCCGAACCGAATCGAGAGCCACGGCGAGTGCGGCGGGATGGAAACGCGGTATCTCCTGATTCGGACAGACGACACCGCGGGAACGCCAGCCGACGACGATCAAGTCACGGAAGTCTCCCTCCTCGGGACGCTCGGGACCGAGTTCGTCGAGACGGTCGACGCGTGCGAAGCCGATACCGACCTGGACCCGTCCGAGCTTCGGGTCTGCGTCGATTCCGTCGCCGACCTGATCGACGCCTTCGATGCCGAGAACGTCTTCCGGCTCCTGCACGCCATGACGACACGGATCAGACAGAGCCGCGGAATGGGTCACTACCACCTGCCGATCGATCGGACCGACGAGGCGGTGCGCCTCTACGAGCCGCTGTTCGACGCCGTCATCACCGTCAGATCCGACGGCGACGACCTGACCCATCGCTGGAACCTCAGGGACGACGACGCCGAAACCGACTGGATTCCGATCTGATCCGCCTCCTACCGGTCGCGTAATCGCCGACGACTACCGCCGAATCCGTCCCGCTCGACCCGTCGCCCGTCCAACGGTCCGCGGAACCGACCAGTTCGAATCGTATTTGTATCCGAGAGCCCGGGTACTACGATATGCGCGTCGAACAGCTCGGCACCGGGACGCCGTCGATCGCCGTCGTCGGCGGGATTCACGGTGACGAACCCTGCGGCGTCAACGCGATCGAGCGGCTCCTCGACGAACGCCCCTCGGTGACGGCGCCCGTGAAACTGGTGATCGCGAACGAGCGGGCCCTCGAGACGGGCGTCAGATACGTCGACGAGGATCTGAATCGCGCCTTCCCCGGCGATCGGTCGGCCGGGACCCACGAGGGACGTCTCGCCGCCCGACTCGCCGACGAAGTCGAGGACTGTGTGATCTGGTCGATGCACTCGACGCAGAGTCACGCGAAACCGTTCGCGATCGTCGACGACGTGACAGACCGGGTGAAGTCCATCTGCCCTCGGCTGCCGATCACGGCACTGGTCGAGACCGGCCCGTTCGCGGAGGGGCGATTGCTCGGGAGCGGCGAGACGATCGAAGTCGAGTGCGGACTGCAGGGGACCGAGACGGCGACGGAGAACGCGTACCGCCTGACGCTTGCGTTTCTCACCGCCGTTGGCGTGCTTCCCGGCGACGCGGCGAGTCGATCGCTCCCGGTCTTCCGGCTCGTCGAGATGATCCCGAAGGAGTCGGCCGATCAGTACGAGATCTTCGTCGACAATTTCGAACGCGTCGAGTCGGGAACTCCCTTCGCGGCTGCCGACGGCTCGGTCCGAACGGCCGACGAGCCGTTCTATCCCGTCCTCATGTCCGCGTACGGCTATCGAGAGGTGTTCGGGTACGCCGCGAAGAAAATCGGGGCGCTCGATCCAGCGCCGCTCGACCGGTGACGTCGCACTCGGCAACTCGCCTCGCCCGACCGCCGTCGGCCGGTGATCGCCTCGACCGGAGCGTGTGCCCGTCGCCGGACCCGCACAACCCCCTCGCCCTCCCGAACCGGATCTGCCTCAGTTCGGTCGCGGGGTAAACGGCGGGAGCGTCGCGAACGCCTCCAGGCAGGCGACGATGTCGTCCGGGTCGTGTCTGGCCATCGGGGTCACCTGGAGGTGAGACATCCCGTCCTCGGCCTGTCGGGGGTGCGTGATTCCGACGAGGACGCCCTCCTCTGCCAGTTCGTCGGCGATCGAACGGGGCGTCCGGTCGGCCGCGACGGGGAACGAGAGGATGTGGGACTCGCCGTCGACGCCGTGACCGATCGTCTCGAACCCGTCGCGTAAGCGAGTGACGTTCTCCCACAGTCGCTCTCGAACGTCGTCGAACCGGGCGAGGTGGAGCGCCTCGCTCGCCGTCGCGGCGGCTGGCGGGGAGAGGGCGGTCGCCCGGTCGACGGTCGTCGTGTTGACGATCGCCTCGACGAGCGCGCCGCTCCCGGCCACGAACCCGCCCTGGCTCGCGAGCGCCGTCGAGAGGGACCCGAGTTGGACGTCGATCGCGTCCGCGCAGTCTTCCGCCCGAACGATGCCGCCACCCTCCGCGTACAGCCCGATCGCGTGGGATTCGTCGACCCCGATCCAGGCGCCGTACTCGGTTGCGAGCGACGCGAACCGAGACAGCGTACGCACGTGCCCGTCGGACGGACAGACCGAGGGGGTGAGGACGAGCCAGGATTCCTCGCTCGACGGATCCGACGACGCACGGTCCTCGAGCGCCCGTTCGAGCGACGTCGGCTCGCCGTGAGCGAACGGTACGACCGTCCCGTCGAGCGACGTGACCGCCCGCTCCACTCGGTCCTCGAGGCACGCCTCGACGAAGACGACGGTCGGGGCGAGCGCCTCGAGGAGGCCCCGATAGGCGACGTCCCGATCCCCGACGACCAGCGACCGCTCGGTCTCGACCGTCTCGGCCAGCAGGCGTTCGAGGTCGTGATGGACCAGCGTGTCGCCGACGCCGGTCCGGCTGGCGCCACAGCCGGTTCCCACCGTTCGCGCCGCCTGGACCGCGGCCCGCTGGACGCGCTCGTCGGCCGTCAATCCGAGGTAGTTCGCCGAGGCGAATACGAGCGCCTCCGTCTCACCCAGCACCGGTAACGTGCTGCCGGCCGGCTGGGCCCTGCACGCTCGTTCGGCGATTCTATCCACGGGGGCGAGCCGGCTCTCGCCGCGCCCGTTCGACAGCGCCGTCACCCGTGCGACAGGGTCGAAGCCCCTGTTACCCATCTGAAAGAACCCTCCCACTCCGCCAATTTGACTCTCACGGTTTCGACGCGACACCACTGTCGGCCGTCGGTCGGGCGAATAGATTCGGCCACCTCGGCGCGTAGCGGCTCGTACCGGCGGAATCGACCGATCGGCGGACTCGTAACCGCCCAATACACACGAATAAACGTTGTTGAAGCACGAACAATATTTCGCGTTGTGAAATATTTATCTGTCTCGGTGGCGTAGGACGGCGTGTATGAGCACCCAGAAACATGTTCGGCAATCGGCCGACGCGATCGAGGAGAACAGCCTGCGGATCGATACGGACCGCGCCGAGCAGATCGTCGACGCGCTCAACACCGAGCTGGCGAACGCGTACGTCCTCTACCACCAGCTCAAGAAGCACCACTGGGTCGTCGAGGGTGCCGAGTTCCTCCCCCTTCACGAGTTCACCGAGGAGGCCTACGAACACGTCGAGGAAGGCGCGGACGTCATCGCGGAACGCGCCCAGGCCCTCGGGGGCGTCCCCGTCTCCAGCCCGACGGTTCAGGAGCGACGAGCGACCGTCGAGTTCGAGGGGGAGGACGTCTACGACGTCCGGACGATGTTCGAACACGATCTCGAGATCTACGGCGAGATCATCGAATCGATGCGGGACTCGATCGAACTCGCGGACAACCTGGGCGACTACGCCACGGCTGAGATCCTCCGCGAGATTCTGGTGACGCTCGAGGAGGACGCACATCACTTCGAGCACTACCTGGAAGACGATACGTTGGTGCTCGAAGAGGCCACGCATTGAGCCGCTGCCGCGGGGCACCGAGGCGCTGACACAGGGTCCACCCCGCCCCGAACCCGCATTCCACCTCGAACGACCGCGAGCATTCCTATCTCGTCAGTTCGACGCACGCGTCGGTGGCGATCCAGCCGTCCACGTTGTCGCGTTCGACGAAGACGAATCGGCCAGGACGCGGTTTGTGGCACGTTACCGTCCGGTCGCTCGATTCGAGGGGAGTGTTCGTCTCGGTCGGGTCAGTCGGCGTGGTGGCGTCCATTCGAGCGGAATTAGGCAGGCCTAAAAACATAAGCGTTGCGTTCGGCGCCGTCGAACGAACGGTTTATCTGTCAACGGACTGTAGGAATTTGCACCGATGAACTATCGCATCGACCAGGGCGATATCGCCGCACAGACCGCGGACGCCCTCGTCAACGCGGCCGGGACCAGTTTGCGGATGGGGTCCGGCGTCGCCGGCGCACTCCGGCGGTCGGCCGGGAGCGACCTCAACGAGGCCGCGATGGCCAAGGGCCCGATCGATCTCGGCGCCGTCGCCGTGACGGACGCGTACGACCTCGACGCGGACTACGTCATCCACGCCGCGGCGATGCCCCACCACGGCGACGGCAAGGCGACCGAAGAGAGCATCCGCTCGGCCACCCGGAACGCGCTCCGACGGGCGGACGAACTCGGCTGCGAATCGCTCGTCGTCCCCGCGCTGGGCTGTGGCGTCGCGGGATACGACCTCGCCGACGGCGCCCGCCACATCGCCGAGGAGATCGACGCGTTCGATCCCGACAACCTCGCGGACGTTCGACTCATCGCCTACAGCGACGAGGAGTACGAGATCATCCGCGAGGCCGTCCCCGACCACCACGACGGATAACGCCGCCAGCCACCGCCGCCGACGGATCCCATCGACCGATGGGCCGACACAGACCCGTTCATGAGAGTGTGAGTCCGCGAATCTCGACGCCATCGCCGGCTTCGACGCGGCCGATCACCGAGGCGTCGGACTCGGCGGCGAGGTCCGCGGCCTGGTCGTCCGGGAGCGCGATGACGAATCCGGTCCCCATGTTGAACGTGCGGTGCATCTCCTCGTCGTCGACGCCGCCTTCCGCCTGGACGAACTCGAAGACCGGCTGGGCCGGGAGCGGGTCGTCGACGACGTAGCGTCGCTCGCCCATCCGGAGCAGGTTCGTCCAGCCGCCGCCCGTGACGTGGGCGGCCGCGCTCACGTCGTACGTGCGAACGGACTCCAGTACCTCCGCGTAGATACGGGTCGGCCGCAGGAGTTCCTCGCCGATCGTGCGCTCGGGGATCGGCGGGAACGGATCGTCGTACTCGTGCTCACGGGTGACCGCCTCGCGGGCCAGGGTGAGCCCGTTCGAGTGGATCCCGTTCGAGGGGAAGCCGACGATCGCGTCGCCGACCGCCGCTTCGCCGTCGAGGACCTCGTCTTTCCCCGCCAGACCCGCGCACGTCCCCGCCAAATCGAAGCCGTCGACGACCTCCGGCATGACCGCCGTCTCGCCGCCAAGCAGCGTCAGATCCGCTCGTTCGAGGCCGACGGCGAGACCCTCGCCGATCTCGGCGGAGAGCGACTCGTCGGGTTCGTCGATCGCGAGGTAGTCGACGAACGCGACCGGCTCCACGCCCGCCGCGATCAGGTCGTTGACGTTCATCGCGATGCAGTCGATCCCGATCGTCGAGAAGTCCGAGATCGCCTCGGCCACCAGCAGCTTCGTGCCCACCCCGTCGGTCGCGAGCGCGAGGTAGCGATCGCCGATGTCGAGCAGCCCCGCGTACTCGGTCCGCATGTCGCTCCCGAAGGCCGAAAGCAACGCCGCGGTGGCGTCCTCGCTGGCCTCGATGTCCACCCCCGTCTCCGCGTAGGTGAGCCCCTCGGCTTCGTCGGTCATATCCCAACGACCGCGGGGGCCCGGCAAAAGGTCACCGGTCCGGAGCGGCCAACCCCGCGACGAAATCGTCCACCGAGTCTGTCGACCACGGGCCCCACGAATGACCCCGCGCAGCTGTCGGCACCGAAACCCGACCCGTTCACCGCATGCCGACGAAGAAGATGACGTACAGCGCAGCGAGCAGGCTCGGGACGAAGACGATCGCGAAGACGGTCACGCTCCAGTCCTTCACGCTGTTGCCGTCGAGCGGTCCGTACGGGAGCAGGTTGAAGGCCGCGAGGAAGACGTTGATCCAGACGCCGAGCTGGCCGATCTCGCCGACCAGCGCGGGCGCACCGACCAGGTCCGGGGCGAGCCAGAGCGGGAGGAACAGCGCGGCCAGCGCGTGGTTCGTCAGCGGCCCCGCGAGGGCGATGAGTCCGTTCTGTCGGCTCGTGAGGCGGCCGCGGTGGTAGACGGCGCCGGGCGCGGCGAACAGGAATCCGATCAGCGCGCTCATGATCGCGAGAAAGAGCATGCGATAGTCGGCCCGGAACGCGGCGACCTGTCCGAAGCGCACCGCGACGACTTTGTGGGCCAGTTCGTGCAGGAGGAACGCGACGCCGACCGTAACCAGGCTCAACGCCGCCATGCGAGGCAGGCCGGCGAGGTCGATCCCGCCGGTTCCGGGTTCGCGCGTCAGCAGGAGCGCGAACGCGACGCTGAGGCCGGCCCAGGCGATCGCGAGGTCGAGCAGCTCTCGCTGGCTGAACGACAGCCCCGAGCGACTGGCGTAGCTCATCAGCTACCACCCAAGAGCGCCTCGAGCGTATTGTGCGCGCCCTGGAGGAGCTGGGCGAGCAGTTCCTGGCTGCCGCCGATCTCCACGCTGAACCAGGGGACCACGACGACGAGGAACAGGAACGAGGCGATCATGCTCCCGACGTTCGTCATGGCGACGATGACGATCAGCCTGAACAGCGGCACGTCGAGCATCTCCGAGAAGAGTTCGTCGAGCGGCCGCTCCGTGTCGTCGATCAGGTCGTTGAGCAGCTGGATGTCGCCGACGTTGACCGGTCGGTGGCGCAGTTCCATGTAGCCGGCGAACCAGCCGGGTGCCAGAAGCGGGTTGATGCTCGTCAGCCAGGCCACGCCGCCGCCGACGCCGGCGCTGGTCCAGCGCGCGCCGGCGAGCCGGGCCAGCGAGAACGCGAAGATGCCGTTGATGAGGAACCAGGCCAGAAAGAGCTGCAGCAGGAGCGTGTTCTGGACGCCGGCCATCAGGAGGAGCCCGAAGAAGGCGACGAAGCCGACCATCACGGCGTAGCCGACGACCTTCGCGATCGAGAACCGGCGACCGCCGTCGGTCCCCGAGAGATCCTCGATCGGTGGCAACGTCGTCGGGTTGGCGAGGTAGCCTTCGATGCCGGCCCGGTGACCGGCCCCGACGACCGCGACCACGGAGTAGCCCTCGGACCGAAGCGCGTGCAACCGGTGGGCGATGAAGGCGTCGCGCTCGTCGATCAGCGCCTGCGCGCCGCCGGGGCTGAACCGGCGGAACTCCTCCATCATCGCGGAGACGACGTCGCCGTCGGTCAACTCCTCGATGTCGAAGTCCTCGATCGACTCGATCTCGTCCTCGGGCGGCGTCATCGCGATGCCGAGCAGCAGCCCGAGCACGCCGCCCACGCCGGCGCCGAACAACAGACCGACGGCCCCGCGGAGAACCAGCGCTCCGGTTCCCTGGAGCGACTCCGGCGCGAGCGGCCCGAACGAGGTCCCCGTCGCGACCAACGCCACCAGCCCGACCACGCCGATTCCGACGCCGAGCGCGAGTCGCCCGGTCGGGCCGCCGATCGAACTCGACGACGACCCAAGCGACGGGAGCAGGAGCAGTCCGAGCAGCGATCCGCCGAGCAGGCCGACGCCGAGCGCGCCGACGTACTGGAGCGCCACGTCGCTCGTGATCCCGAGGGTGAGGAGGTCACCGAGGCCGAGCCAGGGCGCGATCATGCCGGCGAACGCCAGTCCGAGGAAGGCGCCGAACACCGCCCCGAACGTCAGGCCGACGGTTCGGGGCTTCGTCACGCCGAACGCGAGCCCGCCGACGAGTTTCGCCTTCTCGCCGACGGAGAGTCTGGCCCAGAAGCGTTGCATCGTCACCTGGATGTCGCGATCGACGAGCGCGAGGCCGAGGCCGTGCGATTCGGCCGCGTCGATCGCGGCTTTCATGTCCGCGCCGGGTTCGATGTCGAAGCGCTCGCCCAGGCGCGACTGGACGTAGGAGAGCATCCAGTAGGCCAGGAACTGAAAGACCGTGTTGCCCGAGAGGAGGTCGGCCGCCTCGATGTCCTCGGGCGCGCCGCCCTGCATCTGCCGGTAGCGACCCTCGTCGAGTTCCACCGCCACCACGTCCGGTCGCTCCTCGTCGATCGTCTCGCGCACCCGCTCGACGCTATCGTGGGAGACGTGGGCCGTCCCGACGACCGTCACCTCGCCCGCACCGACCGGTGGCTCCGGTGGCGAGGCCACCACGTCGTCGCGCCTATCACTCATTACCCGTCGACAACAGGCGACGGGTTTTAGGCATGTCGAAGGCGTGACCGGCTCGCACGCGAAGCGTATTCGGCTCGCACACCCGTCGTCCGGTCCACCCTCCGTCCCATGATCTCGGCATCGAGGCCCGTCAGCGACGATCAACACCATCTTCTCCCGGGGGCCCCTCGCCTCGCACATGACGACACTGATGGAGACGTTCATCGAGAATCGGGAACTCGTCCAGCCCAACCACACGAACATGCACGGCAAGACCCACGGCGGCAACGTCATGAAGTGGATGGACGAGGTCGGCGCGATGTCGGCGATGCGCTTCGCCGGCGAATCCTGCGTCACGGCGCGCGTCGAAGGGATGAACTTCGAACGGCCCATCCAGGTCGGCGACTCCGCGCTCGTCCGCGCCTACGTCTACGACGCCGGTGAGACGAGCGTCCGGACCCGCGTGACGGTCGAACGCGAGGATCTGCGCACCGGCGAGAGCGAGTTCACGACCGAGTCCTTCTTCGTTTTCGTCGCCATCGACGAGGACGAGACGCCGACGGCCGTCCCGTCGCTCTCCGTCGAGACCGAAGACGGCGAACGGCTGCAATCACGCGCCTTCGACCGAGAAGGTGGGGAACGCGCCCCCTGACCATCGACGAAAACCGGTCCGCCGACGACACTCGTAGGCAAGTGGCACGAATCGCACGCGTTCGAATGCCGTCGGAGTGCGGCGAATCGATCGTCGAAGTCGCCGCGCGGTCTCCGGCTATCCCGGCCTGCATCGGCCGTCCTCGCTGCGCAGTCTCGATCGACGAGGGGTGTGTCCGCGCTCCGGCCGAAGTGAGTGGGTCGTTCCGGGTGGTTCGATCGAACGGCTCCGACCCGGAGGGTCCTCGCGGAAACCGAGGAGGCTCACCCCGAATACCTTCCGACCCGTGCAGGGTACCGAAGCCGACCACGCCACGCTTATCAGCACTGTTTGCGTATCGAACGGTATGACCCTGGACGTGGAACCTCCGAATCCGCCCGAATTACGGGATGTCGACCCAAACGAGTACGACGACGCCGAAGTAGTCGGGGAAACGGATTACAAGCGCGACGAGATCTCGACACTACTGCAAGCGGGCGCCTGGCAACAGGCCTGGGACACCTGGGCGGAAGATACCGACCTGACGGAGAGCGAATTGGCGATCACAGAGGATCTGGACTTGATCCAGCACTACGATTTCTTCTGGGACTCCTTTGCCGACCGGGTAGGGTATCACGCACCGGGGATCCCCGAAGACTGGAAAGAGCGAGAGTATCACCCCGACCTCGATTCGTGGGGGACCGTTTCGTCGATCAACGCGGAGCTCACGGAGCTCGGGCAGACGGTGTGTGAGGTGCTGAAAGCCGACTACATCGAGTGGGAATCCGACTACGAGCCGCCGGACGACCTCCCCGATTTCGAGTGAGTCTCCCGCGACCTCGACAGCGGACAACCGGGACGCGGCGCTCTCCGCGTCCCGTTACGCCGGTCCAGCCACCGCCGCCCCCGATTCTGCGCGACCGCTGATGCAACCGCTCCGATCGACGACCCTCACCGTCGTGCGATCAGGTGAAAGGTTTCCGGACGCTCCCGCGCCGATTGGATCGAGAAGCCGGCGCTCTCCAGCTGATCGACTGCGGTCTCGGCGCTGAAGCGTTCGTCGACCGACGGACCGTCCTCGCCGTCGCCGTCGGCGCTCCAGTCGACGGTGACCAGTCGGCCGCCGGGTCGGATCACCCGGGCGAGTTCCGCGAACGCCGCCTCGCTCGCGTACTCGTGGTGGGTCATCGTCGAGAACGCACCGTCGAGTTCGTCGTCGGCGAACGGAAGCGAATCGACCGCCGCCGTGACGAGTTCGACGGTCGATGGAACCCCCTCCTCGCGATAGCGCTCGTGCATCGCCTCCTGCACGTCGACCGCGTAGCACCGGCCGACGTAGGGCGCGACGTCGTCCGTGTAGAACCCGGTCCCCGAACCCAGGTCGGCGACGGTGACGTCCCCGTCGGTCGGCAGCCCCTCGAGGAGTTCCTCGCGCGAACAGTAGCGATACCGGGACGCGTCGCGCAACGCGTCGGCGCGGTCGATGGGGAAGGTGTGAAATCCCATTATCGACGGCCCCTCCCGTTTGTGCGGGTCAGTTCATCGTGCTCGGGAGCACGAAACAGCCTGCCCCGAGGTCGGCCGCGGTCGAAACTCTCGTTCGCGAGACTCCGAGGCGACAGGGAAGCGTCGGTCGATTCCATAGGTGGGCATCGTCCGGAACCGCCAAAGTCGTTGGCTTCGGGCGGTGCCCCGGTTGGGATGCCAGAACTGGAACGCTCGAACGCCGACCGCCCGGGACGATCGGCAAACCAGCCGACAAGCGACGGACCACTACAGTCCGAACGAATCGGAGCCACGACCGACGCTGAACACCCGTCCGTTCGCGAACGGAACTGCGAGAAGAAACGGAGTCGTCGGTCGGCGAAGGCGGATGTGGGTTCAGGGACGGGCGCGAACCGCTATGGCGGCGCTCGCGACGAGGGCGACGAGGGCGACGGCGGCGCCGAAGCCTGGCATACCGTCATCGCCGTCGTTCGCCTCGGGTTCGGCGTCCGCGGCCTCCGTCGTGGAGCCGACCGAGTCGGACCCGGTCTGGGCCGTGCCGGCGCCCGAATCGGAGGAGTGGCTCTTCTTCTCGTCTGGTTCCTCGTGGTCGCCCTTCTTCTCGTGGGCTTGCCCGTCGTCGAGCTGGCCTTCGTTGTACGTCGTCGCACTCGCGTTGGCGACCTGGGCGTTCTCGTTCTCCTGGATCGTGACCTGCAGCGCGGAGGCGTCGCCGTCGTCGCTCGCCACCGCGATGGCGTTGTTCGAGTGGAAGTTGATCTGGACGACCTCCTGGCTCTGCTCGACCTCGGCGGTGGACCACTGCTCGACGTCGTTGTACTGATCGGCGGGCCCCTCGTAGTCGAACGTCGTTCGGTTGGCGTCGACGAGTTGCTCGCCGCCGAGCGTGAGCGCGGTCGACTCCGTGAGCGTCGCGCCGGTGAAGTTCTGGCCGGCTTCGGGCATCCCGTCCCCGCCGTCGTGGCCCTTCTGCTTCGGCAGCTCCTCGCCCTCCTCCAGGAAGATGTTGAGGGCGTCGGCGCTCGCGACCTGGGCGTTGACGTTCTGCTGGAAGGTCAGCTGGACGGCTTCGGCCGTGCTTCCGTTCGTGGCGATCGCCGTCGCCGAGCTGTTGAGGTGGATGTTGGCCTGCTGGGCGCTCTGGTACTGCACGACGCTGGCCTCTGCGACCTGTTCGACGTCGTCTCCGTGGTCACCGTCTTTCTTCTCCTTCGGTTCGGCCTCCTCGAAGGCGTCCTGGGTGACCACCGGCGTCGAGGCACCGATCGACGCCATGGCGACGTTCATGCCGGCCGACTCCATGACGGCGTTGACCGCCTCGGCCGTCGCGAGCTGCTCGTTCAGGTTCGTCTGTTCGGTCATCTGGACCGCGATGGCCGTCGAGTCCTCGCCGACGGCGATCGCGACCGCCGCACCCTGTTCGAAAGTGTTCACCTGGTCGACCGCCTGGGACTGCTCGATCGTCGCGTTCGCCGTCTGGTCGACGAGTATGCCCCGGCGGTCACCCTTCTTGTGTTTCGTGTGCCGGTCGTCGTCCTCGTCGAGATCGGCCGCGAGGACGTTCGACGCGTTGGCCGCGCCCTCCTGGAGGTTGTAGTTCGCCTGCTCGGTGTACTGGACCGCGGTGGCGTCGCTGTCGTCCTCCGCGAGCGCGAACGCGGTCGTGTTCTGGGCGACGTTGGCCTGCTCGACTGACTGATTCTGGGTGACGCCGGCGACCGCCGTCTGGCTGGCGGTGACGTCGCCGTCGTCGCCGGCGACCGCCCATCCGTCGTAAGCGTTGTCGCCGTTGTTCCCGACGACGAGGTAGACGTCGTCGACGCCCTCGAAGATCGACTCGTGACTCGAGGCCGGCTGGCTCACCGCCGTCGCCGAACCGTCCTGCGTGTTCGCGTTATCCTGGGTGACGTCCTGGACGGCGATCGCGTTGCCGCCGCCGATGGCGACGGAGACGGCTTCGCCCTCCTCGACGACGTTCACCTGGTCGACGTCCTGATACTGGATGACCTGCGCGCCGGAACCGGTCCCGTCGGCGCCGTCGCCCGCGTGCTGCTCGATGTACTCGTCGAGGCTCATATCGCCCAGGTCCGCGCCGAAGGCGAGGTAGAGGTCCTCTCCGTTCTCTAGCGTCTCGATCGTCTGTGTCGGCGAACTGTCCTCGCCGGCGATGGCGGCCGGGCCGGCCGCCGTAACCAGCGATAGTGCAACCATACAGGCGATCAGTATCGTCGTGAATCGTGACTGTGCTGACATTGGAAGGTTCGTGATCGATTTGCGTGAAACCCGTGAGGGTCGTTTCTTGCTGAGTCTTCGCGACTCGAACCTCCATATCCTGATGACTTGCTTTGTTATCTGTCGGTTTCCGAACAGAGTAAACTGACGTCAACCCGTTCAGCGGAACCTACCGCGACCCGGACTGGCAGTTACGGCTGTCGGACGCGTCGTGGCGATCCGAGGCCGGAGCGAGAGCGTGGCTGCATCGCCCGTCGACGGCGCTGCAAACCGTCGAGGGGCGCTGAACACGAATCCGTGCCACTGTTCGCATTCGAAGCCGACTCCGGTAACGGCTCCGATAAACCGGGGTAGAAGGCCATTACTATCCCGAATAGCGCTTATGGTGGCGTCCAGCCGTCCGAAGACGAGGCCGACCGCCGACGGGACGGGCCCGGTCGGACCGCTGAGGATCGGACCGGAGGCTCGATCGCGGATGACAGGTGCAGTTCGATCAGCACGCCCCGTTGGCAGGGACCGGATACGGCGTCACGGGGGACGACGGAGTGGATGGTGACCGCCACGCACGGACGACGATCTTTGACAGCACCGGAAACCGATCGAGGCGACCTCACTCACCAGCGATCAGCGACGAACGGGGACCCGACCGCTGAGTTGAAACGTGAAAAACCGCCTCGAAAGCGACTCCAAGAAGTCTGACCACCGTCGACACCAGCCAGTAGAGCGAGCCAGCGGCGAGGAGGTACGCGAGCGCGATCAGGAGGTTTCGCCGGGGCGCGTTCGGTTTTATTCCCGGGAGCGTTCCGATCGGAAGCATCGCCGGGCCGGACCAACGATCGAAGGATGGGTCCGGAAGGCGTCCGGTCATATTCGGCGTTCTCATCGCTCGAACGCGACTTCGGGTGGTCGCTCCCCCACGCCGAGGCGGTGTCGTCGGTCACCGCGGGCGTGAACGGCTGCGGAGAGACAGACGATCAGAAGGATCGTGCTCGCCCAGGCGACGGGAGAAACGAGACTGAATATCGAAATACCCATCGCACTCAGTCCGGTCAGGACGAGGCCGGCCACGGACGCGCCGGCGTAAAAGACGCTCCAGGGAACGTCGTTCGCCGGAATCAGGTCCAGGTAGACGTCGAGGTCGTCTAATACGGCGGTTCGGTCGATGACGCCGGCGCGTTCGTCGTACGCGACGAGCGACGCCTCCGCGAGTTTGGGCAGGTGAAATTGCTGCAGCGCCGTGTAGACGCGTTTTCGTTCCGCGGCCCCGATCGATTCGATGGAACCGTCGTTCTCCCAGGCTGCGATCCGCTCGGCCAGTTCGTCGAGGCTGACCGGCCGACCGCGCCACTCCAGGTAGTGAATGACGTACCGTCGGCGGCGATTGCCGAGCACCTTGTAGATCTCGTCTTTCGAAGGAGGGTCCCCGTCGGTCGGCGCCGACCGTGCAGCCCGAGAGCCGCCGACCGAGTGACCGGGTGACTCGTTCGACACACCTGTCGGTCCGTCGGCGATCGGGTGGTCCGTCCGGTCAGAGGTCTTGGGTCCCATCGGTCTCGGTCCGAACTGGCACCGACCGGGATAGTAAAGGTGTTTGGTCGGCAACATGAGTATTCAATATCGGTGGTTGTCCCCCGCTGCGGGGGTATCAGGCGGTCTGGCGGAGAGACCGAACGAACGAGAACGGGGCTGGCACACACCGCAGTCGCGCAGTCGGGAATCCACGCGGCTGCGGTCAGTTGACCATCCCGCATCGTCGGGCCCACGCCCGGTAGCCGGCACGCACCCGCGGATGCGTCAGTTCTCAGATCAACACCCGCCACGTCGTAGAGATACGCTACGGCGTCGAAACACGGCGAAACGGTCCGAAACAGTCGCGGGGCTGCGTTCCCGACTGAATTGAGCGTCATCGATCCGGTACCCGAGTGCGCCAACCGACAACTACCGTCAGGCATTACCGGTTCAAACGCGTGATTGCGACCGGAAACCTGATCGAACCGCTCCGGCAAACACCTCTAATACAAATGTCACGCCCGTCGGCCAACGGAGTGTGCGTGCTATCCGGTCGAGATCAGCTCGCAACCGCAGCACGCGCATCGAACAACGGAGGTCAATACGATGAAACGAGCACTCACGGTTACACTGACGATGGCAGTAGCGATCGGCATGTTGTTCATGCTGGGATTCGCGGGCGGCGCGGCCGCACAGGATGTCGACTGGAACCAATCCGGCGGCGACGGCGGTGACGGCGGCTTCGCCTGGGCTGATTCAGACGTCGAGCAGACGAACAGCAACAACCAGGCGGGGAACGCTCAGGCCTGGAAAGGAGACGCCGGCGTGATCAACGTCCAGGATAGCACCCAGGTCAATGCCGCGGACACGACCGTTACCGCCGACGCCTCCGGCGGTGACGGTGGTGACGGTGGTAACAGCAGTTTCGACATCGACTTCGATAACTCCACCATCACGTTGCCCATAACGTGATTGTAGATTGAGGACTCACTGAAAATAGTTCCATCCCATATTTTCTAACCCAGTGTGGTGAAATTGAGCACCGAACGGGCCGATAGTCGGACGATAGCTATTCTGCTAAAGCGACGCTGTCCGACACGAGACACACCACACAAGGAAAGCGATTACCAGGGACCAATGCACCAACCTCCCTTCCCGTCACGGTGTGCTCGACGATCGGTAACCGGTCTGGCGATCGGCCTGGTCGCGATTACCATCATCACCGGTGCAGCCGTGACAGCGGGCATCGGCGACGGTTCGAACGGTCTCGGCGGCGAACCGGACCGCTCGATGAATGACGCCACGAACGAAACAACGTTCGACTGGGGAACCGTAACGAGCGAGCGATCGGCGGACGAAACGGTGCTCGACGTGAACGTCACCGTCGAATCCGAGGGAGGGGCCTCCGTATCGGCCATCTCGGTGCCAAATGCTAGCGAACGCGTGCGAAAAACCGAGAAAGACGCCGAATACGACTCGTTCGAGTGGGGTGCTGTCCGCCACGAGAACGATTCCGACACCGGCGCCGTCGACGTCACCGTGATCGTCGACGCCGAGGAAAACGTCTCCCTCTCCGTGAGGACGGTCGGCGAAAACGGCTCGCAGTCCAGTTCGACGACGATCGTGTCCGCCAGCGGCGAGCCCGGATGGGACGGCGAGAACGGGACGGACGGGAGCGCCAGCGTCGCGGGCGAGCCAGGCGAGGACGGCGAACCCGGCGCCGCGTCGACGAACATCACGGTATCCCAAACGACGAAGAGCGGGGCTGCACTCGGCGAATCGATCGGCTCGATCGACGCAAGCGGCGTTTCGATCGATATCGACGATGGCGAGGACGAGTAACGCCGGCGCTTCTCGGTAGTCCCGTGTCCCGGCTGGATCGTCGCCATCGCATCTCCCAACGTATATTCACCTCGCCCGCCTAGGCGTCGTGAACACGATGAGCCTGATCGACGATCTCGACTCCTACGGGGAGCCGAACGACGTCGGCCCCGACGACAAGGCCCCGCGCGAGCCGCGAGGATCGCCGGATACCACGACCGAGGACTTTCGCGTCTGGACGTTTCCCGCCGAATCGTCCGAGTCCATTCCGGATATCTACGTCGTCGCACGCGACCCCGACCCGCTGGACTTCCGCATGTGGATCTTCGCCGGTCGCGGCGAGGAGGCGGCGTTCGTCCTCCGATCGTCCCATCGCTACGGCCCCGAGGAAGCCGACGAGGTCTCGGCGAGCGAGTGCTGCGAGGTCCTGATGGAGGGCCAGTCGCTGCGAAAAACCCACTGTCCGGAATCCGTCGCTCGCTACGTCGAGGCGACGACGGGCGCGACGGTCACCTATCCCGACGAGACGCCGGACCGATCCGACGACTCCGTGATTCAGTACTGACGCCCGCTCGGTTCCGGCGCGCGACCCGGTTCGACGACGGATGAGTGGAGCGGCGAACGCGCTCCCGTCGATCAGTCCGCGAAGAACGCGCCCGCGACGAGCAGCGGGAAGACCAGCGTCGCCTCGGCGTTGATCTCGGTGTAGTTCGTCTCGTCGGTGGCCTTGATCTTCCCCCAGGAGACGGCCTCGTTCGGCGGCGCGCCCGAAAGCGAGCCGTCGCCCTCCATCCCGGTCTGGATGTAGATGGCGTAGTCCGCGCCCCCGCGGAAGAGGTTGGTCATGATCGCGTGGTGCTTCGGGACGCCCGCGCCGACCGCGATGAGCCCGGTCGTGTCCCGGAGCATGCCGTCGCTGATCAGCGAGTCGTAATCCTCGACGATCTCGATGCCGACGTCGGCCGTGTCGGGACGCTGGCGGTAGTAGTAGAGGAAGTTACCCACCTCGGCGTCGGTGAGCGCGGGACAGTAGATCGGGACGTCGTGCTCGGCGGCCTGTTTCAGCACCGAGTCCTCGTCGTCGAGCGTCTCGCCGAGTTCCCGGGCGAACTCCGAGGGCGTCCGGATCGCGTCCTCGGCGAAGAAGTCGTCGAAGAAGTCGTAGAGGTACTCCTCGAGCCAGACGTAGCGGTCCGAGGGGACGAAGATGTTGCCGAGGCGGTTGATGCCGCGCTCGCGCAGGGCCGCCTCGTCGGCCGTCCACCGGCCCATCTTGAACGGTTTGGCGGTCTTGATGACGTCCTCGGTGATCGACCCCGCCGTCGTGATGAGGACGTCGACGTACCCCTCGCGGACGAGCGCGGCGACGACCTCGCGGAGCCCCGACGAGATAACGTTCGAGGTGAGGGTGAGGTAGATCGTCGCGTCGTCGGCTCGCATCCGGTCGGCGATGTCGATGGCGTCGGCGAGGTGCGTCGCCTGGAAGCCGGTCGTCGCGTAACTCTCGAGCAGTGCTGTCAGGTCGACGTCGCCGCGGAAGTCGTACCCGCGGACGTCGGCCCCGTCGAGTTCCTCGTCGGTCCCGGGGACGACGTGATCGCGCGAATCGGATGGGTCCATGGCGAACGATACCGGGAGCGAGGGTTTGAATGACTCGAACCGCGCCCGTCAGGGCCGATCAGGGAAGGGTGCACTGGACCGGCCGCAGCTACCAACGCCCGACCGTCGTCACGATCGAGGGTGCTACCAGCCGAACGTGGCCTGGGTCGAAGGTGCTACAGCCGAACGTAGCCTCGATCGAGGGCCTACTGGCCGAGCGTGGCCTCGATCGGGGGTTCGGACTCGGCCGCCGGCAGTTCCTCGACGAATCGCTTGATGACCGTCTCCTCCGCGCGGTGGAGCGTCTCGCTGCAGGTCGACTTGGCGATGTCCAGCCGGTCGGCCAGCTCGGTCAGCGTACACCGCCGCGGCGTGTCGTAGTAGCCTTCCTCGACGGCAGCGAGGATGACTTCCCGCTGACGTCCGGAGAGCAACTGACTCTCGTGGAGGCGCTCGCGAACGTGCTCGACGCGGTACTGCAGCCCGAACGCGGTGAGCTGGTCGGCCAGTTCCGACAGACGCTCGCGCGAGCCCGTCACGTCGATCTCGGCCTCGCCGTCGCGGATGTCGATCGGCAGCTCGATCGGCAGCCCCGACTCCTGCGAGGAGAACAGCAGGAGCGGCGCGGTCGTCTCGAAGTGGACCGTCACCTCTCCCTCGCTTACCTGGGCCGGCGTCAGTTCGGTGATCTGCTCGTGTTCGGCCATCGACTCGACGACCGCTTCCGGGTCCTCGGCGGTGATCCGGACCAGCGCGAAGCCGCTCTCTTCGCCCGGAACGCCCGCGAGTACGCGAAACGTCGCCTCGGGGTTCGCCCGCGAGAGCTGTGCGATCCAGACGTGTTCGGGCAGCGTCACCGCGAGCGTCGCGTGAGCCATACGAACACGTTCGGGCCGAGAGTCGGTTAACCCTTGGGCCGAACTCGTTCGGCCAGTTCTTCTCGGCCGCTCGGGGGTGTCGGTCGGGCCCAGCGAATCGGCCGAATGGATTCGGCCAAATGCCGATGTGGCCGGGCGACCACGGGCTACCTGCGATGACCGAACTCGACGTCCGCGATATCCCGCCGATGAATCGCCACCCGAAGATCCACGACGCGTTCGACGATCTCG
The DNA here is from genome assembly GCF_023093535.1 of Halovivax limisalsi. NCBI lineage: Archaea > Methanobacteriati > Methanobacteriota > Halobacteria > Halobacteriales > Natrialbaceae > Halovivax > Halovivax limisalsi. Next base: position 2,519,755 of record NZ_CP095757.1, read on the forward strand.
AACCCGGCGAAGCGCTCACGATCGTGAACGACCACGAACCGAAGCCGCTGTTCTACGAGTTCCAGGCGGAGGTCGAGACGTTCGACGCGGACGGCTACGACGTGGAGCGCGTCGACGCCGAGACGTTCCGGGCTACCTTTCCGAAAGTCGAAGCCTGAGCGGGTTCGATCGGGGATCACCCGCCCGCTCGGTACGGCAGTCGTCTCGTCGTCCCCCTGTCTCGATATCCCACCTGGCGGTCGCGTCCGCGAGAACGCACACGCTGAACGCGGACTCGCCGCATCCGTTCATCCCACTCGATCGAGGCGTTTCGTCCCCTCGGGGTACACCTCCGGGCAGACGAGCGGTATCGACTACCGAACCGGCTGTTTCCTTCCAGTCGACCGATTCCGCTCGTCCACCCGAACCCGTTCGGCGGGAGTGATAGGACGCCGCAGTAGCGAGATTCCAGTATGGATTCGATCGAGGCGGTCTTCGAGGAGACGGCGGCGCCGCCGGACCGACCGCGCGAGGTTCTCGACGTCCGGGATCTCGGCCCGCCGAATCCGCTGGCGAAGACCCTCGAACTCCTGCCCGAACTGTCCGACGAAACGGTACTCGTCCAGCGAAACGATCGGGTGCCGCAGTTTCTCCTCCCGAAACTCGACGATCGCGGCTACGTGTACGAATCGGTCGAACGCGAAGCTGACGTCATCACCCTTATCTGGAACCCGTGAGCCGCCTCCCGGTCGCGGCCGCCGCGCTCGATCCGGGCGAGGGGGTCGCCGCACGAGCCGAACTCGAGGATCCAACCGAAATCGAAGCGTCGTTCGACGATCGCCCGCCGGATCGCACGAACACCAATCACCCACCACAACCGTCTCACATGTCCACCGACCACGATCGATCCCGCCTCGTCGGGCTGCTGTTGTTCTCGACGATGGCCACGTACGTCCTGATCGCCCTCGGAACCGCCGCCTCGACGACGGGGGCCGCCGAGAGCTGCACCACCTGGCCGGGCTGTGACTCGGCGTGGACGATCGGCCCCGTGACCGACGGGCTGGCGCTCTACGTCGGGCATCGCCTGGCCGCCCTGATCGCCGGGCTGGCACTCGTCTGGACGGCGTGGACGGCCGTCCGGACCGGCGTCGATCGAGTCACCGGCGCCGCCATCGGCCTGGCCGCCCTCCTCTTTCCGGTGCAGGTCGCCATCGGGGCCACGCTCGTCGGCCAGGGGTCGAATACCGCCCGAACCGTCCACCTGCTGCTGGCCATGACGATCTTCGCCGGCCTGCTGGTCGCCCTGGTTCGAACGCTAGAGGCCGGTTCGCCGCGTGACGGTCGGGCGAACGACCCGTCCGCGGTCGCCGCGACGACCGAGAACCGGGACCCCGGCGCAGTCACGACGGACCCGGACGCGACCATCGATGCGGCGACCTCGGCCGGTACGGAATCGTCGAGCGAGCCTGCCACCGGGTCCGCGGGTTCGACGTCGTGGTTCGAACGCGTCCACCGACGAGCGTGGGCGTACGTCTCCCTCACCAAACCGCGCCTGATGTGGCTCCTCTGTCTGGTCGCAGTCGCCGGGATGGCGCTCGCTTCGACGGCCGGTCACGCCGTCCACCTGGGAACCGCCGTGGCCACGCTCGCGGGCGGCGTTCTGGCGATCGGCGCGGCCGGGGCGTTCAACCAGGTCTACGAGCGCGACCGCGACGAACGGATGCAGCGGACGGACGATCGAGCACTCGTCGGCGATCGCGTCCGCGCGCGTAACGCGTACGCGTTCGTCGGTTTCCTCACGCTCGCCTCGATGGTCGTGCTGGTGACCTGGGTGAACGGCCTGGCCGCAATCTTGACTCTCGTCGCCATCGTCTACTACGCGATCGGCTACACCGTCGTCCTCAAACCGCACACGAAGTGGAACACGGTGCTCGGCGGCGGAGCGGGCGCCATCCCCGCGCTCATCGGTTGGGCGGCGGTCACCGGCGGGCTCGACTGGCCCGCGGTCGTCCTGGCGCTGGTCATCTTCTGCTGGACGCCCGCCCACTTCTACAGCCTCGCGATCGCATATCGTGAAGATTACGCGCGCGGCGGCTTTCCGATGCTCCCCGTCGTCGCCGGCGATCTGATCGCCCGACGTCACATCGTCGGCTACCTCGGCGCGACGATGCTCGCCGTCAGTCTCCTCGGCTGGATCGCAGGGTTGGGACTGTTCTACGCCATCGCCTCCGTCGCCTTCGGCGCGCTCTTCCTCCGATCCGTCCGGCGGCAGTACGCCGATCCGACGACGGCGCGGGCCCTCCGATCGTTCTACGTCTCGAACGCGTACCTCGGGGTCGTCCTCCTCGCGATCGTCGTCGAGAGCGCGCTGGCCGCCGCCTGAAATTCTTCCACGGCTGCCGCCGTGGGCGTTCTCCTCGTTTCGCCGTCCCCGACCGGGCCAGCTCGAGTCGCCCCCGTTCAGCTTCCACCCCGGGTTGGACTTTCTCCGCAGCGGTGCCATCGGTCGAACGGCCGTCATCCGCCACCGAAATCGGTTGTTTCAAATGGTTTTTACGATGACGGGATCGCCGAACGACCCCCCTTACCAGATCGAATTTACCCATTTATATTGGGGGTTTTATTACAGTGGTGTAGATATCCCTCCGAACAGCTTCGTATCGTTCCCAATCACAAGGAATCGTATGCCCCTTTGAACAAGTGTAGCCTCCTATCTGTAGATGTAACATGACCGCACCCATCAACCGGCGGACGATGTTAGCTGCAGTGGGCGCAACCGGCGCGATGGCAGCCGCAGGGTGTATCGGCAGCTCGAGCAACGAGGGCAATCAGGAGGAACCGAGCGACGGCGAACAGGAAGACGGCGGACTCGAGTCGGCGAAGTCGGTCGACGTCGACCGGATCGCGGCGGATCCGACGGACGTGCCGGCCCCGGTCGACTGGTCGGAGCCGCGAACCCACGAGCTCGAAATCGAGACGACCGAGCGGACCGCCGAGATCGAGCCGGGCGTCACCTTCGACTACATGACGTTCGGCGATCAGGTCCCGGGCCCGATGATCCGCGTTCGCCGCGGCGACACGATTCGGCTCACCCTGACGAACTCGACGGAATCGGCGGTCGTCCACAACATCGACCTCCACGCCGTCTACGGACCCGGCGGCGGCGCTGACGACACGATGGTCGATCCCGGCCAGTCGGCGACGATCGAGTTCACGGCGATGTACCCCGGCGTCCACGTCTACCACTGTGCGGTCCCGGACATGGACATGCACATCAGCGCGGGGATGTACGGGGCGATCCTCGTCGAGCCCGAGGACGGTCTCCCCGAAGTCGACCGCGAGCTGTACTTCGGGCAGAACGAGATCTACACGAACGGCGCGCCCGGCGAGGAAGGCCACCACGCGTTCGATTACGACGCGATGCAGAACGAGGAGCCGACCTACGTCACCCTCAACGGCGAGGCCTACGCGTTCACCGAGAACGGGTACGGACCGGTCACCGTCCAGAAAGGCGAGACGGTCCGCATCTTCCACGCCAACGGCGGCCCGAACCTGATGAGTTCCTGGCACGCCATCGGGAACGTCTGGAGCAAGCTCTACCGCGATGGCTCGCTTGCCTCCGAACCCGACCGGTACGTCGAGACGACGCCGGTCGTTCCCGGTTCCGTCGCCGCGGCCGAGATCGACACGCCGGTCCCCGGCCCGATCAAACTCGTCGACCACGCCCTCAGCCGGGTCGTCCGCAAGGGCATGCTCGGCGTGATCCAGGTCGAGGGCGAGCCGGAACCGGAGATCTTCAACCCGGACCCCTGAGCGGGTGACGCGCCCGCTCGGCCGGTGACCGAGCGACCCGACTGATCGGCCCTGACGGGCCGTCACTCTACAGGCCGCACAGTACTGCGACTCGACAGCGAGCGTTCACCATGCCACCCTACCGCCTCACCCGACGCGAGCTCCTCGGCGCCAGCGCCGGGGTCGCCAGTTTCGCCCTGGCGGGCTGTCTCGGCCGTGACGAGGATCCGACGGCGACCGGGACCGGCGAGCTCGGCTCGCCGACCGACCGGATCACCGTCACGACGACCTCACGGCCGTTCCCCGAGTTCGACCCGCAGATCGTCCACCTCGCGGTCGGCGGGACCGTCGAGTGGTTCGTCGAGACGGGCCGCCACGACGTGACGGCCTATCACCGCGACGTCCACCCGCCGCACAGAACCTCGGAGGGCGTCGACCCGTGGGGAAGCGACCGGCTCACCGGCGGCGGTGCGACCTTCGAGCACACGTTCGAGCGTGAGGGGATCTACGACTACGTCGACACCCAGCAGGTCTGTACCTCACACGAGGTCGCGGGCAACATCGGTCGCGTCGTCGTCGGCTGGCCCGATCCGGACGCCGAGCCCGCGATGGCCGACCCGCCGGAGTCGATGCCCGATCGCGCCGCGCGCGCATTGCGGATGTTCAACGAGGAATCGCGTCCGGTCCTCGAATCGCCACCTGACTAACACGATCGACGAACGTCCGGTCGGCCACGCCGACCTGCGCGTCGTCCAGACAGACTACGATACAGCATGATCCAGACACGCTCCACCGCCATCGACAGGCGACGATTCCTCGCAGTAGCCGGTTCGACGGCGGTGCTCGGCTCGACGGCTGGCTGTCTAGAGCGCTTCGAGTCCGGCGACGATCGCGACGACCTGGTCCTCTCGCCGCCGGAGAACCACGACCGGCTCGCCGACGCCGACCTCGACATCCCGATCTACGGCGAGGCGTTGCCCGAGGCGACGGTGCCGGCCGCGCTGTCGGATCGGTCGGTGACGACGACCGAGTTCGTCGGCGAGCGCATCACGATGCTGACGTTCATCTACACGTCCTGTACCACCGTCTGTCCCGGTCTGACCTCGTCGCTCCGCCGGGTCCAGGCCGACGCCACGCAACGCGGCTACGCCGACGAAATCGCGTTCCAGACGGTCACGTTCGATCCCGAGTACGACACGCCGGACGTCCTTCGCTCGTACGGCCAGAATCTCGGGGTCGATTTCGACGTCGGGAACTGGTATTTCCTCCGACCGCCGACGCCGGAGGCCGCCCGCGACGTCGTGACCGAGACGTTCGGCGTGGCGTTCGAACGGGGCGAGGCCGACGAGAGCACGACTGGCGGCGAACAGCACGACGAGGGTCACTCAGATGGCGAGTCGCACGACGGGCACGAGCGCCGATTCGCACACACCTCGTTGATCCTGCTCGTCAATCGTGCCGGCTTCGTCGAGCGCGCCTACACCGGCGGCCCGCCGCGTCCCGACCGATTGCTCGAGACGGTTCGAACCGTCGTCGAGGAGGGATGATCGTGCGCCGACGCGACCTGCTCGCCGGCGCGGCCGGGCTCGCGGTCCTCGGTGGCGGCGCCGCGATGGCGATCGGCGACTTCGAACCGTGGGACCCCCAGGAGTCAATCGAGGCGGTCGAACTCCCCGGGATCGAGGCGCCGGGAAGCGTCGGCGGGCCGGTCGTCGTGCCGGAGCGTGGCTCGGTCACCGTCCTCGAGCTGTTCGCGACGTGGTGTAGCGTCTGCGAGGCCACGATGGAGCCGCTGGGGCGCGTTCACGAGGAATTCGGCGCCGAGGTGCAGTTCGTCTCCGTCACGAACGAACCCCTCGGCGGAACGACGACTGAAGCGGACGTCGCGGCGTGGTGGCGCGAACACGGCGGCGCGTGGCAACTCGCACGCGATCCGGAGTTCCAGTTGACCAAACGTGTCGGCGGGGCGGAAGTCCCGCAGCTGCTCGTCTTCGACGAGCGCAACGTCGTCACGTGGAACGAGACTGGATTCACCGCCGAGGGGGAACTCCGGTCCGCGATCGAGACCGTCCTGGGCGACGAGCACACCGCGTAGCGTGCGCCGGTTCGAGCAACACAGGCGCGTCGAGGGTGACTCGTGGGAGTCGAATCCAACGCTCGGACGGATGCCATCTCTCATATTCGCCGGCTGGCGGCCCGTTCGACGACCGTACTCGAATTTCTGCGGCGGTCATCGACGCATCGGCTGCGTGCGACATCGCTACCAACCGACCGAGCCCCTCCCACAGCGACCGAGTCGGTCACCGGCGCTCCGGACGCGTTCACTCGCCGGTGATCGGGCCACAAACGAAAGGGTAAAGATTCGAGACTGGATTATCCAACTCAGCGCACGATCGTCGATCACCCACCGCACTTGAATCGGCCCAGATATCGAGGGCCCATCCCTATCCCGGTGTGTGGCGAATCAACACGTAGCGATCCGATGCCAGCAATGTCCGAGTACGAGTTCACCTGTCCCGACTGCGGACAGCAAATCGAGATCAACGGCCCGATGCGCGAGGCCATCCTGACCAACGGCTGTCCGATCTGTTCCGGACCGGTCGACGCCGACAGTTTCTCCACCTGTTGAGACGCGCCTGGCTCTACCCCACCCGGGGCCGACGCCCCTCGGCGATACGTCCAACCACCGTGGCTCCGCAGTATGATTCCGTACCACACTTCCCCCGTGTTCCGTCCACGGCGCTACGTCGTCCTCGTAATCGACTCGGTCCGAAGACGTGTCAGGCCGACTTCGTAATCGATTCGTGTCGAACGGAGCCACCAGAGACGCGCCACTCCGGCGGGACGATCCGCCGTGACGTCACTCGATGAGTTCGGGTTCGAGTTCGGTGCGCCGGCCGCTTACCTCCTCGGGGTCGAGTTCGTAGAGCCGGATGTTGAGGTCGGGTTTCGAATTCGCCCAGATCTCGAACAGGGGGCGCTTCGCCTCGCCGTACTGCTCGATGTGGTCGACCGTCAGTTCGTCGGGCGAGATCTCCACGAGGGAGCCGGTCGCGACGGCGCTGCGGTAGGTCATCCCGCCGTCGGTCTCCTCGTAGACGACGAGTCGCGCCCGCGGCGAGGAGGCGAGATAGGATCGCTTCTCGCTCTCGGGTGTCGAGACCAGCCGCAGGTAGAAGACGCGCTCGTCTGCGTTGTAGCCGTATGAGATCGGAATCGAGTACGGTTCGTCGTCGCGGGCGAGCGAGAGGACGCCCGTCTCGCACCGACCGAGAAACGCGTCGAGTTCGTCCGCCGTCATTTCCGTTTCCTCCGCGAGAGACATTCCTGTTCGGTCTGTGCGCCCGCGGTCTCTTAAGTCGTTCCCACCGCCGCTCACGCACCGTCGAAGATATCGTCGAGGAGCTTGCGCTGGGCGGTGACGAGGTGTTCGGTGAACGTCGACTGGGAGATGCCGAGCGTTCCGGCGATCTCCGTCGCGTTGGCACCTTTCGGCCGTTCGAAGTAGCCCCGCTCGTAGGCCGTCTCGAGCACTTCGCGCTGTCGGTCGGTCAACGCGGCCCGGTTCACGAACACCCGTTCCTCCCGCGTCCCTTCGAGCGGCGGACGGAGCATCTGCCTGACGTCGACGGAGGGATACCGTTCGCGAAACTCGGCCATCACGGTCTGCAGGCGCTCGAACGTCTCCGCGTGAAAGACGAGCGTCAGCTCCCCGTCATCGGCCGCGTATCGATGCATCGGACACCCGTAGGTGCCGAGACAGGTACACGGACAGTCGAACTCGCCGTGGGGCGTTCGATAGAGCGTGCGCGACCCGTAGGAGAAGACCGCCTCGCAGGGGAGATCGGCAGTATCGACGTCGGCGTCGGCGAGAAACTCCGTGACGACCGCGCCCGACTCGCCGTCCGAGACGCTCGTCGAAGGTTGGTCGACGCTCCCGTCGGCGCGTTCGGAGAATCGACCGATCGGGCATCCATACGGCGTCTCGAACGTTACCGTCACGCGGATTCCCGAAGCCATTCGTCGTCACCTGCGGGTTCGGATCCGGCCCCCTTTAGTCCGGTGGTGGACCGGCCCAGGGGTTCCCTAGCGCGCAGGCCGAGCTGGCGACCAGCGTCCCACCTACCGGCTGCAGCCGGACGACCGAACCAGTTCGACTCTTCCAGCGACGCGAGAACGACCGACCGTGGTTTCCCCACCGGTGACCTACGCATCGGTATGCGATCGCACGCGCCCGAGGCGTTCACCTGCCCGACCTGTGCGGCGTCGTTCCCGATTTCGGAGTCGACGAAAGCGGCGCTCGTCGATCACGGCTGTCCGCTCTGTGCCGGTCCGGTGCCGGAAACGGCGATCGGGGGCGCCTGACCGTCGGCGATCGGCCGGGAAGTGCCAGTCGTATCGACCGTATATGGCGTACGAGGCAGCTAATTCGAACCGCACGTATAAACCACCCACAATATCGGTGGCGTGGATTGGTCCCGGTTCGGTGCGATTGGTGTTATATGAGCCAATCGACGATGACGACGGCCGGGACGACGCGGATCGATCGGACGCGCGCCGAACTCGACCCGTTCGACACCGAAGCCGACGTGAACGACGTTCTCGGCGCGTTCGAGGATCCCGACTGCCGGTCGATCCTGACGGCCACCACCGAGTCGGCTCGATCCGCCAGCGAACTCGCCGAGGACTGCGACCTGCCCCTCTCGACGACGTACCGGAAACTCGACCGCCTCACCGACGCCGGACTCCTCGAGGAGGGCATTCGCATTCGACGCTCGGGCAAGCACACCAGCGAGTACAGCGCTCGGCTCGAGGAGTTCGTGGTCTCTGTCACGGCGGACGACGGCGTCACGATCTCCGTCACCAGGTAACGGCAGAGCGGAGTGATCGATCGCGTCGCCGCGACCGGTCACCGGAACCGAGCGATCACTCCGGGCCGCCACCGGTCACGACGACGGGCCGGTCGGTCTCGAGGATGACCGATTGCGCCACACTCCCGAAGAGGGCCTTGCCGACCGGCGAACGCTTGCGTCCGCCGAGGACGATCGCGTCCACGTCGTGTGACTCGGCCTCCCCGAGGATGTCTTCGACGGCGTCGCCGCTGTCTTCGACGACGGTGTAATCGACGCCTGCCTCCTCGAGGCGGGCCGTCGCCGTCCGGACGGAGGAGATCCGTGTCGCCGAGTTGAACCCCTTGAGCTCTTCGGGGAGTTCCTCTCCCTCGCCCTGGAAGACGAACAGGACGATTGCTTCGACCGATTCGCTCGCGTCAGGCAAGCCAGCGACGTACCTCGCCTGCGTTCGAGCGCGATCATCGTTCATATCGACCGGCAGCAGTACCCGGTACATACCAGGGTATTCGTTCGAAGTGGTATAAAACTGGACGCTGATTCCCGGTGGAAATGCGAGGAAATACCGTATCGGGAGTTCTCGCGACTCCGTCCCAGCGTTCAACTGCCGCGTCGCCAGCCGTCCGTGTCGGCAGCCGTCCGGGATCTCTGCGTTCGGTACGTCAGGCTTCTGCCGTCTGGAAGAGTGCCCGTACTCGCGAAACGGTATCCTCGAGGAGTTTCGAATCGTCGGTGAACACCTCGATCGCGATCGAGCCGTCGAAGTCGGTGAGGGGCTCGGCCACCGGGTCGAACGCGATCTCGCCGGCACCGACCGGCAGGTGCGTGTCGCCGCGACCCCGGACGTCGTGGACGTGCAGGTGGGAGATGCTGTCGGCGTACGCCGAGAGGAAGCGATCGATGCCGTCGGCTCCGTCCTCCACGTAGGCGTGCCCGACGTCGAAACAGACCGCCGTCCCGGCCTCGTCGGCGAGGTCGCCGAGCACCGAGAGCGGGAGGCCGCGGGCCTGGTGGCCGACGTTCTCGACGACGAGTTCGACCCCTTCGGCGTCGGCGGCCGCGTCGATCGCCGCGAGCTGATCGACGAAGATCGGCCGCAGGTCCGTATCCTGGGTCAACCTGACCGTCCCGTGGAGGACGGCCTTCTCGGCCCCGACGGTGCCCGCGAACTCGAGTAACCGCGACTGGTAGGTCACGATCGCCTCGTCCAGTTCTGGCACGCCCGTCGCCACGACCTGCTCGAACGGGAGGTGGACGAACGGGTCCAGCGAGGTCGCCTCGAACGCCGACTCGATTCGGTCGACATCCCCTGGCCCGACTGCGGTATCGTCGCCGATCGACAGTTCAGCGAAGTCGACGGCCGCCGTCGTCGCCGCCAGCCGATCGAGCGAGTCACCGACCGTGAGTCCGAGCGATCCGGTCATAGGGTCGCTACGGACAGGACCGAGAAAAAGGTCGGTCGATTTCGAATCGGGGGATGCCCAGCGTCGACCGCGGATCGCTTCCGGCCTTCCAGCACAACCGACCATCTACTTTACGTGTAGGCCGTCGAAATGGCCGGTATGAACGCGATCGAGCTGGACGGGCTGACGAAGGACTACGGCGAAGTGCTCGCGAACGACGACGTGAGCTTCGCCGTCGAGCGGGGCGAGATCTTCGGCTACCTCGGTCCGAACGGCGCCGGGAAGACGACGACGATCCGAATGCTCCTCGGCCTGCTTACCCCCACTGCCGGGAGCGCCACGGTGCTGGGCGCCGACGTCCGCGACGAACGCGCGCTCATCGACGCGCGCCGACGCATCGGCTATTTGCCGGACAACCCCGCGTTCGACGAATCCGCGACCGGGCGGGAGATCCTCGATTTCCACGCCTCGGTCAAAGGCGACGTGCAGCGCGACCGCCTCCTGGACCTGTTCGATCCGCCGCTCGACCGGCCCGTCCGCGAGTACTCCCACGGAAACGTCCGCAAGCTCGGCCTGGTGGCGACGTTCATGCACGATCCGGACCTCGCGATCCTCGACGAGCCGACGGGCGGCCTCGATCCGCTCATCACCCAGCGCTTCGGGTCGTTTCTCAGGGAGGAACGGTCGAAAGGACTGACCGTGCTCTTCTCCTCGCACATCCTGGGAGAGGTTCGACGACTCTGCGACCGCGTCGGGATCATCCGCCAGGGGCGACTCGTGACCGTCGAACCCGTCGAATCGCTGCTAAAACGGAGCGGGAAGGTCGTCAGGCTCGTCGCCGCGGAGGCGATCCCCGGCGAGGCGCTGGCGCGCGACCTCGACGGCGTCCACGATCTGGAGGGTGGCCACGCCGGACCGACGCCCGACGTGGATGTCCCGGCCGGTGATGAGATCGGACAGGAGACGAGCGACGATGCGGACGCGCACGGCCGGGAGACCGGTCGCTTCCACGAGTACACGTTCACGTACACTGGTGACGTCGACTCGTTGCTGGCGGCGCTGGGCGAGTACTCGCTGCACGATTGTACCATCGAGGAAGCCCCGCTCGAAGACGTCTTCCTTCGATTTTACGGGGACCAGGAGGAGCCGACTCCTCCCGAACAGCCCGCGAGCCGGGGCGGTGATCGACGATGATGGAGATCGCCAGCTACCGAGGTCGAAAGCGGGTACGGGGGAGCATCTACCTCGCGATCGGGATGTCGTTGCTCGCCGCGATGGTGATCTGGGTCTACCCGTCGTTCTCGGCGTCGTTCAGCGGCGACGAGTTCCTCGAGGCCTATCCGCCGGAGCTCCTCGCGCTGTTCGGCATCGAGACGATGGACACGCTGGCCGGCTTTCTGACGTTCGAACTCTACACCTTCGGCTGGGTCATCCTCCTCGGGCTCTATCTGGCCTACCTCGCCGCCGGCTCGATCGCGGACGACGTCGATCGTGGCCGAGCGGACATCCTCCTCACCCTCCCACTATCGCGAGCGCGCGTCGTCGCAGAGACGTACCTCTCGTTTTCCGTGCCGATCGTGGTCGTCAACGTCGTCACGCCAGTCGTGATCTACGCCGGTGCCGTGGCGATCGGCGAGACGCTGGACGTGGCGGATTTGCTCGCGGTCCACGCGCTGTCGATCCCGTACCTCTACGCGTGCGCGGCGATCGGGCTGCTCGCCTCTGTCGTCGTCGATCGGGCCGCGATCGCCCAGCGTCTCGCACTCGGGGTGGTCTTCGGACTGTTCATGATCGAAAACCTGCTCGAGGGAACGGACTACGAGATCGTCGGGGTCATCTCCCCCACGCACTACTACGATCCGAACGCCATCCTCCTCGAGAGCTCCTACGATCTGGTCGACGCCGGTATCCTCCTGCTCGGCGCGATCGGCCTCGTCGCGATCGCCCAACGGTGGTTCGCTCGACGGGACATCTAACGGTCCCGACGACCGGGAACGAGAACAACCTTCAGGACGGCGTGGCTCGAAGCGACCGATATGTTCGAGACGATACTGGTGCCGACAGACGGCAGTCGGCACGCCGAGGCGGCGATGGCGGACGCGATCGACCTCGCCGCCGACCAGGGCGCGACGCTCCACGTTCTCTCCGTGGCCGATAGCGGGCTTCTGGGCGGGATTCGGCTCCCCGGCGAAGCTGCACGTCCGAGCGAGGCAATTCGCGAGCGCGCCGAGCGATTCGTCGACGACGGACTCGAGCGCGCAGGCGATGCGGGAATCGACGCCGTCGGCACGGTACGAACGGGACCGCCACCGGCAGAGATTCTGGCGTACGCGGACGACGTCGCGGCCGACCTGGTCGTGATGGGGAGCCGCGGCCGCGGGGGCCTCCACCGCATGGCCGTCGGTAGCGTCGCGGATCACGTCATCCGGTTCGGAGACGTCCGCGTCATGGTCGTCGACGCAGACACTGAGACGGAGCGGTCGTAGCCCGCTCCGAGACGAACTGGTATCGTAAAATCGGCTCGCCGCGGTGTATCACTGGGTCGCTACGATTCGGTTCACCGCGCGGGTGCGCTGGCCGAGCGACCAGCCCACGAGGGCGAGTCCGGCGTAAAAACCGACCCCGATCGCGACGTAGACGCCCGGGACGCCTCGCGGCGTGAAACCGTAATTCGAGAGGCCGCCGGCGAACAGGAGCGCCAGGACGACGAGGCCGACGCCGATATCGGCACCGCGCATGCTCGGCAACTCCGGCGGGTCCGAAAGGACGCGTCCGAGCGCGTAGAAGAGGAGCGTAAACGAGAGCCAGCCGGTGACGACGACCGGGAGCCCGTCGAGCGAGACGTCCAGTCCGTATCGCGGGAGATATCGCAGGTGGGTGAAGAGGGTTCCGACGAGGCCGACGACGAGTAAGAGCCAGAGAGCCGGTCCGGGTCGATCGGTCGCCATACCGGACCGTTCGGTGGGGTAACCGTAAAATGCGCGGTTCGAATCAGGGCCGACCCGCATCGCGTCACCAGAACGGGACTCTCCGCGAGACCCGTATCAGCCGGCAGAGAGTGGATCCTCGGTCCGCTCGGCGTCGAGCGCGTCGAGCCAGGCCTCGGCATCGAGCGCCGCCATGCTGCCGGTTCCGGCCGACGTGATCGCCTGTCGGTAGTCGGGGTCCATTACGTCGCCGGCGCCGAAGACGCCCTCGACGGCCGTCTCGGTCGTCATGCCGGTGAGCGTCTCGAGGTGGCCTGACTCCGCGAGCGGGACGGGCGTGTCCGCGAGGAAGTCCGTGTTCGGGACGTGACCGACGCCGTAGAAGATGCCGCCCGCGTCGACCGTCTCTTCAGCGACGTCGGGATCTCCGTCCTGCCAGCGGTCCGTCGGGTAGCCCTGCGGGTGGGAGACGAGCGTCGCGCCGGTGACGCCGGTCTCCTGCGAGCCGCGGATTTCGACGAGCTCGGTGTTCCAGCGGAACGAGATGTCCGGGTTCTCGCGGGCGCGTTCGGCCATGATGTCCGACGCGCGGAGTTCGTCGCGACGGTGGACGACGGTGATCGAGTCGGCGAACTTCGAGAGAAAGAGCGCCTCCTCCATGGCGCTGTCGCCGCCGCCGATCACGAGGACGTCGTCGCCGCGGTGGAAGGCCCCGTCACAGGTCGCACACGTCGAGAGGCCGTAGCCCATCAGTTCGTCCTCACCATCGGCACCGACCCAGCGGGCGCTCGCGCCGGTCGCGACGATCAGCGCGCGAGCGTGGAGCCGGTCGCCGGCGGCCAGATCGAGCGTGAACGGTCGCTCCGAGAGCGTCGCATTCTCGACGGTGTCGTGGCTGAACTCGGCACCGAACGCCTGCGCCTGGTCTTTGCCGCGCTGGATCAGTTCCATCCCGTCGACGCCCTCGGGGAAGCCGAGGTAGTTCTCGACGTCGGTCGTCAGCGTGAGCTGGCCGCCCGGCTCGGGGCCTTCGAGGACCAGCGGGTCGAGGTCGGCGCGCGCGGCGTACACAGCGGCCGAGAGGCCGGCGACCCCGGAGCCGACGATGACGACGTCGCGGACCGGCTCGTCGGTCGCGTCGGATAGCTCGCTCATCGTCTCGCCGTTCATTCCCCGGTGTGGCCCTCGATCAAGTCGCGCAGTCTGTCTTCCGGCAGCGCGCCGGTCTGCTGCTCGACCTGCTCGCCGTCCGCGAAGAGGGCGAGGGTCGGAACGCTGCGGACGCCGTACTCGGCGGCCAGGGACTGGTGAGCGTCGACGTCGACTTTCGCGATCACGGCGTCGGTCTCGGCGGCCAGGTCCTCCAGGACCGGTTCGATCATCTTGCACGGTCCACACCAGTCCGCGTAGAAGTCGGTGAGGACCACGTCGTTGCGGGCGACGACGTCGTCCAGGTGCGTCTGGCCGTCGATATGGACGGGTTCGTCGGTTGACGGTTCGGTCGTCGCGGTTGGTTCGGTTGTCATCACTCCCGAGTATGCACCGAGAGGGTTTAAAGGTTTTGTACTTATTATACAATACTGAATTGCTGGATCGCCGATTCGCGGGTGTGAGTCCGAAACCGCCGACGTCCGATCGGTCGCGGGATCGCGGCTCGGCATTACGGCGTCACGACGCCCCCGGCGGCGAATTGTACTTCGAATACATTGCCGAGGTGGGCTGATCGCCCGAAAAAGCTGAAATATTTCGGTCCGGCAGCGCTATCAGACGCACATCACCCATCATCGAAGGAGACGATCGCGGGACGCGACGATCACCAGCAGAGTTAAGGCCACCGATAACTGTATTGTGCTACATGAGCAAGACAATCGGGTCCGATCCGACGATCGATCCGGCAGAAGTGGCGGCGCGACGCGACGACGAGGAACTGTTCGTCCTCGACGTCCGCCGCGAGGACGATTTCGAAGAGTGGCGCGTCGCTGGGAGCTACAACCTCCCCATTTACGACGAACTGCTCGACGGCGACACGAGCGGTCTCGAGGCCGCGCTCGAGGACATCCCCGAGGACAGGGAGATCGCGGTGGTCTGCGTCGCCGGCGTCACGTCAGCCGACGCGGCGCGATTCCTCAGGGAACGGGGCTACGACGCGCGCTCGATGGCCGACGGCATGAACGGCTGGGGCCGGCTCCACGTCACCTACGACGTCGATGGCGAATCGGGGCGCGTCGCCGACGCGAGCGAACCCACTCGGGGCGGGCCGGCGGTGGACGGCGTCACCCAGATCGTCCGCCCGGGAACGGGATGCGTCTCCTACCTCGTAGAAAGCGCGGGAGAGGGCATCGTCGTCGATCCGAGCCTCTACGTCGAGGAGTACCGCGATCTCGCTGACGAGCGCGGAGTCGACGTCGTCGGCGCGGTCGACACGCACGCCCACGCGGACCACGTCAGCGGCGGCCGCGTGATGGCCCGGGAGTGGGGCGTCCCGTACTACCTCCACGGGGGCGACGGTGGCGAACTCGACGAGTTCGAGCCGATCGCGGACGGCGACGCGATCTCGGTCGGCGACCGGGAACTCGAGGTGCTGCACACGCCCGGGCACACGCCCGGCAGCGTCTCGCTGCGGTGGGGCGACGGGCTGCTCTCGGGCGATACGCTGTTCATCCGCAGCGTCGGTCGGCCCGATCTCGAAGGCGAGACGGACGCGGACGTCCGCGAGGGCGCGACCGAGCTCTTCGAGAGTCTCGAGCGCCTCGCCGCGCTCCCCGACGACACCGTCGTCCTGCCGGGCCACATGAGCGACGAGACGATCCGGCCGCTCGCGACGACGCTCGGCGAGCTCGAGGCCGACAACGAGCTGTTCGGCGAGGACGATCGCGACGCGTTCGTCGAGACCATCGTCGGGGGCCTCTCCGACGAGCCGGCGAACTACAATCGGATCAAGGCGATCAACTGGGGCGAGGAACCGCTGACCGAGGAGGCGAAGTCGCTCGAACTCGGGCCGAACAACTGCGCGGCGAACTGAGACGGTCGACGGCGTCAAGCCGACTTATCCGGCCGGTTTCGCGGACGCATCGCCGCGAACGATCGCGTAGCCGCCTGCGAGGAGGAGCACACCGGAGAGCAGAAATCCGACGTCCCAGGCGATCGCCGGCCCGGGGCCCGCCGGCCAGACGCGGTGCAACGCGAGGAGGTGGTGGTTGACGACGCCCTCGACGACGTTGAACAGGCCGAACCCCATCAGGACGGATCCGAACAGCGTCCGACCGGAGACGGGCGCGGACGGCGACTGCCAGGCGCGGTAGAGAAGCACGATACCGGCGATCGTGAACAGGTACGTGGCGGCGTGAAAGATGCCGTCGGCCAGGACGTTCACTTCCATCCCGGCCAGGTCAGTCGGGGCGACGCGCGACGAGACCATGTGGTGGACCTGGAGAATCTGGTGTAAGACGATCCCGTCGACGAAGCCACCCAGCCCGATCCCGAGTACGACGCCCGCTTTGACCAGCGGTTGCGAACGCTCGGAGAATCCGAGCCAGGTTGCATCCGCCGGCTGACCCCCGTCTCCACCGGACGCCTCGGCGACCGTCTCGTTCGCCGGCGCCGCCTCGCTACGATCGCCCGAGTCAGTCTCGACCGCACTTTCCGACGCCGAATCGTCCCTCATCGGTCGATGCAACGTCGGTGGGAGCAATCAATATCGAACGTGACGGTGCAAGCCCGGATCGATAATCGCAGCCAACCGTCCTGGCGGCGCTGGCCCGCCGCAGCTCGGTCACCCGCCGTCGGGCCGTATTCTCCACCCGCCGTCGGAGGCGCGCCACCATCGGTAGTGGGCACCCTCACTCCGTCTCGCCAGTTTCGCTCTCGTGGGCGCCGTATCCCTGTTCGTGTTCGTCGTGGGGATGCTCGCTCCCACGATCGTGGCCACGGTCGTGTCCGTCGCCGTGGTCGCGTCCCTTCCCGTGATCGTGCGCGTGCTCGCCGGCAAGGACGAACTGGCCGGCGAACGCGCGGTCGACGACCTCCGGCAGTGCCGGGTGGATGTGGACGGACTCGCGGACGTCGCGGACGGTCCCGGTGCCGGCTTTCATCGCGACGACGACTTCCTGGATCAGCGCGGACGCGTCCGGCCCGATAATGTGACAGCCGAGGATTCTTCCCTCCGGATCGATCAGGACGCGGACGAATCCCTCGGCCTGCATCGCCTTCCCGCGGGCGGTATCCTGGTAGTCGTACGTACTGGTGGCGTACTGGCGACCGGCCTCGCGGAGTTTCTGCTCGGTCGCGCCGACGCCAGCGACCTCGGGCGATCCGAAGACGGCGAACGGCATGGCCGCGTAATCGATCGGTTCGAGTTCATCACCTAGCAGATTCCGAGCGACCGTGCGGGCCTCGTGATTCGCGTTGTGCTTCAGCAGGTACTCGCCGACGATGTCGCCGAGCGCCCAGATGCCCTCCGCGGAGGTGCGCAGGTACTCGTCCGTCTCGACGAAGCCATCGTCGTCGGTCTCGACGCCGGGAACGTCGAGGGCGAGCGTGTCCGAGTTCGGCCGTCGACCGGCGGCGAGCAGCAGTGCGTCGCCGGAGACGACCACGTCGTCGCGCTCGTCCGGGTCGTCCCACGCCGGCGGGTACGGCCGGGCCTCGACGGTCACGTCCGAGCCGTCGAGCGGGTCCGATCCGCCGCCGGCAACCGAAACGGCTTCGTAGCCGACGTGAACGTCGAATCGGTCCGCGTAACGCTCGGTGAACGACTGCGCGACGGCTTCGTCGGCCTGGGGAAGGAGCCGTGGCCGGCGCCCGACGATCGTCACGTCGCTCCCGAAGGTGCCGAAGAAGTGTGCGAGTTCGGCGGCGACGTAGCCGCCGCCGACGATCACGAGGCGGTCCGGCAGCGTCTCGAGTTCCAACGCGTCACGGCTCGTCAGGTACGGGACGTCCTCGATCCCGTCGAGCGGCGGGATCGAGGGTCGCGTCCCCGCCGCGACGAGGATCGTCTCGGCGCGGGCGCGCCGACCGACGTCGGGGCCCTCGACGATCTCGATCGTCCGATCGTCGACGAACCGGCCCATCCCTTCGAACAGGTCGTGGGAATCCGACGATTCGAGGCCGCGGTGAATCGAGTCGGCGCTCCCCGCGACGTCCTCGTTGACCTCGCGAACGATGTCCGAAAACGCGACGTCGTTTACCGCCGCGTCGATGCCGAACGCACCGGAGCGGTCGATCGTCTCGTAGACGTGGGCGTGGTAGAGCAACCGTTTCGAGGGGATACAGCCGCGGTTGAGGCAGGTGCCGCCGAGCGGTCCCGACTCGACCACGGCGACCGAGCGACCCTGGTTCGCCATCGCGTTCGCCACGTCGAGGCCGGATCCCGAGCCGATTACCAGGAAGTCGAACGTCTCGATTTCGGACGCCATGGCGAACGGACCACGGCCAGGGAAAAGAACCACCCAGTCGGCGCCGTCGGGGATGGCGCGTCGGTCGCCAGCTTGCCCCGCCGCCGTTAGATCGTGTCGTCGGGGTCGCGTTCGTCGGCCATGCGCGAGGCCTCCGTCGCGTACTGCTCGCGCAGTTCGTCGTCCTGCACGTCGCCGAGATTGCCGGGCTCGACATCGAGGGCCGCCGTCGTCTCGCGGACGTCCGCGTTACTCGTCAGCGCCCGCTCTTTGCGGAAGTAGCGCTCGCCGTCCGGCGTCGCGTAGACGAGGATGATCAGGTTCTGTTCGTCGTCGGAGTACGTGCGCTCGACCAGCCAGACGCGCACCTCGTCGGGTCGGGTTCGGCCAGCCATGCCCGCCCTCTACCCGTCGGCGGCGGCAGCGATGTCCTCTGTCGTCCGGTACTTGTCCTCGAACTCCTGGATGAGCTGGCCCATCTTCGCGTACCAGTCGTTGAGCTTTCGCTGCATGTCGCTCGCGATCTGCTCGGGATCGGTCGGGCGGTAGACGTGGTAGTAGCCGCCCTGGTCGTAGTTGATCTGGTCCTTCTGGATGAATCCGCTCTGGAGCAGCCGCTGGATCGATCGGTACGCCGTCGAGCGCTCGCGGTCGACCCGCTCGGCCACCTCGTCGATCGTCAGCGGCTCGTCGCTCTCGACGAGCACCCTGAAACACTCCTTGTCGAGCTGTTTGAGGCCGTGGATACACTCCAGCAGACCCTCACACTCCATGTCCTGCTGAAGCTGCTCCGCCATAGACCGTGCCATCTGTCCGTGTGAATCGAGGTACCGCAGCGATAAAAGAATTGTGTGGGTATTGTACAATCTCGTTGAACCGGTCAGCGCCGCGCGCGTCACGCCGACGATCGAGGTGGGCGCTCAGTCCGCGGCGGCTGCGGCCGCTCGTTCGTTCGCTCGGATGGTCGTGATCGTGCTGTAGAGCACGGCGCCGCTGACCAGCAATGCCGAGAGCATTATCAACGCGAAGGCGACTGTCTCTAGCACGGGCATCCCGAGTGGACCGGCGACCTGCCGGAACGCGACCGCGACCGAGCCACCGAGGAGCATCAGCCCGAAGTAGATCTTGATGTCCTCCTCGTCGACGATGCTGGTCGCCGCCGAACCGATGCGGGCGCCGAGGGCGCTGCCAGCCAGCAGGGGCGCGACGATCGTGAGGTTGACGCCGCCTTCGATCCCGTAGATGTAGGAACCGACGCCGCCCGAGATGACGATCTCGAACAGGTCGGTCCCGACCGCGATGGGCACCGGAACGCCGATCAGGTAGAACAGGGCGGGCATGCGGATGAAGCCGCCGCCGACGCCGAGAAAGCCCGAGAGGAGTCCCGTGGCGAACGCGACGCCGAGGATCATCCACAGCGAGACCTGGATGCCCCCGGAGAGGGTCATCATCGGCGGGACGCGGTAGGACTGGATCTTCCTGGCGACGTCCGGAATGTCGTCCGGGTCGAGCTCCTGGTCAGCAGCCTCGTGGTGGCCGCCGCCGTCGGCCGATCCCTCGGACGCGAGCGCGTTGTAGGTGACGAACAGCCCGATCGCACCCAGCAGGAAGACGTACGTGATGCCGATGACGCTGCCTGCCAGGCCGATGTCTTCGAGGGAGTACACCAGGATACTGCCCACCTCGATGCCGGCCGTCGTCCCGGCGACCATCAGGGCGCCGAGTTTGTAGTCCACCTGCCCGAGATCACGGTGTTTGAGCGTCGCGATCACGGCCGTCCCGAAGACGAAGGCCATCCCGCTCCCGACGGCGACGCTGGTGTCGTACCCCATCACGAGCAGTGCCGGCGTGACGAGGAAGGATCCACCCATGCCGAAGAAGCCGAACAGGACGCCGACCAGGAACCCGAAGCTCACGAATAGCAAGAGCGTCGTGAGCGCGATTCCGAATAGCTCCATCATACGTCCTTGATCACGTCGATGAGGGGTGGTGCCGCGATCCGTTCGAGGAGGCCGTACCCGCCGTAGAGGACGACGGCCTCGACGAGGACGACGGCCACGAGGACGGCTGCCTGTACGTCCGGCGAAAGTGTGGGTACGTCGATCATTGATATCGACCCCGCACGCCTATCGGTTGTGCGCGAATCATGGGATTCTACTCGTCTCATCGTACCCGAGGAGGACGTATAATGCTTTTGGGCCTACCACACAATATTACTGCCGAGTATGTAACGGCTAACCGACGCGAATATCCCCGTACGTTTTCCAAATATCAGGGCGCTCGAGCGGATCGCGACTCGGGCTGGCGCGCGCTCGACCGAACTCGCCGTCCCGGACTCGACGGATCGCAACGGAACCCGGTGACTGTCACGAACGCGGCCACGGAGTCACCGACGGACGACCTTCGACGCACCGTTCGGGGTAACCCACTCCGCGGACCGACGGTGAACCGTACTCCGTGGGAGTAGAATCGACGCGCCGAACCGGGAATGCGGGACGGGCCGCTGGTCCGGGACGGACGGAACCGGCGTCAGTATTGATTTATCCAAACAATATTATATCGTGCGCCCGTAGGACCATCCATGAAAGCCGTCATCGCAACCGACCTCTCGGCCGCTAGCGAGGCGACGATCCACAACGAGACCTGCCTCGAGTGTCTCGGACGGATCGGGATCGACGAGATTCACCTGGTCACCGTCATCCCGTCGAACGTGCACGCGGGCATGCCCGGAATGGACTTCGACGGACGTCGCCAGCGGGCGCTCGATCGCTACGGCGAGGTCATCGAGACGGCCGGATTCGACGTCGAGGCACACGTCGTTCGCGGGACGCCCCATCGCCGTATCACGGGCATCGCGGAGACGATCGGAGCCGGCCTCACCGTCGTCGGCTCGCGGGGGAAGAGCCCGCTAGAAAACCGCGTCATCGGGTCGACCGCGCGAAATCTCGCTCGGACGACGGAGACGCCGCTGCTCGTCAACCGGGTCGAACGCGACACCGAAGACCCCGACGTGCTCGAGTCGCACCTGTTCCGCCGGATGCTGTTTGCGACGGACTTCTCCGAGAACGCCGATCACGCCTTCGGAGTGTTCTCGACGCTGCAACCCGCCACCCGGGAGGCCGCGCTCGTTCACGTCTTGACGCCGAAGGACCCGGAACTTCCGCAGGAAACGGATCCGTCGGCGCGCCTGGCCGAGCGTGCCGACCGGCTCGAAGCGTGGGGAATCGAGACGACGACCGATGTTCGGTCCGGCGACCCGGCCGACGAGATCATCGCCGCAGAGGCCGAATACGAACCGGCGACGATACTGCTCGGCTCTCGCGGCCACAGCCGACTTCGCAGACTGTTGCTGGGCAGCGTCTCCGAGGACATCGTAGCTCGCGCGCACGGAAACGTCCTGATCGTGCCGCCGGGCGCGCAGATGTGAGCCGTTGCACGAGGAGAGGGGGGACGAACCGACCGCCAGAGATCGACGGTCCCGGCCCGGGTTTCGCAGTCGCATTCGGACCCGAAACAGCGTCGATTCCCGCCTCACTCGCTTTGAACCTCGATGTCGCCGATCATCGTGGTCGGATGAACTTCGCAGATGTACGTGACCATCTCGCCGCTGGCTTCGAACTCGAGCCACTGGCCGTCGCCGGGCTCCGAGACGATGTCAGTCTGAAGGTCGTCGACGACCGCATCGGACTCGTCGTAGATGGCGATGTTGTGAGTCGCGCCGTCGCCCTGGCTCCATCCCATCTCGTACGGCTCCCCCTCCACGAGTGAGAGAGTCGGGTTCGACAATCCCTCGATCGCACTGGGTGCCAGCCCCTCCCAACCGGCGGTGATGCCGTCAAAATCGATCCGCGTACCCGGCTCGATCGGACCGCTTCCGTTGCCCTCGCCGCCGTCGCCACCGTTGCCTCCATCACCGTCGTCCCCGTCTTCGCTGCTCCCGCAGCCCGCGATCGTAATCGCGATCCCGACGGCGCCGGTACGTACCGCCCGCCTCCGAGAGAACCCATCCGACATAGAGCACTCGACGCTGGGGAGTTTGATAAATAATTGTCACACCCGCTCAGACACTCACGTTCCCGAGGGGGAAGTCGCTCCGCCTTCGTACCGAGTTCAAAATGCGGACGTATTTGGTATCGGACCCCATTTTTCCGGCTGGCAACCGTGTACGACGTGTTACAGGGAATCACCGCGACGCGGGCGCGTCGGATCGGCCGAGCAGGTGCGGATTCGAGACGATGGCATCGCTGGTAGAACTCTTCGTCCGCGTCGTGGGCGAGAACCCTATCGTCCAGGGGCTCGCCGGCGGGATCGTCATCGCCGGGTTGAACCTGCTCGGCGCGTCGCTCATCTTCGTCTGGCGGAACCCCTCCGAGCGCGCCCTCGACGGGGCGCTCGGATTCGCCGCCGGCGTGATGCTCGCCGCGGCGTTTACCAGCCTCATCATCCCCGGGATCGAGCAGTACTCCGGGGGCGACCCGATTCCGACGCTCGTCGGCGTCGTCCTCGGCGCGGCGTTCCTCGACCGGGCGGACGTCATCGTCCCGCACGCGCACTACCTCCTGACCGGCCGGCGCCGGCCGGACGTCGGCGATCCAGCCGACCAGTCGGCGCTGGACGCCGAAGCTGAACGGCTTCACCGGGAGCGCCTGGCGCCCGTCATCCTGTTCATCCTGGCGATCACGCTGCACAACATGCCGGAGGGACTGGCCGTCGGCGTCGGCTTCGGCTCCGGTAACGTCGAGAACGCCATCGCCCTGATGCTCGCGATCGGCATACAGAACATCCCGGAGGGCCTCGCCGTCTCGGTCGCCGCGATCAACGCCGGGCTCGATCGACGGATCTACGCCGTTTTCGCCGGGCTACGTGCGGGCATCGTCGAGATCCCACTCGCCGTGCTCGGCGCGCTGGCCGTCGCGACGATGGAACCACTGCTTCCTTACGCGATGGGCTTTGCCGCGGGCGCGATGCTCTTCGTCATCTCCGACGAAATCATCCCCGAGACCCACACCCGCGGCCACGAGCGGATCGCCACGATGGGCGTCATGGCCGGCGTGATCGTCATGCTGTATCTCGACGTGAGTCTGGGGTAACTGACCCGTTTCGCCGGGATCGCCGTCGCGGCGGTGACCGAGGATGTATTGTATAGGTTGCGCACAACCGTTATGCCGCTCGAGTCCGTAGATGGAGCCGATGAGCGAATCACTCGACGACGAACGCGCTCGCATCCGCGAGCAGAAGAAACGGGAACTCCAGGAGCGCCTCGAAACCGGCGGCAATCTCGACGACGTCGAGAGCGACTCGACAGGGACGCCGACCGAGCCGATCCACGTCGACGGTCCCGATCACTTCTCCGAGGTCGTCACGACGCACGACGTCGTCCTCGTCGACTTCCGCGCGGACTGGTGCGGTCCGTGTCAGATGCTCGAACCCACAATCGAAGCGCTGGCAGCCGAGAGTGACGCCGCGGTCGCGACGGTCGACATCGACGCCCACCAGGGACTGGCCCAGCAACACGGCGTTCGCGGCGTTCCGACGCTCGTGCTCTACGCGAACGGCGAACCCGCAGAGCGCACGAGCGGCGTCCAGGATCGCGCCACGCTCGACCGACTGATCGGTCAGTACACGTAATCGACCACGACGACCGACTGCAACCCCACTCACATCACGTCGACCAATGAACCAACACTGGAAGCGAGCGATCGAGGCCCAGCGCGAGGAGAAGGCGCGGTACTTCGGCGAGCACCCACGCTCGCCGATTCCGCCGGACGAACGGGACGACTTCGACGGGCTGTCGTACTTCGCGATCGATGCCGACTACCGGTTCGAAGTCCCACTCGATCGATACGACGACCCCGAGCCGATCACCGTCGGAACGAGTACGGACGGTGAGCAGACCTACTATCGGTGGGGCGAGTTCACGGTCACGATCGACGGCGAGCCAGCCGTCATCCAGGCGTACAAGGCCGACCCGAACGACGACCGGCTGTGGGTGCCCTTCCGCGACGAGACCAGCGGAGACGAGACCTACGGCGCCGGCCGGTACCTCGACCTCGAACCCGAGTCCCACCGAACGACCGACGGCGAGTGGATTCTCGACTTCAACGAGGCGTACAACCCGACCTGCGCCTACTCCGATCAGTACGAGTGTCCGCTCCCGCCGACGGAGAACTGGCTCGACGTACCCATCGAAGCCGGCGAGCGCGCGTACGATCGCCAACCGGATCGGCCGATCTGAAACGGGCGAAGGGTTCCGACGCGCGCCGGTCGCACGCCACCACCAGCAGCTATCCGTCGAGAAAGAGCTCTTCGAACTGGTGGACGCTCTCGTCGGTCCCCGCGAGGACCACCGCGTCGTCGGGTTCGATCTCGAACGCGGCGGGATCGAACGACGTGATCGTCTCGTCGTCGCGTCGGACCGCCAGGATCGTACACCCAGTTCGGGCCCGGACGTCGGTCTCGGTGACGGTGCGGCCCGCGAGCGACCCGGCAGGCAGTTCCACCACGTCGATCCGCGCGTCGAAGGCGAGAACCGTCTCGTCGTCGAGCACGGTCGAGGCGAGCATCCGGCCGCTGACCGTGGCCAGCGACTGGACGTAGTCCGCGCCCGCCCGGTAGAGTTTGGGCTCGCTCCCGGTGTCGTCCGCCCGCACGATCACCTCGACGTCGGGCGCGACCTCCGAGAGCACGAGCGTCGCGAGGATCGCGGTCGTGTCGTCGTTGACGGTGACGATCACCGCCGACGCCTGTTCGACGCGGGCTTCCTGGAAGACCGTCCGATCGCGTACGTCGCCGACGACGTCGACGCCCGGTCCGTCTTCCATATCGATCACGGTGACCGTCGCGGCCGTCTCCTCGAGCGTCGCGGCCGCGCTCGCGCCCGCCTCCCCGTAGCCGGCCACGATGACGCGCCGTTCCGACAGCGACCGGACGGACGACGTCACCTCCTCCCGCAGCGCGGCGATCCGATCCGGCGCGCCGGCGACGAGCAGCCGGACGTCCTCGTCGAATTCGACCGATGGCGGAATCGGACTCTCGAACGCCCCCTCGATCCAGGCCCCGACGACGTCGACGTCGAATCGATCGTCGAGGTTGACGGCGCCGGCCCGACGCTGACAGAGGTCGCTCCCCGGCTCGACGGAGAGTTCGACGAGTTCGAGGTCGTCGCCGAGTTCGACGCCCCCGCTGGCGGTCGTCGTGACGCTCGTCGGCACCTGGTGGGCGAGGCTCTCCCCCAGCAGTTGCCGGGGCGAGAGCACGTCGTTGGCGCCGGCGATCCGATGGTAGTCGGCGACCTGCGCGTCCTCGACGAGCGTGACGATGTCGACGTCGGGGTCGGCTTCCCGTGCGGTGAGGACGATGCTCGCGCTGGTGTCGTCGGCCGCGTCGGACACCAGGGCCGCGGCTCGCTCGATCCCGGCGTCGCGCAGGACGTCGATCGACTCCGGATCGCCGTGGACGACCGTTCGGCCGGCGTCATGCAACTCGCGCGCCCGGTCCTCGTCCGGTTCGACGACGACGGCGTCGCGACCGCGCGAGTCGAGTTCCGCGAGGAAGGCCTCCCCGCGCGAGGAGTACGTACAGAGGATTACGTGCTCGGCGGCATCCGGCGCCGCCGTGGGCAGGTTCTCGGTGAGTGCACGACGGAGCCACGGGACCGCGAAGACGTCAGCCGCCGTGAGGATGAGTCCGATCCCTGCCAGTTGCATCGCGATCACGAGAAAGTTCATCTGGGGGGTATCCCAGCCCGCGTCCTCGCCGTAGCCGGTGGTCGTAAACGACTGGAAGACGACCTCGAGCGAGCGGTACCACGATCGCGGGCGCCCCTCCCACGCCGCCATCCCGTACATGTACAGGAGCGTAAAGAAGGCGGCGGTGACGCCCAGCAGAAGCAGGTAGTAGCCGATCCGGCGGGACCTGAGCAGCGACATAGGAACAGGTGGTCACCGCACGGAGTTACCGATATCGGCCTCGTCCCCGAGCGCTGGAACAGCGGCGTGCCATCGGGCGCCGACCGCGACCCGCTCGGAGCCGCCCGACCGGTTGGCGTAGCATCGGAACGCAGCCGATCGTCGATCCCACCCGGGTACGTCCGACCGGGTCGACGCGATGCCTGCGCCGGACACGGTCGGTCTCAGTGGAGCGGGTTAACGGCCGCGATCCCGTACATCACGCCGAGGCCGGCGACGAAAACGAGGAAGTAGCCGAGTCGGTGTTCGACGTCGGCCTCCGCGTTGATCTCCGGGATCAGGTCGGAGCTGGCGATGTAGATGAAGTTTCCGGCGGCGAAGGTCAGGAGGGCGACCGGCGGCTCCCCGACGACGTCCGAGAGCGCGTAGCCGACGAGCCCGCCGACGACGATCGTGAGCGCGGTCAGGTAGTTCACGACGAGCGCGCGCACCTTCTCGAACCCGCCGTAGACGAGGATGCCGTAATCGCCGATCTCCTGGGGGATCTCGTGCAGCGCGATCGCGAACGCGGTGACGAGCCCGACCTCGACGTCGATGAGGAACGCCCCGGCGACGACGATGCCGTCGATGAAGTTGTGCAGTCCGTCCGAGACCAGCACGAGGTAGGTCATCGGCTCGTGTTCGTGGTCGGTGCCGTGGTGGTGGTGCCAGTGGATGAACTGCTCTAAGACGTAGAAGAAACAGAACCCGACGACGAGCGCGACGAACAGGCCGCGCGTGTGGAGTTCGCCGCGGGTCTCGATCGCTCGCGGAAGCAGGTGGAAGAAGGCCCCACCCAGTAACGCGCCGGCGGCGAAGGCCACGAGCCACAGGAGCAATCGTTCGACCAGGTGGTCCGCGAGATAGAGCGTCAGAACGCCGATCCAGGCGAAGAGGCTGATGAGGACTGTCGTGAGTAGTATCCAGCCGAGCGGACCCATATTGATACCGGGGATTTCGAGTGACGCGCAATAACCCCTGTGAGTTCCGACGACGGTACAACCGTCAGGAACGACGGGTACTTCTTTCATGCACACGGACGTACGGGACCGTATGTACGACGATATCCTCGTTCCCGTGGACGACCGCGACCCGTCGACGGTCGCCCTCGGGTACGCGCTGGAGGTCGCGGCCGTCCACGGCGCGACGGTCGATCTGCTGTACGTCGCGGACACCAACAAGCCGAGCCAGGTGCAGTATCAGGGCGCGGTCGTCGACGTGCTCGAGCGGGAGGGCGAACGGGTGCTCGAATCGGCGCGCGAACGGGCCAAGGCGAGCGGCGTCCCGGTCCGGGACGAGATCGTCCAGGGAGATCCGCGCGCCGAGATCGTCGCCCTGGCCGAGGGCGCCGACCTCGTGGTGATGGGGACCCACGGCCGGAGCGGGCTCGACGGCTACCTGCTCGGAAGCGTCACGGAGCACGTCGTGCGGAAGACCGAGACTCCCGTGCTGGCCGTCCGTGAGAAGGGGACCAGGACCTACCCGCCGGAGGCGATTCTCGTCCCGTTCGACGGCAGTCCGCACGCTCGCGACGCGCTCTCCCTGGCGACGGCCGCCGCCGCGGACGCCGGGGCGACGCTGCACCTGCTCGCCGTCGTCGACGAGCCCACGTTCGGTGACGTCGGCTCGTCGACGGGTGACGACGCCGCCCGTGAACTCCTCGAGACTGCAGCGACCGAAATCGACGACGTCCCGGTCGAGACGTACGTCGAGACCGGCGCCGTGCCGGAGACCATCCGGACGGTCGCGACGGACGTCGGCGCCGATTTGGTCGTCATGGGGACCCACGGCCGACAAGGGGTCAACGAGCGACTGCTCGGTTCGACGACCGATCGCGTCCTCCGGAGCGCACCGGTCCCAGTGCTGACGACCGGGTCCGAGGCCGACGATTGAGGGCGCTTCGGCGGATCGCTCGACGGTTTCACGCCACCGGTCGCCCCGCTCGTTACCGCCGCGATCGCGTCGGTACCGTGAACCGAACGCACAGTCATATCACGCTCGACCTCGTTGCTTTCAGTATGGCGGACACGAAACGCGGCCGAGACAAACGAGCCCACGACGAGGACGAACGCCAGCGCGAGCGCGATCTCGAGCAGGCGCTCGAACGCGGCGACGAGGTCGAGCCGGCGGACGATCGGTCGGATGATACCGTGCCCCTCGAAACCGCGGACCCGCCGACGTGTCACCGCCGAGGGTGCGACGAACGGGCGGCGTTCCGCGTTCTCGAGCGCTACGAGGAGGAGACCGGTCACGGCGCCGTCGAGGCGACGGCGGCGCTGTGTCGCGACCACACCGCCGAGGAAGGGCCGACGAACCTCGACGGCGCGTACGCCGACTACGTCTTTCGCGTCGACCCCATCACGGACCCCGACACGGGAGACGACGAGTGAGACCGAAGCGTTCGCCACGGGCGGCTCGATCGAGTCCTCGATCGGGCGGAACGCTCCGTGACGTGTCGCGCGAGACGGCGACACGGCCGCGCTGATCCCGACACACCGATATGCATCGACTCGAAACCGTTCGGGCATGACCGTCGGCGTCGTCGGCACTGGGATGTCTGGACTGGCGCTCGTGCGAGCGCTCGAACAGCGCGGCGAGGAGGTCGTGGCGTTCGAGGCCCGGGACGAACCGGGCGGCGTCGTCCAGAGCCGCGCGGTCGACGGCCGCGTCCTCGAACTCGGGCCGCAACGACTGCGCCTGACCCCCGGTATCCGGTCGATGATCGACGCGTTCGACCTGCACGACCGACTGCGCTACGGCGCCGACGACCAGCCGATATACGTCTACCACGACGGGGAGCTGAAGGTCGCGCCGCTGTCCGTCCGGGAGGCGATCACGACCGACCTCATCACGCCGCTCGGGAAGCTCCGGATGCTCCTCGAGCCGCTGTTCGGTCCCCCGAGACCCGGCGAGACCGTCGACGAGTTCCTCGTCCGAAAGTTCGGTCGGCAGGCCGCCCGCCGGTACGCGGGCCCGCTGTACAGCGGGCTCTACGGGACCGACCCGCGCAACATGCTGATGGAGTACTCGCTCGGCCGCGTCCTCGAGAAACGAGGCGTCGAGCGAAGCATCCTCCTGAAGGTCCTCGAATCGATCAGGTCCGATCGCGAGACGCCGCCGATCGTCTCCTTCGACGACGGGATCGGTGAACTCGTCGCCGCGCTCTACGAGGCCCACGCCGAGTCGATCCGGCTGGCGACCCCGGTCGAGTCGATCAGGCCGATTGCCGGAAACGACGACCCTGGAGACGACGGAGAGGGTGACAAGGACACCCGCTACGCACTCGAGACGGCCGACGGAACCGAACGGGTCGACGACGTCGTCGTGACGACGCCGGCGCCGACGGCGGCCGAACTGCTGGAACCGGTCGACGGCGACCTCGCCGCGACCCTCGATCGCTTCGCGTACAATCCGATCGGGATGGTCTTTCTCGACTCCGGCTTCGGTGGTCGCGGCCTCGGCACGCTCGTCCCGCCGGACGCCGACGACGTCTCGATCAGCGGCCTGACCTGGAACGCGAGTATCCTCGAACGCGACCGACTCTACACCGCCTACATCGACCCGCTGTCGTACCCGCCGCTCCTTGAGGCGACCGAGGGCGAACTCGGGCAGATCGCGGCGCGGGAGTTCGAACGCATCACCGGCGCGGCGGCGGACGTCATCCACGTCCACCGCTGGGAGCCCGGCATGCCCGCCTACGACCGCACCTGGACCGCGATGGACGACCTCGAACTACCGAGCGGGATCCACCTCTGTGCCAGTTACGTCGGCCGACCCGGGATCCCCGGCCGAATTCGCAACGCCGAGCGCCTCGCCGACGACCTGGTCGGCGAGTGAGCCAGCGGATCACGGCCGCGGACCGGTGACCAGAACCGGGATTCGGTCGCTCGCCAACCGAGGTCGAACATGTCCGGGATTCGGGCGACTCGCGGGCGATATTCCGGGTTCCGCCTCCGAAGTTGCTAAACCGCTCCCGCGGCAAGCCCCGCTATGGAGACCGGGATCGTCCTGCTCAACTTCGGCGAACCTGCCACGCCCGACCGCGAGACCGTCCTCGAGTACCTGACGCGGATCTTCTACGACAACGCCGATCTCGAGGCGGCCGACTCGGAGCGAGCGGCCAGAGACCGCTCGCGCGAACTGGCCGAGCGACGGCTCCCGAGTATCATGGCGGAGTACGAGGAGATCGGCGGCTCGCCGCTGCAGGAGCAAGCGATCGCACAGGCCGACGCGCTGGCCGAGACGCTCGCCGACCGCGGTCACGACGTGACCGTTCGCCACGCGATGCAGTTCACCGAGCCGCTGATCCCCGACGTCGCCGCCGAGCTCGCCGACGACGGGGTCGACCACGTCGTCGCGCTTCCCATCTACCCGCTGTGTGGCCCCTCGACGACGGTGGCCTCGATCGACGCGCTGGAGACCGCGATCGCTGAGCTGGAGGATTACGACCCCGCGTTCGCCTCGATCACCGGCTGGCACCGCGTGCCGGCGTACAACCGCTTGCGGGCGGACGGCATCGACGCCTTCCTCCACGAGGAAGGAGTATCCCTCGACGATCCCGAGACCGCGTTCGTCTTCTCCGCGCACGGCACGCCGACGAAGTACCTCGACGCGGGGAGCCGCTACGATCAGTACGTCGAGGAGCACGCAGCGACGATCGCTCGCTTGCTCGGCCTCGAGGACTACCACATCGGGTACCAGAACCACGCCAACCGCGACATCGAGTGGACCGAGCCCGAGACGGAGGACGTGGTCGAGCGCCTCGGCGACGAAGCCGACCGCGTCGTCGTCGAGCCGATGAGCTTCATGCACGAGCAGTCGGAGACGCTCGCCGAACTCGACGTCGACCTGGCCGAAGACGCCGCGGCGGTCGGGCTCGATCTCCACCGCGTCCCGGTCCCCCACGACGATCCGCGCTTCGCGACGCTGCTCGCGGACCTCCTCGAACCGTTCTGTGCCGACTTCGATCCGGCCTACTACCAGCTTCGCCAGTGCGAGTGTCGGCCGGAACCCGGCACGTACTGTCTGAACGCCGGCGTGCAGCCGGAGTGACGTAACTATCTTTCGCGAGCGGCTTCGACTCCTGCGAAATCGGGTTCGCGACCGCGAGGCCGACTTCGCTACCGCGAGACCGACTTCGCCGCCTCGAAGAACGCCGCGACGTTCTCGACGGGGACCGACCGGTCGACGCCGTGACCGAGGTTCAGAATGTGGCCGGCCTCACCCGCTGCGTCGACGATGTCGAGCGTGCGCTCGCGGACGGCGTCGGGATCACCGTAGAGGAGCGCTGGGTCGAGATTGCCCTGCACCGGCCGATCGCCCAGTCGGTCGCGCGCCGCGGCGATGTCGACCGTCCAGTCGAGGCCGACGACGTCCGCGCCGGTCTCGGCGAGCAGGTCGAGATTGCCAGAGAGGTTCCGGGCGAAGACGATCGTCGGGACGTCGGTGGCCTCGACGATCTCCCGGTGCAGCGGGAGGAGAAACGCGCGGTAGTCCGCCGGCGAGAGCAGGCCCGCGTACGTGTCGAACAGCTGGATCGCGTCCGCACCGGCCTCGACCTGGTACCGGACGTAGTCGACGACGACGTCGGTGAAGGCTCGCAGGAGTCGCTCGAACGCGTCGGGGTGTTCCGCGCGCAGGCGGCGGACGGCCATGAAGGTCCGCGACGGTTCGCCCTCGCAGACGTACGCCGCGAGCGTGAACGGGCCGCCGGTGAAGCCGAGTGTCGCCGCGTCGGAACCGAGCTCGGCCGAGAGTCGGGAGAGGAGGTCGCCGACGTAGGGGAGGTGTTCGCGGACGTCCTCGGGGGTTCGGTCCGCGTCCGCAGGCGATTCGACCGGGTTCTCGACGACCGGTCCGACGCCAGATTCGAGGTGGTATGCAAACCCGAGCGGTTCCAGCACCGTCAGGATGTCCGAGTACATGACGACGGCGTCCGGTTCGAATCGCTCGTAGGGCTGGAGGCTGATCTCGGCGGCGACGTCCGGCGTCGAAATCGCCTCGCGGAACGAGTAGTCCTCGCGCAGTTCGCGGTACTCCGGGAGGTACCGGCCCGCCTGGCGCATCATCCAGACCGGCGGGCGCTCGGTTCGCTCCCCGCGGGCCGCCCGGAGAAACAGGTCTCTCATGCCCGAGGGTTCGAGACGGCTCCGCCTAACAGTTGTGAAGGGCGTCGGCCTCGCCGGCACGGTGACGCGATCGATCTCGACGGCGCGGCAGCGACGGTCGAACGCGGCGGCTCGATCGGTCAGCGTCTCCCGGACGGGTCGGTTTCGCAGTACCGCTGCGGGACGTGCATCCGAATCGAGGCGGGCACGTACCCGACGAGCCGAACCGCGAGATCGGCCAGAGACCGCCGGAGGAGTGCGTAGACGGTCGAGATCGCCAGGAGTCCACCGACGAGACCGACGGTGACCAGCCCCGCCGCTTCGCCGGCCACCGTGATCGCGCCCGCCCCGGCCAGGCTCGCGAGCGCGAGGTCCTCCGGGGCGCCGTCGTAGCGAACCCAGCGGCGGGCGCGGAGCCAGCGGCCGTGGTAGTGGCTGTAGACCGCCCGGTCGCTGCCGGCCTGCCAGGGTCGGAGTTCGAGGCCGGCGCCGGCGACGTCGGTCACCGCGTGGAGCGCGGCGGCGGTCAGTCCGACCGCGAGGCCGACGGTCACCGTCGAGGGTGACAGCAGCGCGAGGCCGATCGCGGGGCCGGCCGCGAGCCACCCGTAGACGGGGTAGTGAAGCGTTCTGCGATGGCCGACGTAGAGGTCGAGGTCGGGAAGCAACCCGCCGACGGCGCCGGCCAGGATCGCGACCGGCGCCAGTTCGGGAGCGCCGACTATCACCGGGAGCGCCACCGCCATGCCCACGAGCGCGTGGGTCGTCGCCATCATCGTTCGGTTCTCTAGGCAGTCGGCTCATATAGCCGTTTCGCGCACGCCCGTCGGAAGGGAAGGGTTAGGGCGAGGGAGCGATGAGTACACGACGGATTCGGGTGAATTCACGATGACGATCGCGGCGACGTTCGGCCTCGCAGCCGCAGTCGGCGTTCTTCTGGCGACGCTGTGGATCGGCGTCCGTCGCGACGACGCGGCGATCGCCGTCAACGCGGTCGCCTCGCTGGCCGCCGTGGCGAGCCCGCTCGCCGTCGAGGCCGTGGTGGTCGGCCTCGAGGGCGGCGCCGTGAGTTTCGGGCCCGTCCTGCCGCTCTCTATCGCGATCGCCGGTATCCTCCACATGCTCGGCATGCTGGGGTGGTACGACACCGTCTGGTGGTGGGACCACGTGACCCACGTCGCGTCCGCGGCCCTCGTCGCGGCGATCGTCTACGCGTGGGTGGTGGTTGCCGGTCCGGGCGCCCTTCCCGGTCCGCTCGGGACGTCCGTCGCGACGGCGACGATCGGACTCACGCTCGCGGCCGGCATCGCCTGGGAACTGCTCGAACACGCCGCCAGGGCCGTCAGCGAACGCGTCGGCGTCGAGCACGTGCTCAAGCGCTACGGCCCTTACGACACGCCGATGGACGTGGCGTTCGACGGCCTCGGCGCGATTCTCGTCGTCGCGGTCGACGGACGAATGTTTCTGCCCCTGTTCGAGCCGACACCGGCGGTGACGCGAACGCTGCTACACTGGTCGATCGGCGCCGTCACGGCGATATCGATCGGTTCGGCGGCGGTCGCGCTGGTCGGGCGTCGGCTCTGAAGCAGGTCGAAGGGTTCCCCGCATCGTCATAGCAGTGGTACGAGTGTCATCCCGCAGTAGCCGATGCCGAATGCCAGCACGAACGAACCGACCCACGCGACGACCGTCACGGCCAGTTTGTGCGGGCTGACGGCGGCCCCGCCGCCGACCGCGAGGCCGCTGCCGACGATCGCGCTCACGACGATCTGGTTGAACGAGACCGGGACGCCGAGCAGGACCGCCGTCTGGGCGATGAGAAACGAGGGAACGAGCGTCGCGATCGATCGCCGCGGGCCGAGCGAGGCGTACTCCTGCGAGATCGCCTTGATCATCCGCGGCGCGCCGGTCCAGGACCCGACCAGGATTCCGAGGCCGCCACCGAGCAGGACGGCGGTCGGGGTCACCATCGACGCGTCGGACAGCAGCGGGAGCAAGGGGCCGACGGCGAGGCCGACCTGGCTCGCCCCGGCGGAGAAGGCGACGAGGCCCCCGAGAGCGAGCACGAACCGCCGCAGTCCACCCGTCACGTCCCGGCGGATGTCCCACCGGACGACCACTGCGGCCAGGGCCCCGACGGCGAGCGAGATCGCACCGGTCGCCGCGACGCCGTCGAACGGCAGCGCCCACCGCAGGCCACCGGCGGCGGTGCCGCCGCCCGGTTCGAGGAACGAAACCTCCAGATTCGCGAGGACGGCCCCGACCAGGCCGGCGAGAACCGGAACGCTCCGGGCCTCGGGGACGGACGGGCGGGGCAGTACACTCGCGATCCCGTAGGCGATCCCGCCGCCGACGAACGGCGTGAGGAGCCACAGGGCGCCGACCTCGGTATACTTCGTCCACGCCGGCGTCCCGCCCAGAGCCAGCCCGACGCCGATGACCGACCCGGTGACCGTAAAGGCCGTCGCGATCGGGTAACCGGTCGCGATCCCGACCGCCATCAGACCGGAGCCGATCAGTAAGACGACGATGACGCCGGTCGGCGGGAGCGTGACGCCGTCGACGAGGCCGCGCCCGACGGCTTCGGAGACGTTTCCGCCCTGGGTGACCGCTCCGGCGAAGCCGAGGATGCCGACGACGAAGGCGGCCTGCATCGTCGAGATGGCATTGGCCCCGACTGCGGGGGCAAACGGCGTCGCGCCGCTCGAACCGGCGCCGATGACCCACGCCATGAAGAGGCTCGCGAGCGCGGCCACGCCGAACATGAGGACGGTCGCTGGTTCCATCTATCGTGGAGGCGTTGTATGGTCGAATGCAGTTGGAAACGAATAGGTCAGTCGGCCGTCGCCGCGGTGGCGTCGGCATCCTGCGAGCGGCTGCGCCAGACGCCCTGGAGGTGCGCGCCGGCGAACATACCGGCGATCGCCCAGAGGATGGTGCCGTTGCCGATCCCGATGCTGGCGTAGGCCGCGCCGGGACAGATGCCCGAGAGTCCCCAGCCGACGCCGAAGATCGAGCCGCCGATCAGCACGTTGCGGTCGAACGGCTTGAGGCGGCGTTCGTAGGCGTCGCCGGTCATCGGCGCCCGGTCGCGCAGACGCGGGACGAGGAAAAAGGCGATCCCCGTGACGACCGCCGCACCGAACATCACGAACACCAGTCCGAAGTCCTCCAACTGGAGGAAGTCGAGCACGACCTCCGGTCGGGCCATCCGGCTGTAGGCGAGTCCGAACCCGAAGAACAGGCCACCGACGAGGATCAGCGGCAGGAACAGCGGGTGCTCGGTTCGGTCGGGTGCGCCGGCGCTCGCGGGGCGGGACCCGCCCCGCTCGTCGTTCCGAGACCCTCGCTCCGCTCGCGTCTCGCTCATTACGGACTCACCCCCAGCGCGGAGACGGCCTGGGCCGTCAGGATCGCGACGGCGAGGAACGTGATCACGCCCGCGATCGAGGTCTTCGAGGCCGAGCCGACGCCGCAAACGCCGTGGCCCGAGGTACAGCCCTTCCCGGTGCGGGTCCCGATACCGACGAACACGCCGCCGACGAGCAGTCGCCAGGGCTGGACGTCGGTCGCCCAGGCGCCGCCCTGCCAGACGACGGCGTAGATCGCCCCACCGAGGACGATCCCCGCGGTGAAGACGACCCGCCAGTCCCGGTCGTACCGGTACTTCGCAAAGCGCGACCGCTCCGAGACGTACGACAGCGTCGACTCGAGGAACGTGCTCGCACCGGCGATGATCCCCGTCCCGAGGTAGATGATCACCGCGCCCAGGCCGACGAGCAGTCCCCCGATGGCGTATCGACTGATACCGTTGGGAAACGGCTCGGCCGGGATGGCGAGCGGAGCGAACTCGGCTGCCGAGTGTAGCGGGGCGAACCCGGTCGCCAGCAGCGGTGTGAGATCAGCGGGCATTGCGATGTCGATCACGGCGATCAGTCACCGGCGAGCGATTCCTGACTGGCCGCGCAGTTGTTCGGGCCGAGTTCGAGTTCGAAGGCCTCGTCGTCGGTGGCGTCCTGCTGGCCGAGGTTCGTCGGGATGATGTCCTCGTAGTTGGCCGGTCGGGGCGGCGTGTCCGAGAGAATCAGGTCGACGAAGTCGTCCCGCGCCATGGTCAGGGCGTCCATCTCGTCCTCGAGTTGGCCGATCGGTGCCGTATACGTTCCGTCTTCGGCGGGTTCGGCCGCGTCGCCGAAGTGAGCGCCGCCGATCAGCGTGTCGTCGGGCAGCGACAGGACGCGTTCCTGCAGCGAGTCGTAGAGCTGAGCGGCGGCCTCGGGAGCGCCGTCGTCGCCCTCCTCGAGGTCGGGCCGGGCGACGCTCTCGACGAACAGACCGTCGCCGGTGGCCAGGAGTGAGTCGCCGAGCAGGTAGGAGGTCATCCCGGAGGTGTGGCCGGGCGTGTAGACGGTCTCGATCGTCGCGTCGCCGACCCCGAACTCGTCGCCGTCGGCGGCCAGCGTGACCTCGTCCGCGTAGGTGACGCCGCGGTCGACGGCGGCCTCGGGGATGACGCCCTCGACGCCTTCGTCCGCTAGCGACCGAACTCCCGAGATGTGGTCAGCGTGGATGTGCGTGTCGAACGCGTACGTGAGGTCGACACCGAGTTCGTCGGCGTCCTGTCGAGCCTGCGAGAGAGAGTCCGCGGAACTGAGGTCCGCGGCGTCGTCGACGTAGCGGTCGGTAAAGGCCCGTAGTGGATCGATCACCGCGGCCTCGGTACCGTCGACAAGGAGGTAGCCGAGACAGCCGCTGGAGGGACGCTGATACTGGTACAGCGTGCCGGGGCCGTCGTAGCGGTCGACCTCGACGCGCTCGTAGATACGTGCCCAGCCGTTCATCCCGTCTTCGAGGTGATTCGTCTCGTAGCCGCGTTCGTTGAGAACGCCGGCGACGTACTCGCTGGCGCCGCCCTTCGCACAGAGAACCGTGACCTCACGGTTGTCGGGAATTCGTGCAAGGACGTCGTCGTCGATCGCGTCGTCCAGGAACTCGAAGTAGGGGACGTTGATGGAGTCGACGGTCTCGCCGTCGATCTTCCACTCGTCGTACTCCGATTCCATGCGCGTATCGAGCAGGGTGATCCGCTCGCCGTCGTCGATTCGGGCTTTCAGTTCGCTCGGCTCGATCGATCCTATTGCCACGTCCGGCGTGGGAAGGTCCATGTCGGTCATTTCGTACACAGCCTCGTACCGGACCCTCGCACATAAGGGTTTTCATAGAATTCCCCAATTTACACAATACTATTTCGCCTTCACGCCCGGCGGATACTAGTATTCACACGTAATCGCGCTCGATAGTGCGCTATTGCTCCTCGATATCCCATTCCAGTTATGGCGGTTGTTCGTATCCGCCACACTAATCGACATTCTTTTATGGGCCGGAACAATATTGTGTGGTAGCTCCAATATAGAGCACTGATACGGTATGAGTTCCCAATACGACATCACCGAGACGCTCGACGTGAAAGGACAGTCCTGCCCGATGCCCGTCGTGAAGACGAAGGGAGCGATCGACGACCTCGACGAGGGCCAGATCCTCGAAGTCGTCGCGACCGACTCCGGCAGCACGAGCGACCTCGCGGGCTGGGCCGAGGGAACAGAGGGCGTGACCCTCCTCGACCAGACCGAGGGCGACGCCGTCTACAAGCACTACGTCGAGAAGACCGCGTAAGATGAGCACGGAGAACGAACCGTCGGCGGCTGGAGTCACCGACCCGGAGATCGACCCCGCGGAGTTTGCGGCGCTTCGCGAGCGCGTCGAGGAGCTCGAAAGGGCGATCACGGGGGCCGAAACCGTCGACGACGGCAAGAAGATGACCGTCGTGGCCACGCAGGGCACCCTCGACATGGCCTACCCGCCGCTCATTCTGGCGAGTACGGCCGCCGCCTTCGGCTGGGACGTGGTGGTCTTTCACACCTTCTGGGGCCTCGACATCCTCCACGAGGAGCACTCGAAGGACCTCAAACTCTCGGCCGTCGGCAACCCGAACCTGCCCGTCCCCAACGCGATCGGTGCGCTCCCGGGGATGGACGCGATGGCGACACGCATGATGCAAAAGCGTATCGACGAGAACGGCACGGCCACCATCGAGGAACTCATCGATCTCTCGCTCGAGAGCGGGGTCGACCTCCAGGCCTGCCAGATGACCATCGAGCTGATGGACTACGACGAGGACGATTTCTACGACGGCGTTACGACCGGCGTCGGCGCGGCCACCGCGATCCAGCACATGGCCGAGTCCGACGTCCAGTTGCTGGTGTAACCGACCACGAACCCCTTACACCCGCGGGACGCTACACCCCGCACCGCCTCGCTCCGAGCCGTGTCGGCCACCCCGCACACGAGCCCACACTCCGGTCCGTTCTACGATCGCGCTCGACGGACTCGAACGGGACCGTCGCCGGCACCGATCGAACGGCCCGACTGGTCGGGCCTGCGGTCGCGGCGATCCCGCCGAACGGCCGGCGGGTGTGACACTCGGGCACCCCGATACGCACCACCGGGGTTTTCGGTGCTGGTCGTGGCCGATTCCCGTATGAACTTCGACGAATTCACCGGCGAAGTGCAGCACCGACTCGAGTTTCCCGACACCGGCCGCACGCTCAGGGCCATCCGCGCCGCGCTGATGCCCCTCGGCCAGCGGATTCCCGAGGGGAACGCCGACGATCTGGCGGCGAGCCTACCCCTCGAGATCGAGTGGTACCTGACCGGCGCCGTCATCGATCACGGCCAACGCTTCGACTGGAGCGAGTACCTCTCGCGGGTCAGCGAAATCGAGGGCGATGCCGTCGACGATGCCGAGGCGGCGTATCACGCGCGCGTCGTCGTCGATCTCGTTGCGGAGCAGGTTCCGGGCTCGGACTTCCAGGAGCTTCGCGACCAGCTCCCCGAGAGCGAGGACGACGGAAACTGGCGGAATCTCTTCGAGATCGTCGACGCGGGCGGCTGGACCGGGGCTCGGGAAGGACAGACCGAGGGAGACACCCAGACTACCACGCCGGGCGGGGACGAGCCGAACGCACCCTTCGAGGAGTGATCGCCGACTCACCCGATCCAGAGCGCTACCAGTCCGGCGATCCCGATCGCGACCAGCGGAAGCGCCACGCGGGTGCGCAATCGACCGTCGACGAGTTCGACCAGCGCGACCTTCGCCGACAGGCTCGCGACGATGCCGAAGACGACCATGCTCGCGGCCCCGTCCGCGGTGACGCTACCCCCGGTGAGCACCGTCGCCGCGGTCACCGAGACGGCGGCCGACGAGACGAGACCGCCGACGAACGCCGCCGCGTACAGTCCGAGGTCGCTGAACAGCTCCTGAGAACCGACCGAGACGACCAGAATCGCGACGTACGCGGCGGCGAACTTCGCCGCGGCAGCGAGCGAAAGTGGCGACCCGAAATCGATATCGAAGCCGTCGGAGACCTCACCGAACCGCCAGAAACTTCCGGCGATCGCGAGACCCAGTCCGACCATCACCGCGGTCGGAAGCCAGAGCGAACGGAGCATTCCCGCGCCGAGAACGCCCGCGATCGCGACGTTCCTTCCGATCATCGAGATGGTGGCCAGAAGCAGGGCGGCCGAGGCCGCGTCGACGGCCTCGCGCGTTTGCTTGGCGAAGCGCGCCAGGACGCCCGCCGCCGCCAGCGAGTTGGCACTGCCCGCGAGCAATCCCGTGAGCGCGAGCCCCCGCGAGCCGCCGAACCCGCGCATCGAGACGTAGGCGCCGAACTGGATGGCCAGGACGAAGATCGTAAACAGCAGTACCTCCCGCGGCGAGACGACGCCGTAGGGATCGACGGGTTCGGCGGGCAACACCGGATAGAGGATGAAGACCAGCGCGCCGAGGGTCAGCGAGTCCTGCAGTTCTCTGTCGGTAATGACCGAGGCGTAGCGGTGTAACCGATCCCGCTCGGAGAGCACCGCGACGAGGACGATGGCGATCGACGTCGACGCGAAGAGTTCGCCGTAACCGACGAGGAGGCCGAGCAACGCGACCAGGAACACCGTGATCGAGGTGGTGAAGCCGACGTCGGCCGTGTCGATCGCGAAGCGGAGGTACGCGATCAGGACGGCGACCGTCGCGGCCAGGCCCAGGTAGAGCGTCACGAGGGAGACCGGCGCTCCAGTCCGCTCGCCGACGAAGACAACGATCGGGCCAGCGCCGCACAACAACGCCATCGTCCGCAAGCCCGCGTACTTGCGTCGGGGGAGGCGCTCGCGCTCGAGTCCGATCAGCCCGCCCGTCGCGATCGCGACGAGTACCTGTCCGAGCAGGTCGGGAACCGCGACCCCCTCGATCATCGGCGATCACGCCCGCGCGGCGATCGCTCCGGTCGGCGCCGCGTCGAGGCAGGCGAACGAGCGAGCAGGGACCGCCACCCCGAATCGATCACAGCCGCGTCGGAACGAGACGAGACGCCGACTCGACCGCCTTCGGGCTCGTCGGGAACGGCGATGGTCGAGCGATCGCCGCCGGACGTCGCCTCTGTTCGCCGGGACATACGCCCCGCGTACGCCGCCAACACCCAAAACCTTCGTCACCTGCTGAACGAGGCGAGAATGCACAGGCCGCGGCCGTCGACGGTCCTCGCCGAAGGTTCCGGGGCGAGGACGATCGTCGTATCGATCGCGGATCACCCGATCTGCGGAGTCGGACCGGCCATCGGGATCGACTCGACCAGGCTCCCGGGTGACCCTCGATATCAACTATCCGCGGGTCGTCCATCGCGTATGACGACGTACTGTCGCGCACCGTCGCGCTGGGTTACCGTGGCGCTCGCGACGCTGGCCCTCGTCGGGGGCTCGTTGCTCCCGGTGCCGTTCGAACGACACCCGTCGTTCGAGGGAGCCGGCCCGGATACGCTCGCGCACTTCCTGGGCTACGCAGGGTTCGCCGCGGCGCTCGACGAGGCGCTTTCCGTCGAGGGGGTGGGCTGGGTCCTGCGCGCAGCGCTCACCGTCGGAACCGCGACGGGAATCGCGGTCGGGACCGGGCGAGTGCAACGGTACGTCCCGGGTCGAGCTCACGAACGCTCCGACGTCGTCGCCGGAGTGTCCGGGGCCTGTATCGGCGTCTTGTGGGGAACGAGGGGATCCGCGAGACGACGACCGGGACGTATCGAGTCGGTCACCTCGGCGAACGATGCCCGTCGGACCGAACGGATTCCCAACACGTGAGGCCCCCTTCTAACCCGCTAGCCGTCGAACGGGCGTCCGATGACGCCGCCCGCGCCGATCGACTCGATACTGATACCGACCGACGGAAGCGACGGTTCGCTCGTCGGCGCGAATCGGGGCCTCGAACTGGCCGCCACCGTCGGCGCGACGGTCCACGTGCTGGCGGTCGTCGACCAGAACTGGATCGACGGGCCCGCGGATGGCGACGGCGATGCCGATGACAGCGCCGCGGCTAACGGATCGGGTCCGATCGCGGCGGCCGAGGACGCCGTGGCATCCGTCGAACGGCTGGCCGAAGAATACGGTCCGGGGCTCGCGGTTCGAACGACGGTCGAACGGGGATCCCCCGCCGACGAGATCACGGCCTACGCCGACGCGAACGACGTCGACGCGATCGCGATGGGGACGAAGGGGCTGTCGGGACTCGACCGCGTCGTGCTCGGGAGCGTCACCGAGACCGTGCTTCGCACCGCGTCGGTGCCGGTGGTCGCGGTCCCGCCCGGGGCGCGCGACGCGTCGCTAACTGCCGACGGTGTCGAGGAGCTCCTGCTTCCGACGGACGGAAGCGAAGGGGCCGAGATCGCGGCCGAGTGGGCCATCGACCTCGCCGCGGCCGTCGACGCGACGGTGCGCGCGCTCTACTCCGTCGAATCGACCCGGATGGCAGCCGCGTCGGACCCGGAAGGCGCCCTCGCGCACCTCGAGCGCGAGGGCGAGGACGCCCTCGAGGCGGTTCGCGAACGGGCGCGGGATCGTCGGTGCACCGTCGAGGGAACGGTCGCGCACGGCCCCGCTGTGGACGAGATCCTCGCGTCCGTCGACGAACACGACGTCGACCTCGTCGCGATGGGGACTCGCGGTCGCTCCAGCATCGGCCAGCACCTCCTCGGGAGCACGACGGAAAACGTCGTTCGCGACGCCGCGGTGCCGATCGCCTGCGTGCCGCTGCCGGACGACGAGTGAGAGCGGCGGTCGGACACCGACGGTATCGCCGCAAACACGAGGAGTACAACCGATCGGTCGGGACCGTATCCGCCGCCCCCCGATGAACTGCTGGTGCAGTATTGTGCATATTCCAAATTACTTTACCGCTGGCCGTCCTACGATTTCCCATGACGGATCCATTCGTCGTCGTGGGCGGGGACGCAGCCGGGATGAGCGCCGCGAGCAAGGCCAAGCGCGAGGACCCGAGCCGCGAGGTGATCGTCTTCGAGCGGGGCGAGTGGGTCTCCTACGCCGCGTGCGGGATGCCCTACTACGTGAAAGGGACGGTCGAGGAACTCGACGATCTCGTCGCGGTGACGGCCGAGGAGTTCCGCGAGGAGCGCGACGTCGATCTGCGGACCGGTCGCGAGGTGGTCGGCATCGACACCGACGCGAAAACGGTGACCGTCGAGGGCGAGGCCGGCGAGGCGATCGAGCGGTCCTACGGTGACCTGCTGATCGGGACCGGGGCGAGCGCGATCGAGCCCCCGTTCGACGGCCTCGACCTCGAGGGCGTCTTCACCATCCACGACATGGACGAAGCGGACGCCATCGATCGCTTCGTGGGCGAACGTGAACCGGAGTCCGCAGCCGTCGTCGGCGGCGGGTACATCGGCGTCGAAATGGCCGAGGCCCTGGACGCGCGCGGGCTCGACGTCTCCATGTACGAGATGCTGCCCCGGACGCTGCAGCCGTTCGGCGAAGAGACGGCCCGGACCGTCGAGGACCACCTTCGCGATCAGGGGGTCGACCTCCGCCT
This sequence comes from Halovivax limisalsi, assembly GCF_023093535.1. NCBI lineage: Archaea > Methanobacteriati > Methanobacteriota > Halobacteria > Halobacteriales > Natrialbaceae > Halovivax > Halovivax limisalsi. The sequence continues at coordinate 2,563,079 of NZ_CP095757.1, forward strand.
GGAGACGGCCGTTCGGGGCTTTTCCGGCGACGGGAGCGTCGAGCGAGTGACGTACGAGGAAGGCGGCGGAACGGCGTCCGCCGGGGCGGACCTCGTGATCGTGGGGGTCGGCGTCGCGCCGAACACCGACCTCGCCGAGGACGCGGGGATCGAACTCGGGCCGACCGGCGCGATCGCGACGGACGACTACGGGCGGACGTTCGACGCGACGGACGGCTCGACCGTCCAGCACGTCTACGCGGCCGGCGACTGCGCCGAAGCGACGAACGTCGTCACCGGCGAACCGGATCACGTCCCGCTCGCGCTGACGGCCAACCGCGCGGGCCGCGCCATCGGCGCCACCGTCGGCGGCGACCCGACGCGAACCGGTGGCACGGCCGGGACGGCCATCGTCAAGGCGTTCGAACTCGGCGCCGCCCGAACTGGCGTCATCGACGAGGAACGAGCCCGCGAGGCCGGCTTCGACCCAGTCTCGGTGACCATCGACGCACCGACGCGGCCGCACTACTACCCCGGCGCGACCGAACTCACCGTGACGCTGGTCGGTGACGCCGCGAGCGAGCGCGTCATTGGCGCCAGCGTCGTCGGCCGCGACGGCGTCAAGCGGATCGACGCGGTCGCGACCGCGATCCAGGGCGAGTTGACCGTGGAGGAACTACAGAACGCCGACCTGGCGTACGCGCCGCCGTTTAGCCCCGTCTGGGACCCAATCGTGACGGCGGCGAAGGTCCTCGGCGGTAGCATGGAGGACGAGATCCGGTGACGGATCGCATCGAGCCGCCCGAGCCCCCCGAGACGCCGGACGCGCTTCGGGAGACGATCCCCGCGTTCGACGACGTGACCTACATGAACTTCGGGGCCAGCGGACCGAGTCCGCGGCCGGTCGTCGAGGCCGCCGAGGCGTTCCTCGAGTATCACGAGTTCGACGCGCCGGGCGGCGAGGGGATGTACCCCGCGGCGTTCGAGACGTACGAGGACGTTCGCGAGTCGGTCGCGGATTTCGTCGGCGCCGCTCCCGCCGAGATCGCGCTCACCCAGAGCACGGCCGACGGCATCAATCGGTTCGCCGGCGCGTTCGAGTGGGAGCCCGGCGACGTCGTCGTCCGGACCGACGTGGAGCACCCGGCCGGGATCCTCCCGTGGGAGCGTCTCGAGCGCCAGCGGGACGTCGAGGTCCGCGTCGTCGAGAGCGAGGCCGGTCGACTCGATATGGACGCCTACCGCGAGGCCGTCGAGGGGGCGAAACTGGTGACGTTCAGCGCGATCACCTGGAACTACGGGACGCGCCTGCCGGTCAGCGAGTTGGTCGGGATCGCCCACGACGCCGGCGCGCTCGTCCTGGTCGACGCCGTCCAGTGGCCGGGTCAGGTCCCGCTCGACGTGACCGAGTGGGGCGCCGACGCCGTCGCCGCGGCGGGCCACAAGTGGTTGCTCGGGACGTGGGGCGGCGGATTTCTGTACGTCGAGGGGTCCGTCGTCGGTTCCCTCACGCCCGGGGCGATCAGCTACCGCGGCGTGGCCGAAGCGACCGCGAATCGGTACGAGCTCAAACCGGGTGCGCCGCGCTTCGAGATCGGCACGATCAATCCCGCCCCGCACGTCGCGCTACGGACCGCTATCGAATCGATGCAGTCGATCGGTCTCGAGACGATCGAATCCCGAAACGAACGCCTCGCGGGCCGACTCGCCGACGGGATCCCCGACGAGCGGCTCCTGAGCCCGGCCGATCCCGAGTCGGGGCTGGTAACCGTCGCCGTCGACGACCCCGAGTCCGTCACTGAGCGCATCCGGGACGAGGGCATCGTCGTTCGTCCGCTGCCGAAACCGGACGCGATCCGCGCGTCCGTCCACGCGGTCAATACCGAGGGGGAGGTCGACGCCCTGCACGAGGCGCTGGACCGGAGTCTCTGATGCTGGTCCGGTTCGATGCTGGGGAGTACCCGCCCGCCGGTGAACCGTTCGCGAGGGAGGCGGAGGAATAGCCGGTGACACTTAACCGTCCACTGGCGTCTTGACCACTGTTACCGGTCGTTCGGCCATCGAAGTGACGCGCTCGGCCACGCTCCCGAGCTGTCGGCGGTGCTCTCCCGTTCGAGCCTTCGACCCGACGACGGTCAGATCGACGTCCGCTTCGTCCGCGAACGCGAGGATCTCCTCGTGCGGAACGCCCCGGCGGAGGACGGCGTCGTTCCACGCCTGCGCCTTCGGCCCGCTGTACGATCGCGTCCACGGCATCCTGTCCGGCCTGCTCGAGCGCCGATTCCAGCCCCTCGATCTCATGGACGTGCTCGTCACCGGTATGAACTGTGTTCGTCTGGATCGATGATGGATAGCACGTATATCGTGGCGTCGTCCGCATCGGCCGCGTCGATGGCGTGTTCGATCGCGTCGTCGGCGCCGCGGCTCAGGTCCGTCGTCACCAGAATCCGGTCGTACATGCGCCAACAGGTGCGGCACGGACGCACAACTGATCGGGGGCAGTTTCTGATCGGCTGGATGCGCCAGGGTTTATTTGCCTCGGTGGGAGTATACGGAATCATGACGCTTGGAGGGTCTTCCCGCCGCGTTCCCACCAGTCAGTTCTTGCTCGGCCTACTCGTGGTTTTGGTCGGACTGATCTTGCTGCTCGATACGACGGGCGTCGCTCCCACGCAGAGCCTGCTGCAGTTCGCCCCCTCGCTGTTCGTGCTCGTGGGCATCTGGGCGCTCGTCGGGAGTCGCTTTCGAAACCTCGTCGGTCCCGTCGTCCTGATCGGCGTCGCGGTCGCCTGGCAGCTCGTGGCTCTCGACGTCGTATCCGTCGATCGAATGGTCGACTTCTGGCCACTTCTGGTGATTGTCCTCGGACTCTCGATCGTGCTCGGTCAGTACCGATCGAGCGCCGCCGAGGTCGAGGGTGCCCACACCTCGACCTTCGCCGCGTTCGGCGGCGTCGAGAAACGAAACACCTCTCAGCAGTTCCGAGGGGCTGATCTGACTGCGATGTTCGGTGGAGCGGAACTCGACCTGCGTGACGCGACCGTGGGCGAGCGGCCGGCGCGGATCAACGCCGTCGCCCTCTTCGGCGGGGTCGATATCATCGTCCCCCGCGAGTGGAACGTGCAACTAGACGTCCTGCCGATCCTGGCCGGTGCGGCCGACGATCGGGCACGCACCGACGATATCCGCGACGAGGTCGACCTCGTGGTGACCGGGTTCGCCGCGTTTGGCGGGATCGCCGTCTCCGACTGACGGGACCGTTCGATCGACATCCTCCACAGAGGGATGTCACACGCGCTCTTCGACGAAAGTGGTAACTCCTCAGCGGTACTCGAAACGATCGAGCCAGCTGTCGTCGGATGATTCGAGCGAGCTGAACGGCGGCGACGTCGCCGACGCGAAGGGCGCCCTCGCGGATCAGCGTCGCCTCGAGATACTCTTCGCGCTCGTCGAGGCGGACCCGGATCGGCGACGCCGGATCCGCGCGGGTCTCTACGAGAGCGCGTCGACCTTCGCGGATAGCGCGGTCGACGGCGTCTGCATCCGCTGCGAAGCCGGATCGCTCACCGCCGCGCTCGCTGACGAGCGGTTTCGGATCCGCTGCGACGACCGCGGGTCGATCCTCGTCGTCGACGGCTTCCCGCAGAGTCAGGTCGCCGGTCGACGTTCCGCCGAGATCGTGGAGAGTTTCGGCCGTCGCATCCGGAGCGCCGTCCTCCAGGTACGCGCGGTCCTCTATCCGGAGTGTGCCGGTCGCGTCGAGACGAGGGGAGGGCTTCGACCGGGCCGGCGACCGGCTGTACGGCCACGTCAACACGCGTCACGAGTGCGGATTCGTGCTGACCGTTCCCCTCGAAGCGGTTGCGGCGCGTCACACGGCGGCCGTGGGCTACCTCTGGGAGAACGATATCTCGCCGCGGAATACGCCGCTGTGGGAGTGTTTCGGGTTCGTCACCGACGGCGCTATCACGAGCGCGGTCACCTCGACCCACCCGCTCGACGCCCGAATAGCGCTCTCGTTCGACGACACTCCACTCGAACTGTCGATGGACGAGAGCTACACCGTCTCGACCGCGGAATTGGGGGGGCTGAGGCGAACGGACGAGTGGCGCAATATCGATCGCAGAACCGAGCGACCGCGTCGAGCGGTGACCGTCCACGCCCAGCCGTGACCGGCCGGCGATCCGAACAGAACGGCTCGACGGGCGGTGTTCAAAGTTGTTTGAGTTGCTTGGTCGCCAGTATGTTGCAATGATGATAATAGTTAACTGATCGGAGCGAACAACGGTCTCTATGCAACCAGCCACGTCCGACGGAGCCGTGCCCGTTTGCGGAGGGGAGTCGAATGGCGGCGATTAAGACGAACGGGCTGACGAAGCGATTCGGCGACGTCGTCGCCGTGGACGATCTCGACCTCGTCGTCGAGGACGGCGAGATATTCGGCTTCCTCGGCCCGAACGGCGCCGGGAAGTCGACGACGATCGACATCCTCCTCGACTTCGTGCGCCCGTCGAGCGGGTCGGTGACCGTCCTCGGCCACGACGCCCAGCGCGAGGGGCGGGCCGTCCGCCGGCGGACGGGCGTCCTTCCCGACGCCTACCACGTCTACGATCGACTCACCGGCCGCCAGCACGTCGAGTTCGCCATCGAGATGAAAGGCGTCGACGACGATCCGGACGCGCTGCTGGAGCGGGTCAACGTCGCCGACGCCGCGGGTCGCAAGGCCGGCGGCTACTCGAAGGGGATGCGCCAGCGGCTGGCGCTGGCCATGGCGCTCGTCGGGGACCCCGACCTGCTGGTGCTAGACGAACCCTCGACCGGGCTCGACCCGAACGGCGCCCGCGAGATGCGCGAGATCATCCGCGAGGAGAACGCCCGCGGGACGACCGTCTTCTTCTCGAGTCACATCATGGAGCAGGTCGAGGCCGTCTGCGATCGCGTCGGCATCATCGATCGCGGGCGCCTCGTCGCGATCGATACGATCGACGCCCTGCGCGACGCCACCGAAACGGGCGAAACCCTGTTCGTCGCCGTCGCCACCCTCGACGAGGGGGTGCGCGACGCGGTCGCCGATCTCGACGGCGTCGCCTCGGCCGCGATCGACGACGGTCGGCTGCGAGTCGCGCTCGAGGACGTCTCGAAGTTCGACGTGCTCGACGCCATCGACGAGATCACGGCCGTCGAGGACTTCTCGGTCGTCGAATCGTCGCTCGAGGACCTGTTCGTCCGCTATACTACCGAAAAACAGGAGGTCGAGCGATGACCCGGTTCGTCGTCGCGAAGAAGGACTTCCGGGACGCCGTCCAGTCGCGGGCGCTGTGGGCGCTCGTCGGGACCTTCGTCGTCATCTCGCTCGTCGCGTCCTACGCCTACGTCGAGGTGCCCGAGGCCTTCGGCGAGCCGGGCGGCGCGACCTTCGGCGGCCTGCTCTTCTTCACCGCCGGCCTCGCCGCCCTGTTCGTCCCCATTTTGGCCATCGTCGTCTGCTACAAGTCCCTCGCCGGCGAGCGCGAACTCGGGAGCATCAAACTGCTGTGCTCGCTCCCGACCACGCGCGGAGAGGTGTTCGTCGGGAAGGTGCTCGGTCGGGCCGGCGTCCTCGGGTTCGGCCTCGGCGTCGGACTCGTGATCGGACTCGCGTTCGGCGCGGCGTTGCTCGGCCACGTCGACGTCGTCGCCGGATCGATCTTCGTACTACTCACGCTCGCGTTCGTCGCCGTCTACGCGACGATCGTCGTCGGGCTCTCGGCGACGACGGGGTCGACGGCGCGGGCCACGACGCTCGCGCTCGGCTTCTTCGTCGCGTTCGAACTGCTGTGGGACGCCGTCGTGATGGGAATTCTCTACGTCGCCGGCGGCTTCTCGCTGCCGAACCCGGCGACGATGCCCGAGTGGGCGTTCACCGTGATGCAACTCTCGCCCTCCGCGGCCTACTTCTCGGGCCTCGTCGCGCTGTTACCCGACGTCGCGTCGCAGGCCGACGCCGATCCCGGCGGCGCGGGTGCCGGCGTCGAGGTGAGTACGGGCGAGGCCGAACCCATCTTCGCCTCCCCGGAGATCGGGCTCGTCGTCCTCGCGCTCTGGTTCGCCGTTGCGCTGCTCGTCGGCTACCGGCGATTCGACGCCGCGGACCTGTAAGGGGATCTCCCCTCCGGGCCGAGTCGTCCCCGTATCGATTCCACGGGCCATACTGAGCCACGATATGACGGGTCCGGGCGAAGGTCTTCCCAGCGAGTAAGAACGCGGGCGAACGGGTGCGGGGCAATGGCTACCGGGTCCACGTGACGATTCGGTCCCGTGTGCCATGAGTACGACTCGCTCCGGGGACGACCGTCCGTTCATGCAACGGCTCTACGACAACGTCTGGCTGCTGGCCCTGCTGGCGCTGGTCTTCTTTACCGTCTCCTACGTCGGCTGGGGGCTGCTGGACATCTTCACGGTGCCACTGCGGTGATATCATGACGTCACCGCTCAAACCGCCGGAGGGAAACTGGTGGAACCAGCCGATCAACCGCCGCGAGTCGATCTGGCTCGCCCTGGGGGGCGCCTGGGCCGTCGTCCTCTTCGGGTGGATGAGCACCTTCACCCGGGTCGGCGACCAGAACCCGATCGGCGAAACGTACCGGCTCGAACCCGAAGAGTACATGCAGGCCGTCCAGGACTACAAGGGATCGGCCGAGGAGAACGACGAGGGCGCCCTGATCCCGCCGGGCGACGACGTCTACATCGGCGCGACGACGTACATGTGGGACGGGTTACCCGTCGTCCTCGAAGCGGGAACGGAGTACGACATTCACCTGGGGTCCTACGACGTCCAGCACGGCTTCTCCATCCGCGCCGAGGACAACCTGAGCAAGCAGATCAACCTGCAGGTACTGCCCGGCTACGAGTGGATCATCCCGATGACGTTCGACGAACCGGGGACCTACCGCGTGCTCTGTAACGAGTTCTGCGGCGACGGGCACGAAACCATGGCGGGTACCCTGTACGTGGAGGATCCCGAACAATGAGCCACAGATTCGACGTCTTCGACTTGTTCGACAACGACTACGACGACGAGGGCTTTCGAACGTGCGGCGTCACCGGCCTCTCGATCCACCGATCGGTCGAAAATCACGTCAAGCTCTTCGGGCTGACCTCGCTCCTGTTCATGATCGTCGGCGGGTTCTTCGCGATCACTATCGCGCTCACCCGCTGGGAGCTGATCGGCCTCCTCGACGCGAGCGACTTCTACATCCACGTCAGCATGCACGCCTGGAGCCTGCTGCTGTTCTGGATCGTCTTCATGGAAGTGGCGATCCTCTACGTCGGCGGGCCGATGGTTCTCGGCCGACGACTGCCGCTTTCGAAACTGGCCAAACTCGGCTACGCGACGATGCTCGCGGGGGCGCTCACCATCTACTACGGGATCTGGACGACGAGTGAGCCCAACCAGGCGCCGATGCTGACTTCGTACGTCCCGCTTCCCTCGCAACCTGAGTACTACGCCGGGGCGATCGTCTTCATCCTCGGGGTCGTGATCGCGTCGGTGCCGTTCTTCCTGACGATCTGGCGCGAAAAGCGCGTCCACGGCACCCGATCGCTGCCGCTGGTCGTCTTCGGCGCGTTCATCACGGGCATCATCGCGGTCGAGGCCTTGCTCGGCGGCCTCGTCGCGTTCGGCGGCGCGCTGCTCTGGCGGCTCGAACTCATGCAGTTCGATCCGGCCTCCTACCGGATGTGGTTCTGGACGATCGGCCACGGCACCCAGCAGATCAACCTGCTCGCGATGATCACGGTCTGGTACTTCCTGACCCACGTCGTCGGCGGGGCCGAGGTCGTCAGCGAGAAGGTCTCGCGCACCGCGTTCGTCCTCTACCTCTTCTTCATCAACATGGGCGCGGCCCACCACCTGCTGGTCGACCCCGGCATCTCGGCCGGCTGGCGCATCTGGAACACCTCCTACGCGTTCTACGGCGCGACGTTCGCCAGCCTCATCCACGCCTTCGCGATCCCGGCGGGCATCGAGGCCGGCCGGCGCAAGCGCGGCAAGGGCGGCGGGCTCTTCGGCTGGCTCACCTCCGCGCCCTGGAAAAACCCGACGTTCTCGGCGCCGGTGCTGGCGATCATCCTGTTCGGCTTCCTGGGCGGCATCACCGGCGTGTTGATGGGCCAGATGCAGCTCAACATGGCCTGGCACAACACGTTCGCGACGGTCGGGCACTTCCACGCCACCGTCGTCCTCGGCACGACGCTGACGTTCATGGGGCTGATCTACTTCGTCATCCGGACGATGTTCCGGCGTCGGTTCGTCGGCGCCTCGCTGGTCTCCAGCCAACCGTTCCTCTTCGGCGGGGCGATGGGCCTGACCACGCTCATCATGATGTACCTCGGCATCCTGTACGGCATTCCGCGACGGACGCCCGAAGTCGTCAGCAACATCCCCCGAGCGGGGTACGACTTCAGCCTCGAGGCCGCGAGCCCGCTGTTCGCCATCTTCGGGATCGTCGCCATGCTGGCGATCGTCGGGGGCGCGCTCTTCGTGGCGCTCTCGGCGCTCTCGGTGCTCTTCGGCGACCGGATCGAGCCCGGCGGTAACGCCGACCTCGTCGCAGACGGCGGCCACGCCGCCGCGGCCGAGAGCGACGAACCCGCGGCCCACCTCGCGATGGCCGACGACCCGGACGACCCCGTCCACGCCTACGAGATGCGCGGGACGTTCATCATCTGTCTGGTCTTCATGGCCGCATTCGTGATCACCTACGCGCTGAACTGGTACCTGCTCACGCAGCTCTGGTCGATCGGGGTCTGACTTCCGACCCGACCGAACCCCGTTCGACCGATCCGAATCGTCCGATCGACCATAGAACCCCACGCTCGCACACGACCCCCGAGATCACCTCGAGAACACGACGGTCCACTCCAATACATGTCCGACCACTCCGCCTCGACGCGTTCGCTTCCCGGCCGACTGGTGCGACAGAGCTGGCGCGACCTGAAGAGCATCTACTACGCGAACACGGTCGTCTGGCGCCTCCTCAAGAGCGTCGGACTGTTGATGTTCGGGTTCTTCTGCTGGTCGGCCAGCTCCCTGCTCCTCTCGTATCGCCCGTCGTGGACGTTCCTCTACTACACGATGGCCTACGGCTTCGTGCTGATCTGCTGGGGGCCGCTGACCCACATCGTCGTCGTCCCGCTCGTGATCCGACTGCGACGGACGGCGGACCATCCGGTGACCCGCTGGTTCGCCAGACACGGCTCGAAGGTCAACCTCTCGACGTTCGTCGCGATCGTCGTCGTCCTGGCGACGATCCAGTTCTCGCCCATGCTACTGGACTTCCAGAGCGCGTTCGAGGACGACTCCGGCGCCGACGTCGCCGCCGACCTGCGCTGTGAGACCGGCGAGGAACTGGTCACCTGCCAGCTCACCGACGCCGAGGGCGTCGACAGGATCGTCGTCGCCACCGGCGGGACGGAACTCGAGACGATCGACGACCCCGCCGCCACGTTCGAGATACGCAAAGACGAACTCGAGGAGGTGGTCGGCCAGAAGCAGTACACCGTCAGACTCTACGACGCCGACGGGAATCGCGTCGGCGTCTTCAGGCGGTCGGTCGTCTGAGGAGGACAACGTCGACGACTCGCCGCCACGCGACCGTCCCGGTCGGCCCTGCCGGTGGCCCCCGGCCACGGCCGACACGGGCCGGCTCGCCTTTAAGCGTTCTCGGGCAATAGGTCGGGGCAGACATGCGTCGACGAGCACTCCTCGCGGGAGCCCTCGGGGGCGTCGCCGTCTCGATCGGCGGTTATCGTGCGGTCGATCGAATTCGCGGCGGCGAAGAGTCGACGCCGTATCGCCCGCTGGGTCGCGTCCCGCTGGCGGACGCGAAGGAGGCCGTCGTCGACGGCGGCGTGGCGTACGCCGCCGTCGCGGACGGCATCGCCACCGTCGACGTGAGCGATCCCGCCGACCCGACGGTACTCGCGGAGCAGCGTGGCCTCCTGGCCGACCGGCCCGGCGGTCCGATGGAACAGCTGTGGGACGTTGCGATCGACGGCGATCGACTGCTCGTGGCCGGGCCGGCGAACCCGGTTGGCGGCGACGCTATCCAAGGCTTGCTCCTCTACGACGTGAGCGAGCCGGCCGCGCCGAGGCGAGTGGCGTTTCACGAGACCGACTTCCCCATCCACAACGCGACCATCCGGGACGGCCGGGCGTACCTCACCGGAAACGACCGCGATCGGGAGCCGCTCGTGATCGTCGACGTGCGCGAGGACGGTCCCGAGGAGGTCGGGCGCTGGTCGCTGCTCGACCACGATACGGGGTGGGGCGATGTCGACCCGCGACTCCGCTGGCTCCACGACGTGCACGTTCGAAACGACCTCGCGTTTCTCGCCCTCTGGGACGCCGGCACGTGGTTCGTCGACGTGAGCGATCCCTCCGATCCGACGGCCGTGGGAAACGTCGGCGGCCGGTCGATCGACGAACTGGCGTCGATCCCGTCGTCGGCCGTCCAGGACGAGACGATCGCGCTCCCCGGAAACCACCACTACGCGACATCGAACGAGGCGGGGACGGTCCTGGGAACCAACGAGGAGGCCTGGGCGGCGAACGCGACGGGCGACGGCGGACCCGGCGGCATCGATCTCTGGGACGTTCGCGATCCGTCGGCACCTACTCACCTGGCGACGATCGATCCGCCCCCGACGCCCGATCCGACCTACAGTGTATCGCCGCTCGCGGCCGGGTCCGGCGGGGCGCGAACCGACCCAGTGCTCCCACACACGAAGTGCCACGAGTGTGGCGCGATCGGCGACGGCGTCTGGACGACCTCGCACAACTTCCAGCTCGCCGGCGATCGCCTGTTCACGTCGTGGTACCAGGGCGGCGTGAAGATTCACGATATCGGCGATCCGGCCGATCCGACGGAACTCGCGTGGTGGCGCCGCCCAGACGAAACCTCGTTCTGGACCGCCCAGCTCGCCGACGAGTCGACGGTCGTCGCCAGCAGCATGGGCTGGGACGGCGACGGAATGGGTGCGATCTACACCTTCCCGAACCGACCGGGCGAGCAGGACGACCCGCCGTCGCTCGCGGCGGCCGATCGGGCAGAGTGAGTACCGTCCGCGTGTTCGTGGGCCGATCCGTTTCGAAACGGATGGACGTCCCTGCGAACACTGGATGAGCCCGCTCGCCGAACGTACGATAGGAAGGTAGATTTGTGATACGGTCAAAGGGTATCGTGTTATGGCGTCGTCACCGCCATTTGTCGATCCGGAATCGGGAGAGTTAGACGTCGGCCAAATCCGAGCGGAAGCGCTCCCGCTTGCCGGGCTCGTCGTCCTGTTCGGCGGGACGGCGCTGCTCGTGTTCGTGATCGCGTTGCTGGTCGCCGGCAACGCGGTGCTCGGAGGACTCCTCACCGTCATCTCGCAATTCGTTCTCGCCGTCGGAGCCGGTATCGTATTGATGTACGTCGTTGCGCGGGGGATACAACTCGCCGACGGGTGAGTGTGGGTACGCACCCTCGAAAACCCACGCGTCGATAGCACGCGAGGAACCCGGCACGCTGATCGAAGGGCGGTATTGGCCTCCGGAGTCCCCGATTCCCATCAGGCAACGAGGGCTCGATGAGCGGAACGGTCATGTCTGATCCAGTCGTGGAGGCCTCCCGACGGCCAGTCGACCGATCGGATCGATCGCCCGCCACCGCAATACCGAAGGTCGATCGGTCAGTACTTCGTGACAGGATGCGATCGCTGCTCGAACGCCTGCTCGGCGACGACACGCCGGACGAACAGGTCGACCTGGAAGCGCGACAGAGCGACGCGGACGAGACGCTCCGCGACGCCGTCGAGCGAGGCACCGACGATGTAGAGGACTGCGGCGTGACCGGTGTCGCTGTCGTCAACGAAGGGCCGGACGGAGAGCCCGTCGTCGTCCCTATCGTCCGCTTTTCACTCGGTGAGGACGTCGAAACGCCCGATATGGATCGCGTCTGGGACCTCGTGGGCGAAGCGATCGACGCCGTCCACGCACCGTTCGACGACGTATTCGTCCGCCACTACGACGTTCAGTTCACGTTCGACGGCGACGAACTCTTCGAGGCCGAAGAATGCCGGCGAATCGCGCTCACCGACCAGCTCGTCGATCGGTACGCGACCGACGCCGGGTTTTCGCTCGCGGACCTCCGGGGTGCCGTCGAGGCGGCGGACGACATCGACGACGAGATCGCGCCGGTCGCGTGGGGTGCCTGCAAGGACTACAGCCACACGGACGACGCGGCGCTGATCGTCGCCGGGACGGCAGCCGCCGCCGGTGCGGGCGCGAGCGCCGCGAGCTGTGCCGGGGCTGGAGCCGCCAGCGGTGCGGGCGGCGGCACGTGCTGACGGACCTGAATGCTCGGTATCGAACGAGACGGGTTCGCCGAACCGACTCGAAGAACGAACTCAGCGTTCGGAGCCGACGACGAGCGAATCTGCGGACGATCGACTCGGTCCGAATCGCCTGTGTCGGGTCGAACCCCGGCCGCCTCACTCGTCACCGTCGTCGAGTATCGACCGCGCGGAGTTGGCGACGACGAAGAGGCTGCTGGACGCCATCGCGACCGCGGCGAACAGCGGGTTGATCAGGCCGGTCACCGCGAGCGGGAGGGCGACGGCGTTGTACGTCAGGGCCCAGGCGACGTTCTCGCGGATGCGCCGGCGCGTCCGACCGGCCAGATCGAAGACGGCCGGAACGTCACGGAGATCGTCGCGCGTGAGGACGACGTCGGCCGCGTCCGTCGCGTACGCGGTGGCGCGACCCATGGCGATCGAGAGGTCGGCCGCGCCGAGGGCGGGCGCGTCGTTCGTCCCGTCGCCGACCATCGCCACCGGCCCGGCGGCCGACAGCCGGCGGATCGTTTCGACCTTGCCGTCCGGCGGGACACCGGCGAACACCCGGTCGACGGCGGGATGATCGCTGAATTTCTCGGCCGCGCGCTCGTCGTCGCCGGTCAGGACGATCACCTCGCGATCCCCGACGGCCGCGGCGACGTCGTCCCACTCCGCCCGCTCGGCGTCACCGACCGCGATGACGCCCCTGGCCGCGCCGTCGTACCCTACGACGACGGGAAGGTGGCCGGCCTCGCGAACCGCCTCGACCCGATTGCAAAGCGCGTTCCCGATCGATCCGATCTCCCGCTCGACGAGATCCGGCGTCCCCACCGCGACGCGCTGGCCGTCGACCAGCGCACTGACGCCCTCCCCGGGATGACTGCGGAAGTCTGTGATCGAACCCACCCGGTCAGACCGATCGGCACCCTTCGCGGTCGACCCGCCGTCTGGTCGGGTCGGGGGCGCTTCCTTCTCGGCGGATTCGGCGGTCGAGTGCGGCGGTTCGTCCGCTGGAACGGGGTTCGGTTCGGGGCCGTCCACACCACGGTCGGCCGCGTAGTCCGCGATGGCGTTCGCGGCCGGATGCTCGGCGTAGCGTTCCACCGCGGCCGCCCGCTCGAGCACGGCTTCGGCCGTCTCTCCGGCCACGGGATCGACGTCCCGGACGGTCATCTCGCCGGTCGTAAGCGTCCCCGTCTTGTCGAAGACGACCGTCTCGATCGCCGGTGCCGACTCGAACAGCGACTCGTTGGCGACGACGATCCCGCGTTCGAGCCCGTCGCGCAGTCCCGACGCCACGGCCAGCGGCGTGGCCAGGCCCATCGCGCAGGGACACGAGACGACGAGGACGGCGAGCCCGACGAGCAGGGCGCTCGAGCGCGACGCACCCGTCGCAAGCAGGAAGGCCGTCACGCCGATCGAGAGGGTGAAGACGAGCGGCACGAAGACCGTCGCGAGGCGATCCGCGAATCGCTGGATGCCGGGCGTCCCGCTCTGGACCGACCAGACGAGTTCGGCGATCCGATCGAGCGTGCTCGCCGCGTCCGCCCCGACCGTCACCTCGATCGGGGCGTCCGTCACGATCGAGCCGCCGACCACGTCGTCGCCCTCGCCCGTCGTCCGGGGAAGCGACTCCCCCGTCAGGACCGACTCGTCGACCGCGGCCGTGCCGGACGCGACGGTGCCGTCGATCGGGATCCGCTCGCCCGGTTTGACGCGGACGACATCGCCCGGTTCGAGCGCGTCGACCGAGACCGCCTCCGTGCGGCCGTCCGGGGTGAGTCGTCTCGCCTCGTCGGTGCGAGCCGAGGCGAGCGAGGAGAGCCGGTCGGTCGCCGCGCGACGGCGCTTTCGTTCGACGTAGCGCCCGAGACTCACCACCATGACGACGGCGACCGTGACGTCGTAGTAGAGATAGTCGCCGCCGGTGACCAGCGACAGCGTGCTGTAGCCGTACGCCGAGACCGCCGCCAGCGCGACGAGCAGGTCCATGTTCGGCCGGCGCACCCGGAGGCTGACGTAGGCCCCGCGCAGGACGGGGTAGCCGGTGTAGCACAGCACGATCGTCGTCATGACCGCGATCGAGACCATCGGAACGTACCGCCCGGCCGCAGTCGTCGCGTCCACGTCGAGGATCCCCGTTTCGAGGCCGACGTAGCTCGGGTAGAAGTAAAAGAGGTACCAGGGCTTGATGAGAAACGTGAGAAAGCCGCCGACGAGCAGCCGCGTCGCGAGGTCGTCCTCCGCCGCCCGCGACCGATCCGCCCCATCATCGTCCGCTGCGGACTCGCCTTTAGGACGAGCGCGATAGCCGTGGCCGGCGATCCCCGCCGCGATCGATTCCGGGTCCGTCACCGCGGGATCGTACCCGACGCGGGCGGTCTCGGTGGCGTAATTCACCTCGATTCCGCACACCCCGTCGACGCGCTCGGCCAGCAGCGCGACGAACCCCTCGCAGGTCGCACAGTGCATGCCGTCGACGTCGAAGAACGCGACGTCGGCGTCGTCCGGGATCGTCGGCTCCGCCGAATCGTCCGCACCGGGCTCGACGGTCCGCTCGCGGACGTCGCCGCGATCGACGTCGTCCAACCCGCCCAGCGCCGCGTCGACCTCGAGACAGCCCCGACAGCAGTACGATCCCTCGCCGTCGGCGTCGGCCACCGGCGGCGTCGGCGTCGGGAGGCCGCACAGCGAACAGGGGGCCATTGCCGGGACGTTTCACGGACGTCCGTGAAGGATTGGCGCCGAACCCGTTCGCCCGGCTCCCCAGCCCCTGAGAACCACGACGCGGGGTTAAGCCGGCGGCGGCCCGAAGCCCGGATATGACGGGCTACCAGGCGACGATCGTCGTCGACGACCCCGGCGGCTGTCCGGTCGCGCTGGCGGCCGACGCTCGCGATTCGACGGTCGAATCCGTCTCGCGATCCTCGCTTCGCGACGCGGAGACCGTCGTCGAGGAGTTTACCGTCGACGATCCGAACGAGGAACTGGCCGGCCAGTTCTCCCGTGGACCGGCCGAGACCGCGAGCGCAGCGCCAGCGGCGGATACGTCCGAGAATCACCAGTTGGCCGATAGTACGGACGGGACTGCGGAAGATCCAGTCACCCTCACGCCGGTCGGCAGCGCCGGCGCCACCCGGACCTATCGCTTCACCAGGAGCTGGTCGGACGACTGCGTCTGTGAAGTCGTCGAAGGGGCCGGGAACCCGGTCAACTCGCTTCGAGCCGTCGACGGAGCACTGCACGTCGGCGTCACCGGGCCGGACCTCGACTCGCTCTCGGAGACGATCACCGACCTCAAGGCGCGCTTCGACGGCGTCTCGTTGCGAGAGCTCACCCGACACGCCGAATCCGACGAGAGCGACCTCGTCCTCGTCGATCGCGCGAGATTGACGGCGCGCCAGCAGGAAGTGCTGGAGACGGCCCACGAACTCGGCTACTTCGAGTACCCGAAAGGGGCGAACGCCGGCGAGGTGGCCGACGCGCTCGGCATCAGCGGCTCGACGTTCGCGGAACACCTGGGCGCC
Source organism: Halovivax limisalsi (assembly GCF_023093535.1). NCBI lineage: Archaea > Methanobacteriati > Methanobacteriota > Halobacteria > Halobacteriales > Natrialbaceae > Halovivax > Halovivax limisalsi. Next base: position 2,578,942 of record NZ_CP095757.1, read on the forward strand.
GCCCAGTCGAAGCTGCTCGACGCGATTCTGGAAGCGCGATAGACCTTGGATGGACGGCGGGTCGAAATCGTCTCACCGTGACGCGAGGACCGCAGGCTAGCCGATCGAGATCGATTGGTTCGTCCCGATTACGAGTCGACGCCGGCCGCCCCGGGGACCCGATCGGCCTCGTCCCACGGCATCGGGCCGTCGTAGCCCTCTGGGACGTACGAACAGAGCGGGTCGCTGGCGAGCGGATCGCCGGTCGTCGCGTACGCCCGCGAGCGACTGCCGCCACAGAGCGCGCGGAACTCGCAGGCGCCGCACTTGCCGGTAAGTTGTTCGCGGTCGCGAAGCGACTGGAAGAGGTCACTCTCCCGGTAGATTTCGGTGACCGGCGTCTCCCGGACGTTGCCGGCCGATTCCGGGAGGAAGCCCGACGGGAATACCTCGCCGGTGTGGCTTACGAAGCAGAAGCCGTCGCCCGCGACGATGCCGCCGCGGCGGGTCGTGGCTGCCGACGGACGACCGTCAGCCTCGCTGCCCGTGGACGGTCGTCCCTCGGGCCCGTTCGGATCGGCCCGCCGATCGGCCGCTCGCTGGGCGACGACGCGGCGGTACATCGGCGCCTCCGTCGTCTTGAGACCGAACGGAGAGTCACGATTGACGTCGTCGAGCCACTCCATCACGGCTTCGGCTCGCTCGGGCGAGATCGATTCGAGCACTCGCCCCCGGCCGACGGGCACCAGGAAGAAGACGCTCCAGAGGACGACGCCGAGTTCCTCGAGGAGGTCGCGGATCGCCGGCAGGTCGGACACCGTACTCGCACAGACCGTCGTGTTCACCTGGATCGGGATGCCAGCGGCCTTCGCGTCGCGAGCCGCTCGCATCGTCTCCGCGAAGCTCCCCGTTTCGCCGCGAAACGCGTCGTGGCGCTCGGGCGTCGCGCCGTCGAGACTGACCGCCATCCGCTTGATACCCGCGTCGGCGAGACCTCGAATTCGGTCGTTCGTGAGCGAGCGCGTGCCGCTCGGCGTGATGGTCATCTGGAGGCCGCGGTCGGTCCCGTGGGCGACCAGCTCCTCGACGTCGTCCCGGACCAGGGGATCGCCGCCCGAGAGGACGACCAGCTGTCCGTCCCCGAAGTCCGCGGCCGTCTCGAGGAGTCGCTTTCCCTCCGCGGTCGTCAGTTCCTCCGGGTGTCTGCCGGGATCGGCCTCGGCGCGGCAGTGCTCGCAAGCGAGATGACAGGCCTGCGTGAGCTCCCAGATGAGAACGAGCGGTCGGTCGGCGGTGTCGACGCTCCGGGGTTGCATCAGGCGGTACTCGGCTTCGGAGGTCCTTTAGCCCGGTCGACGTTCCCAGCGACGGAGAACTCGGCCGTACTCGTTCGGCGCAGGACCTATCCCAGGTGAGCCGACAGACGAGGATCCGCGATGCGCTGAACCGACCGAGAAGATGTTGCCAGTACGATCGTCCACACGTCGACTGACAATCGACTCCCACCTCCTCGTCACTCGACCCGTACGCGCGTGACGTGGCCGCCGCAGCCGCACTGGTCGACGTACTCCCATTCGAGCGGTCGTGCGTCCGACTCGGCCACGTAGGATTCGAGCGCCGGCCAGAGGTAGCCCTCCGGGTGCCCGTGGGCCGCGTGGGTCACCAGGTTGACGTGGTAGCCTGGCGCCGTCGCCTCGATGGCGTCGATCGCCTCCTCGACGATGCGCTCGGGGTCGTCCGCGTGGTGTGGCTCTTCGAGGTTGGCGGACCAGGAGTTCTCGTGAACGCGTCGGGTGATCGGCTCGCGACCGTCGCCGGGGGAACGGTCGGCCGGGACGGACCGGGATTCGTCGTCCGCCGTCGGATCTGAACTCATGCCGTGGCGTACGCGACCCGGCACCCTCGTCGTGGCCCCGAACCAATTCGGGTGGTCCTCGAGCGACGGCGTCGGCGAGTGCCACGTGCGGATTCGGTCGTTCCCGGCGACGGACGAACCAGTTCGGGGTGTCGCTGGTAAAGTTGCCCCCGCATACTACGGGTCGATACCAGATGGTTCGCGCTGGAACCGGGGCCGCGGGGCCCGACACCCTACCCGCCCGCCACCGCGCGGCTCACGCCGAACGGGGGACAACCTCGGATGACTGAGACGCTCAGCCCAGGGTCGGAGGACGGGGTCGCGCGGGTCTGTCACGCGCTGAACGACCCGACGTGTCGCTCGATCCTCGAACGGCTCGAAGAGCCGACGTCGGCGACGGACCTCTCGGGCGCCTGTGACTGCTCCTCGTCGACGGTCTACCGGAAACTGGACCGGCTCCGGGCCGCCGGCCTCGTCGAACGTCGCCACGTGATCCTGCCGGATTACAGTCAGGCGACGCGGTACGTCCGGACGGTCGACGAGATAACGATCGGCCTCGACGCCGTTCGAGCGATCGAGTCGAATCGACCGTCGGGCGGGGAGCGGTAGCGATCGACGGCTCTCGTTCGGGTGATCGGACGGGCCGTCGTCGATCGTCGTTCAGCGGACGGTCGTCGCGCCGGTCAGCCGGTCGGCTTGCTGCCGTTCTCGCCCGAGTCGCCGGAGAGCGCCCAGGCGACGATCGCACCGAGGAGTGCGACGCCGACGACGGCGGTCTCGACCAGCGTCAGGTCGATTCCGACCCAGGCGGCGACGGTCCGCAGCTCGACGATGAGCGGGATCGCAAGCGCCATGACGACCAGCAGAACGGCCGGATCGATCCGCATCAGGCTATCACCACCGACGTGAGACGGGCGAGGATCGGGTCGACCATCGGCAGGACGCGCGTGATCCCTTCGATTCCCGGTCCGAACAGGCCGTGTCGCTCGACGATCGCCGCCAGCGGCAGCGAGTAGGCCAGCACGATGAGGACGACCGCCATCGCCGTCCAGAGCTTGAGGTTGTCGAGGATCGCCGGCGAGTGTTCCGGCCCCGAGAGCGTCCCGGCGTACTCGTTGTCGGGAACCTCGCCCCGACTCCCGAGCAGCGTCATCGCGATCACGACCAGGAAGAGCAGCATCGAGATCGTGAGGATGGTCCCGCCGAGGACGACCTGCGCGTCGAGTTCGGCGACGCTCCCGACCGATCCCTCGAACTCGAAGTTGTACTGGGGTTCGGCCGTCCGACGGGGGATGCTCATCAGACCGCCGCGGTGCATCGCGTTGGACATGAACACCATCCCGAGGAACCACAGCACGGTCTGGACGAGCGCGACCGAGCGGTTCCACAGCGGCTTGCCCGTCACCTGCGGCACGAACCAGTACGCGCCCGCCATGAAGGTGAGCGCGACGGCCGTCCCGACGGTCAGGTGGAAGTGCCCGACGATCCAGAACGTGTTGTGCACGAGGTAGTTGATGTTCATCCCCGCGTTGATCATCCCGGAGAAGCCGGCGGCGGCGAACAGGAGGCCGGCCAGGGCCATCCCCGTGAAGGTCGGGTCGCGCCAGGGGAGTTTGCCGAGCCAGCGGACGTAGCCGGTGCCGCCGCGCTGGCGGGCGCCGTGTTCCATGCTCGCGACGACGGTAAAGGCCGTCAGCAGGCTCGGCAGCAGGAGGAACATCGTGTTCACCATGACGATGAACTTGAATCCCTCCGCGATGCCGGGGTCCATGTACTGGTGGTGGATGCCCGTCGGCGTCGAGAGCAGCAGGAAGAGGACGAAGACCACGCGCGCGAGCGGATCGCTGAACAGCTTCCCGCCCGAGAGTTTCGGCAACAGGATGTACCAGAGCATGTACGCCGGCATCAGCCAGAAGTAGACGACGGCGTGGCCGAAGAACCAGAACAGCGTCCGGGTGAGCAGCGGGTTGACGGAGTCGACGATCCCCAGCGACCACGGCAGTAGGAAGAACAGGATCGCGACGGCGACGCCGGCCGACGAGAGAATCCAGAACAGCATCGTCGTGAGCGCCATGAACGTCGGCAGCGGCGTCCGTTCGCCGGGGTGTTCGCGCTTCCAGGCCCAGTAGGATCGGAACCAGTCGAGGCCGGCGATCCACGTCCCGACGACGAACAGCGCCAGCCCGAGGTAGAAGATGGGATTGGCCTGCATCGGGGCGTAGAACGTAAAGAGGACGCTGGCCTGGAGCTCGGAGCCGAGCACCTCCGGCGGCGCGTCCATGAAGCCGGCGAAGATGGCGATCACCGCCAGCAGCGCGCCGACCACCATCATCCCGTACCAGCCCCACGACAGGCGCATATCCTCGAGTCCCCGATCGAGACTCGTCGTCACGCCCCAGGTGAAGAGGCCGACGAGGAAGAAGATGGTAAACGTGATCGCGAGCAGGACGCCGTGGGCGGTCAGGACGGTGTAGTAGTCCGCCGAACTGAAGATACGGAGGACGTCCGCCCGGTGGAGGACCTGCACGAAGCCGAACGTCGCCCCGATGGCCAGCGCGACGAACGCGGAGAACATCGACGCCTTCACCAGCCGCGCTTCGCGGGGGAACTGGTCGAGGTACGCGCTCATCGCTCGCCCTCCAGTTCGAACTGGTCTTCGGGGACCACTTCGATCATGCCCTCCATGTTGTGGTGGTTCGCGCCGCAGTACTCGTTACAGACGATTCCGTAGCTGTCGGGTTCGTCGAACTCGACGGTGAGTTCGGCGACTTCGCCGGGGATCACCATGGTGTTGACGTTCGTCCCGGCGACGCTGAACCCGTGAATCACGTCGGCACTGGTGATGTAAAACGTCACCTCCGAATTCGCGGGGACTTCGATCGGGCCCGTGACGCGTTCGGTGCCGGGATTGAAGAAGAACGCCTGGGCGACGACGTACACCTCGTACTCGTTCTCGCCGACCCGCTCGACGCCCGGATCACCGAAATCGGGGTGATCGGAGAGTTCGTTCGGGTCGATCGCCTCGCCGGAGTCGTCGACCATCGCGATGCCGGCGCCGACCGTCCCGTAGACGATCGTCGCGATGAAGAAGACGATGAGCGCGAGCGCGACGCCGAGCCACGCCTTCTCGTAGGTGTGAATGTTCATCCGACGATCACCGGGGCGAGCAGCCCGACGACGGACGGATCGTTCCCGAGGAACTCGACGAAGTACGTGAAAATCCACATACCGACGAGGATCAGAAAGTAGATCGCGATCAGGACGACGGTCCCGATCGGATCGAACTCGTCGTGACCGAGCTCGACGGCCGGGTCTGACGCCGGGACCGACTGGTCGGTGTGATCGGTCGATTGACTCATACGAGAGGGCAGACACAGCAGGGTGTTAGACCGTCGAGCCCGTTCTACGGACCTGGGAAGTCAGGGCAACCTTAATAGGTGTGGATCGAAACCCCCGCTATGGATCTCGATTCACTGGCGCCGCGGTACGTCGCGATCGTCGGCGCGGTCGCCCTGCTCCCGGCCGCCTGGTACGTCCTCGGCCGGCCCAGCACCGTCGCCGCCGTCGCCGCGGTCAACGTCGTCCTCATCGTCGCCGCGCTCTGGGCGGCGATGGGGCCCCACGACGTCCGGAGCGACGACGCCGCCCACTGACGGTCGAGCCGATGACGACGTCGAGTCGCGGTCAACGCGGTTCGGCTCCCCTCACCGGGGTCGGATGGATCCGGACGAGGGTCGGTTCCGGGGGCGAAACCTGTCGATCGTGACCGGACCCGGCGAGAACGTCCGCATAGCAGGCGAGGACACCCGCCCATGACACGGAGTGAGGACGTCCCCACGGCCAGCGATCAGACGAACGCGTCCGACGAGGAACCCGGCGGTCGGTGTTCGCTCTGTGACCTGCCGACGCCGGACTCGCCGATCACCGCCAGCGACGTCGACGGCTCGTTCTGCTGTCGCGGCTGCCTGTCGGTATCGCGGGCGCTGGGCTCCGTCAACGACGTCGATGCGGAGGCGATTCGAATGCGAGTGGACGGGACCGATCCATCGGCGCCGGAGTCGGCCGACGACGAACCGGCTGGAAAGACGACCGGTCGCGAGGAGCCTGACGCGCTGTCGGACGCCGAGCGAGCCTTTCTCGCCGTCGACGGCATGCACTGTGCCACCTGCGAGGCGTTTCTCGAAGCTCGCGCCGAGACCATCGACGGCGTTCACGAGGCCGTCGCGAGTTACGCGGGTGACACCATCCGGGTGACGTACGACCCCGAGGCACTCGACGAGCGCGACCTGCCGGACCGACTCTCCGGCTACGGATACGAGGCCCACGACCGGCAGGAGAGCGACGGCTCGCCCGCCGCCGACGCGGCGCTCGCGCGATTTCTCGTCGGCGGCGGCTTCTTCGGCATGATGGTCATGGTCTGGTACGTCCTGTTTCTGTACCCGACGTACTTCGGCTTCGACCCGCTGTTCGACCTGGGCGGCTACGCCGGCCAGTACCTCTTCTGGAACATCTGGCTCATGACCTCGATCGTGCTGGGCTACACCGGGTTTCCCATCCTTCGGGGCGCCTGGGTGAGCCTCCGCGCCCGTCGCCCGAACATGGACCTCCTCGTCGCCACGGCCGCGCTGGCCGCCTACGGCTACAGCACGCTGGCGATCGTCCTCGGGCGGACGGACCTCTACTTCGACGTCACCGTCGCGATCATCCTGGTCGTCACCGCGGGCACGTGGTACGAGGACCGTGTCAAGCGACGGTCGCTCGATCTCCTCCGGAACCTCACCCGCCAGCGCGTCGACACGGCGCGGGTGATTGGAGGGGTGCGGGACATCCATGCGGACGCGGACGGCGATGTTGACCTCGGCGATGAGGTGGACGAAGTCAACGAACCGGCCGAACGTGACGTGACAGCCGAAGACGACGAGGCGGACGACCGGGTCCCGATCGAGTCGGTCGAACCCGGAGATCACCTGCTCGTCCGGCCAGGCGAGCGGATTCCGCTCGACGGGACCGTCGCATCGGGGCGCGCATCGGTCGACGAATCGTTGCTCACGGGCGAGGCGATCCCGGTCGGCGTCGAACCCGGCGATACGGTCCACGGCGGCACGCTGGTCACGGACGCTTCGCTCGTCGTGCGGGTCGGCGACGACGCGACGAGCAGTCTCGACCGACTGGTCGAACTGCTCTGGACCATCCAGAGCGCGACGCCGGGCGCCCAGCGGCTGGCCGATCGGCTGGCGACGATCTTCGTCCCGCTCGTGCTCGTCCTGGCTGCCGCGGCCACCGGCGTCTCGCTGTGGGTCGGCGACGGTGGTACCGACGCGCTCCTCCTCGGACTGACGGTCCTCATCGTCTCCTGTCCCTGCGCGCTCGGACTGGCGACGCCGCTGGCCATCGCGTCGGGCGTCCGGTCGGCGGCCGAGCGCGGCGTCGTCCTCGCGAGCGAACACGTCTTCGAGACGGCGCCCCAGGTCGACACCGTCGTCTTCGACAAGACGGGGACGCTCACGACCGGCGAGATGGGCATCAGATCGGTCCACACCGTCGACGGCGTCTCCGAAGAGACGCTGCTGGACCGAGCGGCCGCCCTGGAACGCCACAGTTCGCACCCGATCGCCGGCGCGATCGTCGCCCACGCGGGCGAGGCCGACGGGACGACACCCGACCCGGATCGCGCGACGGACGTCGAACACGACCGACGCGGCGTCCGGGGGCGAGTGGCCGGCGAGCCGACGGTCGTCGGCCACCCGGCGCTGTTCGACGATGGGGCGTGGTCGACGCGCGCGTCGCTGGTCGGTCGAGTGGACGATATCCGCGCCGCGGGCGACGTACCCGTCGTCGTCGGCTGGGACGGTGCGGCCCGCGGCGTCGTGGCGGTGGGAGACGAACCCCGGTCCGGGTGGCGCGGGACGGTGGAGGCGCTGTCGTCCGGCCGTGACGTCGTCGTCCTCACCGGCGACGACGGCGCGAGCGCCGATCGATATCGCGCGACCGACGCCGTCGACGAAGTGTTCGACGGCGTCCCGCCGGCGGGGAAGGCGGCGACGATTCGCCAACTCGGCGAGCGTGGCTCGGTGGCGATGATCGGCGACGGGAGCAACGACGCGCCGGCGCTCGCGGCGGCCGACCTCGGCGTCGCGATGGGCGGCGGGACCGCCCTCGCCAGCGACGCCGCCGACGCCGTGCTCACGACCGACGACGTCAGGGCGGTCCCCGACGTGTTCGGACTGACCCGGGAGACGAACCGCCGCATCCGACAGAATCTGGGCTGGGCGTTCCTGTACAACGCCATCGCCATCCCCCTGGCCCTGCTTGACGTCCTGAACCCGCTCGCCGCGGCGCTCGCGATGGCCGCCAGCAGCACCCTGGTCGTACTCAACTCCGCCCGGTCGATGGATCCGTAGCGATCGGCGACGCGTCCACCGAGAGCCGTCGGTCGCGTGGCGCTCGCATTGAGCGATCGCCCCGGCGTTAGAGGGAGTACTCGACGGCGAAGGCCACGTACAGTTGGCCGGCGCCGGCGAGGATGAGGAGCACGCCGGCGGCCTGTTCGAGCCGGCCGCGGTTCGCGAGCACCCACTCCCTGCCCGCCGAGAGGCCGGTTCCCGCCGCGACGGTCACCGACACCATCAGGATCGAGACGGTCGCGACGTAGGTGCCGAGGACGACCAGCCCCCCGGCGGCCGACGTCGACAGGCCGAGACTGACGACGGCGAGGACGACCGGCGCGACGCAGCCGGCCGAGGCCGCGGCGTACCCGGCGCCGAAGATGCCGAACCCAAGGAGTCCGGTTCGGCGCTCGGGTAACTGGATCGACAGCGAGGGCGCGCGGTCGAAGACTATGAGAACGCCGAGAACGACGAGCGCGAGCCCGACGGCCGGTTCGACGACGGCCAGGAGGTCGACGACGCGGTTGCCGACGACGTACGTCAACCCGAGAAAGCCGCCGAGGACGACCAGCACACCGACGCCGGCGACGATCCCGCGCGCGAACGAGCCCCAGAGCGTCGATTCGCCCTCCGCCCGTCCGACGTAGAACCCGACGTAGCCCGGCAGGAGCGCGTACGCACACGGCGAGAAGAACGTGAGCACCCCGGCGTAGAGCGCGAACCCGATCCCGCCGAGCGTCGAGAGGTCCGTCACGGGGACCCACCACCGGATCCCGTCGAGGGATGGCCGGGAACTGCGGCCGGGAGCGGTGGTCCCTCAGGCATCGACGGTGCCTCCGGCGCCCTCGATCTCCTCGAGGAGGGTCGCCGTCGGAACGCGGCCCTGGTCGACCCACCGCGTGACGCCGTCGGCGTCGATGACCGCGTATCCCGGCGTGGCTAGGGCACCCAGACGCGTTTTTAGGCGAACGGTCGGATCGTAACCGATCGCCCACTCGCCGCCGCCGTGTTCGCGCCACCAGGCCTCGATGTCGGAGACCGTCACCTGGGCGTCGGGCCCGACGGTTTCGGAGGTGATCGAGAGGAATTGGACGTCGTCTCCAACCTGCTCGTGAGCGGCCGTCACCTTCGGCAGGTGAGCCTGACAGACTGAACACCACGTCGCCCAGAACTCCAGTAACAGCACCGAACCCGCCTGCGGCACGGTGACCGGCTCGCCGTCGGTCCAGGGGAGATCGAACGTCTCGACCGTCGTCGACTCCTCCAGCTGCGGCGGTGACGCGTCGTCTCCCGGACCGAGCGACGGAAGTCCGGTCGTGGCGATCACGCCGCCGGTTCCGAGCGCCCCGAGGCTCGCGATTCCGGCGAGCGCCTCCCGTCGATTCATGGTTACCCCTCGATCACCGCGAGCATGTCCTCCTGGATCGTCTCCGGAGAAAACCTCGTCGCCCGCGGGTACGACCGTTCGACGACGCCGCGATCGTTGACCAGGAGGATGAGCGCGAAGTGGGTGAACGTGTAGTCCGAGACGTCCGACTCGTTCGAGCCGGGGACCGTCTCGTTCGAGTGCTGGTGCCCGTCGTGTCCGTCGTCCTCGCCGGGGCGCTGCTCCTTGATCGGCAACCCGAAGTCGTCGAAGACGAGTTCGTAGGCCGCTTCTTGCGGGCTCGGTCGCAGGAAGTACCACATCTCCGAATCCGGGTCGATGTTGAACGCCTCGACGTGGTCCGCGATGGCCTCCGGCGTGTCCCGCCGAGGATCGAACGTGATCGGGACGAACGCCGCGTCGGACTCGTGGCCCGCCTCGCGAATGGCCTGACTGGGCGTGTAGAGTCGCTGGAGGAGAGCCGGACAGGTACCGTCGGGGCAGTTGGTGTAAACGAACGTGTACAACTGGGTCCGCTCGCCCTCGAACGTCTCGTTCGAGACGGTCTCGCCGGATAGCACGTCCGTCACCGAGAACGACGGGATCTCTTCCCCGTGAATCGGATGGGACGGATCGCCGCGCTTCTCGGGCGCGTCGAGAACCGTCGCCGACGAACCCAGTCCGAGCGTCTCGAGACAGCCGGCGGTGGCCGACAGCCCGCCGGCCGACGCGAGACCGAGATACGTGCGCCGCTTCATATACCGGGAATAGGTATCCAGGATACTAAACCACCCCGTATTCGTTCCCTCCAGTTGGGAATCGGGCCGATCGAAACAGCGATTCGACCGGACAGCCCGGCGGTGATCCGCGGACCACCTGCGGCCGGTCCGGAACCGAACCGATCCCACACAGTTAATTCGAACGCGTTCGAAGGTAAGTGTAGGAAAGGTCCGGATCTACATCGATACGCAATGAATACCCCTACCGAATCCCAGCAAACCGAACGCGGTCGGCAGTCCGAGGATCGATGGATGGACTAACGTCGGAGAGCGGTATCGGCACGTCGCCGTATCGGATCGTGTTCGTGGCGTCCACAGAGCCGCCGAAGTCGGTGAGAGCGGCGTTCGAGGCGGCAACGGTCGACGTGACCATCACGCACCGAGCCGTCGGTCAGCGTGACCTCGAGACGCTCGATCTCGAGGCGGCGGACTGCCTCGTGGTAACGGACACGGGGACGGATCCGCTGTCGATCCTCGAGTACGTTCGCTCCCGAGACGAGCGATTTCCGGTCGTCCTCTACGTCGCAGATGGCAGCGAATCACTCGCCAGCGACGCTATCGGTGCCGGCGTAACCGACTATCTTCCCCAGTCGCGTCCGGCCGCCGATCTCGTCGAGCGCGCGACAGCGGCGATCTCCGATCACCGCGCCGCCACAAACGCAGCGAAGAAGGCCAAGTACAGCCGCGAGGTCGCAAGCGCCGCCAACGACGTCCTCTGGATGGTCAGCCCGGACTGGGAGGAACACCTCTTTCTGAATTCCCGGTACGAGGACGTCTGGGGCCAGGAGATCGGCGCCCTGCAGGAGCAGCCGGATCAGTTCTTCGAGGCGATTCACCCCGACGACCGCGAGCGAGCGAGGGACGCGGCCACCCGACTCTCCGACGGCGAGGCCGTCGAACTCGAACTTCGCGTGAACGAGGCCGAGGACTACGGCCGGATCATCCACCTTCGCGGTGAGCCCATCTTCGACGACGACGGCGCCGTCAGTCGGCTCGTCGGCTACACCCGCGACATCACCGAACGTCGCGAACGCGAAGCGGAACTCGAACGGATCCGTGACTTTTTCAGCGAGGCCGAAGACCTGGGCGACCTCGGTGCGTGGGAACTCGAACCCGACGGCAGCGTCAACTGGACTGACGGCTGCTATCGGATCCACGGTGTCGATCACTCGTACGACCCGTGCGAGTCGAACGTCCTGCCGTTCTTCGCCGACGAGGACCGCGAACGCCTCGAACGAGCGCTCGAACGCGCTCGAACGACCGGCGAGCCGTACGACCTCGAGGTGAGACACGATCCACCAGCCGGAGAGACTCGCTGGGTCCGAACCCGTGCCAGGCGCGTCGAAGTCACCGACGAGGGACCGCGAATTCGTGGGTTCATTCAGGATATCACCGACCAGCGAGAGCGCGAAGAGGCGTTGCGCGCCGCGAAGGCGGAACTCGAGACGGCCGTCGAAGCCGGCGCCGTCGGCACGTGGATCTGGGACGTGCAGGCGGACACGATCACGGCCGGCACGGCGTTCGCCCGGACCTTCGGCATCGACCCGGACCGGGCGCGCGAGGGTGTCTCCATCGAGCGATTCACGGCGGCGATCTGCGAGGCCGATCGCGAGCGGGTCGTCCAATCGATCGAAGACGCGATCGCCTCCGGCGGCGAGTACGAAGAAACGTACCGACTCGCGACCCCGCGGGGCGAGCCGGCCCGGTGGATCTACGCCCGCGGTCGCGTCGAAACCGACGACGACGGGACGCCGGTCCGATTCCCCGGCATCGCGATCGACATCACGGACGTCCGCCGCGCGGACGACGCCGACGGTGCTACCGACCTCGACAACGGGTAATCATCCGCGTTTCGGCACAGATAGTGGGAGGGTCCGACTCGGGCGCTCGATGTCGCGTCCGTCCGATCCGCGAATCGGGATCGACGGCATCGCCGTCGCTCGGGTAGGCACCGAGTGATACGTCTGACGAACCGAATCACTTCCGTGCAACCTGCCGGTCCAGAACCAGCCGGCCGGCCGTGTTCCGGCGCTCGTCGTCAGACGCGTTCCACGAAGATCCCCGAGAGCTGTCGTTTCACCCGCCCCACGAAGCCGGCCTCAGCGATCCAGGGGGTGATTCGGCGCCCCTCCGGTACGGCTCACCTGCTACAGCGGGCCGACGCTCCCGGGAGGTTGTACTCGACGTGGACGTCTGGGGTGTGGAGTGAGTCAACCGCTGGCACTCCGTTCCAATCGACGACGGACGTTGACCTGATTGCCGGAGGATCGGAATCGATAGACGCCATCGTCGATCGCGCCCGCCGTAACGCCGTTCGACAGAACGATCGCCTCGCGGCGCGGATCCTCACCGACGAGTTCGCGGCCACCGGCGCCGGCGAGTTCGAAATTCGACGGGAGTTCCCGTCCAACAGGGTGATCACGTTCGGGAGCGACGTCCCGTCCGGCGTCTCGGTACGGTCGTGTTCGCGTGGTTCGGTTGCCACGGCCCGACCGCTCGCTGAGCACGGCGTCAGCCATCTTGTCTATCGAATGGTGAGGTGTCGAGACGGTCACGTTCGGCCCTGACGCCGTCCGCCGACGGCGGTCGCGGGTCCCTCGGAGAAACGCGGCGTCCGGAACGGCCCGACAGGAAACAAGGGCCGGTGGCCCGCAACTCCGCCGGGGCGGTTTCGGTCCACCCTGCCGATTCGACACGGGATGGTACGCACACGGACTCGCCACTCGCATGCAGCAAACTGCTCCCTCAAGGGTTGTGCCGCGTGATGACGGTCCGTTCGCTACGCTCGCAGCTGTGGCTTCGCCACCTCGGGTGTTGCTCCACGTGCGCGTGGCTTGCCGGAACATCTCGCTCACTCCGTCGCGGTGGGACTGGCAGGGCTCAAACCCTGGATCGCATTTGCTGCTCGGGTATCGTTCGCAGCGGAATGCTCCGTCGGGGATTCGAACCACGTCCAGACGTGCTCGCTTCGCTGCGCACGACTGATCTGATTCGAATCCCAGAACGGGCGCTTCCCTCTTCACTCACCGCGTTCGTTCAGAAGAGTGCTCCGTCAGGGATTCGAACCCTGGTCCTTGCCGTGAGAGGGCAAGATGATTGGCCGGACTACACCAACGGAGCGTACAGTACGCAGTTGCGCCGTCCGGTGTTTAAGCGTTCCGTTTCGACGGCACCGCCCGTCCGGTCACTCGTCGTCGTGCGGCGACCGCGCCGCTTCCGGTTCGAAGCCGTCGAGGCTGATGATGTTCTCGCGGCCGACGCGGAGTTTGCTGATCCGCCCGTCGGACTCCATCTCCGACAGGAGCATGCTGACTTTCGACTTCGACCAGTCGGTCGCTTCGACGATCTGGACCTGCTTCATGCGCCCGCCGTTCTCCTCGATGAGCGCGGTGACGCGGTCCTCGTCGGAGACGAGGTCGACCGGATGGTTCTCCGCCGCCGTCTCGTCGCCCACCTCGCCAGCTGCCGGATCGGGTTCGGTCGTCGTCGCGCCCGTCGGCCGGCCGTCCGTCAGCGACCGAACGACAGCGACGGGATCCGGTGCGGTTTCCGACCGGCGGGCCAGAAATGTGACCCCGCCGACGATGAGTAACACGGCCATCGTCCCGCCGACGAGACGCATCCACCCGGGGATCACGCTCGTTTGGTCGTCCGAGGCCCCCGCAGCGGCGTCGATGGTAAAGACGACGTACGGGTAGCGATCGGCGAAGTCGCGCTCGCCGGACCAGGTTACCGACGGCGCCGTTTCGAGCGTCCCCGCGTACTGGGCTTCGGGTCGGACGGTCTCGAACGAGAGCCCCTCGCCGGCCCTGAACTCCAGGGACTGATCGCTCATGATGTAGAACCCGCCCTCGAAGACGTCGCTCGCCGTGACGGTGGTGTCTTCGACGACGGCGAACCCCTCCCAGTGAAACGACATTCGCACGACACCGACGCGATTGATCGTGCCCTCGACGGTCGCCTCCCGAGTGAAGTCGCTCGCCGACATCTCGCGACCGGTGTGACGTTCGCCCGTGGCGACGAGCGTCTCGGCCTGTTGGGTGAACTGGGCGTAGAGGTCGGTCTCCTCCGCCTCGAAGGTTTCGGCGTAGGCCTCGAACTCCTCGACGGCTTCGGCCGACTCGAGCGGTCGCTCGTACTCGAACGTCCACCTGGCGGAGCCGTCCGCAGCGACCGTCACGTTGAACGTCGTTCGATCGAAGTCGGGCTGGGCGGCGAGGACGCTCGATCCGGTCTCGGTCGAGGCAGGTGCGGCCGAGTCCGGATCGATCGAGGCGGCCTTGCCGGCATCAATCTCGTCGGTTACCGGGGACGCGCCGAACCCGGCGCCGCCGAGGACGGCGACGACGCTAATCGCGGCCAACAGGACGGCGAACGCCGCGACCGAAGTGACCGACGACCGTTGCATGTACACGCACGTCGGTCGGCGACCTCAAAGAGTTTTTGAGTCACGGGGAGCGAGAGGCGATCGATCCCAATGATCGACGGGACGATACACACAAACCCGCGATCCGCATACGACGAACGATGATCGAGAACATCGCGGCCGACGTGACGGCCTTTACGAGTAACGCATTCCTCGTCGACGGTACCCGCCGCGTCCTCGTCGATACCGGCTCGAACTTCGACGCCGTCTCGGCGGTCGAGTCGCGAACCGGCGGTCTCGACGCGGTCGTCCTCACGCACACGCACCCGGACCACGTCGGCGCCCTCCCGGCGGTCGTGGACGCCTTCGACGTCGATGTCTGGGGCTTCGACGAGGGTCACGACGGGATCGACCACGGGCTGGCCGACGGCGACCGGATCCAGATCGGCGACGATCGCTACCGGGTCATCCACACGCCCGGCCACAAGGACGATCACGTGTGTCTGTACGCCCCGGAACCCGCCGTCTGTTTCGGCGGCGACCTCGTCTTCCAGAACGGCGGCTTCGGCCGGACGGACCTCCCAGAGGGCGACCGCGCCACGCTCGTCGAGAGTATCGATCGCCTGCTCCAGGCAGTCGAACCGTCGCTCTCGGTCCTCCACGTCGGACACGGGCCGAGCATCCGGGAGCGACCCGTCGAACACATCGAACTCGCGGCGCGGATGGCACGCTCGCACTGAGCGGGCCTGCTACCCCGGTGTGTCACCCAGGTCAGGCGTCGGCCGAATCGGCCGCATCCGGCGAGTCGGCCGAACCGTCGTCGGCCAGTCCGTAGTATCCGGGTTCGCCCTCGTCCTGGGGTTCCGCGACGACGAGGTCGTCCGCGTTCTTCATGATCCACGGGATGGCCCAGTCGAGGAGAATGTCTTCGGTGTCGCGATCGAGTTCGGCGTTGGGCTCAAGTCCCTGGAGCAACCGGGCGATCTCGTAGACGGTGTACATCTGGTTCGGAGCGAACAGATCGCTCGGTTCGTAGAAATCGCACGGGTAGATCGAATCGAACGTCGACTTCGGACGTGGCATGTCTGTCCCGTACGAACGAACGGGTCCTAAAACTCCCGGCATCGGGACCCAGATCTGCGTTGAATGCACTCGACAGGCGAGAGCTCGCATTTGGAACACGGGGACGTGAAAAAATCGACGCTGCCGGCTTACTCGAAGTGATCGATGCACGTCTGGTACTCGTCGGCGACCGAGTCCCAGTTGATCACGTCGAAGAAGCTGTCGATGAAGTCGCCGCGGTCCGGCCCGTAATCGTAGTAGTAGGAGTGCTCCCAGACGTCCAGCGCGAGGATCGGATGCGAACCCCAGAGGGCGTGGAGGTCGTGCCTGTCGACCTTGAGGTTGCGAAGCTGCTTCGCGACGGGGTCGTAGACGAGCAGCGCCCAGCCGCCGGCGGCGCCCGCGGCAGCCTTGAATTCGCCCTTCCAGGCCTCGTAGGAGCCGAAGTCCTCCTCGATGCGGTCGGCCAGGTCGCCCTCCGGCTCGCCGCCGCCGTTCGGCGACATGTTCTCCCAGAACATCGTGTGGAGGTAGTGCCCGCAGCCGTTGTGGGTCACGTTCTCCATCGCGGCCGGGGTGGACTCGAAGTCGCCCGCCTCGCGGTTCTGCGCGAGTTCCTCCTCGGCACTGTTGAGGCCGTTGACGTAGCCCTGGTGGTGTGTGTCGTGATGCCAGGTCACAACCTGTTCGGAGATCGACGGTTCGAGCGCGTCGTAGTCGTACGGAAGTGGTGGAAGTTCGTGTTCGGTCATTGTGGACACCCGCTCTCGTGTTCGATATCGCGACTGTTAAACGTTGAGGAGTGAAACGATAACACGCCGCATCGCGAACGTATCGGCGCCGTCGTTCGCGCGCGACCGATACTCCTCCGTCTGGCACCAACCACGATCTACGTGTTAACGGTTTCTCCCGAAACCGGGTGGATCGATGGGAAGCTGGTATCGATCCGCTCGTTCTGTACCGGCTGAAACCGACGGTTCGAGGCGCGGCGGCTCGTATCGGGAGGAACCGAGCGTCGAAAAGTGAGACGGTCGAATCGCGAGTCGTCGGGATCGCGAGTCCTCGTTACTCGTAGAGCCAGGTCGCGTCGTGCTGATCGTAGTCGATCAGTTCGTCCTCGTCGAAGTGGATCGCGATCTCGCGTTCGTTCGCGCCCTCGTCCTCGTGGTCGGCGGCGTGAACGACGTTGCGACCCAGATCGAGCGCGTAGTCGCCGCGGATCGTGCCGGCGTCGGCCTCGAGCGGGTCGGTCGCACCGATCATCTGCCGGACCTGCCGGGTGGCGTCCTGGCCCTCCCAGACCATCGGGACGACGGGACCGGACGTGATGAACTCGACGAGATCGTCGTAGAACGGCTTGTCCTCGTGCTCGGCGTAGTGCTCCTCGGCGCGCTCTCGGGGCATGTTCTCGACGGTGATACCGACGAGTTTCAGCCCGCGGTCTTCGAGCCGGGAGACGACCTCGCCGACCAGTCCGCGTGCGAACGCGTCGGGTTTGACCATGACGAAGGTCCGCTCGCGGTCGCTCATACCTCGCTCCCCTCTTCGGCTTCGACGTCGTCGGCCGGCGACTCTTCGTCCTCGGCCGTCACGTCGTCGGCATCAGTTGCCGGCACCTCCTGCTGACCGGTATCGTCGGATTCGGCAGCACCGTCCTCGTCGGCGACCTCGTCCTGCGGTTCCGTCTCCGCCTCGACGCGGTCGCTGGTCTCGGCGTCGGGCTCGTCAGCGACCTCCCGTTCGGGGACCTGATCCGCGCCCGCGTCGGCGCGAGCCTGCCGGCCCGTCTCCGTCGATTCGTCCGCGGGCGTCTCCGCCTGGGCGGGGCCCTTGTTCGCGCGACCCTGCTCCGTCCACTCGAGGTCGCGCGGTTCGCGACCCAGCTTGTAGTTCTTCTCCGCTTTCGAGTCGACGAAGTGGAGGATGGTACCGTCCGTCTGGACGTACATGATACCCGTCCCCGGCTCGATCTCTTCGCCCGTGTAGTCGCAGGTTCGTTTCTCGACCATGGTCACTGCCCTCCGATGGAGTCGGCCTCGCGGGCGGTCTCGCGCAGCTGGAGGACGTCGCCCTCGCGGACCGGCCCGAGGCAGTTGCGGGTGATGATGCGACCCTGATTCTCGCCTTCCTGGATCCGGCACTTGACCTGCATGGCTTCACCGTGCATGCCGGTCTTGCCGACGATCTCGATGACTTCGGCGGGCGTCGAACCGCCTTCGCCCTCTTCAGCACTCATCTCTCACCACCTCACTCGAGATCCTCGATCTTCCCGGCGATGTCGTCGACGGTGTCCTCGGCCTCGCCGGTGTCGACGATCGCGGCCGCGGCGGAGCCGACCTCGAGGCCGGCGGCGTGACCCACGTCGTCCTGCGTTCCGACGAAGACGACGGGGATCCCCTTCTCGTCTGCGAGTTCCGGCAGGTGCATGACGATCTCCTCGGGGGAGACGTCTTCGGCGACGTAGACGAGGTCGGCGTTGCCGCGCTCGATCGCTTTGGTCGTTTCGTTCGTTCCTTTCTTTACGCGTCCGGTGTCTCGGGCGACTTCGAGGGCCTCGAGGGCGTCCTCTTGGAGGTCGGCCGGGACGTCGATCGTGACGTAGACTGACATTGGTTGTTCACCTCTCCTACGCGCGGGCTCGCGCTCCCCTGCCGGTGGGGCGCTGGGTGCCCCGTACCGGCGCCGGTCGTCGGACCGGCCCCGGCGGAGTTCCTGTGCGGCTAGGAGCATCATCAACCCCGCGTAGGGTGTACTGCCACGTAGCGGTGCCCCCCATAAAAGCGTGTTCAAACATTCTTCGGGGTGACACGGAGGCGCACGTTCGAAAGATACCGGAGGGCGCGGCGACCGCGCCGGACGAAATCCGCTATTCGATACGTCCGCTACGATATTGCACCGTCGATCCCTCCGCGCGGAACGGTGGAATTACCCCGACCGGGTACGTATCGAGCGCCCATGCACTCGGAGTCGGTCGCGAGGGCGCTTCGGGCCGAGGCGAGCGCCGTCGACGAGCGACGACTGCTGGTCCTCGCCGGCGATCGGGACGCCGCCTACGAACACCTCGAAGCGCTACTCGACGACCTCGACGTCCCCATCTCGGCGACGACGCTCGTCGGTCCGGACGATCGCCTTCGCTGCGAACACCGCACGCAATCAACGGCGGACCGGCTCCTCGGCGTGACGCGCGAGGTCGTCGTCCTCGACGCCCACGCGGCCCTCCGACCGAACGCGCTCGGGCGGGTCGTCGGCGCGGTCGACGGCGGCGGCCTGCTGGTGCTGCTCGCACCACCGCTCGAGGAGTGGGCGGATCGACGCGACGAGTTCGACGAGACGCTCGCCGCCCCGCCGTTCGCCGTCGACGAGGTGACCGGTCACTTTCGGGCCCGGCTCGTCGAATCGCTGGCTGCCCACCCCGGGATCGCGATCGTCGACGTCGACGCCGATCGGGTCGTCCGGGATGGCCTGACGAATCCGGCCCCGCGACTGGATGCCGATTCAACCGTTCAGCGGCGACCGAACACCGAATCGACCGCACAGCTGCAACCGAACGGCGAACCGTTCCCAGCCGCCGCCTACGAGGCCTGCCTTACCGACGAACAACGCGACGCGCTCGCGGCGTTCGAGGCCTTCGAGCGCGACGACGAACCTCGCGCCGTCGTCCTGGAGGCGGATCGGGGCCGCGGCAAGTCGAGCGCGGCCGGCCTGGCGGCGAGCTCGCTCGCGATAGCCGGCCGCGACGTGGTCGTGACCGCCCCGTCGGTCGACAGCTGTGCCGAGGTGTTCGCCCGTGCGCGAGAACTCGTCTCGACGGTCGAGGGGGCGCCAGACGACCGCCCGGCCGACGGGAAACCGGACAGCCGCGACGTCCGGACCCCCTCCGGTGGCCGCGTCCGGTTCGAGTCCGCCACGGCGGTCGAATCGTGGGTCGACGACGCCGACGCGGTGATCGTCGACGAGGCCGCCGCCCTCCCGGTCTCGATCCTCGAATCGACGCTGGCGGCGGACGACGTCGCCTACGCGACGACGGTCCACGGCTACGAGGGGACCGGTCGCGGCTTTTCGGTCAGGTTCCGGGATCGACTCGACGAGGGGCCCCACGCGGTGACGTCGCTGACGCTCGTCGAACCAATTCGCTACGCGGCGGGCGACCCCATCGAGACCTGGGCGTTTCGCGTCCTCGCGCTCGACGCGCGACCGCCCGTGGCGCAACTCGTCACGGATGCGACGCCGGAATCGGTGACGTACGAACGGCCGGAGTCCGCGGAACTCGCGACCGACGAACGCCGACTCCGCGAGACCTTCGGCCTGCTCGTCCTGGCACACTACCGGACGGAGCCCGCCGACCTCGCGCGCGTGCTCGACGCGCCGAACGTGACCGTCCGGACGCTCGAACACGACGGTCACGTCGTCGGCGTCGCGATGCTCGCCCGCGAAGGTGGACTCGGCGCGACGACGCGCGCCGCGATGTACGAGGGCGCGCGCATCCGCGGGAACATGATCCCCGACGTGCTGACGAGCCAGCTTCGAGACGAGTCGGCGGGGGAAGCGGTCGGCTACCGCGTCGTCCGCATCGCCACCCACCACGCGGTTCGCTCCCGCGGGCTCGGATCGCACCTCCTCTCGAAACTCGAGACGGAGTTCGCCGACGAGGCGGACTGGCTCGGCTCCGGCTTCGGCGCGACGCCCGCCCTCCTCCGGTTCTGGCGTCGAAACGGCTACGCGACCGTGCACGCTTCGACGACTCGGAACGACCGGAGCGGGGAGTACTCCGCGATCGTCCTCCGGCCGACGAGCGATCGCGGTCGAGCGCTCCGCGACCGACACGCTCGGTGGTTCGCCCGGCGTGCCCCGGCCATCCTCGGCGACGCGCTTTCCGATCTCGATCCGGATACCGCGCGAGCCATTCTGCGTTCGGTGCCGGTCGACGCGGCCCCCGAACTCTCCGACGATCCTCACGACTGGCGAACGATCGCCGGGGCGGCCTACGGCCCGGGGCTGTTCGACGTCGATCCCGGTCCGTTTCGCCCGCTGCTCGTCCGGTACCTGATCGAGCGACCGGATCCGGATGCCGATGGGTCGTCGAATCCGGAAGGTGCGTCGGCCGACGACGAACCGACAGACCGCGAGGAACGGCTGTTCGTCCGCCGCGGCCTCCAGGCCCGGCCGTGGCCCGCCGTCGCCGACGAACTCGAGTATCACTCGCCCGGCCAGTGCATGCGATCGTTCGGCGACGCCATCACGCCGCTCGTCGACCACTACGGGCGCGACGAAGCGAACGTCGGTGACGCGGCCGCCAGCGAGGTTGGTACACTTCGCGATCGGTTCCGATAGGCCACCCGACCTAGCGCGGTCGGTTTCGTCCCGTAGACTCACGTCAGGAGACGACGGGCGATCGACTCCGGGAGGAGGGCGAACAGCCAGGCGATCAGGCGCCAGCGGCGAGTGACGTAGACGTGGCGCCGGCGATTCTCGATCGCCCGGTGGATCTGGGCGGCGGCCGTCTCCGGCGAGGCCATCCAGAACAGGTTCTCGCCCATCGCCATGTCGGTGTCGACGAACCCGGGTTCGACCGTCGTGATGGCGATATCGGCCGACCGGGCGTGCTGACGGTGTCGAAGCCCCCGAAGGTAGTTGTTCACGAACGCTTTCGAGGCGTTGTACGCGGGCGCGCCTGGATTGCCGAAGCGGGAGGCGACGGAGGAGATCCCGACGAGGTGGCCGTCGAGATCGCCGTCCGGCGCGTCGCGTCCCGCCTCGGACCCGGCCCGCTCCTCGAAGAATTCGATCGCGGCGGTCGCGATCGCCGTGAACCCGTCGACGTTGACCGCGATCGTCTCGCGCTCGGGTCCCCACTCCAGGTCGCGATTCAGCGCCCCGGTACCCGCGCTGACCACGACCAGGTCGACGCGGTCCATCGCGTCGGCGAGTTCGAAAAACGCCTCGCGAGCGGTCCTCGTCTCCGTGACGTCCATCGTCGCGACGTAGGCTCGCGTCGGCAGCGCCTCGCCGATGGCCCGCAATCGGTCGGTCCGCCGTGCGGCCAGTCCGACTTCGTAGCCGTCCGCCGCGAGTCGTCGCGCCAGCGCCTCCCCGATGCCCGACGAGGCGCCGACGACGATCGCACCGCGTGTCATACACCGGCGTTTCCCACGCAGTGATAAAATCGACCCGGCCAGATACCGGCTGCCAGTAGTATCACGAACCGTCCGCCGCCGTGGGAACCAAAAGCATGACCAGTCCCACTCCTTAGGGACGGGCATGCGCTGTGCAGAGGACGGATGTGATCGTCCCGCCTCCGTCGAACTCCACATCCCGTGGGCCGACAACCGGCTGGTCTGTGCGGCTCACGCCCGCGTTCTCGGGCGTCAGGACGGCGTCGTCGCGGATCCGAAGCCGGACGCCGGTGAGGACCTGCTGGATTAGGTCGACTGTGACCGTGTGAACGAACCCACACGGCGAATCGGGCGGGAGATATCGCTTGCCGAATCAGGGGTGCGTGAAGTACGCGACCGTCTCCGCGTCGTCGTGGCGATCGATCCGGGCGTACCCGACGCGAACGAACTGGACGACTTCGTCCGGCGCTATCGACCCCACGCCGGGTTCGGCGTGGCCGGAGACGTCGCCGTCCATCGTCCGCAGCCGGAGCGGCACGGCCGCGTCGGCCGGCACCCAGTGGACGACCTCGACGTCGCCCTCGCGGACCACCTGAATAGTTTCGCCGGTGTACTGCAACGTATCTCGCGTGTACTGGAAGCAGCCCAGACCCTTCAGCCAAACCCGACCTTCGCGCGCCGGCAGATCGTCGGCTTCGACGAGCACGGCGTCGCCGACGGGGATCTCGCGGACGCCCCGGTCCTCGTGGTCCGGGTGGCGCGGCGGAGTCGCCTCGTCAGGCGGCGAGCCGCCGAGGGGAACCTCGGTGCCGTCGCGGACGAAGAAGCGTCGGTCGCTCTCGTCGTCGATCAGGTCGCGGTTGTTCGCGTAGATGGTGCTCATCGCGAGGTCGACGTTCGACGTCGAGGTGCCGAGTTCGACCATCGCCTCGGTGATCGCCTCGCCGCGGATCCCCCGGCGGCGCAGGCTCGCGATCGTCGGTGCGCGCGGATCGTCCCAGCCGTCCAGCTCGCCCGCGTCGATCAGTTCCTTGATCGAGGAGGTGCTCATCGGCACGTCGTATGCGTCGAGCTGGACGTGGCCCCAGTGGACGACCTCGGGGTACTCCCAGTCGAAGTAGTCGTAGACGAAGCGCTGCTTCTTCGCCGAATCCTGCAGGTCGATCCCGCGGATGATGTGGGTGACGCCGGTCAGGTGGTCGTCGATCCCCGACTGGAAGTCGAGCATCGGCCAGCAGCGGTACTCGCTGGCTTCCTCGCGGGGATGTGGCGTATCGACCATCCGGAAGGCGACGAAGTCCCGCAGCGCGGGGTTCTTGTGCTCGATGTCGGTCTTGACCCGCAGGACGATCTCGCCGCTGTCGTAGTCGCCGTCGACCATCGCCTCGAACTCCTCGCCGACCGTGTCGAGGTCCTTCTCGCGGTGCGGGCAGGCCTCGCCCGCGTTCTTCAGTTCGCTGAACTCGCCGGCGGGACAGGTGCAGGTGTACGCGCCGCCCAGTTCGATCAACTCGCGAGCGTGCTCGTAGTAGGTCTCGACCCGATCGCTGGCGCGATAGACCGCGTCGGGTTCGAATCCGAGGTACGCGACGGCGTCGAGGATGGCGTCGTAGGCATCGAGATCGGGTCGCTTCGTCTCGGGATCGGTGTCGTCGAATCGCACGCAGAACCAGCCGTCGTACCGATCGCGGTAGGTGCCGATCACCGACGGCATGCGGGCGTGCCCGACGTGCCACGGTCCGTTCGGATTCGGCGCGCAGCGCATCCTGACCTCGTCGTAGTCGTCGACGTTCGGCAGGTCGGGGAGCGGACGATCGTCCCCGGGTTCCTCGGCTTCGATCTCGGCCAGTTCTTCCGGCGCCAGTTCCTCGATCCGCTCTCGGCGGGCGGCGGCCTCGAGGTCGTTGACCTCGTTCACGACGGACCCGATCACGCCCGGAATCTCGTCCCCGTGCGGTCGGAACTCGGGGTTCTCGCCCATGAGCGGGCCCATGATCGCCCCGACGTCGGCCTCGCTTTCGTGTTTGACTGCGTTCAGGAGCGCGTGCTTCTCGGCCTCGCGCTCGACGCGCTCGCGCATCTCGTCGTCCATTGGACGGGTGTTCGCGGGGGTCGGTCAAAACAGCCGCGGATCTCGCTCGCCATCGGACGCCCCGACGCCAGCACGGCGACGACGCCGAGCACGACCCGGTCAGTAACCGCGTTCGACGAGGTAATCCGCCAGATCCTCGAGCAGCGATCGCGCCTCGTTCTCCGGCAGGACGTCCAGCCGTTCGGTCCCCTGCGAGACGAGTTCGCGCGCCTTCGCTCGGGCGAATTCGATGCTTCCCGCATCCTCGAGCGTCGCGACGGCGGCGTCGATCTCGGCCTCGGTGACCGCGTCGACGTCGTCGGTGTCGACGAGCGAATCGACGTCGACGCCCTGCTCGCGGGCGTGGACCGTGATCAGCGTCTGCTTGTTCTCGACGAGGTCGCTGCCGCGCTGCTTGCCGAGCGTCTCGCTCGGGACGGTCAGGTCGAGGACGTCGTCGTGGATCTGGAAGCCGCGGCCGATGTCGAGGCCGTAGCCGTAGAGGGCGTCGACCGTCTCCTCGTCGGCTCCCATCAGGACCGCGGGAAGTGCGGCCGACGCGGCGTAGAGGACCGCCGTCTTCTGTTCGACCATCTCCAGGTACTCGTCCGGCGTGACGTGCGCTCGCTCCTCGAACTGGACGTCCAGCGACTGGCCCTCGCAGATCTGCGTGCAGGTGTTCGCGAGGACGTCGAGCGCGCGGACCGTCCGGTCGGTCGTGGCGCCGGTGTCGAGCATGATCTCGAAGGCCTTCGAGTAGAGCGTATCGCCGGCGAGGATCGCCGTCTCGACGTCGTACTCGCGGTGGACGGCCGGCACGCCCCGGCGCAGGTCGTCGTCGTCCATGATGTCGTCGTGGATCAGCGTGAACGACTGGATCACCTCGACGCTCACCCCCGCCGCGAGGGCGTCGATGGGGTCCCCGTCGTCGAGCGTGGGGAACGAACGGTACTCCGTCGAGAGCGGTTCGACGTCCGCGAGCGCTTCGGCCGTCACGAGCAATACCGACGGTCGGAGGCGTTTGCCGCCCGCGTCGAGCAGGTAGCGAGAGGCCTCGTAGAGCCGTTCCGGGCGCTTGATCGGGAGCTCGTCGGGGATCGCCTCGTTGACGCGCTCGCGGCGCTCCCGGACGGCCTCGAGTACCGCCTGTTCGCGTGCCTCGGGGGTCGTCATCTCACTCGACCAGCTGGATCAGGTTGCCGTTCGACGTCACGTGGAGGTCGCGTCCGAGCTTGTACCCCTCGCTCCGTGCGAGGTCGACGTAGCCGGAGAAGCCCTTCATGTCCTGGTGGGCCGGGATGAGGTGCTGGGGTTGCAGCGCCTGCAGCATCTCGTAGTGGCCCTCCTGGTTGAGGTGGCCCGAAACGTGAATGTCCGAGTAGATGCGCGCACCCTGCATGCCCAGCAGCTTCTCGGCCTGGTAGCGCTGGCCCTCGTTGGTCGGCTCCGGGATGACCCGGGCGGAGAAGACGACCTTGTCGCCGTCGTCGAGTTCGTACGGCGTCTCGCCGCGGGCCATCCGGGTGAGCATCGCGCGCGGCTCGCCCTGGTGACCGGTGACGACCGGCAGGAAGTTCTCCTTGCCCTCGTTCATGATGCGCTTGAACGTCCGGTCGACCGACTTGCGGTGGCCGAACATGCCGAGATCCGACGGGAAGTCGACGAAGTCGAGTCGCTCGGCCGTCCCGGAGTACTTCTCCATCGAGCGGCCCAGCAGGACCGGCTGGCGGCCGATGTCCTGGGCGAACTCGACGAGCGAGGAGACGCGAGCGATGTGACTCGAGAACGTCGTCGCGACGATCCCCCCGTCGTAGTCCTCGATGCTGTAGAGGACGTCACGGAGATGCTCCCGCGCCGTGCGCTCGGACGGGGTCCGACCCTGCTTGTTGGCGTTCGTACAGTCCTCGATGTAACAGAGGACGCCCTCGCCCTCGCGACCGATCTCGCGGAAGCGCTCCATGTCGATCGGGTCGCCGAGGACCGGCGTGTGATCCATGCGCTTGTCCAGCCCGTAGACGACGGCCCCCTCTGGGGTGTGCAACACGGGGTTGATGGCGTCGATGATCGAGTGGGTGACGTTGACGAACTCGAGTTCGACCTGCCCGCTGTCGCCGATCGACATCGTCTCGCCGGGGTCCATCTTGACCAGGTCGTTCTCGACGCCGAACTTCTGCTCGCTCTCGATCTGCTGTTTGACCAGCTCGATCGTAAACGGCGTCGCGACGACCGGCGCGTTGTACCGGTGGGCGAGCTTCGAGATCGCGCCGATGTGGTCCAGGTGACCGTGTGTCGGCACGATCGCCTGCACGTCGCCCTCCAGATCGGACATGATCCGGTCGTCCGGGATCGCGCCCATGTCGATCAGGTCGAGACTGTGCATCCGTTCGGTCTCGACGTTGTCGTGGATGAGAACCTGCGAAAGGTTCAGTCCCATGTCGAAGATGACAACGTCGTCGCCCGCGCGAACGGCAGTCATCTGCCGTCCGACTTCCTCGTAACCGCCTATCGTTGCGATTTCTATTTCCATTTGTAAACACCGAGAGCCGGTCGGGGCTCTCTGGGTAACGGTCCGCGGACTCCCGGTTCCTGCGGCCTCGACGGTTTCCGCGCGTCGGCCATCCCGCTATGCGGCCGGTCTCGGCGGGTCTCGTGACCCAGTTCCGAGGGCGGCCGCACTTGCCCGCGGGTCTCGCTACCTCGTCCTACACAGCCATCGCGTATAAACTCCGCGGGTCGACGACGCGGCCGATCGACCGCACGTTCGACCCACCTGCGACCGCACTGACGGCTCACTCGATCGTCGTTCCGGGCCGCTCGCCGGCGAGAAACGCCCGCAAGTCGGACAGTCCGACGATCGACGCACTCGACTCGAGTTCGAGGAGCGATCGAACCTTCCCGGCCATGCCGCCGCTGACGTCCGTCGCGTCGCTCTCGCCGAGGGCGCTCGCGACGGCATCGTAGGAATCGATCCGCTCGACCACCGTCCCGTCTTCGTCGAGGACGCCCGGCACGGCCGAACAGAGACCCACCCGCTCCGCCGCGAGCGCCCGCGCCAGTTCGACGACGAGTTCGTCGCCGCTGAGAACGGTCACACCCTCGGTCTCGTGGGCGACGAGATCGCCGTGGAGGACGGGGACGAACCCCTCGCCAACGAGGGTTTCGACCTGACCCGTCGGGAACGTGAGGGTTCCGTCGGCGCGTCGACTGGCCGTCGAGAGCGGATGGATCGGCACTGCCGGCACGTCGCGCTCGACGAGCCGATCCAGCACGAAGCGATCGAGCGTGGTCATCGCTCCGTGAATCGCGTGAACCGCGTCGACGTCGTGACTCCCGCTCGTCGTGGACACGCCGTGCTCGCTCGCGTGGTGGTGCCCGAAACTGCCGCCGCCGTGAACGAGTACGAGGTCCGTGACGTCGCCGGCCGACCGGGCCTCCGCGATCGCGTCGGCGGCTCGATCGAGCGCCGCCCCGTCGAGCGTCTCGGGGCGGTCCTTCTCGGTGATGACGCTGCCGCCGAGCTTCAGGACGACGGTCATTCGAGCCGTCGCACCCCGTCCTCGGCGAGTTCCGCCCGAAACACCGACTCGCAGCCCGGAAGGTAGCGAAGCGCCGTCTCCGTCTCGGGGGTCGGGTCGAGGGCGACGATGCAGCCGCCGCCGCCCGCGCCGGTCAGCTTCGCCCCGTGCGCGCCCGCCGTCCGTGCCGCCCAGACCATGTTATCGAGCGATCGCGACGAGACGCCCAGCGCCGCGAGGAGACCGTGATTGAAGTCCATCAGATCGCCGAGTTCGTCGAGTTCACCCGCCTCGAGGACGGTTTCGCCACGCCTGACGAGGTCGCCGATCGAACCGATCGTATCGGCGGCGAAGTCGTACTCATCGCGAAGCGATCGGACGCCCGAAACCAGCGCGCCCGTATCGCCGGCGCCCCCGTCGAACCCGATCACGAACGGGAGATCCGGCGCCTCGATCGACCGGCAATCGTCGCCTTCGACTCTGACGGCGCCACCCGTCGCCGAACAGAACGTGTCGGCCCGGGAGGCCTGCCCGTCCTGAACGGCCAGCTCCGTCCGATAGGCGCGCTCGGCGAGTTCGGCCGGTTCGAGTTCGACGCCCAGCGCGCGGGTCGCCGCGTCGATGGCGGCCACGACGACCGCAGCCGACGACCCGAGCCCGGCGCCCAGGGGGATGTCGCTCTCGATCGTCACGTCGAAGCCCGCGTCGGTCTCGCCGGCGACCTCGCGCACCTGGGCGATCGCCTCGTCGACGTAGCCCATGGCCGCGTTCACCAGCGACTCGTCGGCGTCGATGTCGGGCGTCCCCGCGGTCGACCCCGAATACTCGACGGTAAAGCCGTCCAGGCTCAGTTCGTCCGAGTGAACCCGCAACGTGGCGTCCGACCGCCGCTCGACGCCGACGCGCGCCCGCCGCTCGATCGCGCACGGGACGGCGGGTTCGCCGTACACCACCGCGTGCTCCCCGAAGAGGTAGACCTTCCCGGGAGCGCTCGACCGGGTCATACCCCGACGATTCGAGCCTCGCGGCTTAAGCGCTATCGTCTCGGCCGCCGACCCGACGACCACCCACCGGTGGGGAGTCCGATCGAGACGAGCCCGTCACAGGACGGTGAGCGCGAGCAGTTGGTAGACGAGTCCGAGCGCGAACACGCCGATCAGCATGGCGGCCGCCAGAAACACGACGCGCGGTATGTGCTCCTCATCGAAGGTGAACAGGAGATCGCTCATAGTGGTCGGTTGGCCGGTGCCGACGTAATCCTTTCCCTGTGCGCTCGGCCACCGGGCCACGACGTCGCGACGGGCGACACCGTCTCGCCGCTGGCCACCGCGACGGAGCCGCAAGAAGAACTCCAAACCCGTCGATTCAGACCAGGCTCTCGAAGTCGTCGAGCGCGTAGGACGGCTCGGCGCCGCGGCGGTCGAGGACCTCGTTCGCGAGTAACCAGTAGACGACCGACAGCGCCTTTCGTCCCTTGTTGTTCGTGGGGACGACCAGATCGACGTTGCCCGTCTGGTTGTTCGAGTCGCACATCGCGATGACGGGGATGCCGACCGTGATGGCCTCCTTGACGGCCTGGGCGTCGCCGATCGGGTCGGTGACGACGAGCACGTCGGGCTCGATGTAGCCGTCGTACTTCGGATTCGTCAGCGTGCCGGGGATGAACCGGCCCGTCCGAGCGCGGGCGCCGACGGCCTCGGCGAACTTCTCCGCCGGGAAGCGCCCGTACTGGCGGCTCGAGGTCACGAGGATCTGCTCCGGGGTGTAGTTCGCGAGGAAGTCCGCGGCGGTACGGATCCGGCCATCCGTCTTGCCCACGTCGAGGACGTAGAGCCCGTCGGTCCGGACCCGGTGGATGAACCGGTCCATGTCCGCAGTCTTCTGCTGGGTGCCGATGTGAACGCCGGCGCCCAGGTAATCCTCGACGGGGATGAGCAGGTCGGCCTCCTCGTCGCTCATGACGTCGTCGTCGAGCGACGGCCCGCTCGCCTCCTCGTCCGGTTCTTCGGCCTCGGCGGCTGCCTCGGCCGGCTGGTCGTCTACGGGTTCGACGTCGGCCTCGGATTCGGCGGCGGGGCCGGCACCCTCGGCCGGCTCCTCGTCGATCTCCTCCTCGGCGGCGTCGAGGCCCTCCTGTTGTGTATCGTTCTCTGTCATATAGCGTCGTCCTCGATTCTGATCAGTTCGTTTAGCTTCGCGGTTCGCTCGCCGCCGACGGCGCCCGTCTTGATGAACGAGGCGTCCGTCGCCACGGCGAGGTGTGCGATCGTCACGTCCTCCGTCTCGCCCGATCGGTGCGAGACGACCGACTCGTACCCGCTCGCGGTCGCCAGTTCGATCGCGTCGAACGCGTCCGCGAGCGTCCCGATCTGGTTCGGCTTGATCAGGATGCTGTTGGCCGCGCCGCGATCGATACCCGTCCGCAGGCGCTCGACGTTCGTCACGAAGAGGTCGTCGCCGCAGACGAGGGTCGCGTCTCCAACTCGGTCCGTCAACGTCGCGTAGGCGTCGTAATCGTCCTCGTCGAGCGGGTCCTCGACGTAGACGAGGTCGTACCGCGAGACGAGGTCGGCGACGTAGTCGATCTGCTCGTCGGTCGAGCGGGTTTCGTCGCTGTAGACGTACGCGCCAGCGTCGGCGTCGTACAGTTCCGACGCGGCGACGTCGAGCCCGAAGCCGATCTCGAAGCCGACCTCGTCCGCGACGCGCCCGACCGCGTCGTCGACGATCTCGAACGCCTCAGCGTCGGTCACCGAGGGCGCCCACGCGCCCTCGTCGCCCTTCCCCGCCGGCTCGTCGCGTTCGTCCAGAATGTCCGCGACGGCCGCGTGGACGGCCGCGTTCGCGAAGACGGCGTCCTGGACGTTCGGCGCACCGACGGGCGCGGCGAGGAACTCCTGAATATCCGTCGCGTCGGCGGCGTGTTCGCCACCGCCGACGACGTTGCCCAGCGGCGTGGGGAACGTGTCGCCACGGAAGGTACCACCGAGATGCTGAAACAGCGGCGCACCGAGAACGTCGGCGCCGGCTTTCGCCGCGGCCATCGAGATGGCGACGGCGCTGTTGGCTCCGATCTCGGCGTAGTTCTCGGTGCCGTCGGCCGCGCGCAGCGCCGCGTCGACGTCGCGCTGGTTCCCGGCGTAGACCTCACCGACGAGTCGCGGAATCACCCGTTCGCGGGCGGCCGCGATGGCCTCGCTCGGCGGGCGTTCGATCGCCTCGTACTCGCCGGTGCTCGCTCCCGACGGTGCCGCCGCCCGGCCGAACCCGCCGCTCTCGGTGAGGACGTCGGCCTCGACGGTGGGATCGCCACGCGAGTCGAGGATCTCCCGGAGCCGGACGTCGGTGATCAGCGTCATGTCGATTTCGAGCCCCGATTGATCGTAAACGGCAGGACGCCGGCGTCGTACTCCTCGGCAGCGATGAGGATCGGCTGGGTCCGGTCCGTCTCGATCAGCACCGGGGCGCCGTAGGACACCTGCAGTGCGCGCGCACCGAGGATCCGGGCTTTCTCGTAGCGATTGTGTCGTTCCTGTTGCATGGTTACTGGTACGGCGAGACGACGTCGACGAGGTCGGTGTGACTGACGAGCATGCGTCGACAGCAGAAGCGGTCGACGCCGAGATCGTCGAGCACCTCCGCGGGGTCCTCGTCGCCGTCGCGAGCGCGATCTTCGAACTCCTCCCAGTGCTCGGCGACGACGTTGCCGCACGTGAAACACCGGACTGGTACCATCATATTTGGGTCACCTCAGCGGTAGGACTTCTGGTAGCGAGCCCGCGCACCGGGGCCGCCCCACTTCTTGGGTTCGGACTGGCGCACGTCGTTGACCAGCAGCGACCGGTCGAACGACATGTACGCGTCGCGCAGTTCGGCGTCGTTCGTGTGCTGGACGATGCCGCGCGCGATCGCGGTGCGGACGGCGTCTGCCTGCCCGCTGATCCCGCCGCCCTCGACGCGAACGTCGATGTCGACGCCGTCTCGCAGTTCGTCGCCCGCGATGCGGAACGGCTCGAGCATCTTGAGCCGCGACATTTCGGGTTCGACCAGTTCGACCGGCTGTGCGTTGATCCGGACGCGGCCCTCGCCGTCTGTGACGGTGGCCCGCGCCACGGCCGTCTTCTTCTTGCCGCTCGTGTTCGTTACCATGTGACGTTTGCACCCAGTTGGTCGGCGACTTCGCCCAGGTGGACGAAGCGAATGTTCGACAGGCGATCCAGCGACGTTCCCTCCAGCACCTCGGCCTCGTGGTCGTCGTCCCCGTCGTACGGATTCCCGACGTAGGCGCGCACGTTCGAGAGCGCCTCGCGACCGCGGGGCTTCTTGTACGGAACCATGCCGCGCACGGAGCGCTTGAGGATCGTGTCCGGGCGCTTCGGGTAGTTCGGACCGCGATCGGAACCCAGCTGGGCCCGGGTCCGGTAGGTCTCGAAGATGTCCTCCTTGTCGCCGGTGATGACGGCGGCTTCGGCGTTGACGACGGCGACGCGCTCGCCGTCCAGGGCGCGCTGGGCCACCTCGCTGGCGACCCGGCCCATGATGCAATCGCGGGCGTCGACGACGACGTCGGCGTCGAACTCGGCGACGCTCATGCGATCACCCGCACGTTCGATCCGTCCGGATTCTCTTCGAGCAGCTGCTCGATCGGTACGTACTCGCCGACCTGATCGATCTTGGTCGCGGCCGACGACGACGCGTCGACGGCGGCGACGGTGACGTTCTTGCGCAGGCGACCGCTGCCCAGCACCTTGCCGGGAACGATCACGGTCTCGTCTTCGCGGGCGTAGCGCTCGATGCGCCCCAGGTTCACCTCCGCGTGGTTCGACCGGGGCTTCTCGAGGCGGTCCGCGATGTCGCGCCAGACGTCCGCGTCCCGCGATCGGGACGCGGACTTCAACTCGGCGATGAGGTCTGTGAGCCTCGGGTTGGTCTTCGTACTCATTGATATCCTCCAGTAGGTGGTAACTGCGTGTCCGCTTCGGTCGGACAGAAGTGATGCAGGGAGCAGGATTTGAACCTGCGGACTCCTACGAGACAGCGCCCTGAACGCTGCGCCGTTGGCCTGACTTGGCTATCCCTGCGTGCACTTCCGTCTACCCACCGCCCCTTCAAACCGCTTTCGATCCCCGCAGGATCGACGCCTGACTCGCAGGTGCCGGCTCCGGCGTCCGCCGCGGTCGAAGGGGAGTGGGCTCGCATCTGTCTATAGCTGTACGGCCGTTTCCAGTTCGGCCGCGCGCTCGTCGATCGTATCGACCGCGCGCGTGACCAGTTCCTCGACGGTGAACGAGCCGTCCGTCTCCACGTGGAAGACGAACGCGTTCGGCACGTCCTCGACGCTGACGTCCTTGCCGGGGTAGCGCTCGGTGAGGTCGTGGTCGAACTCCCTCGACGGGATCAGTTCGCCGTCGTCCTCGATGACGCCCCGAACGATCTGGGGCTCCTCGTCCTCGAACTCGGGCAGGTCGCCGTCGACCGTCACCCGCTGCAGGTGCCGGTAGCCGACGGAGACGCCGCCCTGGTGTTTGGCGTGGTTCTTCCCGCGATCGTAGGCGGCGTCGGCCTCCGCCTCGAGGCGCTGGCCGTCCTTGAGGTGGATGATCGGGACGTTATCCTCGGCGGGCCGGACGAGGTCGGGTTCGCTCGAGACGAGGTCGCTCGAGTAGGCCGTTCCCGGCCCTTCCACGTCGATCGAGAGCGTGACCACGTCGTCGTCACCGAACTCCTCGGGTTCCGGCGTCGTCAGGGGGACGAGTCCCAGCCTGAGCGCCAGCTGCTCGTCGAACATCACCGACGAGTTCTCGATGAACCGAACGGTGTCGATCGAGAGCGTCGGCACGTCGGCGATCATCGCGCGGCGAATGCCGTTGGCGAACGCGGGCGTGACGCCGCGGACGAGGAACCGCGCCTCGCGATCGCCGCGTTCGACGAACTCGACGTCGTAGTCTGTCGTCATCGGTCAGAACCCGCCCTTGCCCTTCGGCGCTCGCGATCCGTCGTGCGGGATCGGCGTGACGTCCTCGATGCGACCGATCTCGATGCCCGAGCGGGCGAGCGCGCGGATCGTCGCCTGCGCGCCGGGGCCCGGGGATTTCTGGAGGTTACCGCCCGGGCCGCGCACGCGAACGTGCAGACCGGTGATCCCGGCGGCCTTGACCTCCTCCGCGACGCCCTCGGCCATCTGCATCGCCGCGTACGGCGAGGCCTCGTCGCGGTTCTGCTTGACCGCCGTGCCGCCGCTGGACTTGGCGATCGTCTCCGCGCCCGTGAGGTCCGTCACGGTCATGATCGTGTTGTTGAACGATGCGTGCACGTGGGCGAGACCCCACTTCTCGTCGTCCTGGCTCATGTTATTGTCCCTCCGCGCGTTCCGGGTGCAGTTCGTCCGCCAGCGGGCTCGTCTCGTCGAACGAAACGTCGGCCTCCTCGTCGACGTCGACGACGTAGGACGGCACGCGGTGGCGCCGATCGCCGACGGTCACGTGGCCGTGCGTGATGAACTGTCGGGCCTGCTGGGGCGTGTTGGCCAGCCCCTTGCGGTAGACGACGGTCTGGAGTCGGCGTTCGAGGACGTCCTCGACCTCGAGGCTCAGCACGTCGCCGAGGCCGTCTGCCTCGTCGAGGACGCCGACGCGCTTGAGTCGACCGAGGAACTCACGGGTTCGGCGCACGACGACCGGGTCGTCCTGGGCCTGTGCGAGCAGGTCGCGGGCCTCGCGCCGGTACGAGCGCAGCTCGGACTGGGCGCGCCAGAGTTCCTCCTTGTTCGTCAGCCCGTAGCGATCGAGCAGCGAGTGCTCGTTCGCGATGCGCTCGCCCTGGTAGGGGTGGTTCGGCGTCTCGTAGTGTTTGGTGTCGGTGCCGAGCGCCATTATTCACCACCCTCCTCTTCGGCGGCCGCTTCCTCTTCGGCCTGTTCCTCGCGGATCTCCTCGACGTTGACGCCGATCGTCCCCTCGGTCCGGCCGGTGGACTTCGTCCGCTGCCCGCGGACCTTCTGCCCGCGCTTGTGGCGGGCGCCCTTGTAGGAGTCGATCATCTTCATCCGGTTGATGTCCTGCTGGCGCGTGAGCTGGAGTTCGTTGCCGATCTCGTGGCTCGTCTCGCCGGAGTAGTAGTCACCCGGGCGGTTGGTCAGCCAGTCCGGAACCTCCTCGGCGATCCCTTCGACCAGCGAGACGACCTCGTCGATCGTCTCCTGTTCGAGGGCACCGAACGTCGCGGTCCGGTCGACATCGGCTTCGTTCGCGACGAGTCGGGCGGTTCGCCGCCCGATCCCCTGGAGTTCGGTCAGCGATCGCTCGACGGATTTCGTCCCGTCGAGGTCCGTCTGCCCGATCCGAACGAAGTACTGGATGTCTTCGTCTGTCTCGGTTTCGTCTGGTGTTTCCTCGCTCATGTATCGTGTCTGTCTCTGTCTCACCGACGGTACCGGCTGGGCCGGTCCGGCGGTTGGTCTGCGATCGGACGGACGTCGTGGCGGGGATTCGAACCCCGGAGGCTTGACGCCACATGGTTAGCAACCATGCGCCTTGGGCCTGCTTGGCTACCACGACCCGTGATCTATCGTCGCCCGTGTGGACTCGGGAGCCGACCTCCCTGCAGCGTAGCGTACCCGAAATTACACCCCGTCGGGTACATAAGGGCAACGAAACGCCTGCAACCAACGCCGGGGCGATCGAGGGACGAACGGCGAGCGCATCGGCCACCGACGCCCGACGACGAACCGGTGGGTCGGCTCACAGCGCGGCCGAGGCCGATTCGAAACACGGCGACCGTGGAGGGTCGATAATCGATCGGCGCTGAAGCGCTCGTCGTCGGTCGGCGAGATCGACTTTCGTCCGTATCGAAACCGAATTATGTGAACGGCGAACTACGTCGACGTGACAGGGAATCCACAATCGGTCCGGCGTGATACCCCGGCAGGCGGATCGGCGATCACGGCGAGCGGGAATTCGCTGGTCCGCGCTCGCCGGTCGACGAACGGTGTCTCCCGTCGAACTGAGAGACTCCACGATCGAAATGTTATCTACAACGACGGAACTGCTACCATGCATGACCGCGACGAGTGACGCACTACCTCGGGACGGTGGTTCTCGGTGACAGTACCGGGTGTCGGTCCGTGACCTCGAGAGAGACCGCCCTCCGGCTCACCGCAGCGATCGTGGCGATTCTTGCTCTCGCAGTCGTCGCGTCGGTCCTCCCCGACGTCATCGAGCCGGCCGGTGGCGGTGGCGGTGGCGTCTCCGACGGCAGCGGGACCAGCCAGCCGAACGTATCCGGGACGGAACCGGCCCCGGACAATCCCGGTAACGTGCTGTTCCTCCGACTCATCGTCGCCGGGCTCCTCGGCCTGTTCGTCGTGGCGATCGTCTGGATGGTACTCTACGACCGCCGGGAATTGCTCGCGTTACTCAGGCGGATGGCAGGCGTGGCGGTCGTCGTGGCCATCTTGCTGGCGGTGGTCGTCGCGGTCATGGAACCGCCGGAACTCGGGCCGATGGAAAACATGACGGGAACCGGCGGCGGAACCGGACCCGGGGAAGCGGGCCCCGCCCCGGGCGACTCGGGGGAGTCAAACACTGATTCGAATCTGCTTTCCGTAAACGACGTGTTGCTGTTCGCCGTGGTCCTGCTGGCCGTCGTGGCGATCGGCTACGTCCTCAAACGGCGCTTGGAACGCGATGACGGGGAGGTCGGGGAGACGCTCCCGGAA
This sequence comes from Halovivax limisalsi, assembly GCF_023093535.1. Lineage (NCBI taxonomy): Archaea > Methanobacteriati > Methanobacteriota > Halobacteria > Halobacteriales > Natrialbaceae > Halovivax > Halovivax limisalsi. Next base: position 2,615,150 of record NZ_CP095757.1, read on the forward strand.
GAGACGCCCGCGGAGGAGGTGGCCGACGTCGCGGGAGCGACGGCCGACCGCATTCAGTCCGACGTCAACGGGGCCGTCGAGAACGAAGTGTTCCGGGCGTGGAAGCGGATGACCGAAGTACTCCCGGTCGACAATCCGGCATCGAGTACCCCGGGAGAGTTCGCCGACGCGGCGATCGACGCCGGCTTCGATCCCGACGACGTCGGCGAACTCACCTCGCTCTTCGAGGCCGTACGCTACGGGCCGGCCGACGCCACAGATATCGAGACCGACCGTGCCATTTCCATCATGCGACGCATCGAATCGGCCGCTGATACGGACGGACAACTTGAGGCCGCTCCGGGTGAGCGCGAATGAGTGCCCCCATCAAGTCGATCGTGCTGGCGCTGGCGCTCGCCTCGCTCGCGTTCGCGATCGGCGTCCTGTTCGACGTGGTCACGTTCAACGCGTCGACGGCCCTGTTGACGGGACTCGGCGCGCTGGCACTCGCGGGCGCCGCCTCGGGCCTTTCCGACGCCCGCCATCGACCGGACACGCCGTCGACGCCCGTCCCGGAACGCCGCGTCGAGGCGACGGTGCCCGAAACGTCGCCAGCCGAGGCGCTTTCCGAGTTCGAGGGGCGGGCCGACACCGACCGCAACGAGGCGTACACGACCTGGATCGCGCTCCGTCGGATCGCGGCCGAAACGCTGTCGCGTTACACGAAGTACGACGACGCGAGTGCGACCGAAGCGATCGACGCGGGCGCGTGGACGGACGACGAAACGGCCGCTCGCTACCTCGCGACGGACGAGTCCTCGGTCGAAGACGCCGGGCTCGCGATCCGGGAACGATTCACCACCGGTCGCGACCGGCTGCGGCGGGGCGCGATGCGGGCTCGCGTCGAGCGAACCGTCGACGCGATCGCCGCGATCCAGCGCGAGGCGGGTCGGATCGACGACCGGACGACGATCGAGGATTCGAACGACGACCGTCCGGTCGGCGACGTGGGCACGCGAACGACGACGCGAGCGCTCGAGGAGTCCGTACCGACCTCCCGCGTCGAGACCGGCCACTGGTGGGGCGTCGGATCGATCGCGCTGGGGTTGATCGGGCTCGGGGCGATCGCGGAGTTACCCGGCCTGTTGCTCGCCGGAACGGTCGCCGTCGGCTACGCCGGCTTCGCCCGATCGAGTTCGCCGGACGAGCCGAAACTCGATGTCGAGCGAACCGTCGCTCCCGAGGAGCCGGATCCCGGCGAGCGCGTCACCGTCGAAACCACGCTGACGAATCGGGGGCCGACGCTGTTCGACGTCCGCTTCATAGACGGGGTGCCGGGCGCACTCTCGGTCGAGGAGGGGAGCCCGCGGATCGCGACCCCGCTTCGTGCAGGCGCGTCGGTCACGGTCACCTACGAGGTCGAGGCCAGGCCCGGCACGCACGCGTTCGACCCCGCAATGGTGATCGTCGGCGACGCCTCGCGGTCGAGCGAGGTGGCGGTCCTCGTCCCGGAATCGACGACAATTGCGTGTCGACCGCGCCTCGAGCCCGCCGAGGCGGCGATTCCGCTCCGGCTGTCGGCCATCCGCCGCACGGGGCAGCTGACGATCCGGGAGGGCGGGTCGGGGACGGACTTTCACTCGGTGCGGGCCTACCAGTCGGGCGACCCGATCAACCGGATCGACTGGAATCGACACGCGCGGACCGGCGAGCTGGCGACGATCCAGTTCCACACCGAGCGGGCCACCCGCGTCCTCCTCGTGATCGACTCGCGGCGGGAGGCCTACGTCGCGCCGACGCCGTCCGCGATGCACGCCGTCGACCGGTCTGTGGGCGCAGCCGGCCGGATCGCGGCGAGCCTGCTCGACGACGGCGACGCGGTCGGCCTCTCCGCGATCGGCCCGACGACGCGATCGGGCGGGGAATCGGCCGACGGCGACGAGATTATCGAGAACACCTGCTGGATCCCGCCGGCGGCCGGCCCCGACCACCGGCTGTCGCTCCGGACCGCGCTGACGGGCCACCCGCAGTTCTCGACCGTTCCCGCGCCCGCGTCGCGGCTGTGGATCTCCCAGCTCGGCGAACTCAGGCAGCACCTCCGGGGCGAAACCCAGGTGATCCTCTTTACGCCGCTTTCGGACTTCGGGAGCGTGCTCATCGCCAGGCGATTCGCCTCGCGCGGTCACCCCGTGACGGTCGTCAGCCCCGACCCGACGACCGAGACGACGCCCGAGACGCAGCTCGCACGACTCTGTCGGACGTTGCGTCGCGACGATCTCCAGCGAAACGGGATTCCCGTCCTCGACTGGCCGGCCGACGAACGGATCGAGGCGCTGCTCGAACGGTACGCGAACCGGGGTGTCGTCCGATGACCGACCTCGATCGGCGACCGACGCGGCTCGCGAGCGTCGTCTCGGTGCTCGCGGCGGTCTGCGTGATCGGCTCGACCCTCGCAAACCCGGTCCCCGCGGCGCCGCTCGCGATCGTGGCCGCGCTGCTCGTCGCGACGGCGCTCTCGATCGGATCGCGGCCGGTGCTCGACGTCGGCGGCCTCGTCGCGATCGCCGCCGTCGCGGTCGGCGCCGCCGGGGCGCACCCGGCGTGGCCGCTCGTGGGCGCGGTGGCCGCGATCGTTTCCTGGGACCTCGGGGGCGCGGCGATCAGGCTCGGCCACCAGGTCGGCCGGGCGGCGGAGACGACGCGCCTCGAACTCTGGTACGTCGTCACGAGCGTGGGTGTCGGAGCCGGAACCGGCACCGTGGCCTACGCCGCCTACACGATCGCCGGCGGTGGACTCTCGCTCGACGCCGCGGTGTTGCTGCTCCTCGCGGGCGTCCTCGCGACGCTGGCGCTCGGCGCTCGCTTCGACTGGGGCGACGGCGGCGTCGGCGTGCTGCGCTGATCGGCCGCGCGGGCCCGCACTCGCGTGTCGCCAGCGACCGCCCGGTGACGCGGTTCACTCCGAGACGGGCGCGTCGACGTATTCCTCGTTGACTTCCCAGCCGCCGTCGTCGTCGCGAACCATGTACTCGCCGTAGAAGGGAACCCGGGTCTCGACGATCGTCCGGAACGCCTCGCGAATCTCCGATTCGGTCATCGCACCCATCGAGCGGTGATCGTCGGTGCGGTTGAGACAGCCCGTGAGGCGCCCGTCGGGGGTCACTCGAACCCGGTGGCAGTTCGCACAGAACGTCGGGTTCTCGACCGGATCGACGACCTCGACCATCCCCGCAGGCCCGTCGATCGCGTCGGGCGATTCCGGCGCGACCCCATCGGCACCATCGCTCTCCGCCGCATCGTCGTCGGCCGCCCGAATCCAGTACCGGGTTCGATCGTGCATCTCGCGGGTCTCGATCGCGACCGCCCGCTCGGCCAGCCAGTCGTGGACGCGCTCGATGTCGATCCGCCACTCCGGGTGGCCCGTCAGCTCCGGCATGTACTCGATGAGCTGGAGTCGAAGACCGGGGTTCGCCGCGACGTGGTCGACCATCTCGGGGACGTAGCCCGCCGTTCGCTCGAAGACCACCGTGTTGAGTTTGACCGGCTGGAGCCCGGCCTCGAGCGCCGCCTCGACGCCCGCCAGGACGGCGTCGTACGCGCCCGACTTCGTCACGGCGGCGAATGTCTCGGGGTCCATGGCATCCTGGGAAATGTTGACCCGTTGAAGGCCCGCCTCGACGAGATCCGCGGCGCGACCGGGGAGGAAGGTTCCGTTCGTCGTCATCGAGATCTCGAGTTCCGAGGGCGTGCGCTCGACGATCTCCTCGAGATCCGACCGCAACATCGGTTCACCGCCGGTGAACTTGACGGAGTCGACGCCGAACTCGGGGACGATCTCGAGGAATCGAACCACGTCGTCGGCGTCCATCTCGTCGTCCCGCGGCGCCATCGGCCCTCGCGTGTCGCCCAGCCCCTCGTTGTGGCAGTAGACGCAGTCGAAGTTACACCGATCGGTGAGCGAGACGCGAACGCCGGTCACCTCCCGCCCGAAATCGTCGGTGAGCACGGGACTATCTGGGAACCGAGCGCGTATAAAACACCGCAATGGCAGGGTCCGCGCACCGGCCCCGCTCGAACTAGACGTCGAGGCACGACGGTCGCGAACCGAACTCCAGCGCCGGGGCCGTCGATCGTCCCGTCGTGCGGACAGTCACGACAGCCTGCAGACCACTCATTTGACTCCGGGTCGTTGGAAGGGAGTATGGGCACAACCGCGGAACTCGTCATGCCGACCAGCGAGTTCGCACTCGCCCACACGCTCTCGGAAGCGTCGTCGCTCACCGCCGGGATCGAACCCCTCGTCGCCACCGACCCGGCGCGGGTGATGCCCTACGTCACGTTTCGCGGCCAGCGAGCGGACGTCGACGGGCTCGAATCGACGCTCGCGGCCGATCCGAGCGTGCGCGAGGCCACCGCACTCACGAACGGAGACGAGACCAGTCGGTTCAGAATCGAGTGGGATCCGACGGTGACGGAGACGGTCCGAACCTTGACCGAGACGGACGCGTCGATCCTCGAGGCGACCGCCGAGAACACCCACTGGCGGTTTCGACTCCTCGTCCCCCGCCGGGACGACCTGTCTCGAACGTACGACGCGGCCACCGAGGCCGGGCTCACGCTCGACGTCGTTCGGGTCCACGAGATGGAGTCCGACGAACGGAGTCGGTACGGGCTCACGGACGCGCAACACGAGACGTTGATCCAGGCGCTCGAACACGGCTACTACGAGATCCCCCGCACGGTCGACATGGAAGAACTCGCGACCCACCTCGAGATTTCTCACCAGGCGCTCTCGGAGCGACTTCGCCGTGCCCACCGCCGACTCGTCACCGAAGCGCTCGACGCGGATGACGACGGTGAGTGACCGTCTACCGATCCGGCTCCCGTCGCCACACCCGGCCCGTTGCGGCACAAAACCTACGCCATTCCCCGTGGAGACCGGACGTATGGACTCGGAGATGCTGACGGACCAGTGCGATCTGGTCGAACTGATCGAAGCCGAGGGCTGGGAGGTCACGGATCTCGAGCTCACGGCCTACGAGAGCCCCTGGGCCGACGAGGACGACCCCGAAGCCTCGGTAACGATCACGGCGAGAAAACCCTACACCGACGAGGAGGGCGACGACGGGGACGACGACAGCCCGTTCAAGATCAATTGAGCGAGCGTCGTCAACCAACGGGCGAGCGCCGTCCGTCGGTTGAACGAGGCTCGTCCGTCGGTTGTGCGAGCGCGACACCACTCCCGCGGGACGGCCCGACGGAGGCTAGCCCTTGATATTGCAGACGGGGAACGTCCGGGCGACTTTGTCGCCGATACCGAGTTCGTCCGAGACGCGGACGACCTCGTCGACGTCCTTGTAGACGCCCGGGGCCTCCTCGGCGACCGTCGCGCCCGACTGGGCCTTCACGAAGATCTGCTGGTCCCGCTCGAGTTCGTCCCGGACGTCGCCGCCCCAGTACTCGTTCTTCGCCCGCGTCCGACTCATCAGCCGGCCGGCGCCGTGGGCGGTCGAGCCGAACGTCAGGTCCATCGAGCGCTCGCCCCCGCGGAGGACGTAGCTGCCCGCGCCCATGCTGCCGGGGATGATGACCGGCTGGCCGACGTCGCGGTAGGCCGCTGGCACCTCGGGGTGGCCGGCCGGGAACGCCCGCGTCGCGCCCTTTCTGTGGACGTAGAGTTCCCGTTCGGTTCCGTCCGCGTCGATCGTGTGGGTCTCCTTCTTCGCGATGTTGTGGGCCACGTCGTAGAGGAGGTCCATCTCCATGGCCTCCCGATCGCGATCGAAGACGCGCTCGAACACGCGCCGGGTCCGGTGCATGATCAGCTGGCGGTTCACCCAGGCGAAGTTGATCGCGGCGTTCATCGCCCCGTAGTACTCCGCGGCGAGTTGCGAGCCGGCGGGCGCCGCCGCCAACTCCTTGTCGGGAAGCTGCGAGAGCAGCCCCTGGTGGTGCTGTTCGATCTTCCGCAGGTAGTCGTTACAGGTCTGGTGACCGAGGCCGCGCGAGCCGCAGTGAATGAGGACGACGATCTGGTCCTCCCGGAGTCCGAACGCGTCGGCGACGGCGTCGTCGTAGACGTCGGTCACGCGCTGGACCTCGAGGAAGTGATTCCCGGAGCCGAGCGAGCCGAGCTGGTTCTTCCCTCGATCCTTCGCCTTCTGGCTCACGAGCGAGGCATCCGCGCCCGCTCTGACCCCCTCGTCCTCGCAGTGCGTCAGGTCCGACTCGACCGCGTAGTCGTGCTCGAGCGCCCAGTCGACGCCCCGTTCGAGCACCGCCTCCACGGTGTCGATCCCCGATTCGACGACTCCCCCGCCGCCCAGGCCCGACGGCACGTTCGCGAACAGCGAGTCGACGAGCTCGCGCTCGCGACCCTGGACGTCCTCGTACGTGAGGTTCGTCTTCATCATTCGCACCCCACAATTGATGTCGTAGCCGACCGCTCCGGGCGAGATACAGCCGGTTTCCGCGTCCATCGCCCCGACGCCGCCGACGGGGAAGCCGTAGCCCTGGTGGCCGTCGGGCATGCAGATGGCGTAGTTCGTGATCCCCGGGAGGTGCGTCGTGTTCCGGAGCTGTTCGAGCGTCTTATCGTCCGATATCTCTTCGAGCAGCGATTCGCTCGCGAGAACGCGCGCGGGGACGCGCATCTCTCCCGTTCGGGGGAGCTCCCAGACGTGCTCGCGAACCCGCTCCAGTTCGAATTCGCCGGCGTCGAACGTGGTCATACGTGACCTTGGCCGGGGTCGCTAAAAGACGTTGGCACGCGCGATTCCGCGACGTGACCGGCCGTCGGTTCCCACCCGTCGGTCGATCCGTCAGTCGTCCGTCGTCGGCACGGGGTCACCGGGCGACGGAACGTGAACGGTGGGATCGTGCCGGGAGAGCCGGGCGTCGACGGACCACGGCCCGGCGCCGGTGATCAGGAGGACCGACGCCAACCCGAACAGCCCGACGTGAGCGAGTACGGGATCGTCCGGCAGGGCGAACAGCGTGGCGGTGAAGACGACCAGTGCGGTGACCGAGACGGCCCTGGTGAACGCCCCGACCAGCAGCCCCAGACCGAGGAGGATTTCGGTCAGTCCGGCGCCGAGCACCCACAGCTCCGGCGGAACCGGAAGAACCCCGGAGAGATCGTACCGGGACACGACGGCCAGGGCGAGTCCCGGATCGAGGAGCTTCTGACTCGCGCCGAGGTAGACGAACGTCAGGCCGAGGCCGATCCGACAGACGGTCGGGACGTACCGGCGAAGCGGCGCGACCCGGGCCTGGATCGCGTGGCCGAACCGAGCCACCGTGTCGAACCGGCCGGTGATCGTCCCCTCCGTCTCGGCGAGCCGGAGTAGTACGTGATCCGCGCTCGGCGTCCCGCCCCCGAGGATCGCGATCGCGAGCGCGCCGCCGACCACCTCGAACTGGAGCAAGAGCGCCGGGGCGAACGCCAGCCCGACCACGTAGACGACGAGCGCCGCGATCGCGGCAAGACGGGTTGTGAGGCCGAACAACAGCAGGAACCCGAGCAGAACCTGGAGGAGTCGCACGTCGGCCGCGACCGCCGGACTGACGAAGTAGCCGCTGAAACCGGCGCCGATCAGGGGAATACCGAACGAGATGCGAAGCAACCAGGGGACGTACTCGCGGTACTCGCTCATCGCGACCCGAAAGGCGAGCAGGTCGCGACGGACCGGCCGCCCGTAGAGGTACGCCCCGATCGCGAGCGCGAGCGCGACGCCCGCGACGAGCAACGGGCCGACGACCGCCGGGTCGGACAGTGCCTCCCGATAGAACGCCGCCAGTTCGACGTCCTCGCGCTCGTCCGTGACGTACTCCTCGTGAGCGCGCCCGATACCGCTGGACAGCACCACCGCCCCGATCGTGAGCGCGGCGGCAGCCAGCCGGCCGAACGGGTGAACGCGACCGGGTGACGTTGCGCGGCCGGCCGACGAGTCACTCGACATATCCCGGTTACCACGGACTCGGTGAAAAACGACCACCGACGGTCCACGCAGCACGAGGTCCCGGCGGTCGGTGCGAACCGGTGCGTCATCGCGGTGGGGATGTCGATACCGTGGGAGTCGAGGGCCCGTCACGGACGCCGAATCCGAGTCACACGTCGAAGACGACGTACGCGATCCAGCCGTCATCGGTGGGTTCGAGTCGCATATCTGCGTAGGTGACGGCCTTCACCTCGCGAGCGGCGATCGATTCGAGCGGCACGCCCCGCGCCGCACCCTCCAGCGACCACGTCGGGTCGGCGTCGCCCGTCTCGCCCGGTCGGTCGATCTCGACCGCGTGGTCGACGGGAAGGACACCTCTGACGTCGCGTTCGTAGATGAGCTCGTCGAGGTACTCGAAGAGCAACGCCTCGCGCGACTCGGCCGCGACCGCGAGGGAGAATCGATCCCCGCCCGCGGGTATCGCCTCGCAACTCGCCGCCGCGAGCCCCTCCGCCGCGGCCTCGAAGACGGCTGCGAGCGTCTCGCCCGTCGCCTCGACAGCGACGTCGGCGGTGTGCTCGCGAAGCTCGTACGGCATCGGTCGACGGTTCGCCGGCGCCCGCCGTAGGTCCATCGGTCCCGGGCGGATTCGGCGCTCACCTCGAAGACGGTGTGAACCCGGCTGCGGTCACCGCGTCGAACCGTCACGTCGACGGACCGAGCGGTCGAATCGGTCGCCGATTGCCGGTGGAATTATATTGTCGACGATGGTATCTCCACCCAGTGAGCGTCAACATCGACCGCCGGACCGTCCCCGCGGGCACCGACGACTACGTGGCGGAGGCGTGGGAGCTCAAGGAGACGATCCACGAGCGGGAGGGGGTGTTGAAACAACGCCGGGACTTCTTCACCGACGCGTACCGCCGCTCGACGGTCCACTGCATCTTCACCGACCACGAGTCGACCACGCTCGCCGGCTTCGTCACCGTTCGGCGCGACGGCTACATTCTCTTTCTCGCGGTCGATCCCGACTGTCGCGGCGAAGGTATCGGCAAGCAACTCGTCGGCACCGTCGTCTCCGACCACCGCTCGGTGACCTGCCACGCGCGGACGACAAACGAGAACGCCCTCCAGTTCTACGAGCACCTCGGCTTCGAGATTACCCGGCGGATCGACAACTACTACGAGGACGGCGGCGACGCCTACTACCTCAAACTGAATACCGACGTCGGCCTCACCGACAAGCTCGCGGACTTCGTGCGTCGGTGACTGCGGGATCGATCGACGGTCACGGGATCACGGTCCCAATACAGTTATACACTCGGCCCGGCGAGTAGCGGGCGCATGGAGGAGCGAACCCGGGCCTATCTGCGGGGTCGATTCCGGGATTACTACCGGCGAGCGTCGATCACGCCGCCGCCCGACGCGAACGCACGAGAGTGGGGCTACATCCCCTGGACGGCGGGACCCGACACCCGCATGATCCGCCACCGGTCCCTGCTCGATCTCGGGGACGTCGAGACCTTCCTCGAGCGGGAACGGCCCCAGCACGTCTACTTCTCCGCCGGCCGGTACGACGACCCGGGGGCGGGGTCGATGGACGAGAAAGGGTGGCGCGACGCGGACCTCGTATTCGACCTCGACGCGGATCACCTCCCCGGGGTCACGCTCGGCGAGGACTCCTACGCCGAGATGCTCGCCACCTGTAAAGATGCGCTCTATCGCCTGCTAGATTTTCTCGAAGACGATTTCGGGTTCGAGGAGTTACAGATCGTCTTCTCGGGCGGTCGCGGCTATCACGTTCACGTGCGCGACGACGCCGTCCGCCACCTCGAACGCGAACACCGTCGCGAGATCGTCGACTACGTCCGGGGGATCGGTCTCGAGTACGACGAGTTGATCGAGACCGAGACCGTCGCCGGGATGGGCCGAAAGACGCCGACCGAGCGGCGAACGCTTACCACCGCGGGCGGCTGGGGAGCGCGGATCCACCGCCGGTTCACTGACTACCTCGACGACGTCCTCGCGATGGACGACGCCGACGCGATCCAAGAACTCCAGTCGTTCGACGGCATCGGCGAGGGAAGAGCCGAGGCCGCGCTCACCGCCGCGCGGACGAACCGGGAGGCGATCGACGCCGGGAACGTCACCGTCCACACCGCAGTGGCGCAACTGGCGGAGCGATTCGCCGAGCGAACCGTCGCGGCCGAGAACGCGCCCATCGACGAACCCGTGACGACCGACACCAATCGGCTCATCCGATTACCGGGCAGCCTCCACGGCGGTAGCGCCCTCGCCGTCCGCCGGATCGACCGGGACGCACTGGCGGACTTCGACCCGCTCGTCGACGCCGTCCCGGAGACGTTCACCGGCCACGAGATTTCGGTCCAGGTAACCGGACCCGGTGTGGTCGAACTCGGTGGCGACAGCTTTACAGTATCCGAGGGAGATCAGTCACTACCAGAGTACGTCGCGCTGTTCCTGATGGCGCGCGGACGCGCCGAGAAGGAACGCGAGTGATCGGCGCGGCAGGCGAGTAACGCGCGATCGACCTGCGGCCGCGGCCGAACGAACGACGACTGCTACGCACTATGAACCTGGAAGAACTCCGCTCCGTGCGCAATACCGAACGCCAGCGCGACAGTCTCCAGGACCTGCGCCCGTCGTTCTACCGCGAGGTCGGCGAGTACATCGATTCGCTCGAGGCCGAGCGCGACGACCTCGCCGCGGCCAGCGACGACCCGTTCGCCTCCCCGGACGTGACGCGACTGACGAACGAGATCGAGACGGCGAAGGACGTCGCGGAGGCCATCTACGAGCGCCGCATGGGCAAGCTCGTCAAACAGGCGAGCCTGGCCGCAGCCGGGCTGAACGCCGATTCGGAGGGGCTCACCGACGAGGAGCGAGCCCTCTTTTCCGACCTCGTCGAACGGATCGAGACGAACAAGGCGGAGATTCTCTCGGTGCTCGACGGCGAGGGCGTCGCCGACGGACCGACGCCCGACAGTTCGCAGCCGCCGTCGGCGACCGAGGCGCCGCCAGCACCGCCGGAAGAGGGGCACGATCCGACCGGGACGTCGCCGACCGTCGACGAGGGCGGCGTCTCGGCCGCCGACGTGATGGCCGGCGACTCGCCGGCTGCGAGCGACGATTCGAGGAGCGACGAGTCCGCGAACCGATCGGTCGACGAAGGAACGGATCGATCGACAGGCGAGACATCGGACGGCTCACCCGACGGGACCGCGGATCGAGCGGCCGGCGACTCGTCGGACCGGTCGACCGACGGGACGCCGACCCGTCCGAGCGACGGCGACCCGGACGGGAGCGCCGCCGACGAGTCGAGCGTGTCCGATCGCGACGTCGATCGCGTCACCGTCCAGATCAAAAGCGACGTCGGAGCCATCCTCGGCGTCGACGATCGGGAGTACACGCTCTCGAGCGACGACGTGGTGACGCTCCCCGAGGCGAACGCGACGCCCCTCATCGAGCGGGACGCGGCCGAGCCGCTCGAGTGACGAGCACGGCTGTGGGTGACACCGGGTCCGCTACCGACACCTCTACGTTGGGTTCGACCCAACGGCCGCATATGCTCGACGTCGGAACCGACGCCCCGTCCTTCGAACTGCCGAATCAGCACGGCGAGTCCGTCTCGCTCGAATCCTTCGCCGGCCGGCCGGTCGTCGTCTACTTCTACCCGCGGGCGAACACCGAGGGCTGCACCGTCGAGGCCTGCGAATTCCGCGACGCCCGCCCGCGGCTCGACGACCACGACGCCGTCGTCCTCGGCATCAGCGACGACCCGGTCGAGGACCTGGCCGACTTCGCCGACGACTACGACCTCGACTTCCACCTGCTCTCGGACGAGGACGGCAGCGTCGCAACGGCCTACGACTCCTACGGCGAGAAACAGATGTTCGGCAACACGTTCGACGGCGTCTTTCGCAACACGTACGTCGTCGGTCCCGACGGGACGATCCAGGCGGCCTTCGAAGGTGTCACGCCCGAGGGCCACGCCGAGGAGGTCCTGGCGGAGCTGTAACCACGGGCTGTCCGCCGTCCATCGGAGACACACGGTCAAAAACGGAGGGAACCGATCGCGGAGAGAGCGTATCCGTCACAACGGTTCGTTCCGACGCGGTGCGGTTTTTGGTGGAGATTTTTGTCGGGTCAACGCGACCGAAGGGAGCGAGACCCGACAAAAAGGTCCTACTGGAAGGTCCGACCGAGTTGATCCTTCTGGGTCGCCGGTTCGGCCGCGTCGAACTCCTCTTCGATCTCCTCGTAGCGTTCCCTGGTGTCGCTGGTCACGCTCGGGGAGACCTCCTCGAGGGCCTGCTCGAAGTGCTCCTTCGAGATGCGGACGTTCGAGATCGTGTCCGGCATATCCTCGGGGTCGACGGAGTTGACGAACTCCCGGGTCGCCGCCATCGAGGCCTCGCGAGTGACGGCCTCGATGTCCGCGCCGACGTAGCCCTCGGTCTCGGCCGCGAGCCAGTCGAGGTCGACCGCGTCGGCCAGCGGCTTGTCCTTCGTGTGGACCTCGAAGATCTTCCGGCGGGCCGCTTCGTCGGGGACCGGCACGTGGACGTGGCGGTCCAGCCGACCGGGACGCAGCAGCGCCGGGTCGATCAGGTCGGGTCGGTTCGTCGTCGCGATGACGACGACGTCCTCGAGCTCCTCGAGCCCGTCGAGTTCGGTCAGCAGCTGACTGACCATCCGCTCGGAGACGCCGGAGTCGCCGGTCGTCCGGCCGCGCTCGCCCGCGATCGAGTCGATCTCGTCGAAGAAGATCACGGTCGGGGCGTTCGAGCGGGCCTTCTCGAAGACCTCGCGGATGCCCTTCTCGGACTCGCCGACGAACTTGTTGAGCAGTTCGGGCCCCTTGATCGAGATGAAGTTCGACTGGGACTCGTTGGCGATGGCCTTCGCGAGCAGCGTCTTCCCCGTCCCCGGCGGACCGTACATGAGGACGCCCTTCGGCGCCTGCATGTCCATCTGGGCGTAGACCTCGGGGTAGTCGAGCGGCCACTGGATCGTCTCGCGGAGCCGCTCTTTGGTGTCCTCGAGGCCGCCGACGTCGGCCCAGGTGACGTCCGGCACCTCGACGAAGACCTCCCGAAGCGCGGAGGGCTGGATCCCCTTGAGCGCTTCCTTGAAGTCGGACTCCGTCACCTGCAACGATTCGAGCAGGTCCGCGTCGATCTCGTCGGACTCGAGGTCGAGCTCGGGTCGGATGCGACGCAGGGCGTTCATCGCCGCCTCGCGGGTCAGCGTCGCCAGGTCCGCGCCGACGAAGCCGTGGGTGTTCTCGGCGTACTGATCGAGGTCGATCGACTCGGTCAGCGGCATCCCGCGGGTGTGGACTTGCAAGATCTCCTTGCGTCCCTCCTTGTCCGGGACGCCGATCTCGATCTCGCGGTCGAACCGGCCGCCGCGTCGCAGCGCGGGATCGATCGAGTCGACCCGGTTGGTCGCGGCGATGACGGTGACGCGACCGCGCTCTTCGAGGCCGTCCATCAGCGAGAGGAGCTGGGCGACCACGCGTCGTTCGACGTCGCCGCTGGTCTCCTCGCGCTTGGAGGCGATCGAGTCGATCTCGTCGATGAAGACGATCGCGGGCGCGTTCTCCTCGGCGGTCTCGAAGACCTCGCGCAGCTGCTCTTCGGACTCGCCGTAGTACTTCGACATGATCTCCGGCCCGGAGATGGTCTCGAAGTGGGCGTCGATCTCGTTGGCGACGGCCTTCGCCATCAGCGTCTTGCCGGTCCCCGGCGGGCCGTGGAGCAGGACGCCCTTCGGCGGCTCGATGCCCAGCTGCTGGAACAGCTCGGGGTGGCGCATCGGCAGCTCGATCATTTCGCGAACCTGGTCGAGTTCGTCCTCGAGGCCGCCGATGTCCTCGTACGTGACGTTCGGAACGCCCTCGGGTGATTCGCCGCCCGAGCGGATCTGCTCGGCCGGCGTCTCCGAGATCTCGATCGCGGTCGAGTCGGTGATGACGACCGTCCCGGAGGGCGAGGTCGAGGCGATCTTCAGCGGGACGGACTGGCCCGACCCCGCCATCGGTCCGAACGAGAGCGAGAACGGCACGGTCTGGCCCTCGGTGACGGCCTGGCCGCTCAGCTTGTCGCGGACGAGCGGGCCGATGTCACCGCGGATGCGCAGGTTCTGCGGCAGCGCGACGGTGATCGACGACGCCGGGTTGACGTCGGCGGGTTCGACCTCGATCCGGTCGTCGATGCCCACGCCCGCCTCCTGGCGGAGGCGACCGTCGATCCGGACGATGCCTTTGCCCTCGTCCTCCGGATAGCCCGGCCAGACGCGCGCGACGGATCGCCCCTCGCCGCTCGCGGAGAGCAGAATGTAATCGCCGTTCTCGAGTCCGAGCTCGCGCATCGACGCGCGATCGATGGCGGCGAGTCCGCGACCCGCGTCCTTCTGTTTCAGTGGTTTGACGGTGACTTTCATCGCGTGTCCTCCACTTCGATGCTGAGCACGTCGTTTTTGATAAACGTGTGCGCGTCGCTCGCGCCGTCGGGAAGCTCGATCTCGAACTGGCGGTCGCCGGTCACGACGATCGCCGTCCCGTCGACGACGTCGACGCTGGGATCGGTCTCGACCGTCGGCAGGTCGGCCACGACGACGCGTTCGTCGTCGTACTCGTAGGTTCTGACCATCGGTTCGTCTCCGACGGTACGGGTGGTTTGAGTCATATTCGACTAACTCAAGGTAAGCGCCGATACTATATAAAGCTTTCTAAAGATGAGGTCCCGTGTCTCCCGGTTTTCCGAAAGAGGACTGTTCGCGGTTCACATCGAACGTCCCCAGCGCTCATATGCACATCGGCGCGGCTTACACCGCCGCCATCAGTAGACCCTGTCTCCCAGTAGCTGCGCTCGGTCCTCCCGACTGCAGTCCGATGCGTTCACTCGATGGTCCACGTCCCCGGGGTTCGCGTCGGCTGGGCTCTCGCCGCAGGCTTATGGCACGCCTCGTCCAATACGGTGCATGGAGCGGGTCGAACACCACGGACGCACCACGGCCTACCGCCACGTCGATCGCACAGATGACGGTGGCGGACCCGGACTCTGTTTCGTTCACGGGAGCGGCGGCACGGGCCGGCTCTGGAACGGACAACTGCCACTCGCGAACCGAACGCCGGTGACGACGCTCGACCTGAGCGGACACGGGGACTCGGACGACATCGACGCCGACGCCGGCTACCAGACGTTCGCCGCCTACGGCGACGACGTGCTCGCGGTGCTCGAGGAGACCGACGACCGCGTCCTCGTCGGCTCGTCGCTCGGCGGCGCGGTGCTCATGCACCTGGCGATCGAACGCGACCTCGACGCCGACGCCCTCGTCCTGGCCGGTACCGGCGCCCGCCTGGGGGTCCTCGACGACCTGCTCACCTGGCTGCGGACGGACTTCGAGCGCGCCGTCGACTTCCTGGTCGAACCGGGACACCTGGTCCAGACGGACGACCCGGACGTTCGCGAGCGATCGCGGGCGATTTTGACCGAGACGGGCCGCGCCGTCACCCACCGCGACTTCCTCTCGTGCCACCGCTTCGACGTGCGAGGCGACCTCGACGCGATCGACGGTCCCGCGCTCGTCGTCTACGGCAGCGAGGACAAACTGACGCCGCCCTGGTTCCACGAGTACCTGGCGGACCACCTCCCGGACGCGACGCTCGTCGAGATCGAGGGCGCC
This sequence comes from Halovivax limisalsi, assembly GCF_023093535.1. Classification (NCBI taxonomy): domain Archaea; kingdom Methanobacteriati; phylum Methanobacteriota; class Halobacteria; order Halobacteriales; family Natrialbaceae; genus Halovivax; species Halovivax limisalsi. The sequence goes on from NZ_CP095757.1 coordinate 2,630,782, forward strand.
GCCCACCTCACGATGCTCGAGAGCCCGGCGGTCTTCAACGAGGTGCTGATCGACTTCCTCGAAACGCGGAACCTGCTGTAACCTTCGAACTGACCGCTCGCGGCGGCCGTCAGTAGAGATCGTCCAGCTCCGCCTCCTCGTGGCTGTGTTCGTCGGCGGGGAACGATCCCGATTCGACCGCCTCGACGTACGACGAGACCGCCGATTCCATCTCGCCGCGAACGTCGCCGAAGCGCTTCGCGAACGACGGCGACCACTCGCTGAGCCCGACCGCGTCGTGAAAGACGAGCACCTGGCCGTCGCAGTCGGGGCCGGCGCCGATCCCGATCGTGGGAATGTCGATTGTCTCGGTCACCCTGGCCGCGAGGTTCGACGGGACGTGTTCGAGGACGAGCGAGAACGCGCCAGCGTCCTCGTGTTCGCGCGCGAGGTCGAGAATACGTTCGGCGCTCTCCGCGTCGGTCCCCTGCCGCGGAAAGCCGCCGTACTGGTTGACGTGCTGGGGCGTCAGCCCCAGGTGGGCCATCACCGGGATGCCGAGTTCGACGAGTCGGCGAGTGAGGTCGACCGTGTGCGGACCGCACTCGAGTTTGACCGCCTCGCAACCCGTCTCCTTCAGCAGGGTGCCGGCGTTCTCGACGCTCGTCGCCTCGTCGCTTCCGAAGGAGAGAAACGGCATATCCGCGACGACCATCGCGTCCTCGACCCCTCGCGCGACGGCGCTCGTGTGGTGGGCGATGGCGTCGAACGAGACCGGCACCGTCGTCTCGTACCCCAGCATCGCGTTGCCCACGCTGTCGCCCACGAGGACCACGTCGACGCCCGCGTCGTCGACGAGTTCGGCCGTGGGGGCGTCGTAGGCCGTCAACATCGTGATCGGTTCTTCACCGGCTTTCGCCCGCAGGTCTCGGACGCTCACCATGGCTAGACCTTCGGTTCGAGCGAGTAAACCCCACTGGTTCGACCGACGGTCCCGGTCGATGAGCGCCCCGACCGCTCGCTCGCGTGACGGCGCCTTTAAGACGTGCGGGGACCGACCCTCCGCCGTGCCGGAACCCGTCGAAACGAGCGATCCGGACGGCCTCGACTACGGCTGGGTGATGCAGGTCACCTTCGTCCTTACGATCGTCGTCGGAGCCCCCGCGGTCGCCCTCCTCTCGATACCGGCGACGCTTCCCACCTGGGGCGAACGCGTCGAGTTCGCCATCCGGGTCGGCGCCGTCGTCTGGCTCGTCACCGCCCTCGCCGTCTTCGCCTACGCGAAACGAACACAGGCGGAGTCGTAGCCGATACCCGATCGGTCGAGTTTCGGCTTCGGACCGGCCGACTGCCGTCAGTCCGGACCACTGGCCGTCGTATCCGCGCGTTCCGGCGGCCGCGCTTTTCACCCCGTTTCCGGGCGACCCGTCTCCAGATGCGATTCGATGGGCCGAAACGCCACCCCTGCTCGCTCGGCCGTCGTCGCGTCGCTCTCGGAGTCGCCGACGAACAGCGGGTTCGCCGACTCGCCCGGGAGGCGATCGATGGCGGCGAGCAGCGGCTCCGGATCGGGTTTCATCGTCGGTACGCTATCGCGACCGACGACCGCGTCGACGGCCTTCGCCAGGCCGTGACGCTCGAGCGCGATCCGGCAGGCCGCCTCGCAGTTGAGCGAACAGACGCCGACGGGAACGGGCTCTTCGACCACGACGGACGCGAGGTCGAGCGCGCTGGCCGTTCTCGCACCCGCTCGTTCGTGCTCGGCGATCGTCGCGTCGATCTCCGCGCGTCGCTCGGGCGTCCCCGCCTCCCGGAGGATCGCCCAGGATCGCTCCTCCGGTGGTTCGAGGCCGTCCCGCCGGTAGATCGAGCGGACGTCGGTCGCCACGGCCGTCCAGTCCACGTCGAGATCGACGAGCGTGCCGTCGAGATCGTAGACGACGGCGTCGTATCCGGTCACGGCACCCCGTTCGAACCGCAGCGGAAAATTCGTATCGTTCGCGTCGTCGCGACCAACCGTCGACCGAGTCGTCGCTCGCATCACCGACACGCCCGATAGATACTCGGTCCGAGCCGCAAACGATCTCAATCGAGGAGGTGCCGTGCGATGACGGTCTTCTGGATCTCCGTCGTCCCCTCGTAGATCTCCGTGATCTTCGCGTCCCGGTAGAGTCGTTCGACCTCGCCCTCGGTGACGTAGCCGTAGCCGCCGTGGACCTGGACGGCCTCGTTCGTGACGTCCATCGCCGCCTCGCTCGCGACGTACTTCGCCATGCTCGCGGCCATCGGCGCGTCGTCGCTGCCGGCCGCGCGCTCCCTGGCGGCGTGGCGAGTGAGCTGGCGGGCCGACTCGGTCCGGGCCGCCATCTCCGCGAGTTTGTGTCGCACCGACTGGATGTCGGCGATCGGGCCGCCGAACTGCTCGCGTTCCTGGCTGTACGCGACCGCTTCCTCGAGCGCGTGGTCTGCCAGGCCGACCGCCTGCGAGGCGATGGCGACGCGACCGCCCGTCAGGATCTCGAACGCCGCGGAGAGGCCCCGCCCTTCCTCGGTCAGGCGGTTTTCCGCCGGCACGCGCACGTCGTCGAAGGTGAGCGACGTGGTGTCGCTCGCACGGAGGCCGAGCTTGTCCTCCTTCTCGCCGACCGACAGGCCGTCGACGTCCTTGGGGACGAGAAACTGCGTGACGGTGTCCGGATCGTCGCGATCGGTCTTCGCGAAGAGGACGATCACGCCCGAACGTTCCCCGTTCGTGATCCACTGCTTCTCGCCGTCGATGACGTACTCGTCGCCCTCCCGGCGGGCCTCCGTCGACATGGCCCGCGGATTCGACCCGGCGTGAGGCTCGGAGAGCGCGAAGGCGCCGACCGGCCGCCCCTCCGCCATCTCGGGGAGCCAACGCTCCTGCTGGGCCTCCGAGCCGAAGGTGGCGAGACACGAGGTCGCGAGCCCGTGGACCGACAGCGCCGTCGCGACCGCGAGCGAACCGTAAGCGACCGACTCGTTGACCACGCTCGCCGTCACGGGATCGGCGTCGAACCCGCCGTAGGCCTCGGGGACGGTCAACCCCGTCAGATCGAGTTCGGCGAGGCCGTCCCAGATCCCCTCGGGAAACGTCTGGGTCTCGTCGGCCTCGCGGGCCACCGGGCGGATCTCCTCGCGCGCGAACTCGCGAACCACGTCCCGAATCGCGCGCTGTTCGTCCGAGAGCGTCATATTCCACGATTCGAGGGCCCGGGCATAAAGGACGGCGATCCGGGTCGGCATCGGCGATCCGCCCGAGCGCGCCAGCGGGCGATCCGGGGGCGTCGATCGGGGTTCGGCACCCGCTCACTCGAGGCGGGCGATCCGGTTCATCGCGTCGATCGTTCGGAGGACGTCGACGCTCTGGCCCTCGTCGAAGACGAGTTCGTCGGTCGCGAGGACGTGTTCGAGGACGGACTCCGAGGCGTGGCCCGGCGCCGCCGCGATCCCCGCGTCGCGCTCGTCGAGCCACCGCATCACGCGGAGGTCGCTCTTCGAATCGCCCATCACGAGCGCGAACGGGTCTTCGACGCCCAGGACGGCGAACGCCCGGTCGACACCCGCCGCCTTGTTCAGTTCGAGGCTGCCGATCTCGGCCGCGTCGGCCTCGTAGTACGCGACGTCGATCCGCTCGAGCATGTCCCGAAGCGCCGTCCCCGTCTCCGGGGCATCGATATCGGGATAGGCACCCTCGCGTTCGAGTACGCCCCTGATCTCGGCGTCCTCGCTCGCGTAATACGCCCGGGTCGAATCGCGGATCGACCCGCCGCCAGCATCGTCGCCGTTCGCACCGTCGATCCGGCGAGCGACGGCGTCGGCGAGCAGGTCGACCAGGTAGACCAGTGCCTCGTCGATCAACGCCCGCGCCTGCGCAGAACCGATCTCGAAGTTCGGCTTCAGCGTCACGTTGAACTCGTTTCCCTGCAGGTGACAGCCGCGTCGCAGTCGGGTCGGCGCCTCGGGCAACACCCGCGCGCGGACGTCCTCGAACGTCGTCCGGATCGGTTCGTCGAGTTCCTCGTAGAGCAACTGCTTCGTCTCGGCGCCGTGACCCGGGGTGAACACGCCGGTGCCCGACTCGTAGACGATCGACAGCTCGCCGGAGTGGACGAGTTTGCTGCCCAGCCCCTGAATGGCAAAGCCCTTGACGTTCTCCAGGGTCTGGCCGGTGCAGATGACGATCGGAACGCCGGCCTCGTGGAACTCGGTGAGGGCGTGCAGCGTCTCCCGGGGGATCTCGTTGTCGGTGCCGGCGGCCGATCGGAGCGTCTCGTCGACGTCGAGGACGAGGACGTTCACCGCCCGCCCGTGGGTCGCGTACAGGTCAAGCGCCGTGAACGCCTGGTTCCGCGTCGCGCGCGCGGCGATCCCGGCGAGGGTCTCCCCCGCGGCGAACGACGAGCGGATCGAGGCTTTGCGCGACTCGAGTTCGCCGCTGGCGCGCTCCCAGTTCTCCAGGGCCACCCGCGAATCGACCGGCGGGAAGACGTCGACGAACGCCTGGTACGCGCGAAGCGTCGCCGTGTCGTACTCGTCGTAGAGCCGGTAGAGAACGTCGTGATCGACCATGGCCCAACGGGCACCGACTGGCGCCAAAACGGTTTGTGTGCGGGGCCGACGGTTGCCAGCCGGCCCCGAGCCGGTTACGACGATTCCGGCACGGTCGGCTCCAGGTCGCCGGCGCGGGTTCGCACCTTCGAGACGATTGCGGGTCGAGCCTCGAACGAGATCTGCACGTCCTCGTCCCCGTAGGTGACGTCCTCGACGTGGGCGTTGTCGTGGATCCACGACACCAGACTCATCGTCTCGTCGGTCATCGGCAGGACGAGGCGCTCGCGCTCCCAGTCGGGGAGTTCGACGTCGATCCGATCCAGCAGCGCGTCGACGTTCGTGCCATCGCGTGCGCTCACCGCGACCGGGTTCGGTGCCAGCCCCGAGAGCGCCTCGCGCTTGTCGGCGAGTTCGTCGTCGCTCACGCGGTCGGTCTTGTTGAAGACCGTCACGATCGGCGCCTCGTTGCGCTCGTAGAGCGTGTCGTGACAGGTGACGAGTTTCTCGTGAATCTCCTCGACCGGTTCGCTCACGTCGACGACCAGCAGGACCAGGTCGGCCCGGTAGACCGAATCGAGCGTCGACTTGAACGACTCGACGAGCCAGTGGGGCAGATCGGAGATGAAGCCGACCGTGTCGGTCAGCAGGACGTCCCGCGGCGGGATGTCGGCGCGGCGCGTCGTGGTTCCGAGCGTCGTGAACAGCCGATCCTCGGATTCGGCGGTGGGATCGAGATCCGGGTGGAGATCCGCGTTCTCGTCGACGTCCAGATCCGTCGCCAGCTGGCGGAGCAGCGTCGATTTACCGGCGTTGGTGTAGCCCGCGAGCGCGACCAGGTCGAAGCCCGAGTCACGGCGTCGTTCCCGGCGCTGGGCCTCGGTCTGCTCGATAGAGTCGAGTTCGTCGCGGATGCGGCTGATCTGGGCCTTGATGTCCTCCTCGCGGCCCTCGTCGTACTCGCCCAGGCCCATGAACCCCGGTCGCTCGTCGCGCTTGGCGAGGCTGGCCTTCGCCTCCGCCCGGGGGAGTTCGTAGCGCAACTCCGCGAGTTCGACCTGCAGCTGGGCCTTTCGCGTCTGGGCGCGCTGGCCGAAGATCTCGAGGATGAGCGTGAATCGATCGATCACCTCGACGCCCTCCGGCAGTCGCTGGCCGAGGTTGTACGTCTGGTAGGGCCCGAGGCGGTTGTCGAAGACGACCGTCGTCGCGTCGGTGTCCGCGACGACCCGGGCGAGTTCGTCGACCTTCCCCTCGCCGAGCTGGAGGGCCGCGTCGGCCCGTCGGGATTGAGTTACCTCCCCGGTGACCGTGTAGCCCGCGGCTCGGGCCAGATCGGAAATTTCGCTCGTGTCGGCGGGACCGTCATCGACGCGCTTTGCGATGACGGCTCTCATGGTCGGATCGATTCGCTCTCGATCGGCACCGACCGCGCCGGTTCGGTCCGCCGGTCGTCCGACGGACGGTCACGACTGACCTGATAGCGCGACCGCGGCGGATGCGTGCGTGCGGTCGGTTCAGGGATGGGAACGGTTCACCCCGAGTTCGTCGGATCGATACATGCGAATCACTACGGGCCGGACCATCTTGAATCCCGTGGCGAGCGACGGGCGGCGGGTGAAAGTGAACCGCGAATCGGGAGCGGCCCGTCGAGCGACGGTTCGAGCGCCGGCCGCGCGAGCGGCCGACCGATCGAGACGTTACCGGGTGCGGAGGTCGTCTTTATCCTTGACGATCCGGGTTTCGGCCTCGCCGCTCGTGTGCTCGTTGACCAGATCGTAGAAGTCGTTCTGGAGACCGGCGGGGAAGGTGACGACGCCGATCCAGGAGCCGTCGGCCTGCCACTCCTCTCGCTCGAGGTCGCCGTACTGGCGCACTTTCGCCTGCGCGCTGCCCGCGTACTCGGCCGGGAGCTGGACGGCGACCGTCACCTCCTCGAATCGGATCGGGATGACCGGCCGCAGCGCCTCGAGCGCGTCGTCGACCTGCTGTTCGACCGGCTCCATCGGATCGACCTGGAAGCCGGCCTCCTCGAGGGCCGTCTCGATGCGCTCGGGCGGGTGGGGCGCGTCGTCCATCTGGGGATTGATCGCGTTCCTGGCGATCCGGTTGATGAGTTGCTTTCGCTTCTGCTCTTGCATCTCGCGGCGCTGGTCGGCCGTGATCTGGATCTCGCCGCGCTCGATCACCTCCGGGATGATCTCGAGCGGATCCGTGGTCCCGAAGACGTCCTCGAGCGCGCTCTCGGCGGGCCGGTCGCCGCGCGAAGCGTCCTCGAAGACGTCCTCGGCGGCGATGACGTCCGTCAGCTCGCCGTCGAATTCCCCGCGCTTTATCGACAGCGCCGCGTCCGGGTCGACCAGGACCTCGAATCGCTCGCCGTGGGATTCGAGCTGGGCCGTCACCGCCTCGTCGAGTGATATCATACCCGATAGCTTTCCCCGGCGCTCACAAGAGTGTTTCCCGACCGGTGCGGGTCGAATCATCCAGAAGCTGGTCGACGCGATCGAGGCCGTCGACGTTCCAGACCTCGAGGGGTCGGTCCCATCCGTGACCGGACCGAACCGCACGAATGCGTTCCCGGCGCATCGGTTTGCGGCGGCGCGGCTATCGCAGTGATCTCCACCGAGCGGGCGGCCCGAGATGGCGCGACCGATCCTCCGTTCGCCGCGTTATTCGTCGTCCTCGTCGCCGGGCGTCTCGCGCAGGTCGGTCTCCTCGAGGCGGGAACCGATCTCCTCGTCGTCGAAGACCCGGTAGGTCTCCGTCTCGGCGTCGACGGTGGCGAGGCCGACCTCGGTGGGGAGGAGCGAGCCCTCGTTGACGCTGGCGAGGGCGTCGAGCGCGAGCGAGACGCCGTCGTCGATCGTCGCCTCGTCGTCGTAGTTCGATTCGAGGTACTCCTGCAGTTCCGCGCGGTCGGCCCCGACGGCCAGGGCCTTCCACTCGTAGGGCGTCCCCGACGGATCGGTTTCGAAGAGGCGCGGCTCGCCGTCTTCGATGCCGCCGACGATCAGCGCGACGCCGAACGGACGGGCGCCGCCGACCTGCGTGTACTGCTGGATGTGGTCGGTGATCTCCTTCGTCAGGCTCTCGACGCCGATGGGTTCGCCGTAGCGAAGCTGGTTGACCTGGGCCTGGCGGCGGGCGAAGTCGATCAGCTGGCGGGCGTCGGCGACGTGGCCCGCGCTGGCGATGCCGATGTGGTCGTCGGCCTTGTGGATCTTTTCGACGGAGGAGTCCTCGAGCAGCGGGGAGGGGATCCGTTTGTCGACGGCGAGGACGACGCCGTCGCTCGTTCGAATGCCGATGCTCGCCGTCCCGCGTTTGACCGCTTCGCGGGCGTATTCGACCTGATAGAGGCGCCCATCAGGTGAGAAGATCGTGATGCCGCGGTCGTACGCCTGCTGTTGGGCTTGTCCCTGCATAGTATCACGCTAGATCGAGGTCTGTCGCGTCGGTGACGAACCGCACTTCGACTGGCGGCTTCGACGAGGTGTCGACGCCGTCGGGTCCGAACACGACGTTTCTCTCGGTCACGAATTGCCCACGGCGTCCTAAATAGTTTACTTACCGGACCCGACGGCGATCCGCCTCGGCCGGGGATCACCGATCGGCTAAAACGGGGTGTTTACGGACCCCATCGCCGGACCAGGTCGATCGACGGGGTCGTGTCCGTCGCGAAATCGACACCGAGAGGGACCCGGCCGCACTTCGCCGAACGATCACTCAGTCAGTCGCGCTCGAGGAACTTCTCCGTCGCCGCGCGGATCGTGCCGCTCGTCCCGCGGACGTGCAGGCCGAGGGGCGCCCCGTCGACGGTGTCGACACACGCGAGCGCGGCGCGTGCGGGCCCAGTCTCGTCCCGGCGAACCCGGACCAGTGCTTCGCCGCGACCGGCTTCGAACTCGTACTCGACGACGGTGAGGTCCGCGTCGGCGCTCCCGGGGTCGCCGAGGAGGTTCTGCGCCGCGTACCAGCACTCGCGCTGGAAGCTTCGCCGATCGATCGCCGCGTCGGCACGGGATTCGAGGCCGACGGCGAGGTAGCGCCATCGCGGGCGGAGGTGCTTCGGGAGGTGTTTCATGGAGACTGGCCCCCGGCAGGGCCGTCGGCGTCACCGGAAGTCGCCGCGTCGGTCGGTGCACGATCGGTTCCCGTCGATCCGACCGCGTCGCCGGCCGTGTCGGCACGCTCGGCCACGAGCACGCCGGCCTGATCGTGCACCCGTTCGGCGGCCGTAACGGCGAAGCCGACGTCCGTGAAGACGTCGACGAGGTGACCGACCGTGGCGGGATCGTCGACCTCGGGACTGTAGAACGGTTCGTCGGGATCGGGTTCGCCGAAGAACATCACGTCTCCGAGAACGACCCGATCCGGTTCGAGCGAGGCGATGGTCTCGATAGCGGTGCGCTTTCGCTCGTCCGTGAGGTGGTGCATCGCGAAGTTCGAGACGACCGCGTCGACGTCGGCGTCGCAGTCGGGGTCGACGAACGACCCGTTGGCGAACGAGACGGCGTCGAGGCCCCGATTGGCCGCTTTCTCGCGCGCAACCTCGAGCATCCCGTCGCTGACGTCCCGCCCGATGACGCGATCGGCGTCGGCCGCGAGCGCCAGCGCGATCGCACCCGTCCCGGTGCCGATGTCGAGGACGGTCGCGCCGTCGGCGCGCGCGTGTTCGATAACCAGATCGACGCAGTCGTGGTAGGTCGGCGAGTGGTCGGCGCCGTCGTAGTCGGCTGCAGCGTCGTCGAAGCGCTCTGCGTGTTCCTCAACCGTCCGGTTCATGTCGACCACGTTCGACCCCCGGTTCTATGAACGACTCGGACTGGACGCGTCTGTTTCGCGCGACGATCGTCCCCCACTCTGCTAGGCCGGCCTCGATCCAGTCGGTCGAGAGACCGATCTGTTCGCCAAGGGCCGCGAGCTCGCGCGGGGATCGAAGCTCGAACCGTGCCGCCGCGTTGGCGCTCACCACGTACGGCGCGTCGTAGTGGTCGACCAATTCGACGAGTTTCCGAAGGGCCTGGAGGCTGCGGACACGCCGTCCGCCGCTCTCCCGCAACACCGGCCCGAGGTCCACCTCGATCCGGACGCCGTTCTCGGCCGCCGCCTTCGCCACGACGTGATTCAGATCGCCCTCGTCGGCCATCGGCCGCGCGAGGACGTCCACCTTCTCGGATTCGACCGCGAATCGATTCATCGCCGGCGTCCCGCCCGCGACCGAGAGGACGGTCACCTCGGGACGGTAGTTTCCGATCGAGCCGCCGGCTTGCTGCGGCAAGTCGGCGTCGATCTCGACGCCGGGAACGACGTCGATCGCCGGGTCGACGGCCTCGAGCGCGGCTTCGACGGCAGCATTGCGAGCGCCGTCACGGAGGATCAGCCCGTCGTATCCCAGGGTCGTCGCCGTTTCGAGCGCGGCTTCGAGGGCCGCTGGGTCGTCCGGGTCGATCGCGACGGCCTCGTACATACGGGTCCGTCGGAACCCAAGCGCCTTGGTGATTTTCACTTCCCGGCCGCGTTCGAGGCGCGGGCCGTCGACCGGTATGTCCTGCAACGGTCGCGGGGCCCCACGATCACGGAGAACGGTCCGGCGAGATGGAACTAGAGGCGGGGCGAGAGACGGAGAAGTGAGATGGGTGCCGGGGAATTGGCGCGTCGATTCAGTTCAGCATACTCTGGGCGACGGTCGCGAGCTGCCCGTTGTCCGCGTCGGCGAGGCGTTCGTCGCCGATCTTCAGGCGAAGCCGCGGCCGTCCCACGTCGATCGGGACCTTCTCGGTGTCGATCAGTCCCATGTCCTCCAGCTTGGTCTTCGTCCGACTGAACGTCGCCTTCGAGGCGATGCCGACGTCCTCGCCCCACTTGCTGATGTCGTATAGCAGCGCCTCGTTCCGCGCGGCGAACAGCAGCGAGATCGTGACCTCGTCGAGGCCGTCGCCGTCGCCGCGTGCGGTCTCGAGCGAACCGAGGATCGTCGTGAAGTCGTCCTCGGCTTCGGGACTGATCTCCTCGGAGAGCGTGTTTCGCACGCGCGTGATCGGCGGCGTGCGGAGGCTGAACGGTTCGGCGTCGTCCCAGCGGCCGGCGTAGGTCTCGACCGTCGCGGAGACGAACTCCTCGTCGTCGGCCACCAGTCCGCCGACGCGATCGGCCGCGTGGACGATCGCGACCACCGCGTCGTCGGTCACGAGCAGGGAGTTCTCGGGGGCTTCCTCGATCGTTCGCAGCTCGAGGCGACCGGCGTCGATCAGATCGGCCGCGTTACTCGCGACGATGAAGTCGTCCATGACGTCCTTGAGGGTTCGCTCGTCGGCGAGCATGTGAACCGTCGGCAGGTCGTCATCGTCGGCCGTCGCGACCGAGACGAAGTCCTCGATGGCGTCACGCGACGGATTGACCATGTAGACGTCCCCGGTGGCATCTTCTAGGACAGTTTTCACGATATCGTCGATCTGGGTGTTCAGTAAATTCGAGCTCGGTGCCATACAGAAGTAAAAGATAGGGCCCTACTTAATTTTGATGGCCGCTCTCAAGCGGCAACACTCCCTCGGTTACCAATGAAAGGTACCGTTCCATTGGTTACTACTAACCAGTCCTAAATTCCGATAGTAACTGGAAAGAGAATAGCAGACGGGTCGTCGAATCAAAGATTCTAGTAAGATAATAAAACGTTGTTGGACTCAAGAAGGTAACACTATCGGATAGTTTTATATGTGTTACGGCCAAATGCTCTGCTCGCATGGGTGCCAACGACTATCACGTGCTCGAACGCGGTATGGAGCACGTACGTGGGTGGAACCGCCGTATCGACCGGATCGCCGACCGAGTGCCGGTACGGAAGCTGCGCTCGCCGTCCGGCGACGCGTTCGATGCGTCAGTTCCACCCCTCGAAGCGAAGCGGGTTAGTTCGTACGGCGGTCCCTGAACGGGTCTAGCGTCGCGCCGCACGGACGGACACGGACGCTTCTGCGGTGAATCGGCGACTCTTACCGCGATTTCCGCCACCCGTTCTCCATCGACCGACGAGCGTCGGCTACTCACTCCGTCAGTTTCGGCCAGAGATCCTGTGACCAGTAGAGGTCGCCGTCGTAGATGACCGGCGCTTCGGATTCCGCGAGGAAGGTCACGAGTTCGTCCCGATCGAGGACGAAGTTCGACTCGTTCCCGCAGAGCGACGCGTACTCGTTTCCCGGCGTGTGCGGGAAGTAGTACGAACCGGTAAGCTGTGAGGAATAACACGAGAGCGTCAGCAAGTACCGGTCGGCGTCGTCCAGCGCTTCGAGGGTGATCGTCGTCGGGGTCCGATGCTCACCTTGCGTGAGGGTGTGGGTCCCGTCGCCGACGACGGCGTAGTCCTTTCCCATCATGATCCGCCTGCGAGCGAGCCCCATCGCTCGCTCGAATCCGAAACCGTTGACGAGGAGCTTCGCGAACGTCGATCCCACCTTTACGGCGTGATCGTTGAGGACCTGCGTGAACGTCACGGCGCCGGCGACGCTTCCCCTCTCGACGAGCGTTCGCCCCTCGTGGAACGAGCCACAGGCGTTGAGGAAGAACGTCTCGACGTTACAGTCCTCGAGCGTCGCCGTCGAGAAGTATCCGTCCGGGCATCGGAGCCCCTCCTGCTCGCAGTGACCGATGTAGTGGACGAAATCGACGTTCGATTCGAATATCGACCGAAGATCCTCGGTCGAACAGCCCTCGCGCACGCGAACGTCCATAGAGAGGTCTTCCGATCGATTCCGGTAAATGTCGTAGACGTCGGCGTGTTCGCCGGCCATCTCCGGGTCGTTGAGGATCACGTAGATGACCGTCTCGTCGCTCGGAGTGTCGAGAAATTCGAGCCGGTTGTAGTAGGCCTGGGGTGAGGATTTGAAGACGTCGATCGGGACACCGGCTGCCAGCCAGCCGTGGGTCTTCCCGCTACGGAGTTCGGGTTTGACGATGTCTACGGACGCCACCTCGCCCGCCGACCGATACCCGCCACCGTCGGCTGCCGTCGGTCCAGCGGCGTCGCCGCCCCCAGCCGTCGATCCGGTGTCGTCCCGAGCGCTCGTCGGTGCGGGGTTCGTACCGTCCGCAGCCGGCTGGCCGGGTTCGTCGCCTCCCGATAGGTTCGAAGCGGTGTCGCCTCGATAGAAGTCGTCGAGCGATCGTTCGACGAGCTCCTGGCCCTCCAGCGCGGACGTGCGCGGGAGGAAACACAACCCCATTCGATCGAGCAGGAACGGAAGAACGTCGGCCTGGGCCGGATCGGGGTCGACGTACATCGAGAGATGCCACTCCGGCAACCGGTGTTCCAGGGCCTCGTAGGGCACGTCCAGGTAGGCGTCGAGTCGGTCCGCCGGTTCGGCGGCGTACAGCCGCTCCGTCTCGAGATCCAGCGCGTCGAGCAATCGAAGTTCCGTCAGGTTCGTCCCGTAGGGGCCGACGTTTCGGACCAGACAGTCGAGGAAGAAGATCTTTCGCAGGAGGCGTTCGACGTCCCGCTCGAGGTCGGGGAGCGGCGAGAGGGCGAGTTCGCGATCCTGCTCCGGGAGCCGGAGGTGCGGTCGGTCCACCGCGGCCGTGCGGACCGACGCTTGCACGTAGTAGGCGAGCGGCGCCGTCACGAAGATGGCGTCGAAGGCCTCCGGGACCAGCAGTTCGACGCCCGGCGCGGGCCGGTGGGTCGCGATCGACTCCGGCACGTCGAACGAGTCGCCGAGTTCGAGCAACGGCGGGTGCCCGCGAAGCGTGGGGTAGGACCGATCGGGACCCTGGGTCTTGTGCGACGACGAGAGATACGAGATCGCGCGTGCGAGCCCGGGAGGCGTCTCAGGGATCGTGATCGTTCCGGCCGGGAACTCGTGACGGCTCCGGAATCCGAGCAGCAGCGAGGTGGATCGATCGAGCGAGACGACGACCGACTCGTAGTCCGGCGTCCGTTCGATGCGGAGGCCGCCGTCGACCCGGACGTAGGTCTTGATCTCGGTGTCGACGTCGATCAGGTACTCCCCGCTCGGAAGTTCGAGCGAGCGACCGGCCGGGTCGAGTTCGTGCTGCGTGCCCGTCTCCAGCGAGCGGACGTAGACGACCGCGTGGGGAAACCGTAGCTCCGAGGCCGTGGCCTCGATGACAGCGTCTACGGGTCGCTGAATCTCCGCGTCGGTCGACCGAACGTCGCCCAGATCGCCGCTGACGAGCAGTTCCGTCGTGTCGGTGTCGACGATGCGGAGGGAGTCGGCTGCCACCTCCCACTCGATCATTCGGATGCATCCATGGAATCGGAGACAATTAGTTGTATCGAAGAAGGGTTCACCGTTCGAACCGTTCGAAAGCCCGTCGAAAGGTACACTTATGGAGCGGCCCGGTCGCTGTTCGACTATGGACCACGAGGTCACCAGGACCGCCGATCCGGCGGTCGCCGACGCGCTCGAGGCAGAGATCGATCGCCAGCGCTCGTCGCTACAGATGATCGCGAGCGAGAATCACGTCAGCGAGGCGGTGCTCGACGCCCAGGGGAGCGTCCTGACGAACAAGTACGCCGAGGGCTACCCGGGCGCGCGCTACTACGGGGGCTGCGAACACGCCGACACGGTCGAGAACCTCGCCATCGAGCGCGCGAAAGAACTCTTCGGCGCCGAGCACGTCAACGTGCAACCCCACTCCGGCACGCAGGCCAACCAGGCCGTCTACTACGCGATGCTCGACCCCGGCGACAAGATCCTCTCGCTCGATCTCAATCACGGCGGCCACCTCAGCCACGGCCACCCCGCGAACTTCACCGGCCAGCTCTACGAGGTCGAGCAGTACGAGGTCGATCCCGAAACGGGCTACCTCGACTACGACGGCCTGGCCGAGCAGGCGGCCGCGTTCGAACCCGACATCATCGTCTCGGGCTACTCCGCGTACCCGCGCGAGGTCGAGTGGACGGAGATCCAGGCCGTCGCCGACGAGGTCGGCGCGCTCCACCTGGCCGACATCGCCCACATCACGGGCCTCGTCGCCGCCGGCGTCCACGACTCGCCGGTCGGGATCGCGGACTTCGTGACCGGCAGCACGCACAAGACCATCCGCGCCGGTCGCGGCGGGATCGTGATGACGAGCGAGGCGTACGCCGACGACGTCGATTCGGCCGTCTTCCCCGGCGGCCAGGGCGGACCGCTCATGCACAACATCGCGGGCAAGGCCGTCGGCTTCGGCGAGGCGCTCGAACCCGAGTTCGAGGAGTACGCCCGACAGACCGTGGCCAACGCGAGGGCGCTCGGCGAGTCGCTCTCCGAGCGCGGCTTCTCGCTCGTCTCCGGGGGCACGGACAATCACCTCGTCCTCGTCGACCTCCGCGACTCGCACCCAGATACCTCCGGCGGCGACGCGGAGGACGCCCTCGAAGCGGCGAACGTCGTCCTCAACGCGAACACGGTCCCCGGCGAGACGCGCAGTCCGTTCGACCCGAGCGGCATCCGCGCGGGCACCCCAGCGCTTACGACGCGCGGGTTCGACGAGGACGACGCCCGCCTCGTCGGCGACCTGATCGCCCGCGTCGTCGACGCCCCCGAGGACGAATCCGTCCGGGAGTCGGTCCGCGAGGACGTCGAGACGCTCTGTGCGGAGAATCCGCTCTACGAGTGATCCGGGTCTGAACGGCGGCTCCGACGGGTAGTACGGTCGCGACGGATGAGTCGGCCACGACGAGTTCCGTTCGGTCTCCGTCGCCGTGTTCGGTCTCCGTCGTCACAATCAGACGGAGGTCCGAGACGAACCGATGCCAACGCGAGAGCCGGTCGCCCGCCGATTCGACGGGGCTTCGACAGTATCATTACCGTGCCAGTCCGCCGCCCTAGTATGACGGATATCATCGACGGGAACGCGGTCGCCGACGAGATCAAATCGGGGCTCGAAGGCGCGATCGAAACCCTGGCCGACGCGGGCGCGCGGCCCGGACTCGCGACCGTCCTGATGGGCGACGATCCGGCGAGTCAGACCTACGTGAACATGAAACAGCGTGACTGCGAGGAGGTGGGCATCGAGGGGCGCCACGTCGACGTCGACGGCGACGCACCGCCCGAGAGGCTGTACGAGCAGATCGACGCGCTGAACGACGATCCCGATATTCACGGCTACCTCGTCCAGGATCCGACGCCGGACCACGTCGATTACCGGGACGTGATCCGCCGGATCGCCCCCGAGAAGGACGTCGACGGCTTCCACCCGGAGAACGTCGGCCGACTGGTAGCCGGCGACGCCCGGTTTCGTCCCTGCACGCCCCACGGCGTCCAGAAGCTCCTCCAGGCGTACGACGTCGAGACAGAGGGCGCGGACGTGACCATCGTCGGCCGCTCGCGCATCGTCGGCAAGCCGCTCGCGAACCTGCTGGTCCAGAAGGCCGACGACGGCAACGCCACCGTGACGGTCTGTCACTCCCGAACGGAGGACCTCGCCGAGAAGACGCGCAACGCGGATATCCTCGTCGCCGCCGTCGGCGTTCCCGAACTGGTTGACGGCCCGATGGTCAGCGAGGGAACGGTCGTGATCGACGTCGGGATCAACCGCGTCGAGGACGACACCGAGAAGGGCTACGAACTCGTCGGCGACGTCGACTTCAAGAGCGTGAAATCCAAGGCGAGCCTGATAACGCCCGTTCCCGGCGGTGTGGGGCCGATGACCCGCGCGATGTTACTCTACAACACAGTGAAGGCCGCGAGCGTGCAGGAGGGTGTCGCCGTCGACCTGCCCTGACACCGCCCCGTCCGGCAACGCTGGTCGTCGCTACCGTCGTGGCGTCATCGTAGCCGGCACCGGTCGCCGGGTAGCCGGGTGCCGACCGCGTCGGTCGGCCGACAGCGTTCCGGCAAACACAGCTATTTCCCGTTTCGGGCCCCACTAGAGGGTATGAGCGACGAATCGATACCCGTCAGTGCGGAGCCGCCAGAGAGCCCGATGCGGACGACCGGCACAGATCACGTCACGATCTGGGGATCGAACGCCGAGGACACGATCGCGTTCTACCGCGACGTGCTGGGGATGCCGCTGGTGCTTCGCCAGCCCAACCTCGACGACCCCTCCCAGACGCACCTGTTCTTCGACACCGGCGACGGTCGCATCATCACGTTCTTCGTCGGAGATCGGCCCTCGAATCCACGACGGCAGGGCGGCGGCGTCGGCTCGGTCCACCACCTCGCGTTCCGGTTCGACCCGGAGCGATTCGAGGAGGTCATGGCGGCGCTGGACGACGTCGGACGCGGCTACAACGTCTTCGACCGGGGCATCTTCCAGTCGCTGTACACCCACGACCAGGACGGCCTGGTGATCGAACTCACCACCGACAAGTACGAGGTGCCCGACGACCGCCGGGGTGAAGTCCTGGCGACCGCCCAGCGACTCAGGGAGGAAGACGGCGCGGACTACGCGATGGATCGCCACCTCGAAGCCGCCCTCGAAGAGCTCGGCATCGAGGTGACGCGCCACGAACTGCCCGACGCGGCGACCGGGGTCGGCGGCGTCGAGTAAGGCGACGACCGACGGCATTACAGGGTCGCCGACAGCGTTTCGAGGTCGGCTTCGACGTCCGCGAGGGTGGCACCCCCGTCCCCTCGAATCGCGCTCCCGAGGGTCCGACAGGCGGTCAGCAACCGTTCGGCCGTCTCCGGGTCGATCTCGCCGTCGAGATGGTCCACCCTGACGGCGTGGTCGTCGAGGCGCTGTGCGAGGTCGGTGATCGCCGGGTCGGCCGACCGCTCGGCGGTCCACTTCCGGATGTCGCGGCGGTAGTCACGGACCGTCCGGGCGACGGCCAGGCCGCGAGCGCCGGCGAACGAAGCGGGGAGTTCGTCGGCCGGCGGTCGCTCGCCCGCATCGACCGAGCGGAGCAAGGAGAGGACGTACAGTTCCTCGTCTTCCGTCAGCGTGCGTTTCGAGGACGCGATCGCGGCGGCGTAGCGCAGTTCGAGGGCCCCGACGTACGTCTCGTCCACGGGGCGTACCGTTCCCTCCGATACGAATCCCCGGCGGGCGACGTACTCCCGACACGCTTGGCCGGCTCGCGTCGCCAGCTCGTCGGTCGACGACTCGGCGGCGTCCTGCCGGATGGGCTGTAAGTCGAGCGTCGCCGCCGCGTCGGTCTGCAGTTCGGGGTCGTCCGTGGCGACGCTCCGGGGACTCCCGCACGCCGGACACGCGATCTCGCCCGTCCGGCCGTAGGACCAGCGCGTTCCGCACTCGCGACACTCCCGTTTCCCGCGCACCTTCATGCCAGTCCGTAGGACCGGGACGCAGAAATGTGCCCCGACCGGCGGTGGGCGCCCGACCAACCGACGAGCCGACCGTCCCGACTGGGCAATCGTTTTACGCTCCGCGAACGATAGGTGCCGTCGATGACACGGAGCGCCCACACTCCTGATCGAGAAATTCTCCGCCGCTGATAGCACACCGACCGATCCACCGGTCGCCGTCGATCGCTCGAATGGCAGCGACGCCGTCGAACTCGCTCTCGGCACCACCGAACACACGCTCACAGCGGCCTGTGCCCGACGGTTGCGCGCCGAGCTCGCGGACGCGCTGAGCGAGAAACGGGAGTTCGCCAGGACGGTCGGTCGGCACCGGTCCGACGGGACGTACGTCGTCGAGCGTCGCGGGGCCAGTTCGAGCGGGCACCGCAAAGTGTTCGACTCGTTCGAGGCCCTTCGGTCGCTGTACCGATCGCTTCCCGAACGCGTCCGCGCGTCGGACCTCGACCGGGACGGCCTGACCGGGAGTCGACGACACGCGGTCCTCTGGCACTTCGTCGAGCACCCGGCCTTCGAGTGTGATCGAATCGCGAGACAACCGCTCACCGTCGTAAAGCGGGGTGACCGAGTCGAGTAGCGGTCGGTACCCGTCGACCTGCCACTGCGGTCGGGGCCGAACCCGGACGCCCGCACCCCGACGTTTAACATCGTCGTAGCGGGTAGCTTCCGGTGACACATGCGCGAATACTCGACCACGGCCGAGCTGACCGCGGCGGGGTCTGCCACCGGGAGGGGAGACCGATGAGAGACGAATCGGAGGTTCGGGAACAGTACGAGTTCCTCGCAGAACACTTAGAGAGCGAGGAAATGCGCCACGAGGGCGTCAAAGAGATGTTCACCTACTACAAACGAGCGCTGGGGTGGGTCCTCGAAGAGGAACACATGTGACTGCTGGAACCGGGGCGCATTCGATAGATACCACGAATGACACGTCGTCGACATACATGTCTGATAATCGATTCGTCGGACGACGTATCGTCCGCACTGACCGACCGGGTCCTCGGTACCTTCCGCATCACCTACAATTCGGGCGACGGAACCGTCACCGCCGTCGGACAATGTCGATACATTTAAGTAGAACGACGGACTTTGCTAGCGTGACGCTTCGCTTGGAGGGCCGAAGCGTCAGCGGGGACCAATTCAGGGCGGCAAGCGATCTCGCGACCCTTTTCAGGTCGCGAGGTTCGCTTTCCTGTTTCGACCAAGCTATCGAACAGCGGTGCCTGTAAACCTCCATAAGTATTTTGACAGAAGCGGTTTCATTCACCCGACGATCGGAGGGTCAGATCCGATAAACTTATTTAATTCAGACAATAAGTGGGGGTAGTACTTATCCATGTACGACCTCACCGGATTCCAGCGCGACCTGCTGTACGTCATCGGGGGCAACGACGAACCGCACGGGCTCGCGATCAAGGAAGAGCTCGAGACCTACTACGAGAGCGAGATCCACCACGGGCGATTGTATCCCAATCTCGACACGCTGGTCGACAAGGGCCTCGTCGAAAAAGGGCAGCGAGACCGGCGGACGAACTACTACACCGTCACCCGTCGCGGCGTACGCGAACTCGAGGCCAGGCGAGAGTGGGAAGGCCAGTACGTCGACCTGTAGCGGCCGTTCAATCGAGGAGGTTCCTCGGCGCGTGCAGTCGGGTCGATCGTCGAACGACGGGGAGGGTCGGTTCGTCACAGCCGGCGAGGTTCGCCTGGAATCGGTTGTCGGGTCGCGGGTCAGGGCTGTCTCACTCCGAATCGCGTCGTCCATCGAAGGCACCGACCGGATCCGCTGGAACGTGACGCCGACAACGAACGTTTTTTGCACCGGGGCCACCCATCTCGACTATGGATCGTGATACGGTCGAGCCGGTCGTGGACGACGTGCCGGGGTCGCGAGCGCAGCAGTGGGCGGAATATCACCACCGGTTCGCGGCGCCGAGTACGTACGTCTACGAGTTCGTCTGGGATTCGACAGCCGACGCGACGGGGCCGTTCTGCACGGACGTCGACGGCAACGTGCTGCTGGATTTCACCAGCCACGTCGCCGCGTCGCCCCTGGGCTATAACAACCCGACATTGCAGTCGAAGCTCGACGCGATCGACCTGCCGGATCCGACGAAGATCGCCGGTCAGGACTTCTACGTCAGCAGCGACTGGCCGCCGGAGTCGAGCGAGGTGCCCGGCCCCAGCGAACTGATGGATCGGCTCACCCAGCTCACCGATCACTACGACATGGACACCGTCTTCCTCTCGAACTCCGGGGCCGAGGCGGTCGAGAACGCGATCAAGATCTGCTACGCTCGCGGCGGCCACCGCGGCGTCACCACCGAGGGCGCCTTCCACGGGCGTACCCTCGGTGCGCTCTCACTCAACCGCTCGAAAGCGGTGCACCGAAAAGGCTACCCGGAGGTTCCCGGCATCGTCTCGATCCCCTATCCCTCGACCGACGAGGTCTACGAGTCACGCTGGCGAACCGACGGTCCGGGCGGCAACGTCCTCGCGGACAAACTCCACCCCGAGCGCGGCGTCATCGACGCCGACGAACTCGCCTACGTCATCCTCGAACCGATCCAGGGCGAAGGGGGCTATCGGCCCGCCCACCCCGAGTTTGCGCGCGACATCGAGGCCATCCGCGACCGGTACGACGTCGCCGTCATCGCCGACGAGATCCAGTCGGGATTGGGACGGACGGGCGAGTTCTGGGGCGTCGACCACCTCGATCTCACGCCGGACGTCATCACGAGCGCGAAGGGCCTGCGCGTCGGCGCGACGATCTCCCGCTCCGACGTCTTCCCCGAAGAGACGGGTCGCATCTCCTCGACGTGGGGCGCCGGCGACCTCGTCTCGAGTCTCCAGGGTGCACTCACGATCGACGTCATCCACGAGGAGAATCTCCTTCAGAACGTCCGCGAGCGCGGGCGCCAGCTCACGGAGACCATCGTCGACGCCGACCTGCCGGGCGTCGTCAACGTTCGCGGTCCCGGGTTGATGGTCGGTGTGGAGTTCGACGAAAAAGGTCGACGCGAGGCCGTCGTCGAGGCCGCGATGGAGCGCGGACTGCTCACCCTCGGCTGTGGCTACAAGACGCTCCGGTTGCTCCCGCCGCTTGACGTCACCGAGCGCGAGATCGAGCTCGGCGCCGACCTGCTCGCGTCGGCCGTCGAGTCAGTCGCCGAGACGAAGCCGGTCGCGTCCGCGGACGGCGGGACCTGAACCCGTCCGACGGGAGCCGTTCCGATCGACCGTCCGTCCGGCGCGGCGACGGCCACACTGGATCGTCGGGTTCTGCGCGCTCGAATCAGAACTGATAGCGCCGCTCGTCGTCGAGCTGGGGATACTGGTCCGCGCCCGACATCTCGTCGTAGGTCATCCCGGAGAGGTACTCGTCGTAGGTGACGTCGAAGCCCGATCGGAGGTGGAAGTCGAGCCGACCGGTCTCGACCGTCGTCTGAAAGAGCATGTGCACCGCGCGCCGGAGGAGTTCGTCCGTCTCCTCGAGGTCGAGCGCCGCCTCGAGCATGGCGAGTTCGGTTCGCGTCTCCCGGTCGAGCGAGACCGCACACTCCCCGCCGAGGTCACCGTAGTTCGATTCGACGGCGTCCGTCAGATCGTCGAGGCCCATACCCGGAGCACGAGGCGAGGACTAATGGGTTTCGCGATTCGGACCACAGGGCTGCGTGAAACGCTCGCCGCGGACCATCACGCCTAAACGGGCGTCGGCCCAACGGACCGCCGGATGAGCGACGCCGCCGCGGCCGATGCCCTGCCGGAAGAGACCGACGCCGTTCGGACGGCGCTGATCGAGTGGTACGAGCGCGATCACCGAGCGTTTCCCTGGCGCGAGACGGACGATCCGTACGCCATCCTCGTCTGCGAGGTGATGAGCCAGCAGACGCAACTGGATCGCGTCGTCGACGCATGGGAGGCCTTCCTCGATCGGTGGCCGACCGTCGACTCGCTGGCCGACGCAGACCGGGCCGACGTCGTCGGCTTCTGGAGCGACCAGCGACTCGGCTACAACAATCGGGCGCGCTACCTCCACGAGGCCGCCCGGCAGGTCGTCTCGGCGTACGACGGGTCGTTCCCCGACTCGCCCGCCGAACTCGAGGAGCTGATGGGCGTCGGCCCGTACACCGCGAACGCCGTCGCGAGTTTCGCGTTCGACGCGGGCGACGCGGTCGTCGATACGAACGTCAAGCGCGTCCTCTACCGCGCATTCGACGTCCCGGACGACGACGAGGCGTTCGAAGCGACGGCCGGACGGCTCATGCCCGACGGCCGGTCGCGGGTGTGGAACAACGCCATCATGGAACTCGGCGGGGTCGCCTGCGAGAAGACGCCGCGCTGCGACGAGGCCGACTGTCCGTGGCGCGAGTGGTGTCACGCCTACCGGACCGGCGACTTCACGGCCCCGGACGTGCCGACGCAACCCGAGTTCGAGGGGAGCCGCCGCCAGATGCGCGGACGGGTCGTGCGCGCGCTCGGCGAGCACGGGCCGCTGGACATCGACACGCTGGGCCACCGGGTCCGGGTCGATTACGCGCCGGACGGCGACCGCGGGCGGGCGTGGCTCCGCGATCTGCTTTCGGATCTGGCGGACGACGGACTGGTCGACGTCGACGACGGTGACGACGAGGGTCGGGTTCGCCTGCGACGGTGACGACGGTTCCGAACGGAGTCCTCCCGCCGGACGGATCGTGATGGGTTGCGTGGTCGCGAGGATCCCCCGGCGCAGCGACTCGGCAGAGCCGATCACTGCACCAACTCGAACGTGTCGTTCGACTTAGCTAGTCGGAACGGCTCGCAGGAACCGGTGTGTCCCGAGGACCGAACAGCACCAGAGACCGAACAGCCCGAAGAGGACGATCGGCACCTCGAGGCGAACGATCAGCTCGCCGAACGGGATCGACGTCGCGACGAACGCCGGCCCGTCGTACCAGGCGAGCAGGCCAAGAAACAGCCCGGCCAGGCTGTACAGCAGGGCCGGAATCGTCGCGGCGCGGAGTCGTTGCGAGTGGCGTCGGATCGATCGATCGGTCGTCCGTAGCCGCGTGAGCACCGACCAGTGGAGGAGGTGGCAGGCGAGGAGGCCGCCGCCGAGCAGGATGGTCGACACCGCGAGGCCGGGTGCGAACGCGAACGTCTCGACGGCGACGAGCCACCCGAGCCAGACGATCGCGTAGCACGTGGCGACGACGAGGCGGTGTGGACTGGGCCGGTCAATCGTCCAGGTCGGGCCCGCCGTCTCGCCGATGAGGCCGGTTCGAATCACCGCGCCGAAGACGAGAACCGTCAGGCCCGCAAGCACCGTGTACGGTCGTCGCGGTTCGAAGGCGACGAGGGCGAACCAGCACCCGACGAGCAGGGCGTCGACCAGCCCGACGACCATCGCGGCGCGAACGGCGAGTCCGCGCCGACCGGAAAACTCGCCGACGCGCGAGCCGCGCATGACGCTCATGCGACCACGACCACGCGGAACACGTTCGTTACCCAGTCCGTACCGGTCCCGATACGGTCGAACGCGTGTTCGTTCGGTCCGCCGGGCAACGCTGGCCGTGTGGACGGCGCCTCGAAGGCGAGTCCGGGTAATCGAGCCGAACGACGGGTTTCGACCGATCTCCGGGAGGGCTGACGGTCTCACCCGGCGATCCGGCACGTCTCGAAACCGGAACCGAGCGGTTCGTCCCGGCCGCACTTCGTCGGTGGTACGGGCAGCCTACGGCAGATCCGGACGTCGGTAACGAGCCGTTTCACTCGGACGGAGGTCGAAACGTGGCACAAAACTATGTCTCGGCACCGACAACGGCGGGGTATGACTGACGAGGGCGGTTCCAGCATGGCGGAGACGATCGTGAAAGAAGCAGTCGGCATGGGGCTCGAGTCGCCGATGCGCGACTCGATACTGGACGCCGTCGACGAGGCGGAGGGGCGCGGACCGTCGAGCGTGCTCCCGCTCGTGGGCGGGGCGCTGGCGGTCGGGGCCGGCATCGGCTATCTGCTCGGGACGCAGGAGGTCGCCACCCCGCGGCCGGAGGGCGAGTCAGTCCCGGTCGACCTGCCGGCGAAAGAATCGGTGGCACCGGGCGAGGAAGCGGGCGAGCGCGAGACGGACGGTGGTGGCGGCCGGCTCGGCAAACTCCTCGCCCTTCTGGCGGTCGCGGCCGGGGTCGCGTACCTCAATCGCCGCCGGAGCGAGTCCGAGGAGGGCTGGGAACCGGTCGAGGAGATCGATTCGGCCGTCGACGAGGTCGGCGAGGACGTCGAAGCCGCCGTGACCGGAGACGAGGAGGGAGGGGGCGACGTCTCCGGCGAGGAAGAGACGGACGAAGACGGGGACGCGGGGATGGAGTCCGATGACGGCGAGGAAACCGGCGCCGACGAGACGTCGGCGGACGAGGAAACGGAGGAGTAAGTCGACGCGACCGCGACGTCGGTGAGTCCGCGGCGGCTCCCGAACCGAGTCTGCGACATACCACGTGTGCTGGTCGGAGATCCCGCTTGCGCAGTCAGAGTGATCAGCGAACGGTCCGGGGCGGATCCACCCGCCCGGCCCGTAGCGAGGCCACCCACGTACTCGGTAGCGAAGCTACCTGCGCAGTCCGGGGGACGATTTGCCGAGTTGGCGATTCCGTGCAATACTGTCAGCTGAAGCGCTGAGACGCAGCGGCAGGTCCGGGAAGTGCCAGAGCGGGACCGGGGTCGGTGTCCGACGGGACGATAGAGCTAAGGAGGAGACGGCGACAGCTTTGCCCGATGGAGACGACCCATCGCGTCGTGACGGGTGATGCGCGAGCGCTCGAGACGATCGAGGACGGCTCGGTGGAGCTGGTCGTCACGTCGCCTCCCTACCCGATGATCGAGATGTGGGACGAGCTGTTCGCCGAGCTCGATCCGGCGATCGGCGACGCGCTCGAGGCGGGCGACGGCCGGGCGGCGTTCGACGCGATGCACGCCCAGCTCGATCGAGTCTGGGCGGAGGTCGATCGCGCCCTGGTCGAGGGCGGCATCGCCTGTATCAACGTCGGCGATGCGACGCGCACGATCGACGGCACGTTCCGCGTCTACCCGAACCACGCCCGCATCCTGGAGGCGTTCGACGCGCGCGGGTACGACCTCCTCCCGGACGTCCTGTGGCGAAAACCGACAAACAGCGCGGCGAAGTTCATGGGCAGCGGCATGCTACCGCCCAACGCATACGTCACGCTCGAACACGAGCACATCCTGATCGTCCGCAAGGGCGGCGGTCGACGCTCGTTCGAGCCCGGCGCGGACCGCCGGTACGAGGCGGCGTACTTCTGGGAGGAGCGAAACCGGTGGTTCTCGGACCTCTGGACGGACGTCCGCGGCGAGTTACAGGAACTGCCCGGCAGTCCCGATCGCGAGCGCTCGGCCGCGTTTCCGCTCGAGATTCCGTACCGCCTCTGCTGTATGTACAGCGCCTACGGCGACACCGTCCTCGATCCGTTCTTCGGCACCGGAACGACGTCGCTCGCCGCGCTGTGTGCGGGCCGACACTCCGTCGGCTACGAACTCGATCCGGGGTTCGTCGAGCACTTCGACGACCGCGTCGACCGCGCACCCGCGCTCTCGTCGTCGGTGACGAAGCGTCGGCTTCGACGCCACCGCTCGTTCGTGGCCGATCGCCGTGCCGACGGCGACTCGCTCGCCTACCAGTCGGTTCACTACGACGTCCCGGTGCGGACGAAACAGGAACGCCAAATCAGATTCTACGCGGTCGACGACGTGGACGTCGAGGACGACGGGACGGCGGTGACCTATCGTGCGACGCACGAACCGGTCGGGCCGGTCGATGCGGAGATCGACGCCGACGATTCGATCGACGCCGACGACGCGGGCGGTTCGGCGGGCTCGACCGATCGCACCGATTCCGAGGACGCGGCCGGTACCGGCGAGTAGGACGGCCACGGTGGGATGACGGATCAGACGGCGCGTACCGACGGGTCGAACGACGACTCGTTCGTCGAACCGATCAACCGCGTCGCTGACCGGTCGGGTCGCGTCAATTCCACGCCGGACCTGCAAACAGTTAAGTATTGAGGTGGGTTATCGAGTAGCATGGGAATTTCCGACAGCCTGGCGTTCGGGCACGTCGATCGAGAGCGAGTGTACCAGTACGTCGAACGGCACGGGACCGCCACGCTCGAGGAACTCGAATCGTCCCTGTCGGTCGACCCCGGCGGACTCAGACATCACGTCGCGATACTCAAGCGCGACGGCTACCTGGAGGAGGACGACGGCACCTATCAGGTCGCCCTCGACGCGGGCGCCGAAGAGGAGTACGAGGCCGAATCCTTCGCCTTCCACATCCGACCGGCTCGCCAGGAGGACCTGGCCGGAATCGTCGGGGCGATCCGGCAGGTGGCCGAGGAGCGCACCTACATCGTCGCCGAGAGCGTCGCCGACGAGGTGGACCACCAGGAGGCCCTGTTGCGCCACAACGAACTCGAATCGCGCATGTTCTTCGTGGCGACGATCGAGGACGAGGTCGTCGGCTGGGTCCACCTCAACGCGCCGGAGCTCGAGAAGTTGAGCCACACCGCCGAACTCACCGTCGGCGTCATCGAGGAGTATCGCGGCCACGAGATCGGCTCTCACCTGCTCGCCCGCGGGCTCGAGTGGGCGGGGACGAACGGCTACGAGCGGGTCTACAACAGCGTGCCATCGACGAACGAAACGGCCGTCGCGTTCCTCGAATCCCACGGCTGGGAGACCGAAGCCGTCCGCGAGGACCACTACAAGATCGACGGCGAGTACGTCGACGAAGTGATGATGGCCGTCTCGCTCTGATCCCGGCTCACTCCTCCGGATTCGGGCCGGCCGTCGCCTCGGTCTCCTGCAGGACGAACAGGTCCTCGTACTCGGCCGGGAGCTGGTCTTTGAGTTTCTCCATCGAGCTCTCCGGGATGACCTCGTCGACCACCTCCATCACGACGCGGGCGCGGTATATCACGTCCTCTCTGTCCTCGCTACCGACTTGCTCCCGATCGGCCACGCGATCGACGAATTCGTCCCAGCCGAAGGATTCGACCTCGTCGACCTTCTCCAGGTGGCGACCGATCTCCTCGGGAAGTTGCGCACCGACGTTCTCGGCCTGCCCGGGCTGGATCCGCTCGCTGAGCGTCGTCAGCGTCGCCCGCGTCGTGCTGAGGGCGGCTTCCCGAGAGTCGAGCTGTGCTCGGTGCTGGACGTCGCCGATAAATTCGTCGTACTGCATAGTCGGACGTTCAGCGGTGGCTTCCGTCAGTCTGCTACCGTCAAGCGAAAGCACGGATCGGTTTCGGACGAGGATATCGTCCGCCGCGGATCCGCCCGGCCGAATCCGGGATATCGAAAGACAGTTCTCCGTGATCCGGTAAGGGACTGGCATGCTTTCGATCGCGCTTGCCGGGAAGCCGAACGCCGGCAAGTCGACGTTCTACACCGCGGCGACGATGGCCGAGGTGGACGTCGCCAACTACCCGTTCACGACGATCGACGCGAACCGCGGGGTGAGCTACGTCCGGACCGAGTGTCCCTGCCTCGAGCGCGAGGAGCGCTGCAACGCGGACAACTGCGAGGACGGCAAGCGCTACGTCCCCGTCGAGCTGATCGACGTGGCCGGGCTCGTCCCCGGCGCCCACGAGGGGAAGGGCCTGGGCAACCAGTTCCTCGACGCGCTCACGAACGCCGACGTGATCGTCAACGTCGTCGACGCCTCCGGCGGGACGAACGCGAAGGGTGAACCCGTCGACGTCGGCTCGCACGACCCGCTCGAGGACATCGACTTCGTCGAGGAGGAGATGGACCTCTGGCTCGCCGGGATCGTCGATCGGAACTGGGAAGGCGTCGAGCGGGCCTCCCGCTCGCCCGACTTCGACCTCGACGACGAACTCGCGGAGATGCTGTCGGGATTCGGCGCCGGGCCGACCGAGATCGCGACGATCCTGCGCGACCTGGAGTACCCCGACGACCCGATCCAGTGGGACGACGAGCACCGAGAGAACCTGGCGCGCGAGGTCCGCGCGACGACCAAACCGATCGTCGTCGCCGCGAACAAGATCGACGTCGCTCCGCAGGAAAACGTCGAGCGCCTGCTCGACCTCGATAAGCCGGTCGTCCCGACGACCGCAGAAGGCGAACTCGCGCTCAGACGGGCCGCCGAGAACGACCTCGTCGACTACGATCCGGGCGACGAGACGATCGACATCGGCGACGGCGTCAACGACGCCCAGCGGGAGGCGCTCGAGGACCTCGCCGACACGATGGCCGAGTGGGGCGGGACGGGCGTCCAGGCGGCGTTCGACTACGCGGTCTACGAGTTGCTCGACCACCTCACCGCCTACCCGGTGGAGGACGCGGCGAAGTGGTCGGACGGAAGCGGCAACGTCCTCCCCGACGCGTTCTTGCTCCCCGACGGCTCGACCCCGGTCGACCTGGCCTACGCCGTCCACTCCGACATCGGCGACGGATACCTCCACGCCGTCGACGCGCGCTCCTCGCGCGAAATTTCCGACGAGTACGAACTCGAGGAGGGCGACGTGATCAAGATCGTGTCGACGGCCTGAACCGGTCGGGACCGGAGCCCCAGACGAATTGCGGGGAGCGGGCGTTCGCTGCGACCGGCACACACCTTGATGTAAATTCGCCCCAGACGGGAGGACATGACCGAGACCACGGGCGCCGACCTCTTCGTCGACGCCCTCGAGGGGTACGGCGTCGAGTACGTCTTCGGGAACCCGGGAACGACGGAGTTGCCGGTCGTCGACGCGATCAGCGAGGGCGACCTCGACTATATCCTCGGGCTCCACGAGGACGTCGCGGTCGGCATGGCCGGCGGCTACGCCCAGGCGCGGCGGTATCACGCGCACCACGACCCGAACGTCACGCCGGTCGGCGTGGCGAACCTCCACATCGCGCCCGGCCTCGCTCACGGCCTCGGGAACCTCTACGCGGCGAAGATGGTCGGCGCACCGCTCGTCGTCACGGCGGGCAACCACGGCACGGATTTCCGCCACGAGGAGCCCATCCTCTCGGGCGACCTCGCTGCGATGGCCGACCAGTTCTGCAAGTGGTCCGACGAGGTGCTGGACGTCGCCGCCCTCCCGACGATGCTCCGGCGCGCGTTCCGCGTCGCGCTCGAACCGCCGACGGGACCGGTCTTCCTCGGCCTTCCGCTCGACGTGATGCTCGCCGAAACCGAGGCCGAACCGGAGCGGCTCGGGCCCATCCCGACCGCGGGCCCCGGCGACCCCGACGCGATCGAGGCCGCGGCGGACGCGCTGGTCGAGGCGGACAACCCGGTCATCGTCGTCGGCGACCACGTCGCCCGGGCGGGCGCGGATGCCGTCCAGGCCGCGGTCGACCTCGCGGAGGCGACGGGCGCACGCGTCCACGGCGAGATCCTCTCCTGCGAGGTGAACTTCCCGACCGCGCACCCGCAGTGGATCTCGCACGTGCCGCCTGACGAGGAGCTCGCCTCGACCCTGCTGTCGGCCGGGACGGTCCTGTTCGCGGGCTGTTCGACCAACACCACCCTGACCCGCCACGAGGAACCGCTCGTCCCCGACCGCGCGACCTGCCTGCACGTCAGCGACGCCGTCTGGGAGGTCGGCAAGAACCAGCCCGCCGACGTCGCCGTCGTCGGCGATCCGGGTCAGGCGCTTTCCGCCATCGCCGATCGGGTCGCGGATGGGCTCTCCGACGACGTCCGCGAGGAGCGCCTGGAGTACGTGGACGCCGTTTCAGAGATGGTCGAGGCCCAGATGGCGACGATGACAAGCGACGAACGGCCCGACGATCCCCGGGCGTCGAAGGCCCAGCTAGTCGACGCGATGGAGCGGGTCGCCGGCGACGCGTTCGTCGTCGACGAAGGCGTCACCTCGAAGTACGCGATGCTCACGCGGTGGTCGTTCGAACCGGAAGGGTACATCTCCAACAAGGGCGGCGGCCTGGGATACGGGCTCCCGGCCGCGGTCGGGGCCGCCCTCGCGGAACGAGACCGCGACGAGCCCCGGGACGTCGTCGGCTTCGTCGGCGACGGCTCGTACCTCTACTACCCGCACGCGATCTACAGCGCGGCCCGCTACGACCTCGACCTCACCGTCGTCGTCTCGGACAACCGAAACTACCGCATCCTGAAGGACAACACGCTCGATCTCATGGGCGGCGACGAGGACGACTACGCCTTCCCCGGCATGGACTTCGACCCACCGGTCGACCTCGCCGCCAACGCCGAGAGCCACGGCGCGCGCGGTAACCTGGTCGAGACGCCCGACGAGATCGAATCCGCGCTGGAGGAGGCCCTCGACCGCGAGGGCCCCGACGTGCTCGACGTGCTCGTCCACGATTGAGTGGTTCGGGTACCACTCGTGCTCACTCGCCGCTCGTCGGATCGCGAACCCGTCCGCCATCGACGGTCTCGGGAAAGATCTTTCCCGGATTCAGCGTGCCGGTCGGATCCAGGGCGCGCTTGATCGATCGCATAGCCTCGACCGCGCCCGACCCGTGCTCGAGATCGAGGTACTCGCGTTTTCCCCGGCCGATCCCGTGTTCGCCCGTGGCCGTCCCGCCCAGATCGATCGCCCGCTCGACGATCGCGGCGTACAGTTCCTCGCCGCGTTCGACCATCTCGGGATCGGAGCGGTCGACGAGAACGCTGTAGTGGAGGTTGCCGTCGCCGGCGTGGCCGAAGCAGGGCACGAGCAGGTCCGCCTCGTCGGCGAGGCGCTTGGCCTCGTGGACGATCTCGGGGTAGGCGCTAATCGGGACCGTCACGTCGCCCGGGTGAAGCGGATCGAGGGCAGCGTCGTAACTCGCGACGGCGTAGGCGAGGTCGCGCCGCGCCGCCCAGAGGTCGGCCATCTCGGTCTCCCCGGCACTCGTCTCGAAGCGGTCGAGGGCGTACTCCGCGAAGATCGTCCGGCAGAGCGCCACCTCCTCGTCGACGCCGTGGTTGGCGTGGAATTCGAGAAACACCATCGGCGCGTCGGGGAGGTCGCTTCCCAGGTACTCGTTGGCCATCATCCCGCTCAAGCCGTCGACGAGTTCGATGCGGGCGACGTCGACGCCCGACTGGACGACGTCCGAGACGGCTTCGGTGGCGGCGTCGAGCGTCTCGAAGATGGCGCGGGCGCCGCGCTTCTGGGCGGGACGTCCTGCCAATTCGAGCGTCGCCTCCGTGACGACGGCCAGGGTCCCTTCGCTGCCGACCAGTACGTCGGTCAGGTTGTACCCGCTCGAGGTCTTGACGGCCTTCGATCCGGTCCGGATCACCGTCCCGTCGGCCAGGACCGCCTCGAGACCGAGCACCCAGTCGGCGATCTCGCCGTACTTGACCGTCTGCATGCCGCTCGCGTCCGTCGCGATCATCCCGCCGATCGTCGAGATATCGCCCGAGGACGGCAACGGCGGGAAGAAGAGTCCGTCGCGAGCGACCCGGTCGTCGACCGCCGAGCCGATGATCCCCGGCTCGACGTCGATCTGGAAGTCGTCCGGGCGATACGCCACCACGGCGTCCATCCGCGTCAGATCGAGGCTGATGCCGCGGTGGGCCGGCACGGCGTTTCCCTCGAGACCGGTTCCGGCGGCGTAGGGGGTGACCGGGACGTCGCGTTCGGTCGCGGCGGCCAGCACGGCCGAGACGTCGGCCGTCGATTCGGGGTAGACGACAGCGTCAGGGAGCACGCCTTCGTCCAGCTGCGACGCGCCCCAGTCCGCCGCGTGGGACTCGCGGCGACCGTCGGCGACCGACACCTGGTCGTCCGCGAGATCGAGGGCCGAGAGGAACGACGTGTCGTGACTCATACGTGACCGTCACGCATACTGCCTATAAACGTTTTTGCGGAGCGGGAAGTCAGCGCGGTGCCGCCGCTACGGACCCGGTCGCGAGCAGAAGAACGAAACGTCAGTCGATGTGGCCTTCGCGGCGCAGCTGCGTGGCGTCCTGGTTGGTGTAGCGCCACTCGATGGTCGCCTTCTCGTCCTGCCAGTCCCACGGCTCCGCGACGACGACGTCGTCCTCTTCGATCCAGGTCCGGTACTTCATTCGACCGGGGATCCGACCGAGTCGCTCGACACCGTCAGCACAGCGCAGCTGCACGTGGTTGCCTCCGAGGTGGTCGGTGACCACCGCGAAAACTTCGTCGTTCGAGGGCATGCGGAGGTTCCGCCGCCCGGATTCTTCACTCACACCCTCCCTACTCGGTCAGGACGTATAAATGGGCGGGAGGCACGATACCACGGTTCGGACGGATACTGATCCAAGGGCACGCCGCTACAGAACGCGCCCGAGCGGTTCGAACCAGACCGCCGCCACGAGGACCGCGAGGAAGACGTAACAGCCCCGGATCAACAGCATCGTGGCGATCTCGGGACCGCCGCGCCGGGCGACGAGCGCGACGGCGGCGAGGACGGCGACGGCGACGACGCTTCCCGGCGGGAAGAGACCGATGGCGACGAATCCCAGACAGCCGACCAGGCCGGCCGCAATCAACCCGTACGCCAGTTCGATCGCTCGCCGCGGACCGACGGCGACGGCGACGGACCGCTTTCCGATCGATCGGTCGTAGGCGACGTCGGTCGTGTCGTCGACCACCTTGATCCCGGTGAGGACGACGACGAAGACGGCCGCGAACGCGAGCGCGAGCGATCCGACGACGCCGACCTGAACGTAATAGCCGCCGAGGATCGCCAGGCCGATCCCGACCGGATACCCCATCGTCGCGCCGATCGGGTGCATGTCGAGCTGCGGCGCGTGGAGGTACGCGATCAGCCAGGTCGGCAGCGTCAATCCGGCGGCGACGAGATCGACGCGCGTAGCCAGCCCGAGCAGCGCGGCGCCGAAGAGCGCCGTCGCGCCGCCGAGTCCCAGGAGACAGCCGGTGACGGTGAGCGGGTGATCGTCGTCCTCGTCGCGAAGGTGAAAGTCGACGTAGCCGTCCTTGACGTGGGCCGTGTACACCGCGGCGAAGATCGCGACTGCGTGTAACGCGGCCGCCAACGGGTCGGTCCCGGCGGCGAGAACGCCGCCGAACAGCGACGCGGCGACGGGCGGCAGCATGAACACCGGGTGGACCTGCGAGGCGAACGCCCGGAGACCCGATCGGACGCCGGTTCCGTGGCGAGCGACGGCCATACCCGTCCCACCACGAACGGCCTGAAAATATACGGGGTGTGTCGGACGTCGGTGGTGGCGCTCCCGTCGGCGTCGAAGACGGCGTCCCCGTCCGATCGCTACCGGACCGCTCGCGTCGCGTCGTCGATGATTTCGAGCGCCTCCTTCAGCTCCTCCGTCCCCGTCGCGTAGG
The DNA here is from genome assembly GCF_023093535.1 of Halovivax limisalsi. NCBI lineage: Archaea > Methanobacteriati > Methanobacteriota > Halobacteria > Halobacteriales > Natrialbaceae > Halovivax > Halovivax limisalsi. Next base: position 2,663,909 of record NZ_CP095757.1, read on the forward strand.
AGAGGCGGGCGTAGCCCTCGCCGTGCTCGCCGAACGCCCCGCCCGGGACAACGACGACGCCGCGATCGAGTACTTCCTCGCACCAGCCCTCGGGGACCTCGGGCATCGCGTAGAACGCGCCCGCCGGCGTCGGGACCGTCAACCCGGCGTCCTCCAGCCCGTCGACCACGAGGTCGCGACGATCCTCGAACGTGGCGACCATCTCCTCGACCGGGTCCTGCGGCCCGGAGAGGGCCGCCTCGGCCGCGTACTGGGCGGGTGCGGAGGCGCAAGCCTGGACGTACTGGTGGACGCGCAGCATCCGTTCGATGCGTCGGTGCGACCCCGTCACCCAGCCCAGCCGCCAGCCGGTCATCGAGTAGGTCTTCGAACAGGCGCCGATCGTGACGACGTTATCCGTCTCCGCGTACGCCATCGGCGAGTGGTGCTCGCCGTCGAAGACGATGTGCTCGTAGACCTCGTCGGAGATGCAGAGCACGTCGTGCTCGTCGGCGATGCGGGCGAACTCGCGCACGTCGTCCTCGGAGGCGACCGCACCCGTCGGATTCCCGGGACTGTTGACGATGAACGCCGCGGTGTCGTCGGTGATGGCATCCTCGACGGCAGCCGGGTCGATCGTGAGGTCCTCGCGCAACGCGACCGGCTTCGGGACCCCGCCGGCGAGGTTCGTCAGCGCGTCGTAGGCGACGAAGCCGGGATCGGGAAAGACGACCTCCTGACCGGCATCGACGTGGGCCTCGAGCGCGAGGTGCAGCGCCTCGCTTCCCCCGGCCGTCGCGATAACGTCGCTCGGGTCGATCGAGCGGTCGTAGGCGCCGACGATCGCTTCGCGCAGCGCTTCCGTCCCCTTGTTCGACGTGTACGGATCCGTCTCGTGTGACTCGATCGCCTCGATCGCCGCCCGCGAGGCGTGCTCGGGCGTCGGGAAGTCCGGTTGCCCGAGGCCGAGGTTGATCGCGTCCTCGCCTGCCGCTTCGAACACCTCGCGAATGCCGCTGATCGAGACGTTTTCGACTCGCGTCGAGAACCCCGTCATACTCGACAGGGTGGACCGGAACCCGATAACTCTTGCTGGTGCGGGCGACGAACGAAACGGCCATTTGTTGAACGGATGTGAGATCGCAGCGCCCACGAGACGGGTGCGGATCGACTCGTGACCGTTTCGCCCAACAGCTGGTTGCGCGTGCCCTCACTCGGCGGCGTCGACGATTCGCGTCGCACCCGATCGCGGATCGACGTGCACCCGCACTCGGCCGGCGGCCGTCGTCGCCGGGACGATCCACGTCGATCGGGTCCGGTGGGGGAGCGAAACCTCGATCGCATCGTACCCGGCCGATTCGAGCGCATCGGCGGCGCGTCTCGTCGCCGCATCGACGGACGGTACGGTCTGCGTCGGTGCTCGACGCTGTGCGGTTGTCATCGGCCTTCTATCTATATCTATGCTACCACCACACATGAACCAGGTCGGCGGTTCCCACTCGCCGGGAGCGTGCCGGTGGACCCCACACTCGATCCGCGTGGAACTCGCATCCAACCGTAAGGACCGAGACGCTGACAGGAGGGGACGGTCGAAAAATCGTCGGCGGAGATCAGTAGAACTCGCGGACGAGGTCCATCGCGTCCTCGGGCGCACCGTCGGGAATCTCGGACATGTCCGCGTCGATCCCGTGCTGCTCGTCGTACGGGACGGACGTTTCGTCCTGATACATCACGCCCTGGTACTCCTTGTCGGCGTCGAGGATGACCTCCTTCGCGCTCTCGTAGTCGGTCGGGTCGTGGCCCTCCTCCTCGAGGTCGACGAGGGTGTCGCGGAAGTAGTCGTAGGTGTCGACGTCGTTGAACGTCACGCACGGGCTGAAGACGTTGACGAAGCCGAAGCCGTCGTGCTCGATCGCGGCCTCGACGATCTCGGTGTGACGCATCGCGTCGGAGGCGAACGACTGGGCGACGAACGTCGCGCCGGAGGCCAGCGCGAGCGCGAGCGGGTTGACCGGCGGCTGCTGGGGGCCCTCGGGCGTCGTCGACGTCTCGAAGTCCGAGCGCGAGGTCGGCGAGGCCTGGCCCTTCGTCAGCCCGTAGATGCGGTTGTCCATGACGACGTAGGACATGTCGACGTTCCGGCGGACGGCGTGGACGAAGTGGCCGGCGCCGATCGAGTAGCCGTCGCCGTCGCCGCCGGCGACCATGACCTCGATGTCTGGCCGGGCCATCTTGACGCCGGTGCCGACCGGCAGGGCGCGCCCGTGGACGCCGTGGAGCGCGTAGCTGTGCATGTAGGTGCCGATCTTACCCGAACAGCCGATGCCGGCGACGACGAACGTGTTGTCGGGGTCGTTGCCCGTGTTCGCCAGGGCCTTCATCATGCCGTTCATGGTCCCGAAGTCGCCGCAGCCGGGACACCAGGTCGGTTGCTTGTCGGACTTGAAGTCGGTGAATCTGACGTCTGAACTCATTGTGCTGGTACCTCCGCGGCGAGCGCCGCCTCGATGTCGTCTGCGAGTTCGTCCGCCTTGAAGCGAACGCCCGTGTACTTGTTGATGCGTTTGACGCGGGTCAGCGTATCGTGTTCGATCACGTCGGCGAACTGTCCCGACGCGTTACACTCGACGACGACCACGTCGTCGGCCGCCTCGACGTCGTCGGAGAGGTTCGGACGCGGGAAGAGATAGGGGACCGAGAGGACGCGGACGGAGACGTCGCGCTCGTCGAGCAGGTCGAGCGCCTCGACGATCGCACCCTCGTTCGACCCCCACGAGATGACGAGATCGTCGGCGTCCGGGTCGCCGAACTCGCGGTAGTCCCAGTCCTCCTCGGCCCTGGCGGTCTCCACTTTCCGGTTACGTTTGTCGACCTGCTGGACGCGAACGTCCGTCTCCTCGGTCCGGCGGCCGAGTTCGTCGTGCTCGAGGCCGGTACTCATGTGCGCGCCGTCGAGCGTGCCCGGGAGCGCTCGGGGACTGATGCCGTCGTCGGTCGCGGCGTGGGCGCGGAAGCGACCCTCGTCGTCGAGCCACGCCTCGACGTCGTCCTCGTCGACGATCTTCCCGCGGTCGATCTCGACGTCGTCCATGTCGAAGGCCTCCGGCGGGAACGTCTGTTCGGTGACCGACATCGCCAGATCGGAGACGAGGAAGACCGGCGTCTGGTACTTCTCCGCGAGGTTGAACGCCTCGATCGTCTTCCAGAAGCACTCGGTGACGGTCGTCGGGGCGACGACGAAGCGCGGGACCTCGCCGTGGCCGCCGTAGAGGACCATGTTCAGGTCGCCCTGCTCCTGCTTCGTCGGCATCCCCGTCGAGGGACCGGAGCGCTGCACGTCGGCGATGACGAGGGGTGTCTCGCTCGTCGCCACGAGGCCGAACGTCTCGGTCATGAGGTCGATCCCCGCCCCGGAGGTCGCCGTCATCGAACGCGCGCCGCCGCGAGCGGCGCCCAGCGCCATGTTGATTGCGGAGAGTTCGTCCTCGGCCTGGACGACGTGGCCGCCGTAGTCGTCGATGCGGCCCGTCAGGTACTCCATGATCGAGGTCGCGGGGGTGATGGGGTAGCCCGCGTAGAAGCGGCAGCCGGCGGCGATGGCGCCCATGCCGATCGCCTCGTTGCCGTTCAGCAGGACGTAGTCCTCGTCTGTCGTCTCCAAATTGTAGCCGAGGCGATCGAGGTCGTAGTGCTCCTCGACGTACTCCTGGCCGAGTCTGGCTGCCTCCCTGTTGTTCTCGACGATCTTCGAGCCCTTGCCGCCGAAGCGCTTCTCCAGGGCTTCGTCGAGGTACTCGACGTCGAAGCCGGTGATCTCACAGGCCGCGCCGAGCGCGACGATGTTTCGCATGATTGCCCCGCCGGCCTCTTCGGCCAGGGACTTCAGCGGAACGTCGACGGCCGTGATCTCCTCCGGGATCTCCGCGTCCCAGGATCGTTCGCCGTCGTAGATGACGGCGCTGCCGTCGTGCATTTCGTCGAGATTCTCGTCGATGGTGCGCTGGGTGAGCGCGACGAGAATGTCGAGCCGATCGACGACGCTCTGGACGTCCTCGACGGCCGTCCTGATCTTGTAGGCCGTGTACCCGCCCCGGATGCGCGAGGCGAAGTCCTTCGAGGTAAACACGTGCCGTCCCGCCCTGGAGAGCGCCTGGGCGAAGATCTTGCCGGTGGAGTCGATACCGTCCCCGGCCTCGCCGCCGATGGCCCAGTTGAGGTCTGCAGCCATGTTCTAGCGGCCCTTACCCGGGGGAGCAGAAAAGGGTTCTGAAACCCCCGGTCACGTTCCGGCCGCGTGAACCTCTGGACCGGGTGTATAGTACATATTCGACCATGTCAATCGCCCGCGCGACGGGCCCGTTCGGGCCGTTCTCGACCGTCGAAGTCGGCCGACACTACACCGTCGTGAGGCGGACGACCGGGCGACACCCCGACGCGATACACCCGTCGCACCGATCGGCGACACAAGCGAATTCATTTACCGCCGACGGTCGAACGACGGATATGGAACGCGAATCGGTGACGATCGCGGCCGTTCGCGACGTCGGGCCCGGTACCGTCGCGCTCGATCTCGAGACGCCGGACGGGTTCGACGCGCTCCCCGGCCAGTTCGTCCTGCTCCGGGCGAGTCCGGACGACGAGGAGATCGCCCGCCACTACACGCTCTCGTCGCCGTCGGTCGACGAGACGTTCGAGGTGACCGTCGGTGTCGATCCAGAAGGCGACCTCTCGCCCTGGCTCGCCGACCGCGAACCGGGCGACGTCGTCCACATCGAGGGACCCTTCGGCGAGATCAAGTACGACCGAGACCGCGACGTGGTCGCCATCGCCGGCGGTCCCGGCGTCGGCCCGGCGGTCGCCATCGCCGAAGCGGCGCGCGACGCGGGCCACGACGCGGCCGTCATCTACCAGGACGACGAACCGGCCCACCGCGATCGCCTCGATGCGCTCGCGGACGCGGGAGTGCCCGTCACGGTGCTCGAACAGGGTGACGAGGGGCTCCGCGAGGCCATCGCTGAACACGTCGACGACGGCCAGTGCTACGCGTTCGGCTTTTCGGACTTCGTCCGGACGGTCGCCGACGCCATCGACGAGGCGGGCGGCGATTCGGACGACGCGCTGATCGAGAACTTCGGCTGATCGGGGGAGACGGAGAGCGCAGCCGGGGCCATATCACGCAGCGGTACGGCCCCAATCCGGTTATCGGTGCCTCCGATCCGCACTTCAGAACACTTCGGTCGGTCGTATTTTCAGGAGGACGCGTTCGGTCCGGATCTCGGACGGATACTCCGGGGTCCCCGTGTACCGACCGGCGAGTTCGTCCGCGTGCTCGCGGGCGCCGTCGGTCGTCACCGCGGTCACCTCACCGATGATCGAGAGGTGGCGGTACGGATCGTCCGGGTCGGTCATGCTGATGCCGACGGACGGATCCCGGGCGACGTTGCGTTCCTTGCGTCGCCCCCGCTCGGTGTTGACGAGCACGCGATTCGCGTCGGCGTCGTAGTCGATCCAGACCGGCGTCACGTGCGGATCGTCGTCCTCGGTGAGCGTCGCGACGTGCGCGAAGGTGCGTTTCTCGAACAGGTCCAGGTACTCCTCCGGGATCGGCGTCTGAGCCATCGCGTTCACGCTCGGCCGCCTCCCATTTGACTCTGGGGCACGACGTCGCCCGAACCAGTCGGCCCTCGATGGTCAGTACTCGACGAACTCGATCAGAACGCCGCCGGTGTCGGCGGATGGAGGAAGGCGACGTCGTGACCCCGCACGCCAGGTCGCGGCTCCGCGTCGACCAATCGGATGTCGAGATCGCGGGCGACCGCTCGCCCCAGCGTCGGCCGGGTTCGCCATCGCCGACCCGGCCGAACCCGTGTACATCCATTCGGAATTCGACTAGCTGTACGGCAATAGATAAATCGACACGGGGGTTCGGTTCGATCGATCCGATTCTTCCGACCGAAAGACCCGACCGAACCGAAATCAGGAGCGCACAAAACCGACGGACGGCACGGTGAAACGACCGTTTCACCTACGGTGACGTTCTTATCGTTCGACCCGGATCACTCGCCCATGCAACGACGAGAGATACTCGGCGCTTTCGGAACGGTCGGAACCGGCACCATCGTAGCGAGTCGCCTGGCGGACGGATCGAACGGCGACACCGACGACGATTCGAGCGGTCGGCCGGCCGAATCCCGCTCGGCAGAGACGCAGGACGGCAACGCCGTGCCCGCTGATCGGGAGTGGACGGGCGAAACCCACGAAGTCGGCGATCCGGCCGAGGTCCCGTTCCCCGGCCGGAATACGCCGCACGAGGTCGAAGTTCGAAACGGATCCGACGAGTCTCGCCGGGTTTCGGTCGCGGTTTCCGCGGACGACGGCGACCGCGACCGGTCGTTCGAGGCGACCGCGGACCTCGATCCGACCGAGACGCGCCGCGTGGTGCTGCACGAACCGGGAACGTACGTGATCGACCTCGGCACGGACGACGACCGCGTCGTGGAGCGGATCGGTCACTCGTGGTTCGACTGCAACGAGTCGAAAACGACGGCCGAGGTCGAGTCGAGCGGCGTCGACGTTCGCTCACTTTCGACGTCGGTCGCCTGCCGGACCCCGCGCGTGAAGTCGTCGACGGTCGAGCGCACCGACGCAGGCTGTGCCGGCGGCGAGTCCAACGACCGCCCCGGATTCGACGGTCGGACGTCCATCTCGTGTGCGGAGCGAGCCGTCGTGATCGAGGGGACGATCATCGCGCCGACGCCGTGTCACGACGTGACCCTCCAGGACGTCACCTACGACGCGGGTCGCGACGACCTCCAGGTGACCGTCGCCTCCCGGGAGCCCTCTGGCGACGGCGGATGCATCCAGTGCGAGGCCGCGCTGGAGTACGTGGCGACCGTCGAATTCGAGCGGGGATTTCCGGGCAGCGTCGACGTCGAACACGCCGACGTGAACGGAACGACCCTCGGTGCGAGCGACGGCGAGTCGCCCTGATCGGCTCCCGCAACCGCCCTGAACCACTCCACCCGAAGACGCAAGTTCCGTTCGCTGCCGTCAGGCCCTCCAGCATCGACGCGGCTCCACAGCCCTCGCCGGTGCCCACGGATAGCGACTGCTGACGCCACCGTCCATTCGCCTCCACTCCCCGATCCCGCCGGGGCTCGCGACCGACGGATCGGATGGCTCCGAACGCGAACTGCGGATGCCCTCGACCGCGGCGTGCGCTGTGGACGCCCACACAGTTCCGGCGCGCACTACGGAGGCCCACGACCGCAGGTTCGCCGACCGCGTCCGGTTCGCGAGCCGGTACTTCTCGGTCGCTCAGTGCTCGACGAACTCGATCAGGACACCGCCGGTATCGGCCGGATGGAGGAAGGCGACGTCGTGACCCCAGGCGCCGGGGCGGGGCTCCTCGTCAACCAGCCCGATTTCGAGTTCGCGAGCGGTCGCGAGCGCGGCGGCGACGTCTGCCGTCTCGAACGCGAGGTGGTGAATGCCGGGTCCGTTTTCGTCGAGGTACCGGGCGATGGTCCCGCCCTCGGTCGGTTCGAGTAGTTCCAGATAGCCGCCGCCGACGTCGAGGAAGACGACGCGCATCCCGTCGAACGTCTCTTCGTGGGCCACCTCGAACCCGCAGAGGTCCCCGAACAGGGCCGTCAGTTCGGCCGCGTCCTCGGTCGCGATTCCGGCGTGATCGAAACGCATCGTCGGGTGGGTCGGTCCCGAATCGGGGAGAGTGTTGCGTTCCGTGACGGGCCGTCGGTTCCCACCGACCGGTCGGATCGGGGGATCTGACGATGACCGCTCCGCCGGACCGTCCGTCGATTCGGGTCCGACGTATCCCCGTTCGGTCACCGAGTGGGGTACCGAACGACATCGCCTCGGACGGATTCGCCTCGTCGCCTCCCGATGAATTCTGCCAAAACGTAATCGGAAGATACACGGTCTCGTGAGCGAACGAGAGCGTATGGAGTTGTCGGTTCTGACGGGTGCGGGGTTCGTCCTGCTTGCCGTCCTTCTCGTCCTGTACAGCGCGGTGCATCACGTTGCCGACGGAGAGAAGGAAGCGCTGTACGTCTCCGGCGAGATGCGCACCGTCCTGGACGAAGGCATTACCGTCGTCCCGCCGTTCGTCTCCGAGACCCGTGCGATCGATCCGGAGACGATGACGATCGAAACCGACGACGGCCGGGTCGACGTGCCCGACGAATTCGAGGCCGAGGTTCGCGAGACATCCCCACCACAGGCGGAACACTGACGGGCCGACGCTGGCGCAGTCCGGACGCCCCATCGACGCCGATTCGTCGATTCACCCCCCAGGTCGAGATCCTCCGCGAGTCGGGTTCCCGTCACCGGCGGGTGAATCAGACCGTACCGCCGCCCTGGTACTCGCCGAATTCCTCGCGGAGGACGTTACAGATCTCGCCGACCGTGGCGTGGGCCTTCACCGCGTCGATGATGTAGGGCATGAGGTTGTCGTCGCCGCGAGCCGCCCGGCGAACGGCTTCGAGGGTCGCCGCCGCTTCCTCCGCGTCCCGCTTCGCGCGAGCGTCCTCCAGACTCTCGATCTGGCGCCGCTGGTCTTCCGCCGTCACTTCCTGGACGTCCATCTCCTGGCCCGCCTCGTCAGTCTCGAACTCGTTGACGCCGACGATGACGCGCTCGCCGCTCTCGATCTCCTGCTGGCGATCGAAGGCCGTGTCCTGGATCTGGCGCTGGACCCACCGTGATTCGACGGCGTCGAGCATGCCGCCGCGCTCGTCGACCTCCTCGAGGATGTCGTAGGCGTCGGCTTCGACCTCGTCGGTGAGGCTCTCGACGTAATAGCTGCCGGCCAGCGGGTCGATCGTGTCGGCCGCGCCGGATTCGTGTGCGAGGATCTGCTGGGTGCGCAGCGCGGTCCGCACCGACTCCTCCGTGGGCAACGCGAGGGCCTCGTCCTTGCCGTTGGTGTGGAGGCTCTGGGTGCCGCCGAGGACGGCCGCGAGCGCCTGGTAGGCGACGCGGACGACGTTGTTCTCGATCTGCTGGGCGGTGAGCATCGAGCCCGCCGTCTGGGTGTGGAACTTGAGCTGCTTGGACTTGGGGTTCTCGGCGTCGAAGCGCTCCTCCATGATGTCGTGCCACATCCGCCGGGCGGCCCGGAACTTCGCGACCTCTTCGAAGATGTTGTTGTGGCCGTTGAAGAAAAAGGAGAGTTGCGGTGCGAACTCGTCGACGTCGAGCCCGGCGTCGACGGCCGCCTCGACGTACTCGATGCCGTTGCCGAGCGTGAAGGCGAGTTCCTGGGCGGCGGTCGAGCCGGCCTCGCGGATGTGATAGCCGGAGATCGAGATCGTGTTGAAGTTCGGCGTCTCCTCGGCGCAAAAGTCGAAGATGTCCGTGATGATCCGCATCGAGGGCTCGGGCGGGTAGATGTAGGTGTTGCGCGCGATGTACTCCTTCAGGAGGTCGTTCTGGATCGTCCCGCGCAACTGCTCGCGGTCGACGCCCTGGCGGTCCCCGACGGCGATGTACATCGCGAGCAGGACCGACGCGGGCGCGTTGATCGTCATCGAGGTCGAGACCTCGTCGAGCGGGATCCCGTCGAAGACGGTGAGCATGTCGTCCAGCGAGTCGATGGCGACGCCGGCCTTGCCGACCTCGCCGGCGGCCATTTCGGCGTCCGAGTCGTAGCCCATCTGGGTCGGCAGGTCGAAGGCCATCGATAGGCCCGTCTGGCCCTGGTCTAACAGGTAGTGATAGCGCTCGTTGGTGTCCTCGGGCGTCGAGAACCCGGCGTACTGGCGCATCGTCCACAGACGGCCGCGGTAGCCCGTCGAATACACGCCGCGCGTGTACGGCGGCTCGCCGGGATATCCCAGGTCTTCCTCGTAGTCGAGATCGGCGACGTCCGCGGGCGTGTAGAGGCGATCCACCTCCTGGCCGTTCGTGTCCGTCGTGAACGTCTCCTTGCGCTCGCCGAACCGGTCGACCACCGGTTCGACCGTTTCCTCGCGCCACTCCGCCCGGCCCTCGCGGATCGACTCGAGGTCGTCGGGGTCGAACATTGTCGGAGGGAACGGGGTCGCGGGGCTTGAAACTTGAGAAATCCGCCAACCTCGCCCGGGAGGGGTGCGACGGCGCTCGCCGGTCCACGGGATCGGGGGTCGAGCTGGTCGGACGCCCGGAGCGGTCCCGAATCGCGGTGCTCGAGTACCGCCGCGCCCGGGTCCATCGGACGAAGACGGCGCGACCGAGTCCGTCGGTTCGTGGCGCCACGCCTATATGGATCCGGCGGCCAGAGGGGTTCATGGATGCCGATCTAGCCGCCGACGTCGTGATCGGGCTCTACCTCGGGGTGCTCACCTCGATCTTCCCCGCCCTGATCGCGTTCGCGCTCGGCTTCGTCTTCAAGTACGTGACGGGCGTCACCGTCCCCGGCCTCGGTGTCGTCGTCCTCGGCGGCGGCCTGGCCGGGATCTCCGGCGGGCTTCTCGGACTGCTCGATCCGGCCGTCGCGGGGACGCCTGCGGGGATCACGGCGCTGCTCGTCGTCCTGATGGTCTGTCTCTGGGCCCACAGCATCGGCGACACGCTCGGGGCGCGCCTTCCCCGGCGGCTGACGCTCTCGGGGCTCCGCGGACGCGGCCTGGCGCCGGACCTCGCGGAACACATCGACCGCTTCGGCCAGATCCGCCTGCGACCGATCGGGGAGGTCGAGAGCATCGAGGGCTACCCGCCCCTGCCGGCGGAACTCCGGGAGGCCCTCGGCGCGTCGACCTGGACGCTCCCCGCCGATCGATCGCTGTCGGAGCTGGAGACGGAACTCGCCGAGCAGATCTCGAGCGAATTCGACGTGGCCGAGGTATCGGTCTCCGTCGACCGGCGGGGACACGTCGAACTCGCCGCCGCGCCCGCCACCGCGGGGTTGTCGCGATCGATTCGGCCCGGACACCGGGCGGTGACGGTCCGCACCCTCCTGCCGACGGGGCTCGCGCGCGGCGACGAGGTGGCGCTCACCGTCGGCGAGGACGAGACGGTTACCGGCGCCGTCGTCGGCGCACAAACTGACGACGACGAACCGGGGCGACCGAACGCGGACACCGATCCGACCGGGCGACCACCCGACGAGGATCCGGATCCGCCGTCCGAACGAGACACGGAACCGGAAGCGCCCGGTGACCGACCGATCGCGACGCCGAGCGCCGGGACGACGACCGGCGGACGCGGACAGGTCTCGGTGTCGCTCCCGGCCGGCGACGCAGGTCGAATTCTCGCGTCGGACGCGGCGAAGCTGACCGTCCGGGCCGGGGGCAGCCACCGCGAGTTCGCCCTGGTCAGTCTCCTCCAGCGGGCGGGCAACCGGTTCGAACGGATCTCGATCGCCGCCGGAAGCGACCTCGACGGGGTGACCATCGACGAGGCGGCGGTCCGGGACGCATTCGAGGTCGCCATCCTGTCGATTCGACGCGCCGGGCAGCGCATCGTCGGGCCCGCCGGGGACGAGGGGCTCCGCGCCGGCGACGAGGTGCTCGTCGTCGGGAACCCGCCGGCGCTCGATCGATTCGAGGAGGCGGTCGCATGAGCACGTCGGCCGTCGGGCTGGTCCTCGAGAACGCGGTGGTCGTCCTGGCGCTGCGGGTTCTCGGCCTGGCGATACTCTCCGGCGTCGTCACCGCCGTCGCCGCGTTCTTCTTCGCGCGCTACGGGGGCGAGTCGCTCCCCGACGGGCCGGCGCTGCTGGTCGGGCTGGGGAGCGTGGCCATCTACCTCAACACGCGCGTCGCGCTCGTCCAGTTCCTCGGCGACGGCGGCGATCCGGTGACGCTGAGCGCAGCCGCCTCGAACCTCGTCGTCCTGGGCGCCGCGGCGATGACCGCGCTCGCCGGCGGGCGCTTCGGGACCGAGGTGGCCGAGTCGGATCGTTTCCGCTCCGGCGGGTTCGCACGGGATCTGAGTCCGCTCGTCCGGGCGACCGGCCGCTCGATCGCCGTAGAACTGCCGGAGGTGGTCGCAGACATCGAGGGCTACGATCCGGTCGCCGAGGAGACGCGGACCGCGATCGCGGGGACGACGCTTCACTTCCCGCGCGGTCTCACGGTCGAGGAACTCGAAGCCGAACTCGCCACGCGGCTGAAAGCCAGATACGACGTCGGCACCGTCGACGCGGATATCACCGCCGACGGCACGGTCGAGTACCTCGCCGTCGGCCAGCGCGCCGCCGGTCTCGCGCCCACCATCCCGCCGGGCTACGAGGTAACAGCGGTGACCGCGGATCCACCACGGAGTGCCTCGCCGGGCGACGCAATCCAGCTCTGGCGAGCGGGCGAGCGGGTCGCCTCGGGAGAGGTGCGCGCGACCGCCGGACGGACCGTCACCCTCGTCGGCGTGGAGGGAGCCTTCGACGCGGTCGATCCGACGGCGTCGTACCGCCTGGTCACGCTGCCGGCCGATTCGCGGATCGATCGGGAGTTCGTCACGGCGCTGCGTCGGGCGGAGCAGACGACGAGCGAGGTTTCGATCGAGGCGGAGAGCCCGCTGGTCGGCCGGTCCGTCCGTGACGCGCCGGGGACGATCGTCGCGATCCGAACCCGGACCGGCGAACTCGTCACGATTCCCGATCCGGACCGGCGGCTCGAGGCCGGCGACGTGCTCTCGGTCCTCGGACTGCCCGCGACGCTACGGGCGCTCGCGTCGGAGGCGACCGAAACGGCCGCCGAACCCGATCCGACCGGCCCCGACGTCGAGTCCCTCGAACTGGAACGGTAAGGAGCCCGGATGGACCCTGTTACCGTCACGTCTCGTACTTGTACGTGGCCGTCTCGGGGTCGATGCCGAACTCCTCCGGATCGGTCTCGTCGTCGCCCGCGGCTTCCTCCTTGCTGGCCGCTTTGAACGCGTCCCGAAGTCGGTCGGGGACGGTAAAGTCGTCGACGGCGACGCGAAGCGGCTTCGCGTCGGGATCGACGCCGTCGCGCTTCGCCTCGAGCCGGGACTGCAAGACGGCCGGGAGCGAGTCGACGTCGATCGACTCGAAGCCGAATCGGGCGAGGTACGGTCCCTCGCTCGTGAGTGCGTAGACGCGCTCGAACCCCTGGTCGCTCGCGTAGTCGACGAGTCGCTCGACCACGTGGGCACCGACGCCCTGGTCGCGCCAGGCCTCGAGGACGCCGATGCTCGTCAGTTCGCAGACGGGATCGCCGTCGTCCGGTCGGTGGATCCGAATGCGTCCGAAGCCCGCCTTCTCGTTCGAGACCTCGTCGATCGCGACCACGTAATCGCGGGACCGAAACGCCGTGTCGTCCAATCCGAGTTCCTCGATCCGATCGAGAAGCCACACCTCCTCTCGGTTCTTCGCGTCCCGGACGTACATACGAACCCCTAATCTCGCCGACGCAATAGCGCTTGGGGTCTCCGGCCGCCCGGCCCGCGGCCCGCGCGGCTCTCGAGGGCTGAGAGTGGTGGAGACTCGTTCACCCCCGGTTCTCGGTCGGTGCCAGTCGAGGCCGCTGGCCGACCGGTCACGGCAGCAACCGCGACAGCCGAAACCCGTTACGACGGCCCGGTGGCATCACCGCGGCTGTCGTCTCCCACCCGACGAGCGGGGATACGTTCCGCCCGGCGACGATGGCAAATTTCTTCGGGGTGTGCGTGAAACCGTCGGGCGAGCACAATGACGGGCGAGTACATCGACGAGGTGGTCCACGAACCGTCGCCGGCGTTCGCCGAGTCGACGAACGTCAGGCGGTTCATGCGGACCTACGACATCGACGACTACGAGGAACTGATCGAGCGCACGACGACCGACGTCGACGGCGTCGAGGCCTCGGGGATCGAGTGGTTCTGGGACGAGCTCGTCGATTACCTCGACATCGAGTTCGACGAGCCCTACGACGCGGTCCGCGACGATTCCGACGGCCCGCAGTTTACCGACTGGTATCCCGGCGGAGAACTCAACATCGCCCGCAACGTTCTCGATCGCCACGCCGCGCTCGACTCGCCCCAGCGTAACACCGTGGCGACGATCTGGGAGGGCGAAGACGGCGAAGTCAGGGAGGTAACCTACCACGACCTCCACCGGCAGGCCAACCGGGTGGCGAACGCCCTCGCGGAACGGGGCGTCGGCGTCGGCGACACCGTCGGCCTCTACATGCCGATGGTCCCCGAGGTCGTCTCGATCCTCTACGGCTGTTTCAAGGTGGGCGCCATCGCCGTCCCCATCTTCTCCGGCTTCGGCGTGGACGCGATCGCGACGCGGATCGCGGACGCCGAGCCCGCCGTCCTGTTCACCGGCGACGGCTTCCTCCGTCGCGGCGACCCTATCACGCTCAAGGAGTCCGGGGACGAGGCCATCGGGCAGGCCGGCCACGTCGAACACACCATCGTCTTCGATCGACTCGGCGCCAGCGACCCCGACACCGATATCGAGATCCCGTGGGACGACGATCGCGACGAGTGGTGGGCCGACGCCGTCGCCACGCAGGAACCCGCCTACGACACCCGCTCGCTCCCCTCGGATCAGGAATCGATGCTCCTCTATTCGTCGGGGACGACCGGCAAACCGAAGGGGATCGTCCACACCCACGCCGGCGTCCAGGTGCAGTGCGCGAAGGAGTTGCACTTCGGGATGGACCTCAAACCCGCCGATCGGTTCTTCTGGGTCTCGGACATCGGCTGGATGATGGGGCCGTGGACGCTCATCGGCGTCCACACCTTCGGCGGCACCGTCTTCATGTACGAGGGCGCGCCCGACCACCCCGAGCCCGATCGCTTCTGGGAGCTGATCGACCGCCACAAGCTCACGCAGTTCGGCATCTCGCCGACCGCGATCCGGGCCCTGCGCAAGCACGGCGACGAGTGGGTCGACGGCCACGACCTCTCCTCGCTGCGGATCCTCGGTTCCACCGGCGAGCCGTGGGATCCCGAATCCTGGCTGTGGTTCTACGAGACGATCGGCGGCGAGGAATGCCCGATCGTCAACATCTCCGGCGGAACGGAGATCTGCGGCTGCTTCCTCATGCCCATGCCCGACCAGCCGCTGAAACCCTGCACGCTGGGCGGTCCCGGTCTCGGCATGGACGTCGACATCGTCGACGCCGACGGCGAGTCCGTCGCCGACGACCACGAGCGCGGCTACCTCGTCGCGCGCGACTCCTGTCCGTCGATGACGAAGTCGCTCTGGTCCGGCGACGAGCGCTACCTGGAGGAGTACTGGTCGACGTGGGACGACCTCTGGGACCACGGCGACTGGGCCCAGCAGGACGCGGACGGCTTCTGGTTCCTCCACGGACGGGCCGACGACGCGCTCAACGTCGCCGGGCGCAAGGTCGGACCCGCCGAGGTCGAGGGCGCGCTCATCGACCACCCGGCGGTGAACCAGGCCGCGGCCGTCGGCGCCCCGGACGAGACGACCGGGACCGCGGTGGTCGCGTACGTGATCCTGGAGGACGGCGAGTCGGAGTCCGAGGCGCTGCGCGAGGAGCTGCGCGAGCAGGTCGGCGAGGAACACGGCAAGCCGTTCCGCCCGCGCGAGATCCTCTTCGTCGACGAGTTTCCCAAGACCCAGTCGGGCAAGATCATCCGCCGCGCGATCGAGGCCACCTACACCGGCGAGGACCTGGGCGACCTCTCGAGTATCGAGAACCCCGGGGCGCTCGACGCGCTCGAAGCGGCCAGGTAATCGCACCCCACACTCTCGGTCCGCCCTCGCGTCCGGTACCTGCAACCCGCGCTCGATCGATCCGCCGTCATCAGGTCGCTGCCGTGCGGTCGATCGACCCTTCGGCGAGGAGTTCGAGGGCGGAGGCGAGCGTCTCGTCGAACGCCAGGACGACGACGTTGTTGAACACGAAGAGCAAGTAGAACCCCACGACTGCGACGAGAAAGACGAGATCGACCGGGTGCGAGAGGTAGTGTCCGACGACCACGACCGCCGCCGCGTAGGTGATCGCCGCGAGCGCGACGCCGGGATAGCCGAGCAGGCCGTAGAAGTAGATCGTCACCGGATTGAGCTCGCTCGCGTACGGGACCGTAATCAGGAGGACGGCCGTCACCATGTCGATCAGCCACAGCAGGTGATACGTCCGACGGAGGTGGCGGGAGTCGGGGGGATCCAGACGAAACCGAGACAACCGGGTGGCTGGCATAGTTGGACTATCCGCTTCGAAGATGGATAGGGACGCTGCCGGAATATGTGCGGTGGGCACCGGCTATCGTGGATCAGGACTGACCGCCGGTGGTGTGCCGAATGGAATTATTCGGCCCGGTTCGTGTATACACAGAAACGTATTTGTTTCAGCTATCGCTACTGGCACGCATGGATCGCCGCCACCTCCTCGCCGAAATGGGAATCGCAGGGCTGTCGCTCGGAATCGCGGGCTGTACCGGACTGATCCGCGACGAGGACCCCGCCAGCAAACCGAAGAACGACGACTCGGAGGTCGAACCAAACAGTACCGCGCCCGGTTCCGAGGGCGACAGCGGGCAATCCGATGGCGACGCAGCGAGCGAGGAAACCGAGTCCGAACCCGCGTCGAGCGATGGTCCGGACCCACCGGCGAAACCGACCGGTCCGATACAGCAGCTCGACCGGGAGTGGTCGGCGGATATCGGCGGTCCGCCGTTCGGTGAAAGCAACGAAACCGTGTTCGTTCGCGGGGAAGGTCTCACTGCACTCGATGGACCGACCGGATCTCGACTGTGGCAGGTACGTAGCGGCTGGACGGATTCCATGTATCCTTCGATCGACGACCGGGCGTATTACGGCTGGGTGTCGGACGTGCCGAGTAATGGCGGCGTCGTCGCCCTCGATTCTGACGGAACCAGGCGATGGACCGACGAGACGAGTGGAGTTTTCGCTCCGCCGATCGTGACCGACAAATCCGTGGTCGTGGCCGGGACCACTGGAGTCGTCTCTGCATTTTCCCGCGCTACTGGCCGAACGGAGTGGCAGCGTTCGCTACCGGGAGTCGATGCGAATGATTTGGTGACCTCGTTTACCGCAGGCGATGGGACCCTGTACTGCACGGCAGCTGAGAATGCATGGGCGGTTGGGATGGACGGTGGAACGCTCGAGTGGCAGGCGGCGGTCGAAAATGGCTTCGGTGACGACCTGCTAGCGCGGGACGAGCGGCTGTACATTTCCGGCGGCGACCTACGGGTGCTCGAAGATGGTACGCAACGGTGGAGCGTTAGCGGGGACGAGCCGATCGAACTACACGGTGTGGTGGACGACCGTGTCTACGTTACCCGCGGCCGGACGCTTCAGGCACGCGACGCCGGCGACGGCACGATTCGGTGGCGCTACCCGAACGTCGACGCCGTGACCGTCGACGGAACGGCAATCGTAGCAAGCGATTCGGTCGTCGCCCTCGACGCGAACGGGAACGAGGCGTGGTCGATCAAGCTAGAGGGTGCGAAGATCACAACACTCGACAGGTTCGAGGACGGACTCCTCGCGCTCACGCCGGAGAAGGTGTACGCGGTGCACTACGGCGGCACGATACAGGTGGCGGCGGTTCCGAATGTCGAAGCCGTCGAATCCGGCACGTACCTGTACGCGTCGACGGAGGCGAACACGTACGCGTTTGACGTATCGTAATCCGGTTCGGTTACGAGCGACAAACTCCGGCGGCGGAATCAACACCCGTGTTGCTCGCCCGACTGGGGAAGCGAACGGAGCACGATTCGAACTGGTTATTTTCGATATGTTTTACAAACCCTGCACGGAATCCTCCGGTATGACAGTCGAGCTGTCGACCGAGGAGCTGCTCGAGGAACTCGCAAGTCTGCCGACGCTGGCCCACCCGACGACCTCGCCGGACGGTGACGCGGTCGCCTGCTTCTACGATATCACGGGTCGAAACGAGCTCCACGTCGTCGACGCCGAAACGGGGGAGATGAATCAGTGGTCCGACGGCACCGTCCCGCGGAGCGCCCGCTGGTTCGGCGTCTGGGACGCGACGGGCGAGCGGATCTTCTACCACCGCGACGAGGGTGGTGACGAGGAAAACGACATCTACGCGCTCTCGCCGGACGGGACGGCCGAACCGATCGTCGAACTCGACGGGCAGGTCGTCATCCACGACGTCGGCGACGACGGTCGGACGCTGCTCGCCGCCGCGAACCGGGACGGCCAGATGAACCTCTTCCGACACGATCTCGAGACGAGTGAGACGACGAAGGTGACCGACTACGACCTGGCCGTCTGGAACGGGATCCTCGCCCCCGACTGCGAGCGGATGGCCTACGCGGCCAACGAGACCGACGACCTGACGAACCGCGACGCCTACGTCGCGGCCGTCGACGGCTCGAACCCCAGACGACTCGACGTCGGTGAGAGCGGTGCGGAAACCGTCCCGATCGCGTGGGGGCCGGAGGGGCGGCGCTTGCTGCTCGGCGACGACTCGACGGACCTCGCGCGGTTCGGCGTCTACGACCTCGAGGCCGACGCGGTCGCGTGGTACGAGGACGGTCCGTACGAGGAACGGGCCGTGGCGTTCGTCGGCGACGGATCGAGGGTGCTCGCGAACCGCCTGCGAGACGTGCGGTCGATCCCGGTCGTCTACGACCTCGAGACCGGTCGAGCTCGCGAGCTCGACGTCCCGGACGGCGTCTCAGACCTCGGGGCGACCTGGAGCGCGCCCTCGTGCGTGCTCGACGACTCGCGAATCGTCGTTCGCCACACGACGCCGACGAAACGGCCGGAGCTACTGGTCTACGACCTCGAAACGGACTCGTACGAGGTCCTCCTCGAACCCGAGTACGGCCCGTTCGACCGGACCGACTTCCCGGACGCGGAGCACTTCACGTTCACGTCGAACGGCATCCCGGAGACGTCACCGGCCGCCGTCGATCACGACCCGTACGAGGAACTGGAGATCGACGCGCTGTTCTACGATTCGGGCGAGCGACCGTCGCCGCTGGTGGTGGCGCCCCACGGCGGTCCGCGCGCCAGAGACACGAAGCGTTTCAGCCTCTTGCCCCCGTTGCTCGTCTCGCTGGGCTTTTCGGTGTTGCAGGTGAACTACCGCGGCTCGACCGGCCGGGGCCGCGAGTTCGTCGAACGGCTGATCGGCGACTGGGGCGGCGCCGAGCAGGGCGACGTCGCGACCGCGGTCGAACGCGTCGTCGAGACGCGCGAGTGGATCGACGACGACCGGACCGTCGTCTTCGGCGGCTCGTACGGCGGCTACTCCGCCTACTGGCAGCTGGTCCAGTACCCCGAGCTGTACGACGCCGGCATCGCCTGGATCGGCGTAACCGACCTCGAAGACATGCACGAGAACACGTTCGACCACTACCGGACCGGTCTCATGGAGCGCTACCTCGGCACGCCCGAGGAGAACCCAGAACTGTACGAGGAGCGAAGCCCGGTCGCGCACGTCACGAACCTCGACGCACCGCTGCTGATGGCCCACGGCGTCAACGACAACCGCGTCCCCGTTTCACAGGCGCGCATCTTCCGCGACGCCCTGCTCGAGGCCGGCTACGAAGAGGGCCCGGACGGCGACTTCGAGTACGAGGAACTCGGCGACGAGGGTCACGCCTCCTCCGACCAGGCCCAGAAGCTCCGGACGTTTCGGCTGCTCGCGGACTTCCTCGAGCGGCGGGTCTGATCGGGATCCGCAGCGGGTGGTTCGAGCGTTCGACGCGATCGAACCTGTCGTGCTCACGAGATCGTCGCGTCCAGAGAGCGGCTCCGCCCCGCGAAGTCAGCTCGACGGACCGGTCAATCGCCGGCCAGCGCGTCCTCGATGCGCGACTCGATGTCCGTCAATTCCTCTCTGATCGCCTCGCCCTCGGCGCCTTCGAGCGCGTCGAGCCGATCACGAATCCCGGCGAGCAACTCGAACTTCTCGTCCTCGTCGACGTCGATCTTCTGGACGTAGACGCTCTCGTCGACGTCGTAGACGTCCGACTCATCGAGGTCGGTCACCGAGAGGACGACGTCGAGCTTCGTCCGATCGACGCCGAGGACCCACTCCCGGGGAATCCCGCGCTCGTCGAGGGCCTCGAAGACCGTCTCCTCGTCGCGAACGGAGCGCCGGGTTCGCGTCGTCCGTCGAACCGTCCCGAACCGACCGTGGAGCTGCTGGTCCGGGCCGAGTCGGGCCAGGAGTTCGTCGCGGAGCGTCTTCCGCAGTCGGTTGGCCCCGTGCTGGACGTCGGAGCTGACGACGTAGGCGTCGGTCAGCGAGACGGTCTCGAGTTCGGCCGGGTCCGACAGGTCGAGGCGTTCGACGTGGTCGGCCAGCAAGAGCGCGTCGTCGCGGAGGCGCGTCGGCGGCGCCCTGGCTTCTGCGGGGGAGACGACGTAGGGGCTCTCGCCGGCCGTCGCCTCGTCCGGATCGTAGACGAGCTCGTCGCCGGCGAGGCGGACGTCCGGGGCGAGCGAGAGGACGGCCGCGTAGGGTTCGACGCCCGGCTGGAGCGAGTCGACGTGGATCGGGTGGTCGTCCAGTCGCTCCGTCAGGACGTCGAACTGCTCGCGCCAGAGCGTTCGGCTCTCGCCGCTGTCGACGTAGCTGACGTCGATGCCGTCGTCGGCGATCGATTCGATCGCGAACCGGCGATCCGAGACCGGCGTCTCGAGTTGGCTTCCGGGTTCGAGCGCCTCGACCCGGGTTCGCAGGTCCGACCAGCGGGCGGCGTCGACCATACGAAACGCGACGACGAGCGGCACCAAAATACGTCCGCAGGCACGGTCCGCGGAGAGTCGCGACGAACCGGATCGAGAGCCGACGGCGCTCCCGGCGTCCGGGCGGATGATCATCTCCGGGGACGACCGGACGCGGACCCGAACCGCGAGGGTACGATATCCCGGACCGAGAGCGGCTGGCCGCTCCGATTACGACGGGACGATCTTCTCCCAGAAGGACTTCATCTCCGAGCCGGTCGCCATCGCGTCGAGTTCGCGGTAGGCCGACTTCTCCTCCTCGTGGTTGGCTTCGAGCGGGTCCGTGACGGCGTCGTCGTAGTCGAGGCGATCGGCCATCAGCAGCAGCCCCTCGTAGCTCGTCATCTCGACGCGCTCGGTCATCTTGCCGCCGGTCATGTAGGCCATGTCGCGCATCCCCGGGTCGTCGATCGAGTCGTCCATCGACTCGCGCTCGCGTTTGATCCCGTCGATCACGGCGTCCTCCGTCGGCGCTGGCGTCGAACCGATCTCGTCGAAGACCGACTCGAGTCGCGAGACGTGCTCGCGCGTCTCCTCCCGGTGGTCGGCGAACCCGTCGCTCAGCTTGTCGTTCTCGGCCCGGCGGGCCATGTGGTCGAGTTCGTCGACGAGTTGCGTCTCGGCGTAGTACAGCTGTCGGAGCTTGTGTTCGAACATGTCTTCGAGCGAGTTCATGACAATATCACCGCACCGTGAGGTGCATCGAGGAGCGGCTTAGTCACGACCCACGGACGTGCAAGCGATGCGGGCGGGGTCGGTTCGAACCGCCACGCGCGACCCACCGCGGCTGCGTACTGGACAACCGTCCGAGGGCGTGCGGTCAGACCGGTTCGAGTTCGACGGCGTCGATCGGAATTCGGCGAACCGACGACGGCAGGTCGGTCGAATCGGCGCTCTGGTCCCGGTCCGTGACGATCGCGTCGACGTTCGACCCCGACGCCTCGCCGTCGAGCACGGTCACCCCTTCGGAGACGAGCGGCGCAAGGATTCCGGCCACGACCGCGCGAGGATCGGCGAACGAGGTCGCGACACCGACGCGCGTCCCGGGGTCGATCTCGTGTCCCGTCGCCACCGTCTCCGCCGCTCGGACCGCGGCTGCGTGCGCGATCGATCGGTCGCCGCCATCGGCGGCCAGCAGCGGCGTCGCGGGGTCGATATCGACCGGCGGAAACGACGGGTTCTCGCTCCAGAGGCCGGCGTCGAGGTGGTGGACGTCGGGTGCGGGCGGCTCCCCGTCGTAGCAGACGGCCTGGACCGTCGACGGGCGATCGGAATCGCCCAGCGCGTCGGCCGGCGCGACGTGCGTCCTGATCGCGCCGTCGGCCACGGCCCCCGCCGGCGGCTCGAACCAGGTGCGAGCTTCGAGCAGGGCGGTTCCGAGGAACGAGAGGATCGCGAGCGGACCTCGGCCGTCGATGCCGACGGTCACGCCCCGGCGCGCACCCGTGTGCCGGAGGAAGTTACCCGCCTTCCAGGCCGAGGTGCACAGCCAGTGGGCGTCGTAGGTCCGGCCGCTGGCGTCCACCAGCGCGGGTCGCTCCGATCGACGGTCGCGCGTCAGCCACTCATCGACGGTCGCCACGCGGACTCACCCTCATACGGGACCGTTCGACCCGGGACCGAAAAGCGATCCGGATCCGTCGCGACGGCGACGCGGGGACCGTACGAGCTGACCCCGGTTTCGGGCGGCGGCTCGCGGTCCCGGATGCCGACTTGCAGTCTCAGGTGTCGGCTCGCGATACCGGGGGTGTCCACGCGACGTCCTCGCGAAATCGCAGCGTCGCGGGCTCGTCAGAACGCGCGCTTGATCCGGTCGAAGAAGCCCTCCTGGACCTCGATCTCGTCGCCGCCCGCCTCGGCGTAGGCTTCGAGCGCCTCGCGCTGGTCCTCGTTGAGCGACTCCGGCGTGACGACCTGGGTCGTGACGAACAGGTCGCCGCGGCCGCGCCCGCGCAGCCGCGGCATGCCCTTGCCCTGCAGGCGCATCGTCTCGCCGCTCTGGGTGCCCGCGGGGATCTCGAACTCGACCGAGCCGTCGAGCGTCGGGATGGAGACGGTGTCGCCGAAGACGACCTGCGGGAACGACACCGCCAGGTCGTAGTGGAGGTCGTCGCCGTCGCGCCGGAACGCCTCGTGGTCGGCGATGGAGACGTCGATCAGCAGGTTCCCTCGCGGACCGCCTTCGGGGCTCGGCGCGCCCTCGCGTTCCATCCGCAGCGTCTGGCCGTCGCGGATCCCGGCGGGGACGTCGACGGTCAGCGTCACCTCGTCGCGGACGTAGCCCTCGCCGCGACACTCCCCGCACGTCTCGGAGTAGAGCGTTCCCTCGCCCTCGCAGCGCCGGCAGGTCGTCGTCTGCTGGACGCGCCCGAGCGGCGTCTGCTGGACCTGTGTCACCTGGCCGCGCCCGCCGCACTCGGGACACGGTTCGGCGTCGGCCGACGGCGGATGCCCGGAGCCGCCACACTCGTCGCACTCGGCCGGTCGCTCGACGGTGAACTGCCGTTCGACCCCCTCGAACGCGTCTTCCAGGGTGATCTCGAGTTCGGTCCGCAGGTCGCGCCCGGCGCGCGGTCGTCGTCGACCGCCACCGCCGCGACCGCCGAAGACCTGCTCGAAGATGTCGCCGAGGCCGCCGCCCATCCCGCCGGCGCCGCCGAACGGATCGCCGCCCACGCCACCGGCACCGCCGAACGGGCCGGCGCCGCCGTCGCTGGCGTCGAAGCCGTGTTTCTCGGCCTGTTCGTACCGGTCGTGACCCATCCGATCGTAGGCGTCGCGCTTGTCCTCGTCGGTCAGGACCTGCTTTGCCTTCTGGATCTTCTTGAACTTCTCCTCGGCGTCGGGATCGTCCGAGACGTCCGGGTGGTACTCGGTCGCTTTCTTCCGATACGCCCGCTTGATCTCGTCGGCGGAGGCGTCGGAACTCACCCCGAGTACGTCGTAGAAGTCCTCGCTCATTCGTTACCCACCGATAACGCGTTGAGCCACTTCAAGGGACCGTTCGGCCCGCGCCGCCACCGCGTCGAGAACCGGTCCGTCGTCCGCCGTCCCGGCCGGAGCGGGCGCCGACCCGATCAATCGGCGCGATCGAGGCCGCCCAGTTCGTCGGTGCCTTTCAACTCCACCTGGTCGTCGGTGATCCGTCGAATTTGCTCGATCTCGACCGGGTAGTCGTCTTCGCCGCCGTCGCCCCAGTCCAGCGCCGCCTTGATCCGATCGGTGATCCCCGGGTGCGCGTCGACGCGCATCACCTCGCCGTTCTCCTCGACGGTCGAGACCATCCCGACCTCCTCGCCGGTCGCGTCGACGACCGTCTTCCCGACGTCGTCGTCCGTGAGGGTCACGCGCCCGGGGCTGGCGTCCGGTTCGACGCCCGCTGAATCGCCTATCGCGTCGCCGGATTCGGGGCCAGCCGCCCCACCGCCGGCCGCTTCGGTCGAGGGCTCGGCACCGGTCGCCGTCCCGGCGTCCGCCGCGGATTCGTCGGTGATTTCCGTGGCCACGTCCCGGGTGTCGAGGACCTCCATCTCGAGGACCGAGCCGCCCGTCACGTCCGCCTCGAGTCGCTTGCGGTCGACCACCTCGTCTTCGACGACGCGCTCGCGGTCGAAGTGGGTCCGAATGCGATCGTCTTCGTCGAACTCGGTCTGGATCTCGCACTCGTTCAGGACGTCCTCGGAGCTGAGTCCGACGTCGAGCAAGTCGCTCGTCGCGATCGATCGGTGTAACCCTTCGACGTCGATGTCGCGATCTTCGACCGTCTCCGTCTCTGCGACGTCCGTCTCGGAGACCCGACTTTCGACGGTGAAGCGCTCGACGAACCCCCGGGTCACCGACCACACCTCCTCGACGTCGAACGACGCGGCGTAGGGCACCGTCGAGGTATCGATCGCACGACGCTCCGCATCGGTTACGCCGGATTCGGTGCTCGGACCCGTATCGTCGTCCATTGCGCCCATCGTTGACTCGTCGTCCATCGTCCCGGTACCGGACTCGTCGCCCGTCGCGGTCGACCCGCGCTCCATCGAGCCCGCGCGCTCGACCGATCCGAAATAGCCCTCCTCGTCGAACCAGTCGCGGTGGCCGCCTTCGACGGACTCGTCGTCGACGAGTCGGCAGCCGGTGCACTCGCGCTCGACCAGTTCGACGTCGAGCACCTCCTGATCGACCAGGCTCGTTTCCACGAGTTCGCTCTCGACGGTCGCCTCCTCGACGACGACGCTCTCGACGACGGTCGTCTCCTGGATCTCGCTCGTCACCGTCTCGCCCTCGATGAGGCGCTCTTCGAGTTCCGTTTCCGAGAGGCCCGTCCGGGTGATCGCCTCGTCCCGGCTCGTCACCTCGAACGGTTCGTCCGCGTCGGCGCCCCGATAGACGACGATCCGGTCGCCCTCGTCGAGGTGGTCGAAGAACTCATCCCACTCGGCTCGCTCGTGGGAGTCGCCCACGTCCGACTCGTCGACGATCCGGTACTCCGTCGACTCCGCGGTCGTCCCCTCGCCAGCGCGTCTGACCGGCGTCGCCCGGTGCTCGTCCGCCCAGTCGCGAATCGTCTCCCGATCCGTCGACAGTCGGCCCGCTCGGTCATCGGCGGAATCTCGACTCATAGCGTTTTCTAGGGTCGGGCGTCGACCGTCTAAACGGCCCCAATCGTTTCGGCGATAGTAGGTGATTTCCAGGTCGCCCGCCCGACGATCGCGAGGCCGTCGTTCGTTCGGCCGCGATCGCCGCCGTCCAATATCGCGTTACCGGCGCCGATCCGTCTCGGCGGCGAACCAGCGGGTCTCGACCAGGTCTGGACGCCACTCGTTTGCCTAGTATCGAATTACTACCGATGGTAATCAACCGTGTCGCGAACAACGTCGGGGAAAATTGCGTCCGCCTCCGTCACCGTTCGATTCGTCGACGAGCGGCGGGCAGCGACCGGGCGTCGGCCTGCGACGGCGGAGCGGTGGCTCTACTCGTCCGCCTCGTCTTCGTCGTCCTCGTCGACTTCCTCGAAGTCCGCATCGACGAACTCCTCTTCGGTCGCCTCGGCGCCGGCAGCCCCGCCAGCGGGGCCGGGGTTCGGGCCGTCACCCACGTCGGCGCCGGCCGCACCGCCCGGACCGGCTGCGCCGCCAGCTGCGCCCGCGCCCTCGGCGCCAGCCGCCGCGGCCTCCTGGTAGACCTGCTTGCCGACTTCCTGCAGTTCGTCGCTCAGCTCCTGGGTCGCCTCCTCGATGGCTTCCGCGTCGGCGTCGGTGTCGTCGATGGTCTCCTCGACGTCGTCGACGGCGGCCTCGATCGACTCGCGGAGGTCGTCGCCGACGTCGTCGTTCTCCTCGAGGAGGGTCTCGGCGCGCTGGATCGTCGCCTCGGCCGTGTTACGCGCTTCGATGCGCTCGCGGCGGGCCTTGTCCTCCTCGGCGTGTTCCTCGGCCTCGCGCTGCATGCGCTCGATCTCCTCGTCGGAGAGGCCGGCGCCGCCCTCGATCGTGATCTCCTCGGACTCGCCGGTGCCTTTGTCCTCCGCGGAGACGTTGACGATGCCGTTCTCGTCGATCGAGAACGAGACCTCGATCTTCGGCGTGCCGGCGGGGGCCGGCGGGATGCCGGTCAGGTGGAACTCGCCGAGCATCTCGTTCTTCTCGGCGATCTCGCGCTCGCCCTGGAAGACCCGAACCTGGACGGACGTCTGGTTGTCCGCGGCGGTGGTGAAGATCTTCGACTCCTCGGTCGGGATCGTCGTGTTCTTCTCGATGAGGCGCTCGAAGAGACCGCCCTTGACCTCGATCCCGAGGCTGAGCGGCGTGACGTCGAGCAGGACGATGTCGTCGACCTCGCCGCCGAGGACGCCGCCCTGGATCGCCGCGCCCAGCGCGACGGCCTCGTCCGGGTTGACGTTCTTCTGCGGTGCGTGGCCGGTGAGCGATTCGACCTTCTCGACGACCTGGGGCATGCGCGTCGAGCCGCCGACGAGGAGGATTTCGTCGATGTCGTCCTTGTCGTAGCCCGCGTCCTCGAGCGCTTGCTCCGTCGGTTCGACCGTGCGCTCGATCAGGTCCGACGTGAGCGACTCGAACTTCGCGCGGGTGAGCGAGGCCTCGAGGTGGATCGGGCCGTCGTCGGTCGCCGTGATGAACGGCAGGTTGATCTCGGTCTCCTTGCGCGAGGAGAGTTCGATCTTGGCCTCCTCGGCGGCGTCCTTCAGCCGCTGGAGCGCCTGGCGATCGTCGCGGAGGTCGATGCCGTGCTCCTCCTCGAACTGGTCGGCCAGCCAGTCGATGATCGCGTGGTCCCAGTCGTCGCCGCCGAGGTCGTTGTCACCGTTGGTCGCGACGACCTCGTAGACGCCGCCGCCCAGGTCGAGGATGGAGACGTCGAAGGTCCCGCCACCGAGGTCGTACACGAGGACGGTCTGATCGGACTCGTCGTCGAGTCCGTAGGCCATCGCCGCCGCGGTCGGCTCGTTGATGATCCGCTCGACCTCGAAGCCGGCGATCTCGCCGGCGTCCTTCGTCGCCTGGCGCTGGCGATCCGAGAAGTACGCGGGCACCGTGATGACCGCCTTCTCGATTTCGTCGCCGAGGTAGTCCTCGGCGTCGCGCTTGATCTTCTGGAGCGTCATCGCCGAGATCTCCTCCGGCGAGTACTCCTCGTCGTCGATCTCGACGGTGTAGTCCTCGTCGCCCATGTGGCGCTTGATCGAGGAGATCGTCCGCTCCGGGTTCTGGATCGCCTGGTTCTTCGCCGGTTTCCCGACGAGGCGCTCGTCGTCGTCCGTAAACGCGACGACCGACGGCGTCGTCCGGTCACCTTCGGCGTTGACGATGATCTCCGGGTCGCCCCCTTCCATCACCGCGAACGCGCTGTTCGTCGTCCCGAGGTCGATACCGAGTATCTTGTTGCTCGCCATCACGATTCCCTTGTGAACACTTTGTTTTAAATCTTTGTGCGATCGAGCAGATTTACTTTGTATTATTCTTTCTATCCGTCGTAGCCGGGGCGATCCGGGTCTCTACAGCGGGAGACGTCCTGTAATCAGCGTCAGTGAAAGGAAACGTCAACGGCCGATCGGTACCGACACCATCGACGCGGCCGGTTCGAACCGGCGTCGAATCGATACTGTTTCGATTCAGCATCCCGGACCTCCGACCGGGGCACGTCACGCTCGTCAGGATCCCCGACACACTCCGACGGTGGACAGTCAACCGGTGCCGCCGCGAACGAGTCGCCGTCGTGCCGGCCGACGTCGACGGTCGAACGGTCGAGCCGACCGATGTCTTACTCGTCGGATTCGTCGTCGGCGATTTCACCGCCGAGTTCGATCGTGTCGGACGGATCGTCGGTCGACTCCTCGACTTCGCCGCCGAGTTCGATGGCGTCGTCCCCCTCGGCCGCATCCGCTCGGTCGTCGTCCGACGAGCGGTCCGTCGCACCGTCGCTTGCGTCGTCCTCGGTCGTGGCCGCCCGTTCGTCGGCTGCTTCGTCGGGCCCCCCGGCGGGGTCGGATTCGTCGTCATCGTCAGCGCCCGCCGGAGCGGCCGGCTCGCCGCCGGCGTCAGGGTCGGGCTCGTCGACGTCGGTCCCGTCCGCGTCGGATTCGCCGTCGGCACCGGCGAGCGCCTCGGCGTCGGCTTCGTCGGCGTCCTCAACCGAATCAGCCGCGTCGTCGGGATCGCTCGAGTCCGCCCCGTCGAGTTCGCCGTTGCTCACCGTCACCTGGGCGTTCTGGATGACCTTGTCGCCCATCTCGTAGCCCGGCGTGAACACCTCCGCGACGGTTCCTTCCGGCTGTTCGCTGTCGACTTTGACCATCACTTCGTGGCGCTGAGGGTCGACGTCCGTCCCCGGATCCGGCTCGATCTCCTCGACGTTCTCGTCCGCGAGGACGCGATCGAACTCGCGAAGCGTCATGTCGACGCCCTCCCTGAGCGATTCGGCGTCGTCGCCACCCTCCTCGAGCGCGCGCTTGAGATTGTCCCGGACGCCCACCAGCCGGGCGACGAGATCCTCCGTCGCGCGGGATTTGAGCTGCTCCTGGCGTTTCTTCGCGCGTTTCTTGTAGTTCTGGAAGTCCGCCTGCTTCCGTTTCAGCGCCGATTCCAGCTCCTCGACCCGCTCCTCGCGCGATTCGAGTTCGGCTTCGAGGTCCTCGATACGGGTCTCGCGGTCGTCCAGCTTGGCCTGGAGGTCCTCGATCGTCCCCGCCTGCTCGTCGTTTCGCTCGCGGAGGTCAGCGAGTTCCTCGCGCTGGTGATCGAGCGTCTCGTTGACCTCTCTGGCCGTTTCGACCACGCTCGTCACCTGCTCGGCGAGGCCCTCGTCGTGCGATGCCACGCGATCGATCAGGTCCTGCAGTTCCGCCGCCGTGTCGGGCCCCGTCCGGGACGCGTCGGCCGATTCAGCGGCCTCGTCGGCCGCCTCGGTCGGCTCGGTCGGCTCCGCGGTCTCGTCACGGCCGTCGTCCGCGTCGCCACGTTCGTCGGTCGACTCACCCTCGCCGACCGACGACTCGCCGTCGTCGGTCGGATCAGCGTCCTCCGTCCGTTCGCGCGAGTCCGTTCCCTCCCCGGCGGGCTCGACGTCCGAGTCGTCCGTTCCCGGCGACGCGTCCTCGTCCGCGTCGGGGCCGCCCTCCGGCCGAACCCCCTGGGCCGTAGCGTCCGCACCCTCGTCATCGCTCATATCGATGTCAAGGAAGACCGGAAATAAAAGGATTGAGGTCCGGAGATCCGGGGAACCGGACGCCAGAATCGCGGCGGTCCCGACCGATCCCGAGCACCGTGGCGCCCAAATGCCCGATTGTGGAGAGAGTCGTTCCTTTCCGCCGTTGTATTCACGATTCCGTGGAATAAGGATATCCCCCTGGTCGGTGGCAGGACCACGCATGCGTGAGACCACGCACCACGTCGACCGGCGGACCGTCATCGGCGCGACCGGCGCTGGCATGGCCGCACTCGCGGGCTGTCAGGGCGTCATCGAATCGAACAGCAACGCCGCCGCGCAGGGCGGCGGCAGCATCACCGTCACGGGCGTCTGGACCGGCGCCGAGGAGGAGAACTTCCAGGCCGTCATCGACCACGTCCAGGAGGAGACGGGCATCGACATCACGTACGAACCGCGAAGCACGGAGGCGATCCTGACCGGGACGTTGATAGACTATCAGGCCGGCGTCGCGACGGCCGATATCGTCGTGATCCCCTCGCCGGCACGGGTCCGCTCGGACGCCCGCTCCGGCCACCTTGCGCCGATGAGCGGCGTCTGGGAGGAGTGGGAGTTTTCACCGTCGCCCGAATCGGTCACCGTCGACGGCGAACAGTACGCCGCCCCGTTCAAGATGGACCTCAAACCGGGGTTCTGGCACCGCCAGTCCTTCTTCGAGGAGCACGATCTCGAGCACCCGGAGGACTACGACCAGTTCATGAGCCTGCTGGACGAGCTCAACGGAATCGAGGGGGTCGACGCGCCGATCGCGTCCGGAAACGGCGTGGGCTGGCCGTTGAGCGACGTCACCGAGGGGTTCATCCAGCGCCAGGAGGACGGCGCGCAGCTCCAGCGCAACCTCATCTCGGGCGAGGCGTCCATGACCGACGACCGCGTCGCGACGGCTCACCAGGAGATCCAGGAGCTCATCCAGGAGGGCTACTTCAGCACCGTGCGGGACTTCGGCGTCCAGTTCGAGTACCTCTGGAACAACCAGATCCCGCTCTACTTCCAGGGTTCGTTCATCACCGCCTTCGACGCGATCCAGGACCCGTCGGACCTGAACTACTTCATGGTCCCCGGCGCGGAGTCGATGGTCGCCGCCGAGAACTGGTTCACCGTCCCGACCTACGTCGACGACGTCGAGACGGCCCGGACGGCCGTCGAAACCTTCGTCAGCCCCAGCGCCCAGGCGGTGTGGGCCGAACGCGGCGGCTTCATCGCCACGAGTCCCGAGGTGCCGAGCGACGCGTACGACCTGGAGGTGATGCAGAACCTCTCCCAACGGGCCGACGAGGTCGAACTCGTCCCGGACCTGGACGACACGCTCGGCGACCCCTTCCAGTCGGAGTACTGGTCGCAACTCACCGGTCTCTGGGCCGACCCGGACCAGGACGTCCAGTCGATGCTCGAACAACTGGCCCAGGTCCAGGAGGAATCGGTCACCGAGGGCGGATCCGGCGGTGGCGACGGCGACGGGTCCGACGGTGGCGGGAACGAGTCCGCCAGTGACGGCGGAAACGGATCCGACGCTGACGGCGGAAACGAATCCGACGGCGACGGAAGCTGATGGCGGACGCCGCTTCGGACGGGACCGGACGGTCGCCTGTGGGAACGGTCTCGCGCGCCGTCCAGGAGCTCCGGCGACGCAACGCGAACGCCCTCGCGATCGACGCGTTCTACCTCTTCACGACGGGATTTCTGACGATCCTCGCGATGGAGGGATTCTGGCCGGCCGTGATCGCCGCCGGGCCGCTCGTCGCCTTCCTGCTGTTCGCGCTCCGGTCGTCGCTACCGTTTTTCGTCACCAATCTCCTGGCCATCGCCCTGGCCGTCGTGGCCACGCGAGCCGGCTACGTGCCGTTCTGAGGATCGGCTGATAGCCGGCGCAGCGGTCCAGATCGTGGCCGGGATCGACGGCGTGTCAGAGCGATCGACACCGAGTTCGAACGAGGCGGGAAGTCGTCGACGGCCTCAGTCCGCGACCGCGGCGACCATCCCGCGCGTGTAGTAGCGCTCCAGCAGGAGGAAGAGGACGATGGGGACGATCATCGTCATGATGGAGCCGGCGGCGACGAGCCCCCAGTCGACCTGCAGGCGCCCGCGCATGAGCGGCAGCACCTGCGGGGCGAGGTAGCGTTCCGGCGACCGCATGAAGACCAGCGGGAAGAAGAAGGCGTTCCAGACCCAGGTGAACTGGATGACGGCCACGGAGACCAGCGCCGGGACCGACAGCGGGAGGATGATCGTCCGGAAGATCTGGAAGCGCGAGGCGCCGTCGATGCGGGCGGCCTCCTCCAGTTCCTCCGGGATGCCCAGCAGGTAGTTCCGCAGGAAGAGGACGACCCAGCCCAGCCCCCAGCCGATGTGGATCAGAATGAGCCCCATGTAGGTGTCGAACAGCTCGATGTTGCGAAGCGTGTTGTAGTTCCCCATCGCGACGAGCTCCGGCGGCGCGGCCATCACCAGCAGGATCAGGAAGAACAGGGCGGTCTTCAGGGGGAACTCGAAGCGCGCGAAGGGGTAGGCCGCCATCGCGCCGAGCAACATCACCACCAGCACGGACGGGAGCGTCACGATGAACGTGTTCACGAGCGCTCGGCGCAACGGCGCCGTCTGGTACGTCCACGCGCGCTCGTAGTTCTCGAGCGTCAGCGTCATCCCCTCGAGTTCCCACCAGCCGTTCAGGATCTCCGAGAGCGGGCGAAGCGAGGCCATGAACAGACCCAGAAACGGGACGATCCACAGGACGGCGATGGTGATCGCGACCACGTACGTCAGCCCGCGCCAGAGCGAGGGCGTGTGGTCGTCCAGCCAGGCGACGAGGTCGCGATCACGTTCCGGCCTGCTCGGCGGGATCTCAGTCGCCGGGACGTAGGCGTCGCCGTCGGTCGCCCGACGGTCCGGGACCCCACCGTCAGTCATCCGTCGGTCCGACGTCCCGCCGTCGGTCGCCGGTCGGTCTGATGCGGCGCCGTCTGTGCTCGCCGTCGCGCTCTCGGGATGGGCGGTCGTGTCGGGTTCGTCGGCGGAATCGTCTGAAACCATGTTACCTCATTCGTGCGATGTAGAGCGCCAGCGGCGCGACGATGAGCAGTTCGATAAGCGCGATCACCATCGCGTGGCCGTACTCCAGCGGCGGTTCGAACGCGGCGCGATACACCTCGATGCCGAGCACCGAGTAGACGTGGTTCGGCCCGCCGGAGGTGCCGCCCGCGGCGTAGACGATGTCGAACATCCGGAGGACCCAGATGATCCCCATGATGACGACGACCGCCGTCACGGGCTTGACCTGCGGCCAGATGATGTCGACGAACCGGCGCACCCGGCCGGCGCCGTCGATCTTCGCCGACTCGATGAGCGACGGGTCGACGGCCGCCAGCGCGGAGCTGTAGAGCAACATCGAGAAGCCGGTCTGGACCCAGACGCCACCGGCGATCAGGGCGTAGATCGCGATCTGGGGTTCCTGCGTCCAGTTTCTGACCTGTCCCTCCAGCCCGACCACGCGCAGGAGTTCGTTGAAGATCCCCGCCTGCGGATCGTAGACGAACAGCATCACGATCCCGATGATGATCGTCGGCGTCGTAAAGCCCAGAAAGACCATCGACCGCAGGATGCGCCGGCCCTTGAGGTCCGCGAACAGCAGCGCGAGTCCGAGCCCGAACAGCGTGCTGAGCGGGACGTGAATCACGACCCAGAGCAGGTTCTGCGGGAGCGCCCCCATCGGGAACCGGAACTCGCGCAGGTTGTCCCAGTTGATGATCAGCGGGTCGCGGAACGTCTCGACCCAGTTGTCCCAGCCGATGAACGACTCCATCGTGAACGCGTCCCACGAGAAGAAACTTCCCACGGCGGAGTAGGCGATCGGCCCGATCGAGAAGATCGCGAACAGCGTCATCCCGGGGACGAGAAAGACCAGTATCGCGACGACCTTCTCGTGATCCACGCCGAGTCGGTCGCTGACGGTCCGCAACCGGCTCCGCTTCGCCGCACTCGGCGGCTCGCGTCCGGAGTTGTCGGCTACACCGCCGTCCGGACGGGGTCCAGCAGGCGAGCGGGTGCTCGCGCCGTCGTCCGTGCTTGCTCCGGTTCGCGTCGGTTCGGCGCGCTCGTCCGCGCCCGCACGGTCCTCCGACGGTCCATCTTCGTCCTCGCCAGTCCGTTCATCGTCCTCGCCAGTCCGTTCATCGTCCTCGCCAGTCCGGTTGCAGCGGCGATCCAGTCCGGCGGCCTGGAGGACCCTTCGGAGATTCATCGTCTCGAATCAGGTGACGAGTTCGCCGTTCGCGTCGTAGACGTACGCGTCGGCGTCCTCGAACGTCAGGTAGACCCGGTCGCCGCGTCCGAGTCGCGTCTCGGGTTCTTTGACGGTGACCAGTCGGTCGTTCACCGTCACGTTGACGAGGGCGTACTCCCCGAGGGGCTCGACCGTGTCGACCTCGCCCTCGATCGCGTTCGTGCTCGACGGCGGGTCCGCGGCGAGCGAGAAGTCCTCCGGACGAACGCCCAGCGAGACCGCGTCGGCCCCGCGCTCGGGTTCCTGGGTCACCTCGCCGCCGCTGGCGACGACTGTTCCGCCGGACTCGCCGGAGTCCGTCGCCGCCACCGGCTCGGGTTCGGCCGGCTCCCCCGCGGTCACGGACCCGGTCTCCGGTTCCGGCCGCTGGCCGCCCGTCCCACCCTGGATGTCGAGTTCGACGGTACCGGCGTCGCCGAGGTCGATCGCGCCGTTCGTTCGCACGCCCTCGAGGAGGTTCATCGGCGGCGAGCCGATGAACCGGGCGACCCACGCCGTCCGCGGCCGCTCGTAGAGTTCGCCGGGCGGCGCGATCTGGCGGATCGTCCCCCGGTTCATCACGACCACCCGGTCGGCCATGCTCATCGCCTCCTCCTGGTTGTGCGTAACGTAGACGGTCGTGATGTCGAGTTCGTCCTGGAGCCGCTTCAGCTCGACGCGCATCTCCTGGCGCAGCTTCGCGTCGAGGTTCGAGAGCGGTTCGTCGAGCAGGAAGACAGACGGTTCGCGGACGATCGCGCGCGCGAGCGAGACGCGCTGGCGCTGCCCGCCGCTCAGGTCCGAGGGCGGTTTGTCGGCCTGGTCCTCGATGTGTAGCAGCGAGAGGACCTCGTCGATCCGGCGATCCCGCTCGGCCGGCTCCATCCCGCGGACCTTCAGCGGGTACTCGATGTTCCCGCGAACGCTCATGTGGGGATACAGCGCGTAGTTCTGAAACACCATCGCGACGTTGCGCGCGCTCGGAGACCAGCCGTCGACGCGATCGTCGTCGAAGTAGATCTCCCCCTCCGAGGGTTGTTCCAGGCCCGCGATCAGGCGCAGCGCCGTCGTCTTCCCGCACCCGGACGGACCGAGGATAACGACGAACTCGCCGTCCTCGACGTCGAGGTTCAGCCGATAGTTCGCGACGGTCTCGCCACCGTCGAAATATTTGCTGACGTCGCGCATCGCGATGCGGGTCATCGATCACGATACCACGGCGCTCAGCGGCATTATTGTTGCGTAACAATCACGAACCATGATACGTCACCGCTCCCCTCTGGCAGGAGTAGTTCCAACTTATTCATCGGACGAGTGACACACCTTTCAGTGATTGTATTTACGTTTACAATCTATATAGGTTGTTTATGGGTCATTACTTGCTCCGTCGTCGCCCGATCCAGGGGGGAGCCCGGCAGGTTTGCGGTAGTTTTCCAACGATCGGTCCGTCACGATCCATCGCCGCATCAGCGGCGGCAGCCGATCCGCGGTGACCTCCCGGTCGTATTTAGACCGGCGTAGCCGCGCTCGTTCGCCCACCGTCGGCCCGGGGCGGTGCACAATCCGACACTATTGTGGCGCGGATAACAACATTTTTCCGTTGTCCATTCGATCGGCTGAGCAATGACCGCACAGTCAGGAGCGACCGGCGACCGATACGTCGTCCTGGGTGACGTCGTCGACTCGCGGGCGATAACGGACCGCGACGGGTTTCGCGAGACGTTCGCCGACGCTCGCGAACGCCTGACCGAATCGTACGACTCCGCGTTCGTCGCCGGGCCGTCCGTCCTGAAGGGGATCGACGAACTCGGCGCCGTCGTCTCCACGCTCGAACCGATATACGACGTCGTCCGCACGCTGGAGCACGAACTCCACCCCCACGCGATCAGGCTCGCCGTCGCGAGCGGCGAGATCTCCGTCGGGGAGACGGGCTCGGTCGCGCACATGGACGGCGAGGCGTTCCACCGGGCGACGGAACTGCTGGAGCGAATCGAGCGCGACGGGCTTCGCTTCGGGCTCGACACGGGGACCCGGCCGCTCGATACGGCCGTCGCGGACGAGATCAACCTCCTCGTGCACCTGCGCGAGGGCTGGACCGACCGCCAGCGCGAGGTCGTCACCCGCTACGAGCGGGCCGCGACCCAGCAGGCGGTCGCGAGCGAGCTCGACATCAGCCAGCAGGCCGTCTCGAACGTCCTCCAGAGCGCGTCCTGGCCGCTGATCGAGACGATCGAAGATCGGCTCCGCGAGACGCTCGCGATCGGGTGGGGCGACGACGGACCGGACGGCAACGCCGCAGCCGGGGGCGAAGCCGAATGATTCCACACGTCGCCCTCTCCGAGACGCTCGTCACCGTCCTGCTCGGCCTCGCCGGCTACGCCGTCGTGCTGGCCACGAGCGGGATCGTCGTGACGTCGGCACTGGCGTGGGCCGACGACGGCTACGCGGAGTCCGTCACCGACACCGATCGCGACATCGGGACAATCGTCGGCAAGACCGAAAACGTCCTCCTGCTGACGTTCGTCCTGGCGGGGGCGTACTCCGCACTCGCGATCGTCTTCGCCGCCAAGAGCATCGTTCGCTCGGACGACATGAAGAACAACAGCCTCTTCTACCTCGCCGGGACGCTGGTCAACGTCACCTACACGCTCGTGATCGGCGTCGCGGTCAGAGCCGTCCTCGGCGCCGGACTCGTCGGGTCGATCGGCTGAGGCGACACCGAGGCGACCGACTGAGGAACCGGTCCGGGGCGATCGATAGGGGAACCGCTCTGTGACGACCGAGTTCGAGGCGAGTCGCGCGGGACGGCACAACCAGATCGGGCGCACCCGTCACAGGTCGCGACGACGACCTTTCGGCACGAGCGATCGGAGTTCGCCGTAGACGTAGAGACCGATCCCGAGGGGCGCTCGTTCGCCGGCCACTTCGTGCGCCGCGATCAGGTAGCCCCAGTCGCCGTCCCACTCGAGTTCCTGGTCCTCGCCGGCGACGAAGCGGGCTGCGGCCGACTCGTCGAGGTCGATCACGCACTCGCTCGCACGATGACCGAAGCGCTGGACGAAGTCCGTCGTCGGCTTCCAGTGTTCCTGGCGGGTGCGCAGACACGTCATCCCGAGCGCCTCGATTTCGATCGGATCGGGGGCCTCGCCGGAGTAGATCCAGATCTTGCCGGCGCCCTTCTCCCAGAAGGTGTACGCGTCGAACGTCTCGGGCGGGATCGCGAAGCGATCGGCGAAGTACTCGAGAAGCTCCTCGCGCGAGACGCGACCCTCGACGGTGCGGTCGGCGGGCGTCTCGGGGAGGCGGTCGAAGCGCTCGCCCTCGTTCGCGTCCAGGGAGTCGCCGTCCTCCGCGACGGAAGCGTCGTCCGCGCCCCCGGCGTCGCCGGGAGCCGACTCGTCCTCGCTCATCAGCCTGTCACCTCCAGTTTCGCGACGAAGAAGCCGCCGGTGTCGTTGTGGTGCGGGTAAATGCGCGCGGCGCGCTCGACGGACGGGTCGTACGTCTCCTCGCCCCACTCGGTGATTCCGGGCGCGTGATCGATCGGGAGGTCGAACGAGACGATCTCGCAGGCTTCCTCGTCCAGCGCGTGATCGAGGACGGCCTCGTTCTCCTCCGGCGCGAACGTACACGTCGAGTAGACGACGGTGCCGCCCACGCGGGTGGCCTGGATCGCCCGGCAGAGGATTCCCTTCTGGACGCCCGCAACGGAGCGGACGCGACCCTCCGACCACTCGTCGAGCGCGTCGGGGTTCTTCCGGATGGTCCCCTCGCAGGAGCAGGGCACGTCGACCAGCGCGCGGTCGAATTCGTCGAAGGAGAAGGGTCGCATCGAGAAGTTTCGCGCGTCCGCGTTGGTCACCGCGAGCGCCGTCACGCCGAGGCGTTCGGCGTTAAAGCGCAACGCCGAGAGTCGGCCGAGGTTGCTGTCGTTTGCCACGACGGTTCCCCGGTCGTCCATCATGTCGGCGAGCTGGGTCGCCTTCCCGCCCGGGGCCGCACAACTGTCCCAGACGCGCTCGCCGGGTTCGGGGTCGAGTACGAGCGCCG
The DNA here is from genome assembly GCF_023093535.1 of Halovivax limisalsi. Classification (NCBI taxonomy): domain Archaea; kingdom Methanobacteriati; phylum Methanobacteriota; class Halobacteria; order Halobacteriales; family Natrialbaceae; genus Halovivax; species Halovivax limisalsi. Next base: position 2,701,561 of record NZ_CP095757.1, read on the forward strand.
GGAGGATCGAGACCGCCTCCTGGCCGTGCGTGAAGCCGTGAAACGACGCCCACGTCGAGCCGGGGGAGTCCGTCTCGAGGTGGAGGACGCGCGGGTCCCAGTCGGCCTGTTCGTACCCAACGTCCTCCTCGTCGAAGGCCGCCATCGCGCGCTCGGGCGACGCCTTGATCGTGTTGACCCGCACCGTCGAGCCGAGCGGGCGCTCGCAGGCGGCGCGGAACGCCTCGAAATCGTCGACGATCGGCCGATAGCGCTCGAGCGCTTCCATCTGACCGAGATTCGGCCGCCCCCGGTTAGTGCGTTTCGAAGTTCGGGATCCGCGGACGACGCTTCGACGAGGAACGCATCATCGCCGCGAGCGCCGCCTTCGAACGCGAACGGCCGTGGCGACGCCGTACGCAGTGGCGTAAGCGACCTCCAGCGCGAACTGCAGGGCGAAGACGGACGATCGCAGGGCTTCGGGCGAGGTCGAAACCCCCGGTTCGTCTCCGCAAACGGAATTCCTTACCCGCTCGATGGACACAGTCGATACATGAGCGATCCGGAGACGATCGATCCGACGGACTGTCCACGAGCGAACGGGATGCCGATGCTCGGCCTGGGGACCTGGCAGAACACCGATCCGGCCCAGTGCACCGAGAGCGTGCGGACGGCCCTGGAGTGCGGGTATCGCCACATCGACACCGCACAGGCCTACGGCAACGAAGAAGCCGTGGGCGAGGGTATCGAGCGCGCGGACGTCCCGCGCGAGGACGTCTTCCTCGCGACGAAGGTCTGGACCGACAACCTCGCCCCCGAGGACGTAAAACGGACGGCCCGCGAGAGCGTCGATCGGCTCGGCGTCGAGGCCGTCGACCTGCTCTACGTTCACTGGCCCGCCGGGGCGTACGACCCGAAGACGACGCTGGCGGCGTTCGAGGAACTCGTCGACGAGGGCGTCACCCGGCGCATCGGCGTGAGTAACTTCCTCCCGGAACAGCTCGAGGAGGCCGTCGAGCTGTGCGACGCGCCCGTCTTCGCCAACCAGGTCGAACTCCACCCGCGGCTGCAGCAACCGGAACTCCGCGAAACGGCGGCGGATCTCGGCGTCGAACTCGTCGCCTACTCGCCGCTCGCCCGCGGGGCGGTCTTCGAGGAGCCGACCCTCTCGGCGATCGCCGACGAGTACGACGTCTCCGAGGCGCAGGTCAGCCTCGCCTGGCTGCGCGGAATGGGGGCGACGGCCATCCCGAAGGCGACGGGGCGAGCCCACATCGAGGACAACTGGGCGTCGCTCTCGCTGTCGCTCGACGAGGCCGACCTCGAACGGATCGCGTCGGTCGATCGCGGCGAGCGCGAGGTCGATCCCGACTTCGGCCCCTGGAACCAGTAATCGGTTCGTGCGCGAACCGGGTCCGGCGAATCGGTGTGCATCCGGCGAATCGGAGCGCAGGACGGCTTCTACCGTGACCGGAGCGGACGGCTCCCGCCCACCGAGGGCGTCCCGGCCGACCGGTCGGATGAACGAAGACACAGGAAAGTTTACGGTACGTCGGCCGCAGGGATCGGACATGTCGACCCACGCTCGATCGTCGAACCGCACCGGGCTCGTCGGCGCGGTGAAGTTCGACCTCGCGAGGCTCCACGGGGCGTGGATGGAGATCTTCTTCCCCCGCCAGCGCGGGCGCGGCCACTCCGTGATGGGCAAGTGGAAGCCGGAGACGCTTCCCCAGGCGATCGCGTACTACGGCTGGTACCTCGTCGGCGCCCTCGGACTGCTCGCCCTGTATCCGCTCGCCGTGATCGGCCTCGCGACCAGGTTCTACGCCTCGAAACTCGACTCGACGGCCACACGCCTCGGCATCGTCGGCGTCACCGGCGTCGCCGTCGTCGTCTGGGGCCTGTTGAGCCTGCTCGCCTACGTCGAACTGCCCTGGAACTCGTTCCTCGCGATCGCGGCGGCCAGCAGCGTCGCCGTCGTCTCCGCCGCCCTGGCGACGGTCACCTCGAAGTACGGCGGCCGCCCGGTGACGGTGCTGCTCGCCTACCCGTTCGCGATGACGGCGTTATTCCTTCCGCCCGTCGTCGCCGCGCTGGTGACGCCGTCGCTCGAACCGTACGTCCTCGAACCAAGCTACGATCTGGCCGCCTGGTTGCTCGACAACGTCCTCGTCGTCGGCGACATCAACGACTACCTCCGCGAGAACTACCAGCTCCAGGGCGGCGCCTACGCCGCCATGTGGTTCGGCTTCTCGGTCACCTCCGGCTGGTTCTTCGGCCTGCTGGTCTCGCTGGCGAACCTCGTCCGACCCTCGCCGGACGACGGCGACGAGGAGTGACGATCCCCGACAGCCAGCCCTGGCGGTCACGTCCGCTACAGAGGTTCGCTTCGCGACGCGACGACGTCGAGTCCCGGACTGTAGTAGTACGTGGGTTCGGCGTCGGGTTCCGCGAACCCGTGGGCCGAGAACAGCGTGTTCGTCTCGACGGTCGCGGTCGCCGGGTACAGCGTCCAGGGCTCGTGTTCGACGTCGGTGTATCGCATCGACCCGTCCGTGGCCTCCGCGTAGAACCGGTAGCGTTCGACCAGGAACGCGGCGAACGGATCGTCGGGGGCCGAAAACGGACGCCCGCTCGCTCGATACGTCGCCTCGTACTGCGCGGGCCTGGCGCCGGGGTGCCGACGGCGACTCCGGAAGCTGAGCCGCCCGTCGGCCGATTCCAGCCGGATGTGCGCGTAGTAGTACGGCAAGTGGTGGAAGAGCCGCGCGCCGAGGACGCTCGCGAGGCCCTGCGCGTCGAGGCTGAAGAAGTAGACGCTCGGGACGCCGGCGTGCGTGACGTACGTCCTGACGTTGAGCTCCGGGAGTCGGACGCCCAGCGACGCCGGCACGCCCGCCGGCCGGACGGCGACGTTGGTGAACGGGACGATCGAGAGCCACGCCGACCCATCGTACAGGTCCGGTGACAGCCCGTCCGGCAGGTGCGCGTCCATCACCGCCGGCTCGATCGGCCAGTTCTCGAACAGGAGGTGACGCCACCCCATCGCCAGCGGAACGACCATACGGAGACGCTGCTGTCCGGGTAAAAATCACTTTCCCACCGGCAAAGACCGGGGCGGGACCAGATTGGAGGACGGTGTGACTCGCGAGTTGCGTGGATATTGTTCGCTATCGCTCACGCAATCCTCGGTATAGCGAGCGGTGTCGGCCGAACCACGAAATCGTGTTCTACCGCCGGAGCGGACGACGTCCGCGGAGGCGGCCTTTTTCATCGAAGTTTTTCTGGTGAGCGGGTTGCGGGCCTCCGGTCCGCAACTGAATGACGTGGCGGCTCCGCCGCCACGCGGTTCGCCGTAGGCGAACCCGAACCACAAAAAGTTCGGTTCCTACATGTATCCGAGGTCGCGCAGGCGCTCCATCAGGTCCTCCTTGTCTTGGGCGCGGCCGGCGCGTTCGGTCGTCGACTCGAGATCCTGCAACCAGGCGGGTTCCTCGTCGGCCTTCTCGGTGCTGACTTCGCTGCCGAGCGAGCGGAAGCCGGCGAAGTACTTCGGCGAGATGGGGATGTCCTCCTGCGAGACGCCCTCGGGAAGATCGTCGTCGGCCTGCGGGACGTAGCCGTCGTCGGGGTACGCCTCGACGGTATCCGGAACCGCGAAGTTCCAGAACGCGTCCCAGACCGCGGCCTCGTCGAACTGCAGGATGGGCTGGATGCGATCGTGGGGCGGGTAGATGTCGGGGTCGTGGCGCGGCGAGAAGAACGTCTCGTCCGCGCGGGCCTCCTGCTCGTCCCAGCGGACGCCGCTGATAACGCCGTCGATGTCGTACTCCTCGAGCGCATCGTTGAGCGCGACCGTCTTCAGCAGGTGGTTGCCGACGTAGGTGTCGAGCAGGAACGGAAACGTGTCCTCCTCGTACTCGAGGATGTTCCTGACGTGGTGCCGGTTGTGTTCCGAGAGTTCCGATATCTCGATCTCGTCGCCGGGATCGAGACCGTGCTCGTCGACGTACTCGCCGACGTCATCGTTGCGCGCGTAAATGACCTCGAGGTCCCACTCGTCGGCCCAGCGGTCGACGAAGTCGTGGATCGCGTCGAAGTGCTGGTAGTGATCGATGAACACGGCCGGGGGCACGTCGAGGTCGAAGCGGTCCGCGACCTCCTTGATGAAGTAGAGCGTGAGCGTCGAGTCCTTCCCGCCGGTCCACATCACCGCCGGGTTCTCGTAGGTCTCGAGGGCCTCCCTGGTGACCTCGATCGCCTTCTCCATCTTCGCGGTCAGCGAGGGGTACGTCTCGGGCGATTCGCCGGTGCCGTCCTCGTAATCGACGTCGACTGCGACTGGGTTGTCGGTCGGCATTGTCTAATGAGATGTAATTATCCGGGGTAAAACCCACGGTTGATCGCGCGGCGGTTCGACCGAACCGTCGCCGGCGAGCGTCACGTACCTTCGCCCGACTCGCAGCGACTGACACCGATCGAAAATCGGACGCGAACGCCCCGGATCGACCGACACGTCCGCCCCGGAGGGGTCTCGGGCAGTTCGATACCGCTCCAGCGGCGGAGGCGGGGCGGCGACCGCGTCTGACGCAAAGTACTTGCCGCTGTGAACGAACGTCAAGATATGCTAGATCCGCTCGTCATCGCACCGGTCCTGATCGGCCTGCTGCTCCTGGTCGTCGGTGCCACGCTGTCGCGCTACGGGATCGCGCTCATGGGTGCGCTCGTCGGCGCCGGAGCCGGCTACCTCGGCGCACCGACCGTCGCGTCGGCCGTCGGCGTCGGCGCGACGGCCGGATCGGCCATCGGCATCGCGATCGGCATCGTCGTCGGCGTCCTCGCCGCCCACATGCTGCTGAAGTTCGCGGTGGGGATGATCGGCCTCGGCGTCGGCTCCTACTTCGGCCTCACCGTCCTCGCCCCGATCCTCGTCGACGGCGCCTGGTACGTCGAGCTGGGCGCCGGCCTGGCCATCGGCCTCGCGGTCGCGGCCGCGGGCATGGTCTTTACCCACCTGACGATGATCGGGCTCACGTCGTTCATCGGCGCCGCGCTGGTGAGTCGCTCGCTCACGTTCGAGAACGTCCAGACGGCCCAGTCGGAACTGACGATCGACCCGCTACTGTTCGAGACGACCGACCCGATCTTCCTCGGGCTGTTCGCCGTCGGCATCGGGCTCCAGGTCGGCCTGCTGAAGCTCGGCTACGCGAGCTGGCTGGTGCGCCGGTTCCCGGGCGCCGGCATGGGCGACGAGAAACGCGACTCGACCGCCCAGGGCTGATCCGGAACTGAGCGGGCGACGCTGAGCGGAGCAGTTTCGCCGTCCCGACGACGAAGTCGGTCGGGAGACGCGGTCGGTGTGGCCGGGATGGGCACGTTTTACTATCGCCACGAAGTAGACGCAGGAAATGACCGCCGGCAGCGCCGATCGATTGCGTTCGCTGTTGACGCCGCGGGCGCGATCGACACTCGACCGATCGGGCTACGGCTCGTGGCGCGCGATCGCCGGGGCCGACGCCGTCTCGCTCGCCTTCGGCTTCCCGTCGCCGGACGCCCTCCCGATCGAGGCGCTGTCGAACTCCGTCGACGCCGTCCTGGACGACGAAGGAGCGCAGGCGCTCCAGTACGGTGGCGGGAGGTACGCGGATCGTCTCGAATCGTGGGTCGAAACGCGGGCGCTCGATCGCGGCATCGACCTCGACTCGCGATCCGTCCTGCTGACCAACGGGGCGACCCACGCCCTCGACAGCACCTGTCGGGCCTTCCTCGAACCGGGCGACGTCGTCGCCGTCGAAGCGCCGACGTTCATGGGCTCGATCCGCGTCTTCGAGAACTTCGGCGTCGACGTCGTCGGAACGCCCCTCGACGAGGCGGGCCTCGACGTCGAGGTGCTGGCCGATCGACTCGACCGCCGTCGCCGCGAGGGCCGACCGATCCCGAAACTCGTGTACACGATTCCGAACTTCCAGAATCCGACGGGGGCGACGCTGCCTCGCGACCGGCGCGAACGGCTCCTCGAACTCGCCGAGCGGTTCGACTTCGCGATCGTGGCGGACGACGCCTACGGCGACCTGCGATACGCGGGCGACCCGGAGCCCCCGCTCGCCGCGCTCGACGACGACGGGCGCGTGATCCGCATCGAGTCGTTCGCGAAGACGATCGCGCCCGGCGTCAGGCTCGGGTGGCTCGTCGCGCCGACGCCGATCCGCGAGGCGATCGGCGCCCTCGCGGCCGGCGGCACGAACACCTTCACCCGCAGCGCCGTCGGCCACTACTGCACCGAGGGCGCATTCGACGCGGCCCTGCCCGATCTCCGGGCGGCGTACGCGAAGCGCCGGGATCGGCTGCTCGCCGCGCTCGACCGAACCATGCCGCCCGAGGCGACCTGGAGCGAACCGGACGGCGGCTTCTTCGTCTGGCTCGAACTGCCCGCGACCGTCGACACCGGCGACCTGCTCGACGCGGCGATCGACGCCGGCGTCACGTTCCTGCCCGGTTCGACGTTCTATCCCGACGACCGCGGCGCGAACGCGCTCAGACTCTCCTTTTCCTACGCCGGTCCGGCGGAGATCGAGGCCGGAATCGAAGCGCTGGGAGCGGCGATCGACGAATACGAGCGGGCCTGACGTCGTACCCCGCGCTCGGGAGTTCGGTGCGAGAGCGTACGGAGCGGTCGCCCGGATCCCAGCCGGCTACTCGGGGTTCGAATGCGCGACGGCAACCGTCGGGACCGACTCGTGGCGCTCACGGAGCTCGGGCCGACTGACCGGAACGTCGACGCCATACGCCGGCTCGGGTTCGGCCTCCGATGCGTCGACGGTCTTGTCCACCCAGTAGACGTCCCACGTACAGGCGTCTCGCGAGAACGTGACGACGGAGTACCCCCAGTTGGCACAATCGGCGAGCGCGAAGCCCAGCAACCGCTGCAGCGCGGTCGTCGCGATCCGATTCGCCAGTCGCGCGCCGGCGGCTCCGACTCCGTCCGGCACCGCTCGATCGGCGCCGATCCGCCCGCTTGCGGGCAGGCGTTCGATCGCGTTCCGGACGGTACCCGCGATCCAGTCGTCGATCGTTTCGCTGAGCGTCACGCTCGTGACGCTCGGCGTCATGAACTCCACCCCGATGACGCCGTCTCCCTCGGCCGCCCGTAGGCGGGTGGCGAGGGTCATGTGCATGTCGCCGGTGAGCAAGACGACCGACGTCTGGTCCCGGACGGCCGCCATCGTCTCGGCGATCGTCGCCCGCTCGGCCGCGAACCCGTCCCACGAATCCTTCCACAGACCGCGAACGAGGGGTGCGAACAGCACCGCGTTCGCCCACGCCGTCCACCGCGTCTCGCTCCCGCGAAGCGTGTCGAGAAACCACTCGCGCTGGGTTCGGCCGAGGATCGTGTGCGACGAATCCGCCCGATCCCAGGGCAGCACGCGATCCCTGCGCGAGTGGGGCCGGCTCCGAAACAGGCGTTCGTCTGTCAGCACCAGCGTGAGGAGGTCGCCGAACCGCGTGGCCGTGTACAGTTCGAACGAGTCGTGGAGGTGGTCGGCAGTCGGATCGTACGTGATGCGCGCGGGGACGAACTCCCACCACGCCTGGATCCCGGCGCGCGTGAGGTACCGCGTGAACGCCGGCACGTCGCCGCACGGGTGGTCCGGAAACACCGGCGCGTCGCGCTCGTAGTCCCAGTATCGATCGTTCGCGATCGCGTGGTCGTCCCACGTCTGGATGACGGTGTGGCGTTCGTGCAGGCGTTGCAAGCTGGGTTCCGCCTTGTAGACCTCGTAGAGGTGGCGGAAGTCGTCCAGACTCATCGGGTGCGTCTCGCCGTCGGGAAGCTCGATTCGACGATCGTCGTACGGCCCATCACCGACGTCGTCGTAGACGTAGTCGCCGAGGTGGAGGACGAAGTCGACGTCCGCCGCCGCGAGGTTCGCGATCGCCCCGAAGCGGCCGTGCTGGTAGTGCTGGCAGTTCAGTACGCCGAACGTGACCGACTCCGGCGACCGATCCTCGCCCGGGAGCGTCCGGCACCGCCCCGTCGGACTCCGGACGCCCCGGTACCCGAATCGATAGAAGTAGACCGAATCCGGCTCGAGGACGCCGTCGAGGTCGACCCGAAGCGTGTAGTTGTCGGTGGGTTTGACGCCGGGACCCGGGAGGACGGCTCGGACCACCGGATCGTCGAACGACTCGTCGGTCGCGACCTCGAGGCGCAACGACCGGGTCGGATCGTACCGATCCGGATGGATCCGCGTCCAGAGGACGATCCCCGTCGGCGTCGGCCCGCCGCTCGCGACGGACTGGGGAAACACGTCCGCCGGACGGTCGTCCGTCCGATCGAGGTCCGTATCTTCGAGCGAGGTACCCACGACGAGGTCCGCCGCGTCGACCGGCTGGCGAATGGTGACCGTCACCATCGTGTCACCGGTCCGATGGCTCGAGACCAGCCCCGGGGTTCGTCAGGGACCGCGAGTGCGACTCGACGGGCATACTGTGTGATTAGTCTTGAGTGGAGTTAACTATTAGCATAGCAAGTCAGCAGTGACAACCGAGCGGCCGCGAACGCGGTCGGCGCCGTCGACGACGACGGATCAATGGCATGTGCGACGACGGATCGGCCCTATCGACGAACGCGGACGGTCTGACGGGCTCGGCGACGGGCGATTCGGACGGCGTCGAGGCCGGCTGGAGGGCGATCTCGACGCGTTCGCGGGATGACCGACTCGCCGGTCGAGCGCGGCGTTCCGACGCGGTGGTCGTGCTCCGTTGGGCCACCGTCGTGGGCTCGGCGACCGGCTCCGATCGGCCGTCCGCACGTTCGGTCCGCCGGCTGCGTGCTCCGGTCGGCCGGTCGCACGCTCCCCTCGCCGTCCGCACGCTACGGTCGACCGGCGCGCGCTTTCACCCGTTCCGAGAACGCCGACAGGTTCATCGCGGCGGCGCAGTGTTCACAGCAGTATCGCACGGCGACCGTGTACGTCTCCGACAGCGGATCCGGCGGCGTCACCTCGACCCGGAAGCAGCGGGTTGGCGCCACGGTGCGATCACACCGGTAACAGCCGCGGTCGCGAGGCGAATCGCCGGCGCCGCCGCTCGATTCGTCGACGCCCCTCATCCGAGACCACCACGGTACAGTCTGGCGGACCACCCGGTGGCGCTCGGGCCCCCATCCCCGAAAACGAAGGTAGACGACGGATAGCGATTCAACTCTCTAAACCGCAGGCGTGCGAGACCTTTTTGTCTCGGAAGTGTGTACGCAATCATGGCGACCAAAATCCCTGCTTCGGGATTTGGAAGCCACGTCTCGGGTGTGGCAGCACCCGGGACACTTTCATGCCCGTTCGGACGTGACTTCCGTCCTGATTGTTGACGTGATGGGTAATATAGTTACTAATTATTAGTTGGAATCAACGGCTCGAGGTCGGAACAGTGCGCCACCTCGAGGTCCTGGAGCCCGTTCGGCGAAACCGATCGACCGTTGGTTGCAGGAATCCGCGAGACGGGGCATCCGGGCCTGAACAAGGTCCCATTAGACCGTCGTACAATTCCGAAGATACCGGTCAGTCGGTGATGAACTTGTTGTCGCGCCAGTTGACGCCGCCGTTCGACCCCGTCGAGTCGCGCGGGCCCTCGACGACCTCGACGTCGGCAGGCCGCACCTCGCCGTCGACGATGCGCGTCGCTTCGAGTTCGCCGCCCCTGTCGGAGATGGCCGTCAGCGTCCCCTTCTCGGACTGCTCGGCGATGTCACAGAGGACGAGGAACATCTCGTACTGCAGGAGCGAGTTCTGGAGGACGGTCTCGCGATCGCCCTTGAACGCGGCGTACTCGACGAGTTCGGACTCGATCTCCTCTTCCTCCTCGTCCTCCCAGCGGAAGGCGTTCCGGTGCTCTTCCGGGTCCTCCTCGTAGACGCGGTTTTCCGTGACGCTCGCCTTGAGCTGGGCCGACGGGGTGTACTTGCTGACGCTCTCGTCCTCGGCGTCGGCCTTGAGGATGAGCGTGTTGTTGCGCCGAGTGAGTTCGACGTCGGCGATGCCGTCGGGAAATGTCGCTTCGTCGAGATGATCCTGCAGATCCTCGAGCGGCAGTTCGAGCGTCGAGTGCAATCGATACACGTGACTGGATTCCTCGTTGGACATGGTGAAGGTAGGTGGACTGGTCGCTTACCACCACATACGACGGCGGCGCTTAAATGACCTGCTGTTCGATACCCGCCGGTTCCGCGCGTACAAATCAAATCCGCGACGACGGTTGATGAAACTGATCCGTCAACGGCTAATTAACCGACGGGCATCGGGCCGACCGCGAGTGTCGGTGATACGAGCGCGCTCTCCAGTCCGCCTCGCAGTCAGTAACCGCGGTGTACTGGGTTCACGACGGGAGCCTTTACTCGCCAGCCAGCGTTTCGGCGAGCTCGCCGCGCTCGTCCAGCTCTTCGAGGATGTCGCTGCCGCCGACGAACTCGCCGTCGACGTAGGTCTGGGGAATCGTCTCCCAGCCGCTGTGGGCCGAGAGCGCCTGCCGGAACTCGTCGAGCGAATCCAGGACGTCGACCGTCTCGAACTCCTCGCGGTGCTGGGAGATGAGCCCGAGCGCCTTGCGGGAGTAGCCACACTGCGGCATCAGTTCGGTTCCCTTCATGAAGAGGACGACCTCGTTCTCGTCGATCGCGGCGTCGACCCGTTCGGTGACCTCGTCCTGATCGAGTCCCTGGTTCGGCGGGAAGTCCATACCCAATCCATGGGCACTCGGCCGCATATGCCTTGCGAACTTTTTACCCCTCGGGTTCGCTCGCGACACTCGCTCACCCTCGGCGCAAAAACTTCGATGAAAAAGGCCGGTGGCTCGGTCACAGACCTCGCCACCGGTGTGGTTCGAAAGAGCGCTTGCGCTCTTTCGTCATGCCGAGAGAGCGTAGCTCTCTCGTAGCAAACCGCTCGCTGCGCTCGCGGACACTTTCCGATGGTATGTACACAGTCTCTACGGCAAGGTTCCAACTTGTCGCGAAAAATGTCCGGTTACAAACGCCTCACGATCTTCGCTCCACCGAAGTGCCGTCGATAGAACTGAATCGATACCCTCACTCCCGACGGGCGTCGGCGACTTCGGCGACGAACTTCTCGGCGCGTCGCTCGATCGCGTCGAAGTCGCCCTCGTCGATCGCGTCGCCGTCGACCAGGTCGCTCCCGACGCCGACCGCACATGCGCCCGCGTCGAGGTAGTCGGCGGCGTTCTGTAGCGTGACGCCGCCGGTCGGGACCAGGTCGACGTCACCGAACGGCCCGGCGAGCGCCGAGAGGTGGCCCGGCCCCACGCTGCTCGCGGGGAAGACCTTCAGTACGTCGGCCCCGGCCTCCAGCGCGGTCACGGCCTCCGTGGGCGTGAGAACGCCGCACATCGACAGCACGCCCCGACGGTTGCACGTCTCGACCACTGGGGGCGCCGTGTGCGGCGTGACGACGAACGACGCCCCGGCGTCGATGACCGCGCTCGCCGTCGCCGGATCGAGGACCGTCCCGGCTCCGATCACCGCGTCGGTCCCGTCGAGTTCGGCTCGCAACCGCGAGACCTTCTCGGCCGCGCCCGGATCGTCGGCCGTGATCTCGATCCCCGGGACGCCGCCCCGGACAAGCGCCGCCGCGACCGGAACGATCGACTCCGGGTCGACCCCGCGGAGGACGGCCACCACGCCGCTTTCGACGATGGTGCCGAGCGGCGGCCGTCGACTGCGCTCCCTCCCGTCGTCCGCGTCGAACGCGCACATGGAAATCAGGCCTCGTCGAAGAGTTCTTCGCCCTCGACCACGTGCTCGGCGACGACGTCCAGATCGAGCGTGACGCCGAGACCCGGTTCCTCGGGGATCTCGATGTACCCCTCCTCGATGACGGTCTCTTCGACCAGATCGTCCCACCACCCGAGTTCGTAGGAGTGGAACTCGACGGCCAGCGCGTTCGAGATCGACGCACCGACCTGGGCGCTGGCCATCGTCGCGACGGGCGAGGAGACGTTGTGCATCGCCACGGGAACGTAGTAGAGATCCGCGAGGTCGGCGATCTTCGCCGTCTCCCGCATCCCGCCGACCTTCGGGAGATCGGGGGCGACGATGTCGACTGCGCCCTCCTCCAGGAGCTGGCGCTGGCCGTGCGTGCGGTAGACGTTCTCGCCGGTGGCGATCGGCGTGCTCGTCGACTGCGTCACCGCCCGCTGGACGTCGTGGTTCTCCGGCGGGACGGGATCTTCGAGCCACCAGACGTCGTACGGTTCGAGGGCTCTCGCCAGTCGCTTCGCGCTGTCCGCCGAGAACGACCAGTGACAGTCGAAGGCGACGTCCGCCCGGTGGCCCACGGCCTCGGTGACCGCCTCGACGATCGAGCGCTTGTGCTCGATCTCCGCGTCGCGAAGGTGGCGGTTCGCCCGGTCCTTCTCGTGGCCGGAGGGCACGTCGAGGTCGAACTTCAACGCGTCGTAGCCCAGCTCCTCGACGACGCGTTCGGCTTCCTCCGCCTGGGCGAGCGGTTCGGCCGGCGGCGGATTCTCGCCCGCCGCGGCCGCCGTCGGCGGCCCCGCCTCGCCGTCGCCCTCGACGTGGCAGTCGCAGTAGACCCGAACCTCGTCGCGGTACTTCCCGCCGAGCAGCTGGTAAGCCGGCACCTCGAGGATCTTCCCCGCCAGATCGTGCAGCGCCACCTCGATCCCCGAGATGGCCGTCACCGTCACGCCGCCGATCGAGCCCTCGCCCGACATCCGCTGGACGAGGTGCTCCGTGAGGCGATCGATGTCGAGCGGGTTCTCCCCCCGGAGGAAGGGAACCATCCGTTCTACCAACTCCGGCGCGCCGGCCCCCCAGTAGGCCTCGCCCGTCCCGACGATGCCGGCGTCGGTGTACACCCGGACGAGCGTCCACGGGAAGTTGCCGTCGACCATCGTCGTCTGGACGTCCGTGATCTCGACGTCGCGTCCGCCGCCGCGCTCGGCGGAGAGTCCCATCGAGTCGGCCGCCAGATCGCGCATCGTGTACTCGGCGTTCGGATCCCGAAGCGCGCTGTAGTCGATTCCCATGGGGCGTCCAAGCACGTCGACCGTTGTAGCTGTTGGTTCAGCGAACGCGACCGGTCGGAACGCGGATCTGTTCCGTGCGAAACGGTCCCTTCGGGTTCGCCGAGAACGACGGCGACGTCGGGACGAACTCAGGCGTCGTCCCGGCCGACGCTGATCACCTGCAACAGCGAGTAGATCGGCACGCCGTCGAGTTCGTCGAGTCCCTGTTTGTCCGCCAGTACCACGCAGGCCAGCGGCTCGCCGCCCTCGGCCCGGATCGCCTCGATCGTCTCGCCCATCGTCGTCCCGCTGGTGATGGTGTCGTCCACCACGTAACACTCGCGATCGCGAATCCCGGCGAAGTTGTGGCTGAACGAACCGGCGAGCTCGTCGATGTCGCCCTCCTCCCACTGGTGCTTCGCCGGCGTGTACGTCGCCAGGTCGGTCTCGAGTTCGCGCGCGACGAGGGCGGCGACCGGGCCGCCCGCCTTCTCGATCCCGACGGTCAGGTCGACGTCTTCGCCGTGTTTCGCGAGCAGATCGGCCATCGCCACGGCGATCGCGCCCAGTCGACGCGAGTCGCGGCCGATCGCCGACCAGTCGACGTGGATGTCCTGCGGACTGCTCCCGGCGTCCGCTCCCGTAGCCGCTGTCGACCCCGCATCGACCGCATCCGTTCCGCTGCGTTCGACGAGCCAGCTCGCCGTCTCGCGCGAGACGTTGAGTTCGTCCGCAATTTCGCCGCGCGAGAGGCCCTGCTCGGCCAGTTCGGCCGCACCCTCGATCAGATCGTCGACGTTCTTCATGCGACCGGCTACGTCGCACAGCCTCAAAGGGCTAACACGGGGCCGGATCGAGTTCGACCACTTTTCCTGACCGGCCAATCCCACCGGTCGTCCGTCCGCAGTCCGGAGCCGGACCGCGCTCGTCCACCCATCGAGGCTGCAACGGCGTCGTCCTTCGAGATCGCCACGTCGGAGTGAATCGATCGATTCAACTATCGCGCGAATCGGGAGCGGCCGCTCGATCTCTCGCCGCGTCGCCGAGGGCCTCCAGCTCGTCGTTGATGTCGGCGCCGGAGCTCTCACCGGGGAGGATGTCGCCGAGGGCAGCACCGAACGACGCCACGGTCCAGACGACGCTGATCCGGGCCAGTGCGACGACCGGGTCGTCCCAGTGTGCGACGCGACCCCACATCGTCGTGAGGGCCGCGGCCGTCAGGAAGGAAACGAGCGCGATCCCGACCAGCCGACGGGGGACAACGCCGAATATGGGGCGTGATATTCGAACGTCCTGTGGACCAGCCCAGTAGACGAGTGCCAGGATCATCAGGAGTACGAAGACGGCGTTGACGAGGAGGTAGATCGGGACGAATCCGACCCGGAACGAGAGAAAGAAATCGGCCACGTCGTACACGCCGTCCTCGACCAGCAACGGAATCGAGAAGAAAATACTGCCGACGAACGCCTCTGCGACGTCTCTGGAGGTGTACTTCTGAATCGTGTCGTCGGACGCATCGTCGAACGCTGCCCGGATCGTCCGTTCCCGAAGTCGGTCGGCATCCCGCCGGTCGGCAGCGTCGCCGAAGACCGATTCGAGGTCGGCGAACTCCCGGTGAAGTGCGTCCAGCAGTTCACCGTCAGAAATCTGGTGGAGTGGGTCCCTCCAATCGTCGCCCGACGGTACGTCGATCGGAGACAGTCCGGGAAGACGGTTCTCCGCCGCTTCACCCGAAGCGATGGGAGCCCGTGAGTCGGCTCCATCAGCGAGGATGTCACCGAGGGCGGCACCAAGCGATCCGACGGTCCAGATCACGTTGATGCGGGCGACCGCCTCCATCGGAGACGTCCATCCGCCGACGCGACCCCAGACCGTCATCAGGACCACGGCGACGAGAAACGAGACGGCGAGGGTCATAACCACGCGCAGCGGGACGATTCCGAAGGGAACCACCGTCTCGATCGTGTTTCGCCCGGTCCACTCGACCAGTGCGTACGTCATGAGCACGACGAACAGCGTATTGGCGAGGAGAAATACCGGAATACCGTGAACGGTGGACGCGAAGAGGTGGTCGGCGATGTCGAAGACGCCGTCCTCGACGAGAAGCGGTGCGGCGAAGATCACGCTACCGACGAACGCTTCCGCCACGTCGCGCAGCCGGAGTTCGCGCTCTCGCGAGTCGATGAGCCCCCGATCGTGCGCTTCCACGAGCAACCGCTCGATATCTCCGAGTTCGTCTCGCGCGGTGGAGCCGGTCGCGTCGTCCGCCAGATCGGACAGTCCCGCGAAGAGATCCTCGATCGTCGGCGCGGGCGATTCCGCTCCACCCGTTTCCGGATCTGCCGAGGCTCTCTCCGGTGGAGACGCGTCCGACATTTGGTATATCGACCCATCGCGAACCGGAAGGAAATAACTTCTGAGTGGCCCGGCCCACGGCCCGACCGCTCGATCCCAGCACGACGGAGCTGAAGATCACCCCAAAAGAATGAGGAAACTCGAACTCTGTCGGTATCGTGTCGGTTGCTGGTAAATCGAGCGGACCAGACGGGCCGTTCTCCAACGACAGACGACGGTCACCCCGACTGACCGATGAATCGTCCGGCCGCTCCCCAGCCGGCTGGATGCAGACGGCTCGGTCAAGAAACCGACCGCGAGAACGGCCATCGCCGGTTCCGTACCCTCACTCCAGCACGACCAGCGTATCGCCCATGTCGACGCTGTCGCCCTCGCTCACCGGCACCTGGCCGACGGTGCCGCCGCGCGAGGCGACGACGTCGTTCTCCATCTTCATCGCCTCGAGGACGAGGACCACGTCGCCGGCGGCGACCTCGTCGCCCGCCTCGACCTCGACGGAGAGGACGGTCCCCTGCATCTCTGCGGCGATCGACTCGCCGTCGCCGGAGACGTCGGCGGTCTCGCTGCCGGCGTCTGCGCCGCCGCCGGACCCCTGCGACGGTCGCTGGGCCTGCGCGGAGCCCCCGCCACCGCCGTTGGCGAGCGGCGCGGCGCCGCGCTCTTCGAGGTCGACCTCGAAGCGCTTGCCGTTGACCTCGACGGTGAACTCGCGTTCGACGACGTCGACGTCCTCGGGCTCGGCCGACGGCTCGTCCGGCCCCCAGCGCTCCTGGGCCTCCTCGAACCGGCTGCGGTCGATGTGCTCGTCCAGGTACTTCGTCGTGTGGGTGCCCTCGACGAAGCGCTCGTCGGTGCACATCAGCCGGTGGAAGGGGACGATCGTCGTCACGCCCTCGATGTCGTACTCCGCGAGCGCGCGCTGGGATCGGGCCAGACACTCCTCGCGATCCGCGCCCCAGACGATCAGCTTCGCGATCATCGAGTCGTAGTCGGTGACCAGTTCGTCGCCCTGGCGCATCGCGTCGTCGACGCGGACGCCGACGCCGCCCGGCGGGTCGTAGGTGGTGAGCGTGCCCCCGGAGGCGGGCTGGAAGTCGTTCGCGGCGTTCTCCGCGTTGATGCGGAACTCGATCGCGTGGCCGTCGAACGCGACGTCATCCTGCGAAAAGTCGAGTTCCTCGCCCGCGGCGATCCGGAGCTGCCACTTGAGGATGTCGATGCCCGTGATCTCCTCGGTCACGCAGTGTTCGACCTGGATCCGGGTGTTGACCTCCAGGAAGTAGAAGTTCGCGTCGGGACCCAGCAGGCCGTCGCGGTCCGGGTCTTCCTCCACGAGGAACTCGACGGTGCCGGCGTTGGTGTAGTCGGCTGCGGCGACGCCGCGCCGGGCCGCCTCGCCGATTTGCTCGCGGATTTCGTCGGTCAGCGCCGGCGAAGGACCCTCCTCGACGACCTTCTGGTGACGGCGCTGGAGCGAACAGTCGCGCTCGCCGAGGTGCCGGACGTTGCCGTGCTCGTCGGCGACGATCTGCACCTCGATGTGACGCGGGTTCTCGAGGTAGCGCTCGAGGTAGACCGAGTCGTTGTCGAAGTAGGCCTCGCCCTCGCGCTTGGCGCTCTCGAGCTTGTCGGCGGCCTCGTCGGCCGACTCGACGACCTTCATCCCGCGACCGCCACCGCCGCCTTCGGCCTTGATCGCGACCGGGAAGCCGTGTTCCTCGCCGAATTCTTCGACCGCCTCGGCGGTGTCGACCGGATCGGTCGTCCCCGGGACGATCGGCACGTCCGCGTCGTCCATGATCGTCCGCGCCTTCGTCTTCTCGCCCAGGCTCTCCATCGCGTCGCTGGAGGGGCCGACCCAGGTGATACCCTCCGTTTCCTCGACCTTCGCGGCGAACGCGGCGTTCTCCGCGAGGAAGCCGTAACCGGGGTGGATCGCGTCCGCGTCGGCCTGCTGCGCGGCCTCGATGACGGCCTCGTGATCGAGGTACGAGTCGGCCGCGCGGGCCGGGCCGACGTTGTACGCCTCGTCCGCGTACCTGACGTGCCCGCCGTTCTTGTCCGCCTCCGAGTAGATCGCGACGGTCTCGACGCCCAGTTCCTCGCAGGCCCGCATGACGCGGACCGCGATTTCACCGCGGTTCGCTACCAGAACCTTCCGAAACATTCCTGCTCGAACGCTCGTAAGGGCCGTACCTTACTTTTTCGCAATTGAGTCGGCACACGAACGTGCGGACGGCGACGGACCCGCCGCGGGAAGTGAAAGCGTCCGGACACGCCCACGCGACCGCCGACGACTGTCGAACCCCGGCAGCCGGGGTCGAACGCCCGCTGCCCGGACCTCGCGGCAGTTCGCGAGCGGACCTCAGAATCGATCCGACCGGCCCGCGGCCGTCCACGGATCCGTCGGAGCGGCCGACGGGACGCGGCCCGAACTGCTCGATATCGCCGCGAGACGGCCGGCGAACGCCCAGCGTCTGCCATCCCACGATTCGCCGTCCGTCTCCGTCGCTGCTGCCGCCCGCTCGCGATCGCGCAAGTGCGCGCCGATCGCGACCGCGATGGCGGCGGCTTCCGCCGGGGTCGCGGACGACGGAATCGAGAGTGAGACGTCCTCCGCGAGCGAAATCGCGGCGTCGGTTTCGGCCGCTCGCTCCGCGCTCGCCGCGCCGGGCTGGTCCCCGCTCGCGTCGTTCGTTACGGTTTCACCGTCGCCGTCCGCCGATTTCGGAGGTTCGTTTCGACTCATCGATCGGGCCCCATCACAGCGGGATGTTCCCGTGTTTCTTGTCGGGCGTCTCCTCGCGCTTGGACTGGAGCATCTCGAGGTCCGAGATCAGCCGCGGGCGAGTCTCGGTGGGGCGGATGACGTCGTCGAGGAAGCCCTTGTCCGTCGCGGTGTAGGGGTTGGCGAACTCCTCGCGGTACTCCTCGATGAGCTCCTCCCGGAGCGCGTCGGGGTCGTCGGCCTCGGCGAGTTCCTCGCGGTAGAGGATGTTGACCGCGCCCTTCGGTCCCATGACGGCGATCTCGGCGGTCGGCCAGGCGTAGTTGACGTCCGCGCCGAGGTTCTTCGAGGCCATCACGCAGTAGGCGCCGCCGTAGGCCTTGCGCGTGATGACGGTGAGGAGGGGGACGGTCGCCTCGGAGTAGGCGTAGAGGAGCTTCGCGCCGTGGCGGATGATCCCGCGGTGTTCCTGATCCGTCCCGGGCATGTAGCCGGGGACGTCGACGAACGTGACGATCGGGATGTTGAACGAATCGCAGAAGCGGACGAAGCGCGAGGCCTTCATCGAGGCGTCGACGGTCAGCGTCCCGGCGTTGACCCGGGGCTGGTTCGCGACGAGCCCGATCGAGCGGCCGTCGAGGCGGCCGAACCCGACGACGATGTTCTTCGCGTAGTTCTCGGCGACCTCGAAGAACGAACCTTCGTCGACAACCGTGTCGACGACGTCGGTCATGTCGTAGGGCTTTTGTGGGTTGTCCGGAACGATCGATTCGAGCGCCTCGTCGCGCCGATCCCGATCGTCCCAGGGATCGACCCGCGGTGGATCCTCGACGTTGTTCTGCGGAAGGTACGAGAGGAGGCGCCGAATCTGGTCCAGCGCGTCCTCTTCGGACTCGCAGGCGAACTGCGCGACGCCGGTCTCGCCGGCGTGGGTCATCGCCCCGCCGAGTTCCTCGTGCGTGACGTCCTCGCCGGTGACGGTCTTCGTGACGCCGGGCCCGGTGATGTACATGTGGCTCGTGTCCTTCACCATGAAGATGAAGTCCGTGATGGCCGGGGAGTAGACCGCGCCGCCCGCACAGGGTCCCATCGTCGCGGAGATCTGTGGAATCACGCCGCTGGCCTGCTGGTTCCGGCGGAAGATCTCGGTGTAGCCCGCGAGGCTCTTGACGCCCTCCTGGATGCGCGCGCCCGCGGAGTCGTTGAGGCCGATGACCGGCGCGCCGACCTCCATCGCCGTGTCCATCACCTTACAGACCTTCTCGGCGAACACCTCGCCGAGCGACCCGCCGAAGACGGTGAAGTCGTGCGCGAAGACGAAGACGTGTCGACCGTCGACTTCGCCGTAGCCGGTCACGACGCCGTCGCCCTTGATTTGCTTCTCGTCCATTCCGAAGTTCGTCTCCTCGTGGGTTCGCAGCTGGTCGAACTCGGTGAACGTTCCGTCGTCGAGGAAGTACTCGATCCGCTCGCGGGCGGTCAGTTTCCCCTTCTCGTGCTGGCGCTCGATGCGCTCCTCGCCGCCGCCGAGCAACGCCTCCTCGCGAAGCGACTCGAGTTCCTCGATTCGCTCTTCCATCGTCATCCGTCGACCCTCCGTCCGACGCTCATTGGTGGGAGGATGCACTAGCCGGGCAAAAAGTATTCTGAAGACGCAACGGGTGCACGTTCACCCGGTGAACGGGTCGCAATCGAGGTCCGCGTTGCGCCACGAATCGCACCGGTCCGGCGAACGAATCCAACCGGTCAGATTCTACCACGACCGAAGCGCTCCACACACCACGGTCTGCGATCAAAGAATATATCGAGACCCCGGGGCTGGTACTCACGACAGTTAGTCGGGATCGCCCACTATCCGAGACCGAGCGAGGGTCCGCTCAATCGAGATGCTTAGATTTCGAGAAGAGGAACGAGATCAATATGGAATAACATACGTTATTCGACCCTCTGGTTTGAATTACAAGGCAGTATATAACTGAAGGAGGGTAAATTTGACTCATATTTGCTAATTGAAATAAAAACATAAGTACTTTATAATGGACCGCTATATGGTACCCTATGGCACGCAAGCTGAATCGGCGGCAGGTGCTCGGGGGGATAGGTGCAACTGGAACGCTCTCACTTGCTGGGTGTCTCGATGCGCTCGGCGGCGGGTCGAACGGCGGTGGGAATGTCGAACCGATGCTGGGTATTCTGCAGCCGGAATCGGGCCAATTGGGATCGCTCGGGACGCCGATCGCGGATGGCGCAGAGTTGCCAGCACGGCAGCTCGAATCCGAAACCGACCTCACCATCGACGTCGGTCGAAGAGATACCGAGACGAGACCCGAAGTCGGCGTGAGTCAGGCCCAGACGCTCGTCGACTCGGGGTACCCGGCGATCACCGGGGCTGCGTCGTCGTCCGTCACGATCAACGTCGCGAACGACATCCTCATCCCGAACGAGGTCGTCGGCATCTCGCCGGCCAGTACCAGTCCGGACATCACGGGCATGAACGGGGATTACCTGCTTCGAACCTGTCCGAGCGACGCCTGGCAGGGCGACGCGATGGCGGAGATCGCCGTCAACGATCAGGGCGCGAGTACGATCGCGACGCTCTATCTCAACAACGACTACGGGCAGGGCCTCAACGACGAATTCGTCGCCGGTTGCGAGGAGCGCGGTGCCGAAATCCTCGCCGAAGTCTCCTTCGACTCGAGCAATACCTCGTTTACGTCCCAGCTGGAGAATTCGGCCGGAACGGATCCCGATATGCTGATGATCGTCGGCTACCCTGAGGCCGGACAGGTGATCCTCCGCGAGTTCTACGAGAACTACGACAACGACATGCCGATTCTCGTTCCCGACGGGCTCATCGACGACAATCTCCCCTCGAACGTGGACAATCCGCTGGAAAACGTCATCGGGACGGCCCCCGGTGCAGGCGGCGAAGGCATCGATTCCTTCAAGAGCCTCTACGAAGACGAGTACGACACCGCGCCTGGAGTCTTCAACGCGCAAGCGTACGACGCGAGCGCCGTCCTGATTCTCGCCACCCTCTACGGCGGTGAGGTGGACGGTCCGACGATCTCCGAAAACGTCCGAGAGGTGGCCAACCCCGACGGCGAGGAGGTCGGCCCGGGTAACCTCCCCGAAGCGGTCGAGATGGCCCAGGACGGCGACGCGCTGAACTACCAGGGCGCTTCCGGTCCCGTCGACTTCCTCGATAACGGTAACCCGTCCGCCGTTACGTACGAGATCGGCAGCTACACCATGGACGGCTACTCCGTCGATCGTAGCGTCACCTACGAAGCCTGACGGCGCCTCGTAACTCGACAATTTTTCGCGACGAGCTCGGATGTGCAGTAGCCGCGCCCGTGAGACTGGGAGTACGTAAGGCCGGGTACTCGGCAATGAGGGTTTCGACGGACCCGGGCAGCGTCCGGGGAGGGCCAAATCCGTCACCGCCGTCTGGGTGCGGCGGTTCGTCTCGACTGCCGACGCGCGACGAGATCACGTCCGCGAAGATCGGTCGAAACGGGCGGGTCGCTCGCGCCCGCTCCAGGTTGGGTTGCGGTTACTCGTGTCCTGACGCGCGCAGATTGCGCGCCGGTCCGCAGGTCACAAAAACAGCGACGATCCGTTATCCGCCGAGGAAGTCTCGCCGAACCTGTTCGTCCGCGAGTAACGCGTCTCCGGTGTCCTCGTATCGATTTTGGCCCTGGACGAGCACGTAACCGCGGTCACACCTGCGGAGCGCCTCTTTCGCGTTCTGCTCGACCAGCAGAACGCCCGTCCCATCATCGTTGATGCGATCTATCCGATCGAACATGTCCTGGACGAGATCCGGCGCGAGGCCCGCGCTCGGTTCGTCGAGCAGGAGGAGGTCGGGATCTAGCATGAGCGCTCGACCCATCGCGAGCATCTGCTGCTGACCGCCACTCAGGTCGCCGGCGGTCTGGTCGGACCGCTCCTCGAGAATCGGGAATCGATCGAAGATCCGATCGACGCGCTCCTGTGGAACCTCGTCGAGAATGTACGCGCCCATCTCGAGGTTCTCCATCACCGTCATCGACGGAAAGACGTTGTCGCTCTGCGGAACGTACCCGATACCGGTCGAAATGATGTCCTCCGGGCGATACCCGCTGATTTCGGTGCCCTTGAATTCGATCGAACCGCCCATGTACGTCGTGAGACCGAAGACCGATTTCATGACGGTCGACTTCCCGGCACCGTTCGGGCCGACGATGGTGACGTACTCCCCGTCCTCGACTCGCATATCGACGCCGTCGATAATCTGCAGATCGCCGTATCCCGAGTCGAGGTCCGAGACGTTCAGTAAGGTCATTCGACCTCACCTCCGAGATACGCCTCGATAACCTGCTCGTTCGACTGGATCGCTTCCGGCGTCCCCTCGTCGAGGACGCTCCCCTGGTGCATCACGATCACGTGTTCACAGTTCTCCATGATCAGGTCCATATCGTGTTCGACGATGAGGAAGGTGTAGCCGTCCTCGCGAAGGTCGTGGATCCGGTCTAGGATCTTCTCCTCGAGCGTGGGGTTGACCCCTGCCATCGGTTCGTCGAGCATGAGCATCTCCGGATCCGTCTGCAGGGCGCGTGCAAGGTCGAGCAGTTTCCGCTGCCCGCCGGAGAGGTTCATCGCGTACTCCTCGGCGAGGTGATCGATCTCGAAGAATTCGAGCATCTCCCAGGCCTGATCCCTGAGAGCTTTTTCCTGTTCGACGACGGCCGAGCGCGCTCCCGGGAGGACCGATCGCCAGAGATGTTCACCGAGCTGGCCTTTTGGAGCGAGCATCATGTTCTCGAGGACGGTCATCTCGGGGAATTCGCGTGCGATCTGAAACGTCCGAACGAGGCCCCGATTTGCGACCTGGTGGGGTTCCCAGCCAGTGACGTCTTCGCTGTCGAACGTAACCGATCCCCCGTCCGGTTCGTAGACGCCCGTAATACAGTTGAACGTCGTTGACTTGCCGGCACCGTTCGGTCCGATCAACCCCGTTATTGAGCCGCGCTCGACGGAGAAGCTCGTCTCATCGACCGCGACGATTCCCCCAAACGTTTTCCGGAGGTTCGACACTTCGAGGACCGCCTCGTCGACCGACTGCGCTGATTCCGCTACCGCTGCCGATTCGTCGTGAGCGGAAACCTGGTCAGTGTTACCGGATTCTACGCTATTCATCCGGCTCACCTCCGGCGGGTTCACTGCTGACGGGCTCGCCGGGTCCACCCACGCCACCGGCAGGGTCGTGCCGGCTGAGATCGACCGCGGCGGCGATCTCTTTGCGGTGGCCGAGCAGTCCTTGCGGTCGGTATATCATCAAGAGGATCAGGACAACACCGAGGATGATGTACCTGATTTCGTCCATCGCGTTGACGAGGTAATCGAGCAGCGCCAGCGAATCGGGCGAGGCGACCGCGTCGGCGAGGGTTGCCGGGGCGGATTGATCTCTGTACGACTCGATGACGCGCTGGAGATATCGCGGGCCGTCGTTGACGAACGCGGCGAAGACGAAGCCGCCGATGACGCTGCCGGTGTTCGACCCCGAACCGCCGACGATCAGCGCGACGAAGATGTAGAACGTCCAGATCGGGCGGATGTGGTTCGGGGTGACGAGGGTCCGCTGACCGAGCCAGAGCATGCCGGCGATACCCATCAGCCCGCACCCGAGGACGAACACGACGATCTTCGTTCGATCCGTCCGCTTCCCGAGCGACTTCGCGGCGAGTTCGTCCTCGCGAATCGCCTTCAACACCCGACCGAACGGCGAGTACGCGATTCTGGTCAGCAACAGGAAGATCACGATGACGAACCCGATCAGGATGAACGTATAGATGTAGTTCTCCATCACGGAGTCCGGAATCCCGCCCAGCCTAACCCCGACCGAGATGATGGAATCGATGACGTCCCCGATCAGTGGTGTCCCCTGTAACCACGAGACCACGCTGTCGGTTCTCGGGGCGCTGATTCCCTGGCCGCCACCGGTCCCCAGTCCACCGGGCAAATTACTGAGCGAATCGGAGAGCACGAGTAATCGGACGATCTCCGAGAATCCCAGGGTCACGATCGCGAAATAGTCCGCGCGGACACGCAGTGCGGGGAGCGCGATGATAAACCCGGCGAGACAGGCTACCAGGAACCCGACGAGGATTCCGACGGGAATCGGAAGGCCGAGGCCGGCCGGCGAGCCGCTCGGCGAGGCGGTCACGACAGACATCGAGTAGGCCCCCACGCCCATGAAGCCGATCACGCCGATGTTGAACATGCCAGTGTACCCCCAGTGGAGGTTCAGCGCGAGGGCGCCCATAGCGAAGATCGCCCCGTAGAAGGTGATACGCTGGAGAAAGCTCATAATGAAGTTGACATCCAGCCCGGCGAGTAAGCCGAGGCCGAAGAAAAATACGTACGTGATCGCGACGACGGCGGTGATCCTGCCCAGGTCCAAAAACCAGCTCGGACGGACCATCGGCGTCGGCGCATTTTCTTCGCCGTCCGCGTCGGCGTCAGTTTCGGAACTCATGCCGTCTCCACACCCCCTAACAAGCCGTTCGGTTTGAACACCAGTATCAGAATCATGAGGACGAATGCGGTGACCTTCGAGAGATCCGACGGAATCCAGATTAACGACATGTTCACCGTGATCCCGATGACGAGCGACCCGGCGAGCGCCCCGTAAATCGAACCGATTCCGCCGAGGATGACGGCGGCGAAGATCATCAACAGGAGTAACCAGCCGAGGTTGATCGAGATCGAACCCCGGTCGAGGACGATGAGGTAACCGGAGATCCCGGCGAACGCCGCGCCGATGATCCACGTGGCCGTGATGACGCGTTCCGTTGGGATCCCCGTAATCAACGCCAGATCCTTGTTGTCCGCCATCGCGCGCATCGACTTCCCGAGTTTGGTCCGCTGTAACAGGAGGTGCAAGCCGACGATGAGGACGACCGCGATGACGACGAGCGTCAACTCGTGGGCCGTGAACGGGCCGATATCGGGCGTGCTCGCGGTTACACCGCGCTTTCTATTCGTGAAGATGACGGCGAGGAGGTACCGCAGCGCCAGCGCGACGCCGACGCTCGCGATGAGCATCGAGATGCCGCCCTGATCTCGCATCTTCTTGTAGACGAGTCGATCGATCGCCAGCGCGACGAGCACCGTCATCGCACCGGCGACGAGTAAACCGAACAGGATCACCAGCGGCGACGCGAACACCTGTAACCCGACATCCCCGGGTGAGACGCCGCCCGATTTCGCACGAACCAGTACTAGTTCGCCGACACTGGCAAGGCCCCAGCCGCCGACGAGATACGCGGCGGCCCAACCGCTGAAGGCGCCGGTGGTGATCAGGTCCCCGTGCGAAAAGTTCGCGAATCGAAGGATGCTGTAGGTCATCGAGAGTCCGACCGCTGCGAGACCGATGTACATCGAATCCCTGATCCCCCACCAGAGGTACTCGAGTAACGACGTGGCCGTTATGGTCCCGATCACCAACTGGCGGACCAGATCGAGCACCAGTACTCCCATCAGCAGGCCCAGGAAGAGGCCGACGATGTCCGCACCAGATGTCTGTGAAAGCCGATCCCGCACAGCGGATGCGCTGTCCGAAAATCGACCCTCACTGAGATTCACACCCATGCCTGTCTGCGTGTCTATGCCGATGGGTATTATACTTCACGCTACCGCCGTGTAAATCGAACTGAATATTCCGCGGTAGGTGGCAGGTTGCTGTTGATGGTAGCAACCCAAACCCACGCCACTCGCTATCACTCGACGGTTAAAGGCGGTGCCACTCGACGACGAGGCCTGCACACCGGACTGAGCCCGCTCCCTCGAGAGGGGACCGGAATCGGGCATCGAAGCGACTAACGCGACGTGTTCACGCCCTGCCGTAGACGGGTACCGCCGCTCCGCTCGTCACCGTCGTCGCATCGCTGCACAGCACCGCCATCACGTCAGCGATCTCGCTCGGATCGACCCACGATTCGTGATCCGCGTCGGGCATCATCTCGCGGTTCGTCGGCGTGTCGATGACGCTCGGCATGACGCAGTTCGCCCGCACCGTCCCACGATTCTCCGCGGCGAGCGTCTCGGTCAGCAGCCGGATCCCGGCCTTCGAGATGCGATAGGGGCCGTCGCCCTCGCCGCCTTCGAGCGAGGAGCGGGCGCTGACGTTGACGATCGCACCGTCCGTCTGCCGGAGCGCCGGCAACGCGTGTTTGCTCGCGAGAAACGCAGTCTTCAGGTTGACGTCCACGAGGAGGTCGAACTCGGAGAGCGGCGTCTCGTCGATCGGCTGACCGCCGCGCCAGGTGCCGGCGACGTTACAGAGCGCGTCGAGTCGGCCGTGGTCGTCGACGACCCTGTCGACGACGCGTTCGACGGCGGCCTCGTCGGTCAGGTCCGCTCGATAGAAGTGCCGGCGATCGCCCTCGAACGTCCCATCCGCTGGGTCCGGTTCGGCGACGTCGATCCCGCAGACCGTCGCGCCGGCGTCGTGAAAGCGATCGACGACGGCACCGCCGAGCGTGCCCGTCGCCCCGGTGACGATCGCGACCGTCTCCTCGAAGTCGAAGTTCGCGGTTCCTGGCATGGGTGGACGTAGGGCGCTCGGCCGCATCAATATCGGGGGTCCGCCCTCACTGCCGACGCGGACGACCACCGATGACGTGAGACGGACAACGAAACGTTGATTATATTACACCATCTCGCCGTCAGTATGGGATGTGACAGCGCCGCCGTCGATCGGCGTCGACTCCTCGGCGGGGTCGCAACCGTTGCGGCCGGTAGCGTGGCCGGTTGCTCGGACCTCGTCAACTGGATCGGCGATCAGGTGCTCGGCGACGTCAACGTTTTCAACGAGACGACGAATCGCCTCGATGGCTCGATCGTGATCACGGCCCCGAGCGGCGAGTCCGCGCTCGACACCACCTTCGACCTGCCGCCCGGCGGGGAGAACGGTGACGGCTCGACGGCCTCGACCGACGAAGATGGAGCCAGCGTCTTCGAGGACGTCTGGACCGACGCGGGTACCTACGACGTGCGGGTCGCCCTGGCCGACGGCCACGAGGTGGATGGCGAATCCGCGGCCTCGGTCTCGGCGACCATCGAGAAGCCGGACGACGAGATGCTCGCCGTCGTCATCGGTGCGGCAGACGTCGAGGATCCGATCGCGTTCGCGACGGGAACCGAGATGACCGATTTCCAGAATAATCTCCTCGAATGACGGCGCGGTTCGCGGTCCCGCACCGGGAGGGCGGCGCGCCGAGATCGCACGCCACCCGTTACCCCTCCAGGACAGTGAGCGACAGCCGTCGCGTGCGCGGGCCGTCGCACTCGACCAGCAGGATCGACTGCCAGGTGCCGAGCGCGAGGGATCCGTCCCGGATCGGCACGGAGACGGACGGTCCCAGTATCGTCGCGCGCAGGTGGGCGTCCGCGTTATTGTCGAGTCGATCGTGGGCGTGGCCCTCGTCGGGGACGAGGTCGGCGAGAAACCCCTCGATATCCTCGCGTAGCCGCGGTTCGTTCTCCTGGATCGCGAGCGCCGCCGTCGTGTGCTCGACGAAGACCGTACAGGTACCCGTATCACAGTCCGGCGAGATCGCGTCGGCGACCCGGTCGGTGACGTCGACGGTCGTCGTGCGAGCGTCGGTCTCGACCCGCAGTTCCATACGGCTGCCGGCGACTCCCACGCACAAATTCGTTCCGCCGGAACGGTGGTCCGACGACGGACCCGTCGTCGTAACGGCGATCGGCCGATTCCGCGCCTCATGTGGCGACTCGACGCTCCCGACGAGTCGTCGGACCGTCGAACCGGTGCGTCGTGCGGGTCAGGCGAGCCAGTCCTCGGGCTTGGTGTCGTAGTCGACGTCGTCCGCGGCGAGGTGCTCGACCTCGTCCCAGGAGACCCGCTCCGCACTCGCCTCCTCGCCGTCGTAGCGGAGTTTGATCCCGCGCTCCTCCGGTTCGGGTTCTCGGTTGCGACGCTTTGCGACCTCCACGTCGTGGTCGTCGATCTCCTTGCGAATGGTCAGCAGGTTCACCGGGCGCCCCCAGAGTTCGAAGAGGCGTTCGAGGACGTCCTGGGCCTGGGCGAAGTCGAGTTCGATGCCGTTGTACTCGTGTTCGAGCAGGAGTTCGCCCGCGTTGGCGTAGTTGCCGTCGGCGACCGTGATCGTCGGCTTGCCGAAGTTGGTAAACTGCAAGAGGAGTTTGCGTTTGACGTCCGCGGGGTCCGTGCTGGCGACGTGGAACTCCCCGGTCGCCCGCGAGTACTCGTAGGTGAAGTAGTCGTTCGTCCGGATGAACTCGGGCGTCAGGAACTCGTCGAGGAACGTCACGTCGTTGTGGCTCTCGCGGACGTCGTAGAGGCGGTCCCAGCCCGCGGTGTAGGTCACGTTATCGAGCGCCTCCTCGACGCTGGCGTAGCGGTCGTCCTCGAAGAGGTAGCGATCGATGCGTTCGAGCTGGTCGCGCGAGACGCGCGAGAGGACCGACCGGTTGGCCCGCTTGACCAACGAGTAGTGCCGGCGGGCCAGACCCTCGTACGTGAGCACGCGCCAGGGATACCGATCGACGTCGACCTCGCCCGCGCGGGCCGCCTCCAGCGCCTCCCGATCGACCCACGCGTCGGGGACCGATTCGAGGGCGTCGAGCGAGTCGGCGGAGATCGACGCGATCGCCTCGGGCGGCTCCAGGCGCTCGAGGACGTCGGCGAAGTCGACGTCGTCGAGCAGCGACCGCCAGGTAAGGCCCTCGACGCGGAGCAACTGTTCGAGGACGTCGCGGCGGTTGGTGACGTTTTCGATGTACTGCCAGAGTTCGAACCCGAGGCTGTACGGGTTCAGACCGGGCGAGGCGAGCACCTTCGCCATGTGGTCCGCGTACGCCAGCACCTCGTCGTCGCCGGCGAAGGCCTCGTCGGTCATCATCCGCGACTCCCAGAGGGCGGCCCAGCCCTCGTTCATCACCTTCGTCATCTTCTGGGGCGCGAAGTAGTAGGCCTCCTCGCGCAGCAGCTCCAGAACGTCCTGCTGCCAGTCGGTCATCTCGACCGCCCGGTCCTCCTCGCGGTCGTACTGCATGCCGTACTCGCGGACGAACCCGAGCACGTCGGACTCTGGTGCTGCGGAGTCGGGCCCCCGTTCGGCTTCGGCCTCGCGGGCGTCGAGCCACTCGTCGTCGAAGACCTGCTCGGTCACCTCCGCGGATATCTCGAGCTCGTCGAGTTTCTCGCGGAGGTCGTCGTCCACGTCCTCGTCGTCGGCGTCGCGAACCAGCCGGTCGCGGTACACGCGGTGCTGGTCGATCGTGTCCTCCAGGGTGAGGACGTGGTCGATCCAGCGTTCGACCTCGGTGCGGTCGATCTCCGGGTCGGCCATGTAGTTCTCGATCGTGCGAGCGTGGCGTTCGAGCATCGCCGCGGCGTCGACCGCGTCGTCGCCCGACCGGCGCTCGGTAAAGAGGCCGAACCAGTCGTTGTTCGCGAAGAAGTCGGCGTGGGCCTCGACGTGGGTGATGACGGCCTTCTGGTCGGCCATCGCGTTCGACTCCTGGAGGAACGCGTGGGACGGGTTATCGTTGTTGACGATCTCGAAGGCTCGCGCACCCGTGTAGCGATCCTGCTTGCGCTGGCGATCGTACTGCATCCCCCAGCGCCAGTGCGGATAGCGTCGCTGGAACCCGCCGTAGGCGATGAGTTCGTTCATCTCGTCGTAGTCGACGACCCAGTACCGCACGGGGTAGGGTGACAGGCCCAGTTTCGTCGCCAGGGCTCGCGCGGCCGACACCGGCTCCTCGAGGTCGGTCGCGATCGCGCGCTTGCGGACGGTGTCCGAAAGCGGCGCCGTCTCGGTTCGGTCGGTAGTCGCGTCTCGGTCCGTCGTGTCGGTCTCGTCGGTCTCACTCATCCGTCTCACCCTCCGTGCTCAGGATCTCGTAGATGGCGTCGGCCACGTCGTCGGCCGAATTGACGTACGTGACGGCGACGTCCTCGGCGTCGGTGCCGAAGTGCTTCTCGAGTTCCTCGGCGTGGGTCGCGTTGATCGCGTTCCCGCTGGGCTGGGTCTCGACGTAGGCGTGGAGGTTGGCGTCGATCTCCTCCATCATCGGGATGACGCGCTCTTCCGTGTCGTTCGAGGAGTTCTCGGAGTCGCCCGCCGCGAAGACGTAGCGATTCCAGTCGCTCCAGGGGTACTCCGAGAGGACCTCGTCGGCCAGTTCGTACGCGCTCGAGATCTTCGTCCCGCCGCCCGATCGGATGCCGAAGAAGTCGCCGCGGTCGACCCGCCAGGCCTCGGCGTCGTGGGCGATGTAGACGAACTCCGCGTTGTCGTACTTGCCCGTCAGGTACCAGTCCAGCGGCGTGAACACGCGTTCGACGAGTTCGCGCTTGGTCTCGCGCATCGAACCGGAGACGTCGCGGATGTTGACGACGACGACGTTCTTCTCCTTCTCCTCGATGATCTCGGGGTGGCGATAGCGTTCGTCCTCTCGGCGCAGCGGGACGTGGTCGATGCCGTCGCGACGGATCCGGCGGCTCACCGGTTCGCGCTCGACGTTCGCCTCGACCTCGGCGATCGAGTCCCAGGCGCCGCGTTCGTCCGCCACCTCCTCGTGCGCGCGTTCGATCCAGGCCATCGAGACCGGGAGTCGCTCGTCCCGGGCCCACTCGAACACCTCGCGCGGGGTGATGCCCTCGACCTTGCAGAGCTCCCGGAGGAAGTTCTCGTCGAACGCCATCGCGAGCTTTCGCTTCAATCCCTCGCGGAACATCCGCTCGACGTCGAGCGTGCTGTCGGGACCGGATCGCGTGAGGTCGGTGAAGGGACCCTCCGTCTCCTCGACGACGGTCTTGCCCTTCGGGTCGAGGTCGAGCCCGAGTTCCTCGTCGAGTTCCTCGGCGAACTCCTCGGGGTCCATCTCGTAGTACTCGTGTTCGCCGCCCTCCTCGCCGGGTTCGCCCTCCTCGTCGCCGTCGCCCGGCTGTGGCTGGGGCGGGCCGACGGGCTGGCCGACGTCGGGCGTGTCGCCGTCGCCCTGCCCGACGCCGCCCCGATCGCGCTGATCGTACTCGAACTCCGGGAGGTCGACGATCTTGACGGGGATCTTGATGTCGGTGGCGCCGCTCCGGCCGAGGTCGCCGTACTGGATGAAGTCGGACAGATCCTCGCGGTTCGACTCGCCGACCATCCGGAACCGCTCGAGGTCGTCTCTCAGTCCCATCTCGAACTCACCCGGTTCATCACCTCGCGGCTCGTCAGCTCGGCCGAGGCCTCGGTGTAGCCGTAGGAGTCGACCAGTCGCTCGATCGCGTTCTCCTTCACGCGCTCCGTCTCGGTCGAACTCGGCGGATCGTCCCACGCGTCGGGGTCGAAGTCGGGGTAGTGCCGGCGGACGTCGTCCCAGTCGGTCCGCTCTAAGACGTCGGTCAGGACGGGGATCTCCGTCAGATCGACGTCGGCGGCCGAGAACTCCTCGTCGCGGTGCTCCCAGGCGTAGCGGTTCAGCGCCGTGATCACGTTCTCGCGGCGGAACGACTCGACGGCCTCGCTCGGCTGGTTGCCCGCGTACTCGGTCTCGTCGAAGCTTCCGAGTTCCTCGACCTCGAAGAGCTTCATCTTCAGCGGATCGGGTTCGATCTCCTCGCCGCGCTCGTCGGTCAGGGACTCGCCGGTCTCCCAGGCGTAGACGTGGGCGACGTACTCCTCGACGGAGTCGCGGTCGACGCGGTGGTCGTGCATGATCGCCTCTAGCACGTCTTCGGCCTGACGCTCCTCGACGTAGGACAGCACGGGCGTGATCCGGGATTCGAACTCGGATTGCTCGCCCGTCGAGAACAGCGGGTCGTCGGCCAGGCCCTCCACCATCGCGTCCAGCACGTCCCGCGGCAGGAGGACGTCCTCGACGGCTAACTCCGGGTGGTGCCGGTCGGTCTCGGCCTGGACGAGTTCGGCGATCACGTCGCGGGTGTACGTCACCGGAATGCCGTGCGTCCCGTCGGGGGCCTCGTCGTCGAAGTCGAAGTCGTCCGTCTCGTGACGCTCGTCGCCCAGCTGGAGGTAGCCCTGGTCGAAGAGCAACGCCTTCTCGACGAGGTCGAGGTCGCTCGGCAGGTCGTCGATGGCCAGTCGCGTCACCACCGCGTAGAGGGCGGCCGCGTCGATCGCGTGGGGCGCGAGTTCGCGCTCGCGACCGCCGCTCGACCCGTCGGAGACGGTCACGGAGAGCGGTTCGCGCACCTTCTGGGCGATCGCCTCCGGGTCCGTCGTCGTCCAGACGCGCGTCTCGTCGGTGAGTTCGCGCCGGAGCAGCTGGACCTCCATCGAGCGGTTGGTGAGGTAGTGAAAGCGCCGTTTGTTGAGCCGGCGCTTCAGCGCCT
The DNA here is from genome assembly GCF_023093535.1 of Halovivax limisalsi. Lineage (NCBI taxonomy): Archaea > Methanobacteriati > Methanobacteriota > Halobacteria > Halobacteriales > Natrialbaceae > Halovivax > Halovivax limisalsi. The sequence continues at coordinate 2,734,041 of NZ_CP095757.1, forward strand.
TCAGCGGATCCATGCCGTTTCGGTCGGCGTGCTGGTCGAGCTGGGCCTCCAGGTCCGGGTTCGAGATGATGAGCAGCTGCGTGTCGACGTCCATCCCGATGCCCTTGTCCAGCTTGACCGTCCGCTCGTCGGGGACGTTGAGTAGCTTCTGCAGCAGGTCGGCGTGCTGGGCGGCGTCCTCGACGATCGTCAGGACGCCGTTGCCCTGCGAGAGGACGCCGTCGTAGGAGAACGCCTGCGGGTTCTTCCGCCCGCGCGAGTCGAGTTCCTGGAGCATGCCGTGCATCCAGGAGCCGACGAGGCGCTCCTTCGGCGTGCCGTCGTCCTCGGCGTGGAGGACGCCGATGCCCTGCCCGACGTCGACGACGTAGTTCTTCACCCGGAGGTGACTCTCGTCGGTGATCGACGAGAACAGGGACTCCGCGCCCTGCCGGCGGTACTTCTCCTCCAGGTACTCGTAGGCCTCCCGCGAGAACGGATCGAGCCCCGCCTCGACCCGGATCGGCACGTGATCGTCGCTCGCGTCGTTCAGTCGGGCGAGGAGGTCCTCGCGGACGGGTTCGGGAAAGACCGAGAGCGGGTGCGTCTGCACCGGGCTCTCGAACCAGTGTTCGTCGTCCGTCGCGGTCGGGTCGACGCCGTAACTCAGACCCCGCTCCTCCGCGCCGGCCGTCCGGATGTTCCACTCGACGGTGTACCGACGCCCCTCGGGCGTCTTCGAGTACTCACGGAGCCCGTTGACGAGACAGCGCTTGAACTCGGACTTGCCGGTCGCCGTCGGGCCCTCGAACCAGACGATCGTCTCCTCCTTGCCGCGGCCGGCGGCGATCGAGCGCAGGTCGTCGACGAAGGCGTTCAACACCGGCGTGTTGCCGAGGACGGCGTGTTCGCCGTCGTTGTACGGATCGTCGAAGAAGCGGTAGCGCTCGCGGTGCTCGCCCTCTTCGAGGACCGTCCGCGTCCCGGCGGCCTCGATCGCGTCGAGGAGGTACTTCGAGGCGTGGGCGCCCACCGTCGGCTGCTCGAAGAGGTGATCGACGAACGCCTCGAGGCTCCGCGGCTCCTCGTAGGTCTCTTCGAGGGTGCGGTCGGCCGCCGAGACGTAGTCGGTTCCGCGGCTCATTGCTCTTCGATCTCGTCGCGGGCGACTTCTGCGCCCGCGAACTCGAGCACCTCCTTTGCGCCGTCCTCGGAGTAGCCCTGTTCGACGAGCGCGTCGATCCACGCCGAGCGCTCCTCGTCGTCGATCTCCCCGGCGCTGACCAGCGCCGAGAAGTTGATGTTGTGCTTCTTGTCCTCCCAGAGCTTGCGCTCGAGGGCGCGGCGCAGCCGTTCGTTGTCGGTCGGGTCGAACGCCTCGCCCTCGCGGGCGCGTCGGGACACCCAGTTCGAGACCTCCTGGCGGAAGTCGTCCTTGCGGTCCGAGGGGATGTCGAGTTCCTCCTCGACGGCTCGCAGGAACGTCTCGTCGGGGTCCTGCTCGCGGCCGGTGAGTTCGTCCTCGATGGTGGCGTCGTCGATGTACGCCATGACGTGGTCCATGTACTTCTCGCCCTGGCGCTTGATCTCCTCGACGTCGTAGGCCAGCGCGTTGCGGACGTCCTCGATGGCCCGTTCGCGGTACTCCTCGCGGACCTGCTCGAGGTAGCGGTAGTACGTTTCGAACTGCGCTTCGGCGATCGAGCCGTGGTGTTCGAGGTTCTCCTCGAAGAAGTTGAACACCGTCAGCGGCGAGAGGTAGCCCCGGCTCCGGTGTTTCGAATCCATGATCGCCTCGGCGATCTCGTCGCCGATGAAGCGCGGGGAGACGCCCTCCATCCCCTCGCCGATCTCGGCGACCTGGTCGGCCTCCTCGCGGAGTTTCTTGACGTCGACGTCCTCGCTCTCGTCGATCTCGCCGTTGTAGGCCTTTGCCTTCGAGAGCAGGTCGACGCGGTCGGAGTCGGGCTCCTCGATCCGGGTGAGGACGCCGAACAGGCCGGCCATCTCCAGGGTGTGGGGCTCGACGTGGATGTCGGGGACGTCGGCGTTGTCGAGCATCTTCTGGTAGATGCGCGACTCGTCCTCGTAGGAGAGGACGTACGGGAAGTCGATCCGCTTCGTGCGGTCGTTGAACGCCTCCATCTTCTCGTCGCCCTTCTTGTCCTTGTACTCGGGCATGTTCGTCCGCCCGACGATCACCTGGTCGATGTCGATCCGCGGGTTGTTCTTCGGCTTGATCGTCTGCTCCTGAGTCGCGTGCAGGAAGTCGTAGAGGAATTCGCGCTGGAGTTTCAGTAGCTCCTCGCCGGAGAAGATGCCGCGATTGGCGTTACAGAACGCCCCCGAATAGTCGAACGCGCGCGGGTCGGATTCGCCGTAGACGGCGATCTTCGAGTAGTTGACGTCGCCGGTCAGCTCGGTCTCGTCCTGGTTCTTCTTGTCCTTGGGCTCGAACGTCTCCAGGCCCTGTCGCTTGTTCTCGTCGGCGACGAACCGGACGACCTCGACGTGGTTCTCGAGGACGGCCTTCAGATCGTCGTCGTACTGGGCGAGCAGGCGATCCATGTAGAACTCGCTCTCTGGGTCGAGCGCCTGCTCGTTCTGGATGGTGTAGGGCGCCTCCAGCGCCTCGTTCATCGCGTCGACGACCTCCTGGCGCTGTTCGAGGGGCAGGAGGACGAGCGGATCCTGGTTCATCGGCGAGCGAACGACGTCGTCGGCCGGATCCTGGTCCTTGATCACGTCGCAGAGGTTGGTCCAGCGGAAGGTGTACATCCGGCCCTCCTCGGTCATCGTGTAGTCCTCGAAGTAGCGCCTGATCTGGCGGTCGAAGTGGGACTTCCCGGAGCCGACGGGGCCGAGGAGGAGCTTGATCCGTCGCTCGGGGCCGAGCCGGCGGGATCCGGATTTAACCTTGTTGACGAACTCGTGGATCGCCTGGTGGACGACCCGACCGTAGAAGGTGTTCTCGCCGTCGCCGAGCGGGTCCAGCGAGGCGAGGTGGTACTCGACGACGCCGCGGGACTCGTCGTAGGTCGTCCCGTAGTAGTCGAACATGTCCGCGACACGCTGGTGGGCGTTGCGCGCGATCTTCGGATCGGCGGTGAGTTCGTCGAGATACCAGTCGAAGGACTTCGCCTCGCGAAGGTCGGCCGGCATCGACTGTTGGTAAGCGGTGCTGAGTTGTTCGAGCGTGTCGGTGTCACTGGTCATGCTATCACGGTGGGTGGGTCGTCGATCGGAGCTGATCGCGGGAAACGGAGCGGGCCCGGACGGTTCGCCGCGCCCGGGTTCGGTCGATCGAGGCGGATCGCTCGTCGACCGACCTCCGGCGCAGGAACTCCACCTGCGACGGACGACGGCGCGTGCGACGGTTGACGGTCCATGCTGATCGGCCATCCCCCGGGCGTCGGCCCGCAGCGGGGATCGGTACCAGTCGGCAAACGATTCCGATGGTGTTTAATATGGTTGTATTCAGATGGCATAAGCTTAACCCCAAAAGGTATTTATTAGGACTACTCGGCGGCGAGTTTCGCCGACATTTCTACCGGGTCGGTCATCCGTCTTTCGTCAATCAGATACACGCGTAAAAGCCGGGCGCCTGCAGCGGCAAGGTTCGCTCGCGCGCGGACGAGTTTCGGTCTCCTGCGGGGCCAAAGAACTCGCCGCAATCCGGCCATCCGAGCAGGACTGGATCGGCCGACCGGCGTGATCGACTCGGTCGCGACCGCTCGCCCCACGACCGGAGTCGCTATAGGACGCGAGCAGGTAGGCGTTAGCATGAGTGAGGCCGCCGACCCGCCCGAGGGCTGGACCGTCTGGTCGGACGAGGCGGATCGAACCATCTACGCCTTCCGTCCGGACGTCTTCGACGCCGCCGACTTTCCCGCACCCTGTCTGCCGGTCTGTTATCTCACACGCGGCGAGCGGACCCGCCGGCCGGGGCGCCACCCCGCGAGTCGGACGACGACGGACGACTGGTTCGTCACGCTCTACCTCGAGCCCGAGGTCGTGGTCGGCGACGTCCACCGCTTCGCGGCGCGTGCAGACGCCGAGGCGTTCGCACTCGAGCTCGCCGAGCGCTTCGCCACCGGCGAGCTCGACTACCGCGACGCCTATCAGGTGCCCCGCGAGCGCTACCTCGACCGGCTCGACGAACTGACCAACCGTACGACGGACTGACCGATCGGGCGAGGACTGATCGGTCGCGCCCGACCGATCGCTCCACCGACGACGAACTGGCCGGCCGGTCCCTGACCGAAGCTGCGAATCGACGCCCGATCCCGGAGACGCGTGCTTCCGAGGGCTCGATCCACAATCTGTCCCATCATGTACCGATGCACCCGCTGCGACGACCCGGTCGCCCCCGACGCCGACGCCTGCCCGGCCTGCGGCTACAATCCGGGCCGGACGGCGATGGACGCGGGGGCGGTCTGTCTCGCGATCGGCCTCCCGCTGCTCTACGCCGTGACGCCTGCGGGCGTTCTCTGCTGGTTCGTCGCGCTCCTCGCGTTCGGCTACGGCCTGCTGGCGACGCCGGGCGAACGCGTCGCCTGACCCAGCAGTCGATGCGTGGCCCGCGCTGGCGGGCGTGACCCGCGCCCGACCCACTGTGCTTAACCGCTCGGGACGACTACGACAGTACATGTCGACGATCACCCTCGTCGGTGATCGCCTCGCGGCGCCGGGGACCGAGTTCGTCTACGACGGCGAAGCCGACGGGTGCGCGGGCTGTCCCTACCGGAGTCAGTGCCTCGATCTGGAGGTTGGCCGGCGCTACCGTATCACCGACGTCAGAGAGAACGGCCAGTTGCTCGAGTGTGCGCTCCACGACGATGGCGTCCGAGCGGTCGAGGTGGAGCCGGCCACCGTCCGGGCGAACGTCCCGAGCGACGGGGCCTTCGCCGGCAGCGAGGCGACGCTCGCGGGCTCGTGTCCCCACGTCGAGTGCCCGAGCCACAGCCTCTGTGAACCGAACGGCGTCGAGCAGGGCGAGCGAGCCCGGATCGCCAGCGTCGAGGGGGACCCGCCCCACGACGTCTGTCACCTCGACCGATCGTTGACCACGGTCGAACTCGACCCCGACGGCTGACCGTCGCCCGTTCCCGTCTCGATTTCCAACAGCGCTTTTCCTCCCGAATCTCGGTCACGCCGCTCAAATTCGATCACCTCCTGGCACGGTATGAACCGCGGTTTCAACCCGTCTCCGCTCGCCATCCCGGGAGGATTCCCGCCCGTCGGCTGACTTAAACCCGAAAGCTGGACACCCCGATCTGTTTCACGATACCTCGACCAGCCATCTACGCGGACCGCGGGACGTGGACACCGACCCCGCGGCCGCAGCCCCATGATCCCGGACGTCGCCCTCCTGCTCGTCGCGCTCGCCGGGGGCGTCGGCGCCGGCCTCCTCGCTCACGAGGGGGTCCACGCCGTCGTCCTCCGAGCGACCGGTACCGCCTGTTCGATGACGATCGCCCCCCGTCACGACTCGACCGGTCGCCGGCTCGCGATCCCCCTGGCCGCGGTCCACCCGCGGCCGACCGAGTCGACGAGTCCGCACTCGCTCCGACTCGCCGCCCTGGCACCGCTGGTCCTCGCAGTGCCCCCCTTCGCGCTCGGCTCCCTCGGCGTCGCGCCGACGCTCGAGCAGCCGCTCCTCCTCGGTGGGATCGTCGGGTGGCTGGCCTGCGCGATTCCGAGCCCCCAGGATTTTGCCGTCGCCTTCTACGCACGCCGCGCGATCGATTCGGATATCCGATCCGCCGACCCGAGCCCCGCTGACGCGACCCCTCCCCGCTGACGACTGCCACCCGGACGGCGCTGCCGACCTGTGGCCCCCTCGTCCGATCGAATCGCCGACCTTCGCTTCCCCCGTCCGGTCGACCGCACCGCACCAGCGTCGGCCGACCGCCGCCCTGCCATCGCTGTCGACGGACCAATCTTCCGCCTTCGGCCGAATCTCCGCTGCTCCGGCACCTCGAGGAGCGGTCGAGATCGCGGTTCGGGACGCGATCGTGGGTTGTGTTCACACGCCCGTCCCACTCACGGAACCCTTATACGTGTCCCACCGCTCTCTATAGTTGCAATGGCGAAAGGAAACGTTGATTTCTTCAACGACACAGGCGGCTACGGTTTCATTTCGACGGACGACGCGGACGATGACGTATTCTTCCACATGGAAGACGTCGGCGGCCCGGACCTCGAAGAAGGCACAGAGATCGAATTCAGTATCGAACAGGCCCCCAAGGGCCCCCGCGCGACGAACGTCGAACGCCTGTAATACGGCCGCTTTGAGCGTTTAACGCGATCTTCAATTTTCAACCACCGGCGAGCGACGGCTGGTGCACTCGACGGAAACGACGGTAGTGTGACGTCCGGACGGCAGCCAGCTACGGGTCCGCCGTCCGGTCCGGAACGCCCGTCAGCAACTGGCCAACGTCGTGGACGTTCCGCGTTTCGAGTAACAGCTCGGCGGCCGTTCGCAGGGAAAACGACGCGTCGAGCTCGACGCCCGTCGCCCGCGCGTAACACGCGAGCCAGTCGTTCATCGCGCCCTCGAGCGCGTCGTACTCGGCCGGCGAGAACTGGACGAAGCGTCCGCCGGTACGACCCTCGACGTAGAGCCAGATCGCTCGACCGGCCCCCTCGCGCAAGTACGTCCGTTCGGGGTCGTCGGCCGCCTCGCCGGGGGACGATTCGCACCGCTCGCGATCGCGTTCGGCCTGCCGAGCCAGCGCCAGTACGCGTGCTCCGGTCCGTTCCATGGTTACGTGCGGACTGTTGTGCGGGCGAACGGTCCCGCCGTCAGCCCTGCTTGAACTCGACGCCCTTGCCGCCGCTCGGGTGCTCCCACTCGGTGTCGGCGACGATGGCGCAGGTGCCACACTCGACGCAGGGCTGGGTGTCGAGACTCACCAGTCGCTCGCTGGAACCGTTGGTCTCGACGACCTCCGAGCGATAGCAGCCGCCGCCGAAGTCCTCGGCGCTGACCGGACACGCGCTGACGGCGGCGCCGCTTTCCTCGTAGGACGGATCGACGAGTTCGATGTGCGGATTGCCGACGTCGGTGTCGTACGTGAGGTCGCCGATGCGCTCCTCGAGGCTCGGCGGTTCGACCTCGTTCTCCCACTGGATCGTCCGGCCGAGTTCCTCGCCGAGAACCGTCGGCAGCGTCACGTACCCCGTCTTCGTGTCGGGCAACATTCCGACCATGAACGGCGAGTTGTACGCTCGCTCGAGGAGCTTTCGCGAGAGCCGATTCGTCGCGGCGAAGCGACCGACGCGCGAGGTGAGCACGCCGTCGACGACGCGGGTCACCAGGTCGCGCTCGGCGAGGACGCTCGTCGCCCGGTAGCGCCGGGGGCGCAGCTTGCCCATCGTGCCGGACTGTTCGAGCATGTCGACGTAGCGTTCGCCGGCCGCGCCGACGGCGGGGCTCGAACGCGTGGTCGCGAACGCGTCGGCCGCGAGCGCCCCCGCCGTGACCGCGTGGTTCATCCCCTTGATGATGGGGCCCTGGGCCTGCATCTGCCCGGCCGCGTCGCCGACGAGCAGCAGGCGACCGCGGTAGGGCGAGGGGTGGGCGACCTTCTTCGAGTCGGGTACCAGCTTCGCGCTGTACTCTCGCTCGCGGTAGTCCTCGCCGAGCCACTGCGAGAGCAGCGGGTGGGTGAGCAGCGAGTCGAGTAACTCGTGCGGTTCGGCCTGCTCCGCGACGAGGCTGTCGAGGTGGAAGACGGTGCCGATGGAGACCGACTCCTCGTTCGTGTAGAGGAAGCCCCCGCCGCGGACGTCCTCGAAGAGGTCGCCCGAGAAGAGGTGCGCGACGCCCTCGTCCTCGCTCACGTCGAAGCGATCCGCGATCACCTCGGGGTCCATCTCGACGACGGCCTTGACCCCCTGGAACCACTCGTCGGGCTCCTCCCAGTCCATCAACCCGGCGTCGCGCGCGAGCTCCGAGTTGACGCCGTCCGCGGCGATGACCACGTCGGCGGTGATCGGATCGAGTTCGTCGCACGTGACGCCGACGATCTTGCCGTTCTCGCGCAGCAGGCCGTTGACGCGGACGTCCGTCAGGACCCCGCCGCCGGTCTCGGCGGTCCGCTCGTGGACCCGCGCTTCGAGCCAGGAGTCCATCTTCCGGCGCAAGACGGCGTCGCACCAGTCGGTGTCGTGTTCGTGGAGGTCGGTGAGCGGGAACGACTTGACCTTGTTGCCCGCGATGTTGTGGATCTCGTACTCCGTCACCGGCCGCTCGGCGGCCTCCTCGCGGAAGCCGTCGAAGAGGTCGTCGATGGTGTATGGTGCGGACTCCTCCCCGTAGATGAGGCCGCCCGAGACGTTCTTCGATCCGGCCTCGACGCCGCGTTCGAGGACGAGCGTCTCGACGCCGTGATCCGCGAGTCGCGCCGCGGCGGCCGCCCCGCCGGGGCCGCAGCCGACGACGAGCGCCTCGTAGTGCTCGTACTCGCCGTTTCCGGCCATCAGTCCCCACCTCCGTCGGTCATCGCCTCGGTCTCCAACTCGCCGCGCTCGACCGCCTCGGTCACCCGTGGTAACACCTCGAAGAGGTCGCCCTCGATGAAGTAATCCGAGAAGTCGCGGATCCGGGCGTCGGGATCCGTGTTGATCGCCACGATCGTGTCCGATTCGTCCATCCCGACCTTGTGCTGGACCGCGCCGGAGACGCCGGCGGCGATGTAGAGGTCGGGCGCGACGACCTGGCCCGTCTCGCCGATCTGGCGCTCCTCGGCCGTGTAGTCCTCGACGTGGCCGTCGAACTGGTACGAGGAGGTCACGATCCCCCGGGTGATGCCGAACGCCGCGTCGTCGAACGCGTCGACCAGGTCGAGCCCGAGTTCGATTCCCTCGGTCGGGTCGTCGCCGATGCCGCGTCCCAGGCAGACGACCACCTCGTGGCCTGTCAGGTCGACGCCCTCCGCCAGCGTGTCGTGCTCGGTCACCGAGACGACGAACCACTCGTCCTCGAGGTCCAGTTCATGTTCGACGACCTGGCCCTCGCGACCGGGATCCGGATCCGGGACGTCGAACGTCCCCGGGATGACCGACGCGCCCTGCGGGTGGAAGTCCCGGTCGGGGTTGTCGATACAGAGGATCGTCGAGTACTCGAACCCGGAGAAGTCCGGCCGCTTCATGTGCAAGATCCGATCGAACACCTTCTTCACGCCGGGTTCGCCGGTCTTGACCGGGTTCGAGATCTCCTCTTCCTCGATGAAGAGGTCCGAACAGTCCGAGGCGAGCCCGGAGTCCAGTTCCGCCTGCACGGTCGCCGAGAGGTCGCGGCCGTTGTTCGTCGCCGGGAAGAGGACGTACCGCGGCTTGTCGTACGTCCGCCAGTCCGTGCTCTCGGCGCTACCCTCGCCGCGGGCCATCCGGGCCATGATCTCCGTATAGGGCGTGTTGAGGAAGCGATCCAGACGGTCGTCCTCGTGGTAGAGTGCGACGTCGGCGCCGTAGTGGATCGTCTCCTCGGCGAGATCGGCACACTCGTCACCGATGACGACCGCGACCACGTTCTCCTCGTCCCCGTAGTCCGCCGCGTACTGGTCCATCAGTTCGCGGGCCTTCCCGAGCATCTCCTTCGAGACGTCCAGCAGTTCGCCCTGCTGGGTCTCGCAGTAGACCCACATGTCCGCGTAGTCGCCGCCCTGGAGCGCCCGGACGTGCTTCTTGTCTCGCGTCGGGTGCGAAAGGCCGTCGTCCTCCTCGTCGGCGTCGTCATCCGCCGGCGCGTCGGCCTCGTCGTCCGCGTCCCCTTCGTCCTCGGTAGCGTCCTCCGCATCGTCTCCACCTGTGGTGGATTCAGCGTCTTCGCCCGTGTCTTCGGCCGTCTCTTCGTACTCGCCTTCGGTCTCCGACTCGTCGACCTCGCCCGCCTCGCGAAGCTCGTCCATCCGCGCCTCGATCGCCTCGCGGGCCGTCTTGCGGTCCTGTCCCTCGCGTTCGGCGTCGAGGACGTCCGCCAGTTCGTCGAGGTCGTCGACGTCGGAAAGCGCGTCTCGAAGCTCCGAGACCGTGTGGTCATCCGGGTCCACCATCGTCACTCACCCCCCGCGAACGGGGCCATTTCGTCGACGACCTGCGACATCCCGTCCGGGTCCGCCGGATCCACCATCGTCGCTTCGCGTTCGGATGGCGCCTTCGGAATCGGATCGACCGACGAGACGATCGTCGGCGAGCCGTCGAGGCCGATGTAGTCCGGGTCGAGGTTGAGGTCCTGGTGGTCCCACACCGTCAGGTGATCCTCGTAGTTCGCCGCACGTTCGCGCGTCTCCCGTCGGAGGCGCTTGTGTTCGAGTCGGTGGGAGGCCTTGCGATAGGTCGGTTCGAACTCCGGATCCGCGACGACCAGGCTCGGGGTCGGCCCCTCGACGGTCTCGATCTCGTCGACGTCGCCCTCGACGAGTCGTTTCGCGCGGATCCGACCGTCGTCGGGGTCGATGTCGAGCGCGGCAGCGTGGGTGATCATCGGCCAGCCCATCGCCCAGGCCGTTTGCGGGCCGGTGTGGCCCGTCTCGCCGTCGGCGGTCTTGAAGCCCGCAAAGAGGAGGTCGATCTCGCCGACCTCCTCCTGGAGCTTCTCGAGACCGGCGCTCAGGGTGATGGCAGTCGCCCAGGTGTCGGCCGCCGCGCACTCGCGGTCTGACAGCAAGTAGAGTTCGTCGGCGTAGACCGATTCCATCGCCTCCTCGAGGACCTCCTTGTACCCCGGCGGGCCCATGCTCATCACGGAGACCGTCCCGCCGTGGCGGACGCGCGTCTGCAGCGCGGCCTCGAGCGCGAACGCGTCGTTCGGGTTCATCACCGTCGGCGTCTTGCCCCGTTCGAGGTGGCCCTCCTCGTTGAACGAGACTGCCCCCTCGCTGAAGTCGGGGACGCCCTTCGTGAGCACGACCGATCGCATCACGCCCACCTCGTTCGATCCGTGTTCGCTTGTCCCATGTTCATCCTCCACGTTCGGAGGAATCGGTAATAAGATACGGGGGTGACAATCGGCTCACCGAACGGGTTTTCGCGGGTGAATCGTCAAAAACGGCTTCGTCCGATCCACGAATCGACTCGCACCCGCCAGAACTCTTCGGAGACCGACAGTTCCCGACGACGAAAACCCGTCGCTCAACCGTCGCCAGCCCGTCTCACTCCATCCGTCCGGGATCCGTCTGCATCGTGATCCGGCCGGCGGCCCGCATCGTGCCGTCGACGGCCGCTTCCGTCCCGAGTTCGAGCGCGCCACAGGAGAGGTCGCCGAGGACGCGCACGTCGTCGCCGAGCGTGATGGTCCCCTCGCTCGTCGTGACGTCGCCGTGGACGGTCGTTCCCGCCGCGATCTCGATGTCGTCCTGCGCGCGAAGGCTCCCGAAGATTTCGGTGTTCTCGCCGACGGTCATCGACGTCGCGCGGATGTTGCCGTGGAGCCGACAGTCGTCGCCGATCGTCGCCGGGGTCGAGACCCGCCAGGCGTCGTCGCTGACCGTCGCGCCGGCGGGGACGACCAGCGGGTCGACGGACGGCTCGTCGCTCGATTCGTCGTCGACGAGTTCGTCGATAAAGCGCTGGGCCGCTTCCTCGTCGCCCACCACGAGCAGGTGTTTCAGGTAGACGAACAGCAGCACGATCGTCGGCATCGGGTTCCGAATGACGATCCAGCCGTTGGCCTCGAACCCCTCCTCGATGTCGACGTCGTCGCCGATGTCGAGGTCGCCGGCCACTTTCAACTCGCCGCCGATGTGGACGCGCTCGCCGAGGTAGGCGTCGCCGCCGACGAGGACCGACTCCGCGACGTCGCACCACATGTCGAGGCGACAATCGCCCTCGGCCTCGATCCCGCCGCCGAATCGCACGCCCTCGCCCGCGACCACGGTCCCGCCACGGATCCCGAACTCGATCGTCGCCCGCCCGCCGACGAGGACGTCCCCCTCGGTGACCAGATCGCGCTCCTGAGCCTCCGTTCCGTCGGGCACGACCAGCGTCTCGAGCGGATCGCCGTGGCGAGTCACAGTCGATCGGAGTGCGTCGGTCCTCTTAAACGCCCGTCAGACGCCCGGCAGACGCAGCAGGAGGGGTTCGAGGACCCGCCGAACCCGGTCAGGCGAGAGTACTGGCGACGGAATGGCGGCCCGCTCCCGGTGGGCCCGCCGAGACGACTGGTTTTTCACCACACCCCCCATAGCCGGCGGTATGACTTCGCTCGCGTTCGACGACAAGGGCGTCGACGTCGTCTACGAGGGAACCGAGTTCCGCCTCGAGAAGTCGTTGATCGAGGAGGCGACCGAGAAATCCTATCACGACGTGACCGACCACGAAGTGCTGCAGATGGTGGCCGAGCATCCCGACCTCGGCGGTGAGCCGCGCCGAATCGGCGATATCCTCGACTAGTTCGATCCGGACTCCTCGCGTCGGGTCGCCGCGGACTCGAAGGACAGTTCCGCCTGCTCGCGACTGCGGCGGTCCTCCCGCGCCGCGATCGCCTCGGGATCCGGGTTGACGTCGTCGGTCAGTCTGGCCCACGAGTCGTGGATTTTGGCGTGACACCACCGACAGAGGTAGACCGTGATCTCGTGATCGGTTTCCACGCCGGTGTCGTAGGAGAGGTGGTGTTCCTCGAGGAGCGGGCGCTCGTCGGAGTGGGCGTCGCGATGCTCCTCGAGGCCGCAACGAACGCAGACGCGATCGCGTCGCCGACAGCGAAAGTGCGGACACCGCTCCCACTCCGGTTCGGCGTCGTCATCGTCCGTCGCCGTCGCGTCCTGCTCGTCGGCGAAGACGCACTGGTACTCCGCTTCCGCGCGGTCGCGGGCGAACGACGGGTCCCGCTGTGGCCGTTCGACGGCCAATCGACACCGCCCCTCGTCGGTGAGATGATCGCACCGATCGACGAACGCGTAGGGGTCGTCGACGCCGACTGACGTCCCCCGTGGCGTCTTCTTCATTCGTCGACGCGTTCGCCGTCGACGCCTATCTTCGTTTCGACGTCGGTCGATCCGTTCACTGCTTCCGAGCCCCGACGATCCGTTCCCGGCGGCGATAAAGGGAAAAATTCCTTACACATGTGAGGGAGGAGCGTGCCAGTCGGCCGATGACGTCCTCGTAGGAGGCGGAAATTCGACCGGAACGGCCGCAACATTCCGGCATTCCGGAAATTATTGGCCGAAACGTTTTCATGCTTGAAACAACCTCCTCCAATCAGTATACTGGGGGACTCATGATCGGAAAGTTACGTACCGTCGTTCCGACGCCCGTTCGTCGGAGCTATGCACTCAAATTTGGAATCGCACTCCTCGTTCTCGGCCTCTCGGTGGGACTGATCGGGCTGGTCGGAACGACGATGATCACGGATAGTGTCGAAGAACGAACGTTGCAAACGCAGGAGGAACAGGCGGCTCAGGAGGCGATGCGCCTCGACTCCTGGGACGAGCAAAACTCCCAGGTAACGTACGACATCGCCCGGACGCCAGTCTTGCAATCCGATGATCCGGCGGCCATCCAGGACTTCCTCGACGAACTGACGTTCGACTTCGAGGGCGCACACTACGTCGACGGGACCACCCACGAGATCCTCGCCTCGACGACGTCCAGCGCCGAGACGCTCGACGACATCAACTTCACGGCGTCGTCCGCGCTCGCCCCGGGCGAGACCCTCAACGTGAAACGGACCGAGCCATACATGAACGATCCGCAGGGCCAGTACGAAGACCCGCAGCCCGTCGTGGCCTATCACGTCGGGATCACCGGGTCGGACGCCGTCCTGATCGTGACGATGAACCTCGCCGACTACGGCAGTGAGACGTCGGACGATACCGTCGTCACCGTCGTCGACGACGAAAACCGCATCGTCGCCGACGATCTCCTGCCCGGGTTCGACCGGAGCAAGTCGGAGTTGGAACTCACGTACCCGGCGTTCCTCCGGGCGTACGACGATCCGGACGACTTCCTCGCCGACGCGACGGCGGGCGACGCCGCAAACCGGAGCGGGGCCGCCGTCTACAGCGGTAGCGGGAGCAGCGCGCTGCAGGGCCACCCGTACAACTTCACCTCCGACGAGTACGTCGGCGCCTATCACGGGACCGAGATGGGCTGGACCGTCCTGACGCACACGCCGACGGAGAGCGCCTACGGGTTCGTCGACACGGTCAACACCTACGGCCTCTACGCGACGATCGGCGGCGTCTTGCTCATCGGCCTCTTCGGGGTCGTCCTCGGGCGCAACACGGCGACGTCGATCGACCGGCTGACGGACAAGGTCGCAGAGATGGAGTCCGGCAACCTGGACGTCGAATTCGAGAGTCCCCGCATCGACAACATCGGACGGCTCTACGACGGCTTCGCGGAGATGCGCGACCAGCTCAAATCCCAGATCACCGAAGCCGAGGAGGCGCGAGCCGAGGCCGAGGCCGAACGCGAACGCGTGGAGGCGATCAACGAGGACCTCCAGCGAACGGCGGCGAGTTACTGCGACGTGATGGCCGAGGCATCGGACGGCGATCTGACCGTTCGGATGGATCCGGACGAGACGGACAACGAGACGATGGCCGACATCGGTCGCGACTTCAACGCGATGCTCACCGAGATCGAGGCGACCGTCGAGAACCTCAACCGCTTCGCGAGCGAGGTCGCGACGGCCAGCGAGCAGGTGACCGCCTCGAGCGAGGAGGTTCGCTCGGCCAGCGAGCAGGTCAGCGAGTCCGTCCAGGAGATCTCCGACGGCGCGAGCGAGCAGTACGACTCGCTGCGGTCGGTCGACAACGAGATGAACAACCTCTCGACGACGACCGAGGAGATCGCCGCCTCCTCGAACGAGGTCGCGGACGTCGCCGAGCGAACGGCCAGAACCGGCCGCGAGGGCCGCGATTCGGCCCGCGAGGCGATCGACGCGGTCGAGCAACTCGAAGCGGAGCGAGAATCCGTCGTCGAGGAGTTCGAACGGCTCAGGTCCGACGTCGGCGAGATCGACCAGCTTGTCGATCGCGTCTCGGAGATCGCAGAGCAGACCAACATGCTCGCGCTCAACGCCAACATCGAGGCCTCCCGGTCGGCCGGCGGAGACGACGACGGCGGCTTCGCGGCCGTCGCCGCGGAGGTCAAGGAGCTCTCCCAGGACGTCAAGGCGGCGACCGAGGAGATCGACGAGCAACTGGAGGACATCCAGACCCAGACCGAACGGTCCGCCGACGAGGTCGAACGCACGAGCGAGGAGATCACGCGCGTCGGCGACCTCGTCGGCGAGACGGTCGACGCGCTCGAGGAGATCGCCGAGTACGCCCAGGAGACCAACGACGGCGTCCAGGAGATCTCCGCGGCGACCGAAGAACAGGCCGCCTCGACCGAGGAGGTCGTCGCGATGGTCGACGAGGTGGCGACGATCTCCGAGCAGACGACCGAAGAGGCCGAAAGCGTGGCCGCGGCCGCGGAGGAGCAGACGACCGCGATGACCGAGGTGTCCAATTCCGCGGATCAGCTCACCGAGCAGGCGATGACGCTCTCGGAGGCCCTCGATCGATTCGAGACGGACGCCGATCCGGATGCGTCGACGCTCGAACCCGACGGACGTGACGACAGCGCGGACGAACCGGACGACGGGGAGACGTTCTCCTTCGAGACCTCGACGGCGACCGAGACCGACTCGCCCGACGGTGACGCGGACGCTGACGCCGAAGCCGACGCCGACGAGGTGGACGCGACCGGAGACGAATCAGCGTCGGACGACCCAGCCGACGACGATGGCGAGGCGACCTGGGAACTCGCGGACGACGACGAGGGAGAAACCTTCTCGCTCGACGGCTGACGGGGCCGCAACCGACGACCGACGCTTGCGGTCTTCGATTCGGCGCACGTATCGGACCGACGGCAACCGAGTACCGGAGACGGACAGTACGTTTATTCGATCGGCGGCCGGATCGATCGGTGTGCGCCTCGTCCACGAACCGAAATCGGGAGCGCCGACGACGCTCGCGGCGGACGTCGAGACGGCCGACGGCTGGATGCGGAAACTTCGCGGACTGATGTTTCGACGGTCCCTCCCCGCGTCCTACGCCCTGGCGTTCCGGTTCGACGCCGTCAAGGCCCGCGACGTCCACATGCTGTTCGTCTTCGTTCCGCTCGACGTCGTCTGGGTGGCCGACGGCGTCGTCCAACGGGTCGAACGGCTCCCGCCGTGGCGCGGCTACGCGCGCGAAGCGTGCGACCTCATCGTCGAACTCCCCGCGGGGGCCGCTGCGGACGTCGAACCCGGCGACGCGGTCGAACTCGAGTCCTGAGTCACTCGCTCGATTCGAACGGATTCCGGCTGGCGACCCCCCACGGGTCGAGCAGGTAGACGAATCCGAGGAAGACCGACAGCCCGATCGCGACGACGCGCGCCCCGAATTCGATCGTCGAATCGACGCCGCCCGTCGCCGTCGTCGCGATCAGGGCCGCCACGACGAACCAGAGCGCGGCGAGGATCACTCGCTTTCGCGGTTCCATGACGGAGCGTTTCGAGTCGGTCGGCGAAAAAGGATCGATTCCGATCGCGTCGTTGACGGAATAGCTTCCGGAACGCGCCGAGAGGGAGAGTTGAACCACGGGCAGACGACGCCCTCGCCGTGCTCGGGGACTGGGACGTCCCTGGTTCAAATCTCCGTGGGGGATTTCGCGGTTCAGCGACGCGCTCCGCTCGTCGGTTGGGACCGTGAAAACGCCGAGAGGGAGATTTGAACTCCCGTGTCCGTGAGGACAGCAGATTTCGAATCTGCCGCCTTGGCCGGGCTAGGCTATCTCGGCTCACGCTGACGTAGTCGACTCCGGATGTTATTGGTTTCGATTCGACGCGGTCGGCCGGTTCGCCGTCGCCGGATCCGGGTTCGGTTAGGAACCTGGCGAATCGGAAGGAATATCTGTCAACGCTCCGATCGGCCGGTATGGACGTCTCACAGGCGAGCGCCGAGTGCGAAACCGTCATCGAGCGGGTTGGCGAGGCGGTGATCTCCGACCGGCGCTTCTTCGAAGACGTACTCCTGGGCGTCGTCGGCCGCGGTCACGTGCTGCTCGAGGACGTTCCCGGCACCGGGAAGACGCTGACCGCTCGCTCGATCGCGGACGCGCTCGGCCTCTCGTTCTCGCGGATCCAGTTCACGCCGGACCTGCTGCCCTCCGACGTGACCGGGACACACATCTACGACGAGGGCGACGGCAGCTTCGAGTTCACCGAGGGACCGATCTTCGCCAACATCGTCCTCGCCGACGAGATCAATCGCGCACCGCCGAAGACCCAGGCGGCGCTGCTCGAGGCGATGGAGGAAGGGCAGGTCACCGTCGCCGGCGAAACGCGGACGCTGCCCCGGCCGTTTTTCGTTATCGCCACGCAGAACCCGGTCGAACAGGAGGGGACGTTCCCGCTCCCTGAGGCCCAGGTCGATCGCTTCCTCGTCAAAACCTCGCTCGGGTATCCCGGCGCGGACGGCGAGGTCGAACTGCTCGAACGGCGCGCCGATCGCGAAGCGCGCAGCCCCTCGGTCGAACGGGTGTTCGAGCGAGAGCACGTCGAGACGCTGCGGCGCGTCCCCGAATCGGTCCGCGTCGACCCGGACCTGCTCGAGTACATCGCCTCCCTCGCACGCGAAACGCGCCGCGACGGCCGCGTCGAGATCGGCGTCTCGCCGCGAGGGACCCAGCGGCTCTTCGAGGCCGCCCGCGCCTACGCCACCATCGTCGGGAGCGAGTTCGTCACGCCGGACCACATCAAACGCGTGGCAACGCCCGTGCTGGCCCACCGACTGGTTCTCACACCGGACGCGACGGTCAGCGACGTCGAGAAAGCCCAGATCATCGAGAGCGTCCTGGAGTCGGTCCCCGTCCCGACCGTCGATTGAGGGAGACGGAATCGGACGACCCTGCCGATCGTCCCGCAAGGCGCCGGCAGGACCGAGGGCCATCGCGTCGCCGACCCGCAACGCCGGCGGGAGATTCCGCCGGCGGAAATGTCGCCGGACTCCAACACGGTCGATCGAACGGAGCACTCGACCCCCGGCTTCGGGTTCGCCCGTACCGATACGTTCATTCGTCGCCGATTCCAAGGCGAACGTATGCGGATTCGAGAGTGGAACGACCTGCTGGCCGACGTCACCGATCGGTCGGTCGAACCCGGATCCTGGCGCGCCGTCGCCGGTGATCGCGCCGGCGGGATCGGGGAGGATCTCTACCTCGCGCACCCCGACGCCGGCGTCTACCTCCTGAAGACGTACGCGAAGAACCCGTACCAGGTCGACGGCTACGGCGCCAGAGTCGCCCGTCGGATCGACGACGAGATCGACGACTACCTTCCCGCCGACGACCCGGGCGGTCGCTTCGCCGTCCAGACGCCGCCGGAGGACGAATCCCACGCCGAAACCGTCACGAATCGCCTCCAGACCGTGATCGAGACCCACGCCGACGCGCCGACGACGCCGCAGGACTTCTTCGACGACGTGATGGACGCCGTCGAGAGCCCGGCGTTCGGCCCGATGGACTACGATCAGTTCGACCGACCAGACGAGCTCGACGAACTCAGCGACACGTTCGAAGACGAGGAGGACCTCCTCGACGCCGAACTCGACGATCTGATCGAGACCGACGACGTCGATCGCGGCTTCATGTGACGGGCGTCTCTACCGACCGGAGAGGCGACGACCGATCCCGTAGCGGAGCGTGAAGCTGGTCGCGGGGGGATCGTGCGGCGCGCGGGAATCGACGGAGTCCGAGCGGTCGACAGTCACCGCGGGCGACGTCGACAGCGCTGCCGCTCTGACGGCAGGATTCGTCGAAAAATGGCGGGTTGTATCCCGCCGATGTCAGAGGCAGGCACCCCACTACTGGTGCCAGATACGTCTAAGCCCCTCTACTACGTAGTAGTACCACCTAATCGTTTAGGAAACCGGATTCTGGGCGCGTCACGCCGCCTCGAACGCCGTCACGTCGATTCCAGTCGGTCGATCCATGCCACCGGATCGTCGAGTTCGGTCGTCGTCGGCAATCGGTCGGGTCCCTCCCAGACGCGGCTCGCGAACGCGAGGTCGCGGCGCTCGGCGACCGTCTCGAAGAAGCGCTTGCCCCGCTCGTACTGGCGGCGCTTGAGACCGAGTCCGAGTAGCCGACGGACCAGCCGTTGCAGGGGCGAGCCGCCCGAGCGACGCTCGTCGAGTTTCCGGCGGAGGTCGGCGTACTCGTCGTCGAACGCATGGTCCATCAACAACTCTGCGTAGCCCTCGACGACGGTCATGGCGGTATCGAGCGTGCGCAAGGCGTCGGTGTCGAACGAGCCCGTCGACAGCGACTCGATCCCGGCCTCGACGTGGCGTTCGAGGTGGTCCGTGAGCCAGGGAGCGGTGGAGAACTCCGCCGCGTGGGTGACCTCGTGGAACGCGATCCAGCGGCGGAACCGGTCGTAGTCGATCGAGAGTTCCTCGGCGACGCGGACGATGTTCGGCCGAACGAAGTAGAGCGCGTGCGCCCGATCCGGGCGCTCCGCCAGCAGGAGCGGGTCGTACTGGCCGAGGACGTTCCGGCCGAGATAGGAGAGCAGGACGGTCATCGTCCCCGTGTTGATCGTCCGGGAGAGCTGGGGGAAGCCGCCGACGTGGCGCTCGACCGGCGACATGACCCGGCCGAACGTCTCGACGTTCGCGTCGATCCAGTGGTGGCGGTTCTGGATCTGGACGGCGTCGGGGAGGTCGACGTCGATCGCGGTGACGCGCTCGATGCCAGCGCGGGCCGCGCGCACGTCGCGCCGATAGCCGTCGCGTTCGCCCGGCTCGAGGTCGATCGCGCCCGGCGGCGTCGCCGATTTCGCCGCGTCCGCCGCGGCCGCCCAGTCGATCGCGCCGTTCCCGGACGCGCTCGCGACCACGCGAGCAGTTCGATACAGATTCACACCCTGGCTACGCGGAGGGTTCTCAAAAGGGTTCGGAGACTCAGCCGACGACGACCTCGCGATCCTCGGTGGTCGGTTCCTCGTCGGTCCCGCGAACCTTCTTCACGGCGACGGCCAGCCCGGCGAGCGCGACCAGTCCCACGAGCAGTGCCAGGACGGATCGACCGCCGTCCGATTCCGACTCCTCCGCCGTCGACGACCTCGCGTCGGCCGCCTCCACGTCGCTCTCGTCGTCGGTGCCGACCACGCTCGAGAGGGTGCGCGGGCCCAACTGCGTGTCGCCGTCGAGGTGCAACTCGAACAGAGTGACCTTCGTTTCACCCATACGCAGCCGGTCAATGGAGAGGAACTTAGCCGTTTTGTTCGTTCGAGCGTCCGCACGGACCGGGAGGGTAAAACGAACCCTGACGGTCCGCGGTGTCGAATCCTCGAGGATTCGGATCTGCGTCTTCGATCGGTCCTCCCGCCCGAAATCGAACGCTGGTGGAGAAATTTCGACCGGTGTCGACCGGTATCGTTAAGTGACCGGTACATGCCCTGTTGGGTATGAGCGGCCGACCACTCGACGTCCTCGAGGCGGCACTCGGGGAACACGTCACCGTCCGGTTGAAAAGCGGCGAGGAGTACGCCGGCGAACTGACGGGCTATGACCAGCACATGAACCTCGTGCTCTCGGGCGGCGAGAGGACGACCGACGCGGACGCATCGGGCGAAGACACAACGATTATACGCGGCGATAACGTCGTGTCGATCACTCCATGACTGGTTCAGGAACCCCGAGTCAGGGCAAGAAGAACAAGACCGTTCACGTGACGTGCCGTCGCTGTGGCGAAGCCTCGTACCACACGAAAAAGGAACGCTGTTCGGCCTGTGGGTTCGGCAAATCGGCCAAACGCCGGGACTACAACTGGGAATCGAAGGCCGGCGACAACTGAACGGGGCTGTTTCTCGCAGTCGCGCGAACGACCCGTTCTCTTCTACCGCGGCCGAACGATTGTCCGAGCCGCTCACCCATCCGTCGGTTTCTACTCGACGGTCGTCGGTTCCGTACCGGTTCAGTCTTCGTCCGGACCGGCCTGTAGCACGCTCTATACGGATGTTCACCGGCAGCATATGTTCCGCCTCAGAAGTAGCCCGGTTCAACCCGGAAAACCGGCATCCACCTCGGTGAGTAATAATATCCTATTGTTAGCAATAGAAACATTTATTCCAAACGAATTAGAATACTGTCTTGTATATGTCACCATCACAGCAGGTCCCGACCCGCCGAACGGTGTTACGATCGCTCGCCGCCGGTACCGTATTCGGGATCGGCGGCACGACTGCCGCCGCAGCCGGGACTGGCGCCCGGTCGAGCCGGTCGACCACCGACGAGGCCGGTGGCGAGTGTGGCGACGAAACCGAGACGACCACCGAAACAGGCTTTCTTTCGTGGTGGAACGAGGGCGACGTGTACACGTATTCGACAACCACAAGCGAGCCCTGCGGCATCGAGATCGAACTCGACGGGCCGGGTGAGTTCGCGAACGTCGACCTGTACGTTACCTACGACGGGCGCGAACCGACCACAGGCGACTACGACGATCGGTCCACCGGACCGAGTGACGACGAAGTGATCGAATCCGACCTCGATGGTCAGACGGACGTCGGTATCCTCGTCCACGACGCCCAGGGCTGGGGCGAGTACACGCTCACCGTCACGGAAACGGGTGAGAGCGACGAACTCGGGAAACGACGGTTCGAAATCGCCGCGGAGGCGACGATACAGGCGGACCCGGTCGAGGAAACGACGTTCGAAACGGGGTGGATGGAACTCGGTCCCCACCTCCAGGTGCAGTGCTCCGGGCCGGCGTACGACCAGGGGACCGTCTACGTCGACGGACTCACCCGGAACGATGAGATGGTCGAGGACTTCACGGACGTACCGACCGGACCGCTCGAGGACGCCGAGGAATGGGAAATCACGAAAGGTGACGGGGGCGATCCCGCCGAGTTCACAGTGATCGAAGACGAAGACCGGGCCCTCGCCGGATCGAAGCTCCTCGAGATCGATGTCGGAACGGCCACGAGTGCCGTCGCGAGACCGGCCTTCGATCCGTCCTCCGTCGAGGTCGGGGACAGACTGGGGGCTCGCTTCCGCCACGAAGGGACCGGGGGCGACGACGCGGCCACGCCGGTCGTTCGCTGGTTCACGGACGAACCGACGGACGGCCACTTCGGGTTCGGAACCGGCGTGTACGAGGCCGGTCACGGGCAGTACTGGGGCGGGACCTCCCAGGCTCGAGCCTGGGGCCAGGAGCAAGTCGAGGAGTACGGGGCCGGCACCCGCGGCTGGCAACCGGGCGAGTCGACGACCGCACCCGGTCGTGCGGCTCTGACGGATATCGACGTCGACGACGGCGTGTGGTACGGAATACGTCTCGAAATCCTCGATATCGAGCACGAGGGCGACGGCTGAGGAGAGAATCCAAACCGTATCGAGGTGTCACCGCCGGGAGCAGCGAACCGGCCGGGCCGAATACGGAGCCTTTTATCGCCTCGACTCGCAAGGGTCTCGTATGACTGACGGGCGGGGCGAGACACCCCTCCGGGCGGGACCGACGGAGAAGTGTGGCGTCGTCGGAGTGAGCCTCGACGATCGCGTTGCGGTGCGTCCGCTGTACTACGCGCTCTACGCCCTGCAACACCGGGGCCAGGAGTCGGCCGGAATCGTCACCCACGACGGCTTCCAGCAACACAGCCACGTGGAGATGGGCCTCGTCGGCGACGCGTTCGACGAGGAAGATCTCGACGGCCTCAAGGGCTCGGCCGGCATCGGCCACGTGCGCTACCCGACCGCCGGGAGCGTCGACAAGGGCTGTGCCCAGCCCTTCTCCGTCTCGTTCAAGAGCGGGTCGCTCGGCCTCTCGCACAACGGCAACCTCGTCAACGCCGACGAACTGCGCGACGAACTGGCCGGACTCGGCCACGCCTTCACCAGCGACGGCGACACGGAGGTCATCGCGCACGACCTGGCGCGCAACCTGCTCGAGGCGGACCTCATCCGCGCCGTCAAGCGGACGATGAGCCGGATCCACGGCTCGTACGCGCTGACGATCTGTCACGACGACACCGTCCTCGGCGTGCGCGATCCGCGGGGCAATCGACCGCTCTGTATCGGAGCGGTCGAGGACGGCTACGTGCTCGCCTCCGAGTCGGCGGCGATCGACACCCTCGACGGCGACCTCGTCAGGGACGTCCGACCGGGCGAGCTGATCGTCCTCGAACCCGACGGCTCGGGATTCGACTCCTACCAGCTCGTCGACGCTGACGACACCGCCCACTGCTTCTTCGAGCACGTCTACTTCGCGCGTCCGGACTCCGTGATCGACGGTCACCTCGTCTACGAGGTGCGTCGCGAACTCGGCCGGCAACTGTGGGCCGAGAGCGGCGTCGAGACGGACGTCGTGATGCCGGTACCCGACTCCGGGCGCGCGTTCGCGAGCGGCTACGCGGAGGCGGCGACCGAGACGACGCCGGCGGGCAACGGGCGCGGAGACGGCGAAACCGGTCCGGAGTTCGCCGAGGGGTTGATGAAGAACCGCTACGTCGGCCGGACGTTCATCATGCCGACCCAGGACGAGCGCGAGCGAGCCGTCCGCCTGAAGCTCAACCCGATCAAGAGTACCGTCGAGAACAAGACGGTGACGCTGATCGACGACTCGATCGTCCGCGGGACGACCTCCACGCAGCTCGTCGACCTGCTCAAAGACTGCGGTGCCGAAGAGGTCCACATGCGCATCGGCGCCCCGCCGATCGTCGCGCCCTGCTACATGGGCATCGACATGGCCACGCGCGAGGAACTCATCGCGGCCGAGAAGAGCGTCGAGGAGATCGCCGCGACCATCGACGCCGACAGCCTCGCGTACCTCTCGACGGGCGCCATCGCGGACGCGCTCGAATCGTCCCGATCGGACCTCTGCATGGGCTGTGTCACCGGCGAGTACCCCTACGACATCGAGGGCGAGGAGACCGACCGCGAGGTCGTTCGGCCGTCCGTCGGGACGAGCGCGCCGGCGGACGAT
This sequence comes from Halovivax limisalsi, assembly GCF_023093535.1. Lineage (NCBI taxonomy): Archaea > Methanobacteriati > Methanobacteriota > Halobacteria > Halobacteriales > Natrialbaceae > Halovivax > Halovivax limisalsi. The sequence continues at coordinate 2,757,990 of NZ_CP095757.1, forward strand.
TGAGTCCGTCGGCCGGGCAGACCCGCAACCCGCCTCACTGTTTCGGTCTCAGCGTCCGGCCGTCAGTAGAGCACACGATTGAGGAGGTAGACGACGATCCCGAGACCGAACGATACCATCCACAGCGGCGCGACGACGCGACCGACCCGGGCGTGAGCCGTCTCGCGAAGGGCCCGGACCTCGTGGCTCAACGCGAGCAGTAGCGCGTAGTACAGCAGCGGAATGCACACCATCGCCAGGCCGACGTGACCGATCAGGATCGGCAGGTAGACGGACCGGTAGACGGCCTCCGGGCCGGAAAACCCCGCCGCGCCGCCGGTAGCGACGAGCCGGTAGAGGTACAGCGACAGGAAGAGCGCGAACAGGGCGACCGAGAGGCCCATCAGTCGGCGGTGCCGGGAGACGTCACCGCGACGGATGGCGCGCCAGCCTGCCGCGATGGTCCCGATCGCCACGGCGCTAATGGCGACGTTGGCGGTCGGAATCGCCGACAGCAGCGCTTCGGGTGCTGCGGGCACCGTCGACGAGGGGATGCGACCGCCGGCGGCCGCGACCACCAGCGCCAGCGAGCAAATCGAGAGGAGCGCGGCGAGCGCGGGCACGTGACGGGGCGCGAGACGTGTCATCGGGTGGAACCTGCGGTCGAACGGCCAAATTCGTTGCCGTTTGGCTCGAGCGGTCCCCGGCTTGCCACGCCGGCGGCCTCGCCATACCTCGGAGTTATCGCCCGTCGGCCCGACATACATTATGAGCATGGGTAATCTTTTGGGGACCCAGTGCGTACCGTCTTCCATGGCGACGAACCAGCGACCCTCCGCGTCCGGTCCAGAATCGCCGCCCGAACCGGCGGACGGGGCGGGAATGGCCCACCCGACGGTCGTCCCGACGAACTTCGACGGACCGTCGTCTCGAACGTCGGACGACGAGTGACGGGATCGATTCCGGCAAGAATCGACGTCGCTTCGGACGAGACACCGCCGGGACCTCGGACCGACTCAACTACGATTCTCGAAATCAGTCTCCGGAGACGAACCTTCTTGTAGCCGGTCGAACTACGCCCCCGCATGGGTCTGTTCGACCGGTTGCGAGGAGACGGCGATCCGCGGGTCGCCTTCATCGGAATCGACGGCGTGCCGTACAGTCTGCTCGACGGACACCCCGATCGATTCCCGAACTTTGCGGCGATCGCCCGCGAAGGGTCGGCCGGCGAGATTTCGAGTATCGTCCCGCCCGAATCGAGCGCCTGCTGGCCGTCGCTGACGACCGGCGTCAACCCCGGTTCGACCGGCGTCTACGGCTTTCAGGACCGCGAAACGGGAACGTACGACACCTACGTGCCGATGGGCCAGGACGTCCAGGCCACCCGCATCTGGGATCGCGTCACGGAGGACGGTCGGTCGGCGAACGTGTTCAACGTCCCGGTCACGTTCCCGCCGCAGCGCAACGTCGACCGGATGGTCTCGGGCTTTCTCTCTCCCGAACTCGACGCCGCGGCCTACCCCGACGACGTGGCCGACTACCTCGAATCGATCGGGTACCGCATCGACGTCGACCCGAAACTCGGGCACGACGACGACAAGACCGAGTTCATCGAGGACGCTCACGAGACGCTCGACGCCCGGTTCGAGGCGTTCGATCACTACCTCTCGGCCGACGACTGGGACCTCTTCATGGGCGTCTTCATGACGACCGATCGCGTCAATCACTTCCTGTATCGCGACTACGAGCGCGACGGCGAGTACGTCGAGGACTTTCTCGCCTTCTACGAGAAAGTCGACGAGTACGTCGGGCGCATCCGCGAGCTCCTCCCGGACGACGTGACCCTCGTGGTCGCGTCGGATCACGGCTTCACCAGCCTCGACTACGAGGTCCACTGCAACCGGTGGCTCGAGGAGGAGGGCTGGCTCAGCTACCGCACCGACGACCCGGAGGAGTTGAACGACATCGCCGACGAGTCGCGCGCGTACTCGTTCATTCCGGGTCGGTTCTACCTCAACCTGGAGGGCCGCGAACCGCGCGGAACGGTGTCGCCCGAGAAGTACGACGACGTGCGCGACGAACTCGCCGCGATGCTCGAATCGCTCGAGGGGCCGAACGGCGAGGCCGTGGTCGAGCGCGTCGTCGAGAAGGAGTCGGCGTTCCGCGGCGATCACGACGCCATCGCGCCCGATCTCGTCGCGATCCCGGCGAACGGCTTCGACCTCAAGTCGGGGTTCAACGGCGACGGGCCCGTCTTCGACACCGGCCCGCGAATCGGCATGCACAGTTTCGACGACGCGTCGCTCTACATCGACGACCCGGACGCCTCGATCGGCGAGGCGGACCTGTTCGACATCGCCCCCACGATCCTCGACCTGATGGACGTCGAGTTCCGCCGCGGCGAATTCGACGGCGCCAGCCTGGTCTGATCCCGCCGTCCGGGCCGCGGGCGCCACGTTCAGATCGATCGACGACGGCGAGTGATTCGGTCCGCGACTGCCATCGATTTCGTTTTCCCCTCGCCGGTCGCAGGCTGTGGTATGAGCGATCCAGCGGACGCCGCGAGCGACGGACGGGCGACCGAGACGATCCGGGCGCGCGGACACGAACACGTCACCGCCCGCCACGCGAGTACGCTCGAAATCACGACGGACGACTTCCTCACCCCGGCGGGCGACTGCATCCTCGCCATCGAGGCCGATCGCGCGCCCGCCGACTTCGACCCCGCGTTCGTCGCGGCGGCGCGGGACGAGGGCGCGACGATCACGGTGACCGTCGCCGCGGGCGGGCACGAAACCACGATCACCGGTCGCGGCGATCCGCGGCTGTCGTTCGAGAGCGACCGGAGCGCCGTCTGCCGGACGAGCGATTACGTCGACGACCGAACGATCCTCGTCGAGGCCGACGCCGCGGCGGCCGATCTCGATCGCGCCCTCGTCGACGCGCTCGCCGACGGCGCCGCGGCCCGCGCGTCCGTCGCCGTCGAACGATGAGCCGCGCTCGTCGCCAGCGCGCAGGCGGGCCCGCCGCGACCGGCCCGTTCGACCGACCGGCGAACGACAAGATTCAAGTTTAGATTGGATCTAATGCCATCATGACCAGCGACGGTGCCCGAACGCGCTTCGTCCGGGCGGCGTGGGCGAACGTCCTCGCGAACGTGGCGAAGATCGTGGTCGAAGGCGTCGCCGGGTTCGCCTTCGGGAGCGTCGCCTTGCTGGCCGACGCGGCTCACTCGGTCGGCGACCTCGTCGCGAGCGTGGTGGTGCTCGTCTGGGGCGACCGCCGCTTCGCGGATCCGGACGCGAATCATCCCCACGGCCACGAGCGGATCGAACCCCTGACGGCGCTCTTCGTCGGGGCGACGATCGTCGTCCTCGGCGGCAGTCTCCTCTACCGATCGATCCAGGGGTTACTCACCACGTCCGAAGGCACGTTCAGTTACGTGTTGCTCGGCGCGATCGCGTTCGCCCTCGTCTCGATGTACGCGACCTATCGGTACACGGTGGCGATGAACGCGTCGCTGGGATCGACCGCGCTGGCGGCGCTGGCCGCCGACTGTCGGAACGACCTCTACACCTCGGTCGCCGCGCTCGTCGGCATCGTCGGGCTCATGGCCGACGTTCCGATACTCGATCCGATCGCCGGCACCCTGGTGAGCGGCCTCGTCGTCTACCAGGGCATCTCGATCGCCCGCGAGAACCTCGAGTACCTCGCCGGCGCCGCCCCGCCCGAGGACCTCCGCGAGCGCGTTCGGGAGACGCTTCTGGCACACCCGGCCGTCGAGGGCGTCCACGATCTCGTCGTCTTCTACGACGGGACCGATCTCGAAGTCGAGACCCACGTCGAGGTCGACGGCGACCTGCCGCTCCGGGCGGCCCACGACATCGAGACGGAACTGGTGACACAGACCCGGGCGCTCGACTCCGTCGGCGACGTCCACGTCCACCTGGACCCCTCGGGCGTCGGCGAGTGGAAAGACGCGAGCGACGACGGGCTCGATCGGTCGGGCGGGTCGACGTCGCCGGGCAGGTAAGCGCCGAAAACGGAAGACGCCGCACCGTCGCGACGGCAGTCGACCTCGCGGCTCCCGCCCGATCGAGAGCGGAGCATCCATTGGCCTCGGGGCCCTTCCGGCCGGTATGAGCGAACAGCCGCGGGCCGGAACCGGCGACGACGGCGCGGCCGAGACGGACGATGGATCGTCGACCCGGGGAGACGGATCTCACGACAACGCGGCGACCGAACCCGCCGAGAACATAAGCGGGGGCGAGGCGGGTGGCGGGTCGCCCGACCGGTTCGAGCCGGTGACGGCCGACACCGACGCCGAACGGGTCGTCGACCGGCTCGGCGAACTGTACTGGCAGAAGACCTACGGCGGCCGAGACGCCTTCCCGTGTCTCGTTCGGACCATCCTCAGTCAGAACACGAGCGACGTCGCCAGCCAGCCGGCCTACGACGCGCTCATGGAACGCTACGACGATCCGTCGTCGGACCTCGCGGACGCGCTCGCGGCGGCCGATCGCGAACGACTCGCGGAGACGATCCGCCCCGCTGGCCTCTACAATCAGAAGGCGCGGATGATCCAAGACGCGGCGGCGTGGGTCCTCGACCGATTCGGGTCGGCCGCGGCGTTCGACGACTACGTCACCGAAACCGACGCGGAGACCGTTCGCGCCGATCTGCTCGACGTCCGCGGCGTCGGGCCGAAGACGGCCGACTGCGTCCTGCTGTTCGCGGGCGGTCGAGCGGGCGTCTTCCCCGTCGACACGCACGTCCACCGGATCGCCAGGCGGCTCGGGCTCGCCCCGGCCGACGCCGACCACGAGGGCGTTCGCGAGGCGCTCGAGCGCGACGTCCCCGGATCCAAGTGCGGCTTCGGCCACACCGCGGTGATCCAGTTCGGGCGGGAGTACTGTTCGGCCCGTGCGCCCGCCTGTCTAGACGGCCCCGACGCCTGCCCGCTGTACGAGGAGTGCGACCGCGTCGGCGTCGACCCGGACGCGGGGACCGTCGTCGACCCGGCGGCGGCCGGCTCGTCGACGTGACGCGACGGGCCCACCGCCGCGCGGGGCCGCGGAACTCACTCCGCTCGCGGGTCGAGTAACTCGCCGATCCGATCCCCGACGAGGAACAGACAGAGGATCAACGAGGTCAGCGCGAGCGCGGGGATGACGGGATGCCACCAGACGTACCACCACTTGCCGTAGGGCTGGTCGAACCCCGTCGCGATCTCCTCGCCCAGCGAGACGGTGTACATCTGGGTGTGCAGGAGGCCCAGATACGAGAGCGCGGCCTCCGCGAGCATGTAGACGGGGATCAGCGTGACGAGCGGGACGAACACGCCGACGCCGACGTTCGGGATCACGTGCCGGCGGACGATGAACCACGGCGAAGCGCCGGCCGCCCGCGCCGACCGGACGTACGCTTCGGTCCGGACCTGTTTCACTTCCGCGCGGATCAGCCGCGCGAGGCCGCCCCAGCTGAACAGGCCGAACAGCGCGACGAGGAGGACGTGGGCGCGACCCGTTCCGAGCGCGAGCATCGTCAGCGCGTAGGCGAAAAACGCCGGGACGGAGCTCACGACGTCGACCAGCCGCATCGAAACCGCGTCGACCCAGCCCCCGAACGAGCCGGCCGCGAGGCCGACCGCCGTGCCGAGGCCGCCGGCGACGACCGCGGTCGTGAGGCCGACCTGCAGGCTCGTCAGCGTCCCCTGCATCACCGCGTGGGCGATATCGCGACCGGAGCTGTCCGTCCCGAGGGGGTACTCGAGGGTCCCGTAACACCGCTCGTCGGTCAGGGTCCCCGCGCAGTCGTTCGGGATCCAGAACTCCGCCGAGAAGCCGTAGGGCGGGTTGTCCATCACCGCGGGATCGAACACCACCGCCCGCCCCACGACGAATTCCCCGTACAGCGCCGCGAGGGTCAACGCCGCGAGGCCGACGAGGCCGAGGAGGGCGAGCCGATCCCGGGCGAATCGCCCCGCGAACGACCGAACGGCAGCCGGATTTCGAAGCGCCGATGGCACAACCACCAGCGCCACGATCGCGAGCGAGCACAGCGTGAGCCAGTCGAGTAACGCGACCTCGACGAGACCGAGCTCGACGACGCTCTCGGTCTCGGGATCGTACCAGATCGGGATGCTCGCGAGGAGGGCCGCGTAGGTCGCGACGATCAGCGCCGGACGGGCGGCCGAACGGACGCGTCCCACCCCCGGATCCTCGAACATCTCGTCCGATACGTCGGTCACGTCTACCATTCGCGTCCGATTGAGCGAGGCCGCTCACGGTATAAATATGTTCTGTAGGTTGAGCAGTTATTCACGGTGATAGTATGCCAGCAGATCACCCGCCGGTGGCGTGATTTGCGAGATCGGTCGGGCGCGAATCCCTTCGTCCGGGCGAATCGAGCAGCAGGGGAGCGACTCAGCCGCCGATCCGTCAGTCGGTCGCCACGGCGGCACCCGTGACACCGACACATATTTACGAAATATGACGCAAGTAGGATCGATGACGCGGCTGCGATCGATCCTGTCGTCGCTCGTGGGCCGGGTACTCTGGGCGTTCGGGCTCGTCTTCGTCGTCGTCTCCGCGATGTTCGTCCTGATCTATCACACGACACCCCCGGAAGCGCGCGGGTACAGGCCACCGCCGCCGGATATTCTCAACCCGCCACCGGTCCACGAGCAGTACGTCGAGTTCCTCGGATCGTTCCTGCGACTGGACTGGGGAACGTCGGAGACGGCAGCTCGCTGGACGAGCGACCCGCTGATCGGGTCCGACGGGTCGAACGTCGGAGCCGTCGTCGAGGCCCTGCCGGTGACGCTCGCGTACGTCGTTCCGTCGGCGATCCTGGCGTTCGCGCTCGCCCTGGGACTTGGCTACGTCGCGGCCAACCGACCGCGCTCGATCGGGACGCGCTTCTCGGCGACGAGTCTGTATCTGCTCTTCAGCCTGCCGAACTTCTTCCTCGCCGCCCTCATCGCCTTCACGTTGCGCGACCTCGATCCCGGCTGGTTTCCCTCGGAGTACGCCGGCGGCTCGCCGCTCGATCCGTCGAATCTGCTCTGGCTCACCCTCCCGACGTTCGTCCTGACGACCCACCTCGTCGCCGGCTTCTTCCGGTACGCCCGCGCCGAAACGCGCGAGACGCTCGAAGCGCAGTTCGTGACGCTCGTCAAGGCGAAAGGCCGCGGGCCGGTGCGCACCGCGAGACACGTCTTCCGAAGCGTCGCTCTGCCGCTCGTGAGCCTCTTCGTCGCGGAGATGATCGCCATCTTGCTCGTCGCCGTCTTCGTCATCGAGGTCGTCTTCGAAGTGCCGGGCATCGGCTTGCTCACCTACGAGGCAATCCGTAATCGGGAGATCGAACTGGCGATGGTACTCACGGCGGGCTTCTCGACCGCGACGATCCTGGCGAATCTCGCGGAAGATCTGCTCGCGGAGACGCTCGATCCCCGCCTGGGAGCCGACGGGCCGGGGTAGGATCGCGAGCGAACCGTCGACGCTTCAGAGGAAGCGGAACGTCTCCAGGTTCTTCGGTGCAAAGGTCCGCATGTTGTACTCGTGGTAGAGCGCGGAGGAGAGGTCCTGGACCGAGCGTTCGTCGCCGTGGACGCAGAGGACCTTCTCCGGGCGCGGGTTCATCGTCTTGACGAAGTTCTCGAGGCCGGCGCGGTCGGCGTGGCCCGAGAAGCCGTCGACGGTGTCGACGTGCATGTTGAGCGAGAGGGTGCCGCGTCCGTTCGCCCCGCGGTCGTGGCGACCGATGTCGGAGACGGGAATCTCGTCCCAGCCGTTCTGGATGCGCCGACCGAGCGTCCCCTGGGCCTGGTAGCCGACGAACACCAGCGTCGAATCCGGATCGGGGCCGAGGTGGCTGAGCCAGGACATGATCGGGCCGCCGGTGACCATCCCCGAGGTCGAGAGGATGATGCAGGGGCCGCCGTCGGCGACGTCCTGGCGTTCGTCCTCGCCGGCGTCGATGTGATTGAACTGATCGGCGAGGAAGGGGTTCTCGTCGTCGTGGAAGATCCGATCCCGCAGGTCGTCGCGGAGGTACTCGGGGTAGGTCGTGTGGATCGCCGTCGCCTCCCAGATCATGCCGTCCAGGTGGACCGGCATCTCCGGGATGTCGCCCTCACGCATGGCCTCCTCGAGGACGAGCATGATCTCCTGGGACCGCCCCACAGCGAACGCGGGGATCAGCACCTTGCCGTCGCGCTCGTAGGTCTCGTTGATGACCTCCGTGAGTTTGCGTTCCGAATCCGCCTGGTCGGTCTGGTAGTCGTTCCGCCCGCCGTAGGTCGACTCCATGACGAGCGTCTCGACGCGCGGGAAGTCGTTGACCGCGCCGTTGAACAGCCGGGTGTCGTCGTAGTGGATGTCGCCGGAGAAGGCGACGTTGTAGAGGCCGTCGCCGATGTGAAAGTGCGTCACCGCGGAGCCGAGGATGTGTCCGGCGTTGTGGAACGTCACCTTGACGTCGGGCGCGATGTCGGTGACGTCGCCGTACTCGATCGGGATGCAGTGTTTGATCGCCTCGCGGACCTGTTCGGACTCGTAGGGCGGCGTGCGACCCTCCTTCGCCGCGACGTCGAGGTAGTCGAGCGTGAGCAGGCCCATCAGGTCGCGCGTGGGTTCCGTACAGTAGATCGGACCGTCGTAGCCGTACTTGAAGAGCAGCGGGATGAACGCGGAGTGATCCAGGTGGGCGTGCGTGAGGACCACCGCGTCGATACTCTGGGGGCCGGCACCGAACGCCTCCGGCGCGTGGAGGTAGGGGACCTCGCCTTCGGCGCCGGGTTTGTCGCCGCAGTCGATGAGGATCCGCGTCTCCGGGGTCGACAGGATGAAGGCGGCGCGGCCGACCTCGCGACAGCACCCGAGCGTCGAGATGCGGACGTACTCGTCGTCCGACATCTCCTCGCGGTGGATCTGGCGACCGATCCGTTCGAGGATGTCGCGCCGGTCCTCGCGCTCTTGCTTGAGGAAGTTCCGGACGTTCGAGACGGTCGAGGACTCGATCGGCGGCGTCCGCACGACTTCGGGCGTCCAGCCGACGGATTTGGTGATCTCGCGCAGCGTCGAGCCGTGGCGGCCGATCACCATCCCCGGCTTGGCCGCCTCGATGACGACTTCGCCGGTATCTTCGTGGAAGTCGAGATCCTCGACGCCGGCATCCTCCGGGATGATGTCGTGGATCTTCGAGCGCGCCTCGTCGGGGCGCGAGAGGACGCTCGGGTCGGGACGGATGCTGATTCGCTTGCGGAGTTTGCTCGCGAGTTTGCGGACGAGGTCGCCCTGCCTGGCGAACTTCTTCGGGTCGTGGGTGTAAACGACGAGTTCGGGGCCTTCGTACTTCACCGACGAGACCGAGATGTCGTCCGGAATCTCGCTGGTGATCTCTGCTTTCAGATCGTCGAGTTGCTGCTCTACAGTACTCATAGTCGCAGGTATTCGGTTGATAGGGGCGGGACGGCGATCCCGGAATCGCGGTCGACCCTCGCCCGATGGCGGGGCCGCCGGCACGGGTATCCGGGCGATCGTGCGGATCCGATCCGCGGTGGACGGATCGTAACGGGATGGGCGGTGTCGGAGCGACGCGGCGCCGACGAAGCCGACGCCACGTCAGTGCACCCTTCTCGAATCATCGTGTCACTATCGTCGAACGGTGACGAATACGTTCACAGGGTTCGGTCCTTTCCGCACGGGAGGACGAACGAGAACCCGCTTACCGGAGATAGTCAACCCGTCCTATAAAAGCCTTCGCAAACGTGAGGAGCCCTCGGCACGGACCCACGCGCATGGAACTCACGCCGGCCCGCGTCGAAGCCGAACGCGACTGGATCCGCGAGCGCGCCCCGCGCACGGTCGCGCTCATCAACGAGGTCCGCGCCGACCTGACCACCCAGTTCGAGACCGAGGTCGAGCCGGTCGACGAATCAACCTACCGCAGTGCCGTCGACGACGTCTTCGCCGACGGCGACCGCGCCGTCAACGTCGCCGCGCTGGTCGGGCTGTTGCGAACCCTCGACGTCGAGGGGGACTACCCCGGATTCGTCGTCGACGAGCTGCTCGGTCGGGAGCTAGCCGCGACCATCGCCGGCACGCAACCGCTTCGAACGCTCGGCGAGGCGACCTTCCACTACGCCGACGTCCGAACCCGCGGCACCGACGGCGACGCGGCCGGCCTCGACGACCTCGACGCCGCCCTCGCGGCGGGCTTCCAGACGCGACTGCCCGGCTGGTCGTGGACGGCGACGGAGAGTCCGTTCGCCCTCGAGCCGGGTCGAGACTAACCGACCCATCCCCCTGCGCCCGCGAACCGTGTCGGACGGCGACGATACCGCCACTCCACCGGGACGCGATAGCAGAAAGCACTTTAGGGGTGATGGAGAACGTCGGTTCGATAGTCATGTCTCGGGCGTTACTGGGTTTCGAGATCGTCCGCCCGTTCGTGGTGCTCCTCGCCTGTTGCACCCTGCTCACGGCCGGCGTCGCGACCGCAACCGGCGACACCGGGACCGCGGTCGCCGACGGCTCGACGATCGAGCGCCCCGCCGACCTCGTCGACGACGCGACTGACGAACTCGATTCCGGTGGCGACGAGACGGCCGAAGACGCCGGTGAGACGGACGCCAACGAAACCGACGGAGACGCCGACGACGGAGCGTCGACCCTCGATCCGACGGACGGTTCATCCGGGGAGCTCCTGATCGACGCCCCGGACGGACGCGACGGTGGGCTAGATCCGTTGACCGACTCCGAGGGGACGCAGGAACCGGCTGTCCCCTCCGGTTCCGTGACCGACCGGATCGACGGCTCCGCTGCTCGGGTCGATCAAACGGACGATACCGGGGTTCGATCCAGGTTCGGATCCACCCTGTCCGTTCGATTCGTCGTCGGTTCGAACGCGACGCTCCTGGTCGGTACTGGTACCGAAAGCACGCTTCGCGTCGACCTCGCCGACCCGACGTCGCCTCGGCTGCAACTCGACGCGTCGAATTCGGCCGACGCACCCGAGGAACGGACCGGTCGTGACGAATCCGCGGCGCCGGACGATACGGACGACGAACGCGGCGTCGCGGCCGACCACGCCGAGACTCGCTCGTCGATCACCGCGGGGCTCGTCGGCGTTCTGGGGGTGAGCGCCATCGCCGGCGGCGCGTCGGCGGTGGGCGGCGGTTCCGGGGCGGCCGCCGGATCGCCGGCCGTTCTCGGTCGCCTCCTGCACATCCTGGGGCAATTTGGCTCGCTCACGTCGCTCCTCGCGAAGAAGCTCCCGCTCTCGCTCCTCCGGTACAGCCGGTACGACGATTCCGACCCGCTCGACCACGAGACGCGCCGGTCGATCTACGAGACGATCGAGGCGGAGCCCGGTCGGTACCTCTCGGCGATCGAGGCCGACTCCGACGTCTCGCTCTCGACGGTTCGCCACCACCTCGACGTCCTCGAGGCGGAGTCGCTGATCGTCGCCGAGAAGCGAAACGGCAAGCGCCGCTTCTATCCGGTCGCCTCAGAGCGTCGCGACCTCGCTGCGGCGATGGACGAGCCCGCAAGGGCCCGCCTCATCGAGGCGCTCGTCTCGAACGGCCCGATGACGAACGGCGAACTCGCCGACCGGCTGGATCGCGATCCGAGTACGATCTCTCACCACGTCGCCGCCCTGGCTGACGACGAACTGCTCACCCGAACCCGCGAGGGGCGGACGATCGTCAACGCACTCGCGCCGGGCGTCGAAGCGGCCTACCGCGAACGGGTCGGCCACGAACATAGCGTACCGTCGGTGGACGGTGTCAGGCCCGTCGGTGTCGAAGGCGCCGATTAACCCGCCGGGCAGACGGACGGGACGCCAGTGACGCACTCGCGGCTAGTCCTCGGGCTCGAAGTACAGATCGCGATGCGACGCGCAGTCGGGGTTGAACGGAGACGCACACGCCGGACACCGGTGATCGGCTTCGACGTACGTCGGCGGCGTGAACTGGCTCCCACAGGCGCCACAGAGGACGGCCGGTTCGTCGAACCGGGAGCGAGGCCAGGGCGCGGATTCGTGCTCGGTTCGTTCGTCGTGACAGCGGTGACAGGCGAAGTAGGTATCACAGCAGCCAAACCGGAGCGCGACGACGTCGCGGGGGCTATCGTAGTGGGCACAGCGAGTCGCGTCGTCCAGGCCGACCCCGTCGACGGTGACGCCGCCGACGTCGATCACGCTCGGCCACCCGCGTCGATCATGCCCGGAGCGTGACGGGCGCGATCCCTGAATCTACCGGTGTCGTACGTTCGGAAAAACAGGCCGTCGATAGTACGCGAGCGGTGTAGCGTCGCCTCGCTCACCGCCCGGCAGGGCCCGGACGCCGCCACCGCCGCGAACCGAACGCGGACGGCACTCGCGGCTCGCCCGACCACTGTCCTCATTCGAAGGAGGTCGTATCGCCGCGGCGGTAGCGATCGATCCGCCGGTACCCGACGACCGTCCCGTCCGCATTGAGATCGATCCGATATCGGCCGATCACGTCCTGCGTGTCCGGGACCGCTTCGCGCTCGACCACCTCGACGACGGCCTGCCAGCCGTCGTCGTCGGCGGTGATCTCGGAGACGCCGTCGAAGGGGTGGCCGACGAGGTCCGAGGCGGTCGACTTGACGGTCCGGCGAATCGAGAGGATCCCCTCGATCTGTTCGTCGTCGACGTCGGCGGTGACCTCGACCTCGTCCAGTTCGGGGTCGACTTCGTCCGAACGCGTCTCCTCCCCGGTGCTCCCCTCCAGATCCTCCCCGGTGCTCCCCTCCAGATCCTCCCCGGTGCTCCCCTCTCGGTCCGCCTCGGTGCTCCCTTCCCGCTCCTGTTCAGTCGCCTCCTGTTCCTTGAGACGCTCTCCCGAACGTTGCTTTTCGCTCGATTCCTCCGCTTCGGGCTGTTCTGCGTCGCTCACGGTCGGATCACTGTCGTCGTGTTGGTAGCAAAAGTCGTCTTCGCCCGCCGAACGCCCACAGCGCTCACCGTCCGCGGTGAGCGCGATGCAGCGATCGTCCGACGCGGCTGTCTGTGCCATTGTTGCGTGTCCCCCGAACGGATCAGGACGTCTCCGGTGGCGGCCTCGGCGAGGACTCAAGGCGGCGTGCAATCTCGAGTTCCTCGATATCTGCGAGCTCGCCCTCGGAGACCGTCCGCTCGATCTTGGCGATCTCCGAGGCGTAGTGGAGGAACGTATCGACGGAGGCCACCACGACGCGAGCCTCGACGGTGAGGAGTTCGATCCCGACGACGGAGATGCGCGCCCAGACGTCGATGACGACGCCCTTGTCGAGAATCCGGTCGAGGACTTCCGCGAGACTCGACGAATCAGGCCGGCGCTGGGGGGATGCCATGCATCACAACTGCCCCAGCCGACCGTATGATCGTTGACGTGGCGATTGCAGGCAGTATGGTAAGGGGCCGTCACGTGGGATTCTGCCCGTGACTCACCGCCAGCCGCTCCGCCCCGGCGATTCGCCGGGGCGATCACCGAGGCGGCCCTTACAGATGAACCGACGTCACGTTCGCCACGGAAGTCAGCCGGATCGACGCCACGATTGGGACGGTCGCGATTCGCCGATCGGCTCGCGCGACGGATCGGCGAGAGGTGGCGGATGAGCCGCCCCTACGCCTACGGCGTCGTCGATATCGACGAGACGATCGAGCGCTCCGTCGACGGCGTCGGCGACGGGGATCGCGTCTACCCGATCGACAACGGGGCCATCGCGGCGCTCGTCTCCGACATCGAGACGGCCGAACCGGATCGGTCCGACGAGAACGTTCGCCGCCACGACGAGGTGCTTCGGGCGCTGATGACCGCCGACGGCGGCCGGACCGTCGTACCGATGCGCTACGGGATGGTCTTCCGGGACGCGGAGACGGTGCGGAACGTCCTCGACGGAGCCGCGTCGGCGTTCAGGGCGTCGCTCGCGGAGATCGAGGGGGCGGAAGAACTCGGCGTCTCGGTGGTTCGCCCGCCGGAGGGGCCGGTCGACGACGAAGCGATCCGGAGCACCGTCTCCGACGAACTGGACGGCCTCGCCCGCGACGTCGCGGAGAACGGGCTGTTCAGCGACCGACTGGTTCTCAATCGATCGTATCTCGTCGCGCGCGACGAGCGAGGCGAGTTCGACGAAGCGGTCGGCCGGGTCGAGGACCGCCACGAGGGCGTCATCGTGCGCTACACCGGCCCCTACGCGCCGTACAGCTTCGTCGACGTGAAAATCGGAGCGCAGGCATGATCGTCGTCGACGACCTCCTGTTCCGGCCGATCGTCAGCATCGCCAACGCGTTGCACGCGACCGCGTTGAACGAACTGTACGACGTCGAGGAGATCCAGGACGAGCTGTCGGAAAATCGGCTGCTCTACGAGCTCGGCGAACGGTCGGAGGAGGAGTACGAACGCAGGCGGGAGGAACTGGAAGCGGAACTCGAGGCCGCCCGCGAAGTCAGGGAGTGGATTTCGGGCGGCCGCGTGGAGGTGAAGACGTGATGGCAATCGCCTCGCTCTGCGATTCGTCGGCGGCCGACGATCGTGGCGCGTTGCGAGCGACCGACGACCGAGGCGTATTGCCGGTCGCTGCCGACCGAATCGAGATGGCGACGACCGGCCGGGCTGACGCTCACCGGCCAAGACCACCGCGATCGATCGAGGAACGAGACCAATGACGGACGACAGCACGGACACCGACGAATCGGCGGTCGAATCACTCGCCGCGGCCGTCAGCGGCGACGACTCGAACGAGGACGGCTCGCTGGGCGACGACGTCGGGGCGGTCGTGACCATGCTGCAGGAGGCGGAGGAAATCATCGACGCGATCGACGTCTCGGAGCTTCCCGAAGCGGTCGACGCCGATCAGGTCCGCGAGGCCATCGAAGTCGGCGAGGTGCCCGACGCGCTCCGGGACGACGAGAACGCCGTGGTCGTCAAACTCAGACGGGTGATCCGGGCGATCGATCTCGGCCAGACGCTCGCATCGATGGACGTCACCGACGTCTGGGAGTCCACGCGCTCGATCGACGACGCGACGGACGAGCTCGACGACTCGGACGGCGACCTCACCGACGCCGATCTCGACCGGGCGATGGACGTCGCCGCTGAGGAGCTGAAAGAGGGCGTCGACGTCCGGAGCGGCGACATGGCCGCGTATCAGGCGGTGATCCAGCAGCGGGCCATGGAGGGCGTCGACGCCTTCCGCGAGGCGCTCCTGCGAACGCACGGTCAGTTCGAGCGAATCGTGGAGGCGAACCGCGAGCGGATGCGCCAGCGGGATCGCCAACCCAGCTCCCGGAATCCGACGGCCGTCTCGACGATCCCCTCGGGTCGATCCGACGTTTCGTCGGTCCCCAACTACGCCACGATGCCCCGACCCGTTCGCCACTCCGACGCGCCGACGCGGACGCACATCTACGGCGATCGGTTCAGACGGGAGCGCGAGAAACGGGGGTACGACTAATGGGCGACTTTCAGCCCAGTCGGCAGCAAGCCGACCTGGCCGACGTCCTCGAACTCCTGCTGGAGAAGGGGATCGTGATCAACGCCGACATCGCCGTCTCGATCGGCGACACGCAACTGCTCGGCGTCCAACTGCGCGCGGCCATCGCCTCGTTCGAGACGGCGGCGAAGTACGGGCTCGCCTTCCCGGAGGGAACCGACGTGGAGCGCCTCGCCGCCGCGGTCGACGAGCCCGAACTGGCCGAGGGCGATCGACCAAACATCCCCGTCGACGCGACTCGCGGGGTGAACGTGACGCCCGGCGGGCACGCCGAACCGGCAGAGGAAGCCGCCGAAACGTCCGAGAGCGCCGACGACGGCGATCTCCCCCGCGACGAGCAGTCGGCGCGCCTCGACGAGTTCGACGAGATTGCGGTCGCGGAGCGAGACGAGGGTGGAGCCGCCGACGACGAGCCCTCCGCGGAGGGCGAGGAATGACGACGATCGACGTCGACGGCGAGTCGGCAGCCGACGGCCTCCTGACGCTCGTCGTGGCCGTCGTCGAGATACTGGTCGACGCGCTCGAGCGCGAGGCGATCAGGCGGATGGAGTCCGGCCGCCTCACCGACGAGGAAGTCGACCGGCTCGGCCGCCAGCTCGCCGCGATCGACGAACAGCTCGAGGCGATCAAAGGCGACCAGGAGATCACCGAGGACGTCGCGGACCTCCGCGGCGAACTCGACGGCATCGTTCGAAACGCCGTCGAGCGGCTGGAAGAAGGGGCAGCGGCCGAGCGACGCGAGGCCGAAACCGATCACCCCGCGGACCGATTCACGGGAGGTGAATTTCCGTGAGCAATCGGGCGGAGACTCCCGCGGCCGAGGGGACGACCCCGGATCTCTCCGACGGCCGGTACCTCTACTGCGTCGTGGGGCTCGGTTGCGCCGACGAGGCGCCCACGCTCGAAACGGACGGCGTCGACGACGAGCCCGTCTCGGTACTCGCGGCCGCGGGTGAGCGGGCGGACGGGGATCCGGCCGGCCCGGAGCAAATTGCTGCCGTCGTCCACGACTGTGCGGAACTGTACGACGCCGCGGATCCGCGGCTCGTCAAGCGGTGGCTCGTCCAGCACCAGCGCGTCGTCGACGCGGCCACGGAGCGTTTCGGCACGCCGATTCCGTTCCAGTTCGACACGATCCTGCGCGGTGGCGACGAGGGCGTCCGGGAGTGGTTACGGTCCGAGCGGGAGACGCTTCGGGACGCGCTCGAGGCGCTCGCTGGAACCCATGAGTACCGGATCGACGTCGTGCGAACCGATCCGATCCCGGAATCGGCGATCGTAGACGGCGACGACGACCTTCAGGCGCTTCAGACGAAGATCGACGACGCCAGCGAGGGGCGTGCGCACCTCCTCGAGAAGCAGTTCGAGCAACGACTCGCTAAGCGCCGTCGGGAACGGGGTCGCGCCCTCGCGGCCGACGTGGAGGCGGGCATCGACGAGTTCGTCGAGGCGGTACAACCGCTCGAGCCGTCGCCGTCGATCTCCCTCGAAGGCCTGGAGGGGGCAAGCTCCGGGCCGGACGAGGCGGGAGACGATACCGGCGACTCGGGCCCCGATACCGGCGAACCGGTCTGTCGCTTCGCCGTCCTCGCCACGGACGAGGGCGTCGACGACCTGGGATCGTACCTCGACACGGTCGCCGACCGGGACGGCATCACGGTCCGGTTCACCGGCCCCTGGCCACCGTACTCGTTCGTCCCCTCGCTCGGATCGGAGGAGGGGGTGACCTAGCGCCGTGGAGCCGACGAGCGACGACGCCCTGGTCGATCTCGTCGACGTGCTGTTGCGAGACGGGGCCGTTCTCAGGGCCGACGTGATCGTCACCGTCGCGGACGTCCCGCTGGTGGGCATCAGTCTGTCCGCGGCAATCGCCGGGATGGAGACGATGAACGAGTACGGGCTGTTCGAGGAGTGGGACGGCTCGAAGCGGGCGAGGGTCGTCGCGAGGCGTCAGTACACGGACAACGGGCGGCCACGCCACCAGAGAAGGCAACAACGAAGGGAGAACGGGACGACGGGAGTCATGCCGCGGCCGAGCGGCGCGGACCGGAACGAGACGTGATCGCCGTACGCGGCCGCCACACGTAACTCGGGGCAACCGTGCGGGAGCCGTTTCAGGCGTACTTTGGTCGTTCCGTGGTCACCGTGATCTCGCCCGAGACCTCCACGTCGTTCTCGTTCGAGCGTTCGTAGGTCCCCGTCGCGTTACAGAGGGTGCACTCGTAGCGCTCGGAGATCTCGTTGATCACCTCCCCGTCCTCGAAGTAGACCCGGCTCCTGACGATCTGGAGGAACTGGGCGGTTTCGCAGTTCGTACACTCGATCATGGCAGGATGGAGGCCGACTCGCTACGTAGTTATCCCCCGGGTACGCCCGCGCGGTCGGGCGAAAGGGGGCGATTACCGGCGACTCCGGAGCCCGCAGGAGGGTCCGATCCCGGTTCTGCCCGCGTCACACCGGTCCCAGCGCCGATCGACGGTCGCCCGTTACGCGGCGGGGCTATGGACCGCATACCGACGACAAACGGTCGGCTACTCGCGCAGTCGGCGTGGCGGCGCTATCGGCTGGCGTGGAACGGAGACGAAACGGATCGATTCGGGTGAAATCGGGACGCGGTACGGTCGAGGAACCGAACGCGGTCGGCTGACCGAGAAGGGAGAGACGAGCGAGCGCGTCGGTTGGGGTCGGCTACGATCCGAGCGCAATCACCAGCCGACTCATAACAATAGGGCGGGCCGGAATGAGACAGCGTGCGGGGCGGATGCCCCGCGTCGGGTGCGACCTCGGCTCCGCCCACCATGCGCCCACCGGCCCGCCAGGGGTCCGTACCCAGGTGCTCAAAGTGGACTCGCCCCCCGCTTCGAGTGCGCTCATGTCTCTCACGCCGGGGCGGGCACCAACCCGCCCATTCCCCGACCCGCCCGGTGCCGCTGACGAGCCGCGTCAGTACGCCGACCGCCGCGGACGGATCCAATCACGTTTGTACCAGGACGCCCGTAGCCACGGGCATGCGACTGGAGGAGTACTGGGGCGTCGGGCCGAAAACCCGCGCTCGACTCGTCGACGAACTCGGGGCCGAGCGGGCCAGCAGCGCCATCGAACGGGGTGACGTCCGCGCGCTGACCGACGCCGGCCTCACGCGCGGGCGCGCAACACACATTCTCCGTCGAGCCACGGGCGGCGCCGGCATGGAGACGCTCGCCACGCCGGACGCCCGCGAAGCGTACAAGGACGTTCTCGAAGTCGTCGTCGAACACGCCCTCACCCAGCGCGCCGCCGACCGGATCCGGGTTCTCACACCGCTTTCGACCCGCGAGGCGATGGCGGGGCGCCTCGACGACGTCTTCGACGCGGTCGAGATCTGGGACGGGCTGGACGAGGCCGAGCAGGCCGAGATCTGCGAGGCCTACGAGCGCTACGACGCGAACGACGGGACGGAGAAGGCCGCGGTCGAGGCGGCGCTCGAACTGCGCGAACTCGACCACGCAGCGGGCCCGTTCGAACCGCTCGCGTCCCTCGACGCCGACACCCTCGAAACCGCCGCCGACGCCCTCGGCGCGGTCGACGGCCACCGACTGGGGACCGGCGCCGACGACGAGCTCGATCGACTGCGCTCGGCCCTCGGCGCGGTCGAGGATCTGGACGCCAGCGCGACGGAGCTGGTCGAAGAACTGCGGTCCGAGGGCGTCCACGACGTCGACGGCTTTCGCGACGCGTTCGAGGATCGCATCCTCTCGGAGACCGACGTCACGATCGAGCAAGTGCGCGAGGCGATGCCCCGCGACGCGACGGACGCCGGCGACTTCGTCGCGGAAACGCTTCGCTCGCTGCGGATCGACCTCCAGGAACGCGTCGACGAGCGCGAGGAGCGAATCGGCGCCGAGTTGCGAGCGACGATCGAGGAATCGCGCGACGCGATCGATCGGGCCGTCGAAATCGTCGACGAAATCGCCCTCGCGCTCTCGCTCGCCCGCTTCGCGATCGCGTACGACTGTACGCGCCCGACGTTCGCCGACGCCGACGCGCCGGCCGTCTCGGTCGTCGACGCGAGAAACCTCCGGCTGGCGGCGGCTGACGGGTCCGTCCAGCCGATAACGTACGCGCTCGGCGCTCACGACGTCGACTCCGGACCCGAGACCGCCGGGACACCCGGGCAGGAACGCGTCTCGGTGCTCACCGGGGCCAACAGCGGCGGGAAGACGACGCTGCTGGAGACCCTGTGTCAGATCCACGTCCTGGCCAGCATGGGCCTGCCGGTCCCCGCCGAGCGCGCGACGGTGACGCTCGTCGACGCCATCGTCTTTCACCGCCGCCACGCCAGCTTCAACGCGGGCGTGCTCGAGTCCACGCTGCAGTCGATCGTCCCGCCGCTGTCGGACGGCGGGCGGACCCTGATGCTCGTCGACGAGTTCGAGGCCATCACCGAACCGGGGAGCGCGGCCGACCTGCTCCACGGGCTCGTCAGGCTCACAGTCGACCGCGACGCACTGGGCGTCTTCGTCACCCACCTCGCGGAGGACCTCGAACCGCTCCCCGAGGCCGCCCGCGTCGACGGCATCTTCGCGGAGGGACTGAATCCCGACCTCGAGTTACGCGTCGATTACCAGCCCCGGTTCGACACGATCGGGCGCTCGACGCCCGAGTTCATCGTCTCCCGCCTCGTCGCGAACGCCGGGGGCCGGAGCGAGCGCGCCGGCTTCGAGACGCTGGCGGAGGCCGTCGGGCGAGAGGTCGTCCAGCGAACCCTGGCCGACGCGAAGTGGCACGACGCCGCGGAAGGCGATTGAGCGCGGTCGGGTTCGGCCGGAGTGGGTCGCTCGAGGACTCCGCCGTCAGCTCGGCGAGCGCCGCAACACCGATACACCTCCGCGCTCTAGACGCGTCCGAATGCAGGCGTACGACGCTCTCATCTTCGACAACGACGGCGTGTTGACGACCCCGACGGATCACGACACGCTCGAACGCGCGATCGCGACGGCGTTCGACAGCGTCGGCGTCGCGGACCCGCCGCAGGATCATTTGGAGACGCTCATCAGTCCGACGGTCGATTCCCTCCACGAGATCGCCCGAACCCACGCGGTCGAGCCGGACGAGCTCTGGAACGCCCGAGAGCGGGCGGCCATCGAGGCCCAGCTGGAGGCGATCCGCGCGGGCGAGAAGCACCTCTACGACGACGTCGCGGCGGTCGAATCGCTCTCGATCCCTCGGGCGATCGTCAGCAACAACCAGCACGAGACGATCGGCAACATCGTCGAGCACTTCGAGCTCCACGACTTCGAGCCCTGGATCGGTCGCGAGCCGACGCTCGAGGGGATCCGGCGAAAGAAGCCCCGACCCTACTACCTCGATCGGGCGGTCGAACGCCTCGGCGCGGCAAATCCGCTCTACGTCGGCGACAGCAGAGTAGACGTCGCCGCCGCGAACGCGGTCGGGATCGACGCCGCGTTCGTCCGCCGGGAGCACCGACGCGGGTACGAGCTCGAGGACGTCCCGGCCCACGAGATCGACTCGCTGACCGAACTCGACCGGCTGGTCGCCGACTGAGACGGCCGTTCGAGACGCGAGCGAAGCAGTGCGGTGCAGACGAGGGTGTGACGGCAGAGAGACGAAGTGCGTGACGGAAAGAGACGTGGGATTCATAGCCGCCGGACCCGACGTCCGGGTATGATCGCCGAGTGCCTCGTCGTCGAGTTCAGGGTGACGGGGGACGAGTGCCCGCTCGCCGAGGCCTCGGCGGCCGTCGACGCGCCGATCGACGCCGCGCCGCCGCTCGCGCGCGCCGACGGCACGGCGCTGCTTCGCTTCTCGACGACCGACGGCGCCGTCGCCGACGTCCTCGACGCGGACGACCGGATCCGCTACCTCCACCGCGCGGGCGACGAGACGGTCACGTTCCGGTGTCTCGCGACGGAGCGCTGCGTCGTCCACCGGCTGATCGACCGCGGCTTCCTCGTCGAATCGATCCGCTACCGCGACGGAACCGAGCGCCTCGTCGGTGCGGTCGTCGGCCAGGCGGTGCTCCAGGACGTCCTGGAGACGGCCGGCGAGACGGTCGGCGTCCAGCTCGTCCGGCTCACGCCGCTGGGCGAGACCGACGACACGCCCGTCGTCTCGCGGTGGAACCTGACCGCGGGCCAGGCCGAGGCGCTCGAAACCGCCTACGAGATGGGGTACTTCGAGGTCCCGCGTCGGAACGACGCGGCGAGCGTCGCCGACGCGCTTGGGGTGTCGAAATCGGCGTTCCTGGAGCGCCTCCGGCGCGCTGAGGCCACGCTGCTCGAACGGGCCCTCGAGTGACTGGAGCGTCGGGGAGTCGGACCGAAAATCGCCCGAACCCGACTTACTGGTCGGCCTCGCGCAGTTTGAACAGGAACTTCATGTCGCCCTCGAAGACCGAGCGGTCGTCCTGGGTCGTCATCGTGGCGTCGATCTCGACGTAGCCGGCGTCGTCGCGGCTGTCGAGGTCGCGTTTTTCGGTCACCTCGTACTCGCCGCTGATCGTGTCGTCGATGTACATCGGGTTCGGGATGTCCATGTAGTTCATCCCGAGGAAGGCGACGACCGTCCGCTCGACGATCCCCGTCCGCTGGAACAGGCCCGTCGCGACGATGAACGTCATCGGCCCGTGGGCGATGCGCGCGCCGAAGGGGCCGTCCTCGGAGTACTCGGCGTTCGTGTGCAGTTCCGTCCAGTCGCCGGTGAACATCGAGTGGAAGACGAAGTCCGACTCGGTGATGGTGCGCGCGGCGCTCTCGAACGTCTGGCCGACCTCGAGATCCTCGAAGTAGTGGGGTTCGTAGCTGTACGGCATGTCTCGACAGAATTCTCCGGCCGTGATAATACTTGCCGAAACCTCTGCGGCCGGTGAAACGGCCGCCGGCGCCCACCAACCGTCCGTCCGAGGCCGGGAAACTACCGCCGCTGCCGACCAGCGGGCGTTCGAGGCTGCGAAATCACCCCGGGTGCCGACCGCCGGCGTGCCCGGACGCGTTACGCCGAGGGTGCGAGCGGTTCGTCGGTGGCCAGCCGGTCCCGGTCGTGCGGGGCCTCGAGGTCGAGGTCCGGCCCGCGAGCGACGATGCGGTGCGGGTTCACGTTCGGGTGCGTCGTGTAGTAGTGCTCCGCGATGTGGTCCATGCGCACCGTCTCGGCGACGCCCGGCGTCTGGTAGACGTCGCGGAGGTACGGCC
This sequence comes from Halovivax limisalsi, assembly GCF_023093535.1. Lineage (NCBI taxonomy): Archaea > Methanobacteriati > Methanobacteriota > Halobacteria > Halobacteriales > Natrialbaceae > Halovivax > Halovivax limisalsi. The sequence continues at coordinate 2,780,668 of NZ_CP095757.1, forward strand.
AGAGGTGATCGTAGTCGACGATCCGCTTGACGTTACACATGAAGTGGGTGTGATAGACCCGATCGAAGCGGATCAGCGTCGTGAACATCGCGACGTCGGCCTCCGTGAGGCGATCGCCGGCGAGGTAGCGCCGGTCGGCCAGGACCGAGTCCCAGCGTTCCAGCGCCCCGAAGAGGTCGTCGATGGCCTCGTCGTAGGGCTCCTGCTCGGTGGCGAAGCCGGCGCGGTAGACGCCGTTGTTGATGGGCTCGTAGATCTCGTCGAGGATTTCGTCGACCCGCTCCTCGCTGGCGTCCGGGAGGAGCGTGCGGTCGGCCGTCGCGTACTCGTCGAACGCCGTGTCGAGCATTCGCATGATCTCGCGCGATTCGTTGTTCACGATCGTCTCCGTCTCCGTATCCCAGAGGACGGGGACCGTCACGCGCCCGGTCATCGCTGGGTCGGCGCGGACGTAGAGTTCGCGCAGGTAGTCGGCGTCGTGGACGTGATCGACGGTACAGCCGTCCTTCTCCGGGGTGAACTGCCAGCCGCCGTCGTCCCTAAAGGGGTCGACGACCGACACCGAGATCGCGTCTTCGAGCCCGCGCAGCGTGCGCGTGATCAGCGTCCGGTGGGCCCACGGACAGGCGTAGGACACGTAGAGGTGATATCGCCCCGGCTCTGGCTGGAACTGCGCGTCCGGATCGTCGCGAATCCGGTCGCGAAAGGACGTCGTCTGCCGCTCGAACGAGCCCGATTCGTCCGTCGTTTCGAACGCGTCTGTTCGCCACTCGCCGTCGACGAGCATGTTCATCGACGGGGATACGGGCTCGACGCATATAGGCACCCGAGGAACATCGATGTAACCGGTCGAGACCGAGCGTTCGCGAGGGGTCGGTCGTCCCCCGCTTCGAGCAGATGCCGTCACTCGCGTCGATCGGGACGAATCGTTCGCTCGCTGCGCTCGCGAAGACACCGGAGCGGTGGCGACTACCGAGACTTGGCGGCGAACTGACCCGTCAGGCGTCTCGATCCCAGGGGACATCGATACCGCGTTCTTCAAAATTCTCGGTCTGGTACGCCGAAGGAGCCGCGTCATCGAGGTCGAACTCGGCGTCCCCCGCGCCGGGTTCCCATCCCGGGATCGGACCGATCGCTTTCCCGTAATATCTATCGAAGTACGCGGCGATACGACCGCCGCGTTCGCCCGACACGCCGTCGGCTACAAACTCGGGTGAGAAGCGTTCTTCGTGGCCCAAAAACACCTGGGCCGTTACCGTCCCTTCCATCTCGTTTCCGACGAGGACCACGACGAGATCGACGTCGCCGTCGAACGCTCGCGGCCCGAACGGGAGCGACACTCCGCGGTTGGTAATTCCGTCGCCTCTGAGGGGGAGTGTCGCCCGGACACTGGTCTCCGCCTCGGCGGCGGGTTCTTCGTAGGTCACGCCGATCGGTCCGTCGGTCACCCAGGGGCGATCGAGTAACGGCGTATCCGGATCCAGAAGCAGCCCCGAGTCGGCGAGTTCGTCCTCGAGCCACGTTTTGAAGCGGTCGGGGTCGTCAGTTTCGACGACGAGACGGATCCAGAATCCGTTCTCACTCACGACGAACGGGGGTTCCGGTGGCTGATCCACGAGCGCTCGTTCCGGCGGCTCGATCTGGGCGAACGCCCGAGCCGGCTCGAACGGTGCTCGTGACAGATACGGCCCCGCGGAGTCGACCACGACGCCGTGGAACCGTTCGAGGTACGCTTCCGTATCCAGCCCGGCGAGAGCTTCGTCCCCTCGAAACGTATCGATCCGCTCGTGGCCGTCGTATATCCACGCGTGAACGCCGACCTGTTCGTCGAGGGCGCACATCAGGACGCTCCAGTCGACTGGACCGATCGTTCCGTCCTCCAGCACCTCCGTGAAGAAGTTCTCCGCCCACCGAGGAACCTCGAGTCGGATCCGCCCGGCAGACGCCTCCCGCGGCGTTCCGAACTCGACGGGAAGATCCTCGGGAAGGCCGGCCAGCAACTCGTCAGTGAACGCCTCCGGTCGGGGTGACTCCGCGACGAGTGCGGTAACGGCCCGAGGCATATCGGGCGATCCGAGCGACAGAAACCTAAAACCAGTGATCCATCGACCGGCCGAGATCACCCACTCGCAGCCAGATTCGCTCGCGCCCGTCGACGCTATCGCGTCCCCGCGATCGAAGGACTGCCAATCGCGGATGGCCAGAATCGAAGCGTCCCGTAACCGGCGGCCGCCGGGACGCAGCGTTTTTAGCGGATGCGCCGCCACACGGGGTATGGACGAGGGGGAGCGCGACCAGGCGCGTCGCGATACCGGAGAGACCGATCGATCGGCGACCGAAACGGGCCGGCGCGAACACGCACTCCCCGTCACCGACGGCGGAGACGTCGATACCGACGAATTGAGCGATCACCAGACCTACCTCGAGGGGCGGGGGATCTACGACGAACGGAACCGGGTCAACGATCTCACCGGCCGCGAGTGGAAGTTCGCCACCAAGTCGGTCATCACCGAGCGGTACCCGCCCGATCTCCAGCACGACCTGCGGAGCGAACACGGCGGGCAGAAGCCCCCGCGGCTCTGCGCCGACCTGATCGAGCGATTCAGCAAGGCCGGCGATCGCGTACTCGACCCGTTCGCCGGGGTCGGCGGCACCCTCCTCGGCGCGAGCCTCTGCGAACACGAGGGGACCGGCCGGCGCGAGGCGATCGGGTTCGAACGAACAGCCCGGTGGATCGAGATCTTCCGGACCGTGCTGGAGCGAGAGAACGCGGAGCGACGTGAGCGTGGAGACGAACCGCTCGCCGAACAGGACCTCCGTCACGGCCACTGTGCGACGCTGATCGACGACGTCGCGGCCGACGCGGTCGACCTCCTGCTCACCGACGTGCCGTTCTGGCACATGGACGAACTCGAACAGACCAGAAACCGAAACGAAACGCGCGAGAGCAAGCTGGATTCGTTCGACGAAACGGAGGACGGCCCGGCCGCGTGGGCGGACAAGGACGACTGGCTGGCCGACATGGGCACCTGGTTCGATCGATTCACCGACGCGCTCGTCACCGACGGTTACGCCGTCGTCTTCATCGGCGACATGTACCGCGAGCAGTCCTACGAGTTCCTCTCGGCGGACCTGGCTCGCCGTCTCGAACGGGAGACGTCGCTGACGCTCAAGGCGAACCTGATCTGGTACGACCCCCTGAAGGATCTGCACGTCTACGGCTACCCCTACGCGTTCGTCCCCTCGATGGTCCACCAGAACGTCCTCGTGTTCCAGAACGACGGTGACTGACAGCGCCGGTCGGCCGTGTTCGAGCGGCTTCGCCGTTCGGCTCGATCCGACCGGCCGTCGATCCGCGTCAGCAAACCAGTAAGGTCGACCCGGACAGGTCAGGTCGCGGCCGAGAACTGACTCCGGACCGCGTCGGCGGACTCGACGTCGAGGATCATCGCGAGTTCGTCACCCGCCCGGAGTTCCGTTCCCGGCAGCGGGATCGTCAGCGCGTCCGGATCGCGTCCGTGAGCGTATATCTTGACGTTCTCGGGGAGGTCGAGTTCGCTCAGCCGACGGCCGACGGCCGGCGCGCCGTCGGCGACTTCGAGGACGCGTAACTGGAGGTTCGCCGCGAGATCCGCGATCGCGTTGAAGTCGCCGCCGAGCATCGCCGTCTTCGCCCCCGCGGCGCCGAGGCGTTCCGGGTAGACGATCTCGTCGACGTTCTCGGCGTACTTCTCGTAGATCTCTTCCCGGTAATCCTCGTCGATCCGGAGGACGGTCCGGCAACCGTGGTGGTCGCCGACCATGCAGGCGGCGAAGTTGGCGTTGAGGTCGGGCGTGAACGCGCCGACCGCGTCGGCCGACTCGACGCCGGCCTCGCGGAGGACCGACTCCTCCTCGCCGTTGCCCTCGACCACCTCGAATCCGGCCGAGCGCGCCCGCTCCGCTCGATCGGGATCGCGCTCGACGAGTACGCACTCGTGACCCTCTTCCGAGAGGATCCGGGCGGTGCGACGACCGACCCGGCCGTATCCGACGACGATGACCCGCATGCCACGGGATACGGTAGCGTCACGCATATAGGTTTATGCCGTCGTGTCGGTCTGAGGTACCGACGTGCCGTCGACTCCCCTCGCCAACCGACCCGCCGGCGGTCGATCCGCCTCGACGCCAGCAGACGGGGTTCGACCGGGCTTAGGCAGGAAATTAAAGATTAATAGGGCCAATTTACCATATTATTCTGTGTATCAGGATAATTTCAACGTCTGAAATAAAATGTAACCCGCATATGACTTATGCTTCTGGGTACCAGTATCGGTAGTATGGACCCCCACACCGATCGCGATAGCGCGTCGAACGGAACCTCGGTTCGGGGCCAGTCAGCAGTCCTCGGCGTCGTCATGCTGCTCGGTCTGGTGATGATCACGGCGATCGGGCTGTTGTTGGTCGGGGGGAGCGTCGTTTCGGAAACCCAATCCAACGCGGAGAAAGAGCGGATCGAACAGTCCTTCGTCGAACTGAGCAACGTGATGGCGTCGTCGACGGTCGACGCCGAGATGGGCCGGGAAGTCGACTTCGACGCGGGGAACTCGGGGGCGATCACGAAGACCGAGGCCGGGCACGTCTCCATCTCCTGGGGCGGTCGGGAACACATCAATCGGACGATCGGTGCGATCGAGTACGAGCACGCTGACGGATCGATCGTCGCCTACCAGGCGGGTGGCGTCTGGGCCGAGCGCGGCAACGAAACGCGCATGCTGTCGAGTCCCCGGATCGACTACGATTTCGAGTCTGAGACGCTCACCCTCCCGCTCACGACTGTGAGCGAGGAGAACGAACTCACCAACGGACCGGTCTCGATCCGACACGCGAAAACGGACCCGGTCCCGAAGGCGAACGTCGTCGAGAACGAAACCGTCGAGTTGACGGTGACGAGCCCGTACTACCGGGGCTGGGAGCGGTTCTTCAGATCCCAGGGCGGCGACGGCGCCGTCCGCGAGGTCGACCACGCGAACCAGTCCGTCAGGGTCTCCTTCGGCCAGATGGAACTGGGTGACGCGATCGATCGAGGGGCGACGTACACCACGGAACCGGGCGGAAATCACCCGGGAGAAATCAGCGAGAACGGTCAGATCGGGCACCTTCCGCCGATGGATCCCCTCATCGAAGAGTTGCTCGCCGACGCCCGGTCGGGGTCGCTCGACGTCGATCGGACCTACGGCGATATCGACTCCGACGTCACGTTCACGAACGGCACCTACCTGGCCGACGAAATCGAGGGTGGATCGCACACGGTCGACCTCGGCACCGGTGACGTGACGATCCTCGTCGACGGCGACGTGGCCTCGAACGGCGTGACGGAGTTCATCACGGTCACCAACCACAGCGACGACCACCAGCTGAAACTCTACATGACGGGCGACCTCGACATCCAGAACGGGGGGAACATCTGCGTCGATCCGTGCGCAGACGACGTCGACGCCTCGCTGATTCAGGTCTACGGGACGTCCACATCGACGGTGAACATCAATCAGGGGAGCCCTCGGTACGAGGGGGTCATCTACGTCGCGAGCGATCGGGATCGGTGGGACTACGACAATCGTAAGGGTCGTTGTAAGTCCGAGGAGTATCAGGTCGCGTTCCAGGCCGACAGCGACTTCACCGGTTCGTTGATCGCCGCAACGGTCTGCGGCCAGAGCAGTTCGTACAGTTTCTCCCATCACGACTCGCTGAACGACGCGGATATCGATCCCTATCCGGCTGGCTACAGTATTCCACCCCGGATCACCTACCTGAACGTCGCCCTCTACGAACTCGACGTCACCAACAAGTAGCTCCGACGAGCCGATTCCGCTTGGCGACCACCTGCGCCCCAGATTCCGGATAGCAGTTCCGCTCGGCGCGTATCGAACGGCCCCGATGTTCGACGTGACCCGAGACAACCACGGGTCGGACACGGCGAACAGACCGGATCAAGGTACCCGTGCCTGTAACGAATCCGGACCGAAGACGCCAGTTCGACACCGATTCGGCGAATCAATCTGGCCGCTACTTTTATTAATCCAGGTGGAACCTCGCCCACATTTGGTTTACCAAATTAATAGGGCGTCTTCCCCGAATGAGGGCGTAAAAACCGCCCACAAGAATTAGAATATTAACTGATAAGGTTAGATAAGATAATATTATAGTATCCGAGTCTGTAGAGGATGGCAACATGAGCGAGGGCGGGAAACCATCCGTCGGGGGAAGTGGATCGATCGGGGAGCGACACCGTAGCGTTTCCCCAATTATCGGCATTATCCTGTTGTTCGGGATGGTCTTCGTCGGGGCGACCGTACTCGCCGTCTCGGGCATGGCGCTGATGGACTCGCTCGATTCCCAATCGCAGGGCGAGCAACTCGAGACCTGTCTGCAGGAGACCGATCAGCGGATCTCGACCGTCCTGACCTACAGTAACGTCGAGGAACTCCCGTGTGAGGGCGGCGAGTACGTCGACGACGGGGAGATCTACCTGATCTGGCACGACGGAAACGCGACGTCGGGGCAGACCCTCCCATCGCGGTACGCGAACACCTCGGTCAATGCGACCCTCGGCGCGCTCGAATTCGAGACAGACGATCGAACGTACGCCTACCAGGCCGGTGGCATCTGGGAACGTACCGACGACTACGCCCGGGCGCTCACCGCACCGCCGTTCGAGTACGACGACGAGTTGCGCGCGAACGTCATCGCGATCGACGAGGACACGAACGCCGACGAGTTGCGCAAACTGAACCGGAATCCGGACGGGGCGCTCGCGGCCGAGATCGAGGCCGCGAGCCAGCGGGCCTACGAGCAGGGCTACAGGAACCTCACGATCGCCGTCGAGAGCGACTATCACGAGGGCTGGGAACGCCACTTCGAGGAGACGATGACGAACAGTTCGGTGACGGTCTCGCGGAACGTCTCCGACCTGCCCCTCGACTCCAATTCGACCGTCAGAGTCGATGTCGCCGGCGTCTTCGATCCAGATCCGGCCCGGTTCATCGTCGAGGCCGATCGCGGACTCGACGGGCCGGCGGTGAAGGACCCCCACATCGTGAAACCGGCCGGCAACGGTTCCAACGCCGGTACCCCGAATCACACGGCCACCTTCGAAGCCGAGGTGAAAAACGTCGGCGAACAGACCGGCGACACGGACGTGACGTTATCCATCGACAACGGGACTGTCACGGAGACGAAATCCGTGACCGATCTAGACGCGGATTCGAGTAAGTCGGTGGAGTTTGAATTCACGTACAGTAACCTCAGGGATAATCTGACGACCGGTCAGTCCTACGACTACACCTACCAGATCGACGGCAAGAACGCGCTCAAAGCGACGGGCTCGTTCTTCCTCGCGGAGGAGAGTGGTCCGTATCTGGAGGTTACAGATTTACAAACAAATACTAACCCGGGTGCCACGCACCTTACCATCTCGGCCAAGGTGACGAACACGGGCGGAGAGAACGCCACTAACGGTAAACTGAAGCTAGACATCGAGGCCGACGAGTACGAAGACGCTTACAGCCCACAGAAGGAAGACGTCACTCGGGATGTCGGTGAATCCGCCCTGGTATCCTGGGAGGTGAATAAAACCAAATTGCTCACCGTCGACCACGACTTCACGCTCACTGCCCTGGGATCGTCCGAATCCGTATCCGGATCGTTCACTATCGGTGACGGTGTCGGCGTCGCCCCTGGTGAGAGCGATCTCGAAATTCCCAAGAACACGGAAGTCAACGTCTCGGTCGTTGGGACGGAACTCGGAACGAATCCGTATGGATGGGAGGATAGAGTCGACTGGGCACCGACCTTCGCTACGTTGTATACTGCACCGATCCAGCAAGGCGATTCACTACAAATCGGTGGCCAAGAGACAGAGGGCGAGACGAACCCCGAACCGGTTCCAAGCGTCGAATGGCACGATGAGAACCTCAACCAGTGGGACGACCCTCTCCCCATTTACTCGCACAACTTCACCACGAGTGAATCTGTTAGACTGATGGTTGAGGGCCAATCGTACGAAGAATGTGGCTCGTACGAGCAAGTGGGCTCCGACGGAACGCATGCCCATTATTCCTGTCCAACTGGAGAGGAGGAGGAAAAATGGATTACAGCATCAGCGGATCCCAACAACCCGGAGACCAATGTACGCGTCCTCAACGAGCGTAATAACATTCTTCCTGAGTTCGATCCGGGTGTCGAAGTACAACACACCCCAAAGGAATTATTGGATCGAGAAGGAGTGGATGTGAATGTCACGGAACGTGAAAACGGGTCCGCGGAAATCCATCTCGACGAAAACGAATTCCTGTTCGTTTTCGAACTATCTCACGAACCGGGCGACGGGCATCCCGACGAAAATTGTGACTTCCCTGAAGATATGGATCCCGAGGACTACTGGGATAGAGCGCTGAACTGCGATGGCGACCCGGACTTCAACGACATGCTCGTCCACGTCGACATCACCCGGAACGATCCAGAGAGTCCCAAATTCAAAGGTCGTTTCAACGACGGCAACGGGAACACCGCCACGTTCGGCCCCGGCGACGGCGGTGACGACGACGGGTCGGACTACCAGCCGCCCGAGGTCGGCGTCGGCTCCGACGAACTGATCATCTGGTAACGCGCTCGACTTCCCGAACTCCCCTCATTTTCGCGGTCGCTCAAAGTCCGATAGCCAGCGGCTCGTCAGCACTATCGGAACTCATCTCGAGCGGACACCGGTCGCACTGACGTATTCGCCACGGCGACCCACCACCGATATTGCAATCTAATCTTACCACCCCTATTTCTTTTTTCAATGTGCCTTGATAGCCGATAGTCTTTTACTTCGAAGGCCCATATGTTGAATGAACATGGGGGATCGGGGGTTCGAACGGGGGACGAGTACCGACAGGAGTGACGAGCACCGGCGGAGCGTGTCGCCGGTCGTAGGCGTCATCTTCCTGTTCGGGATGGTAGCGGCCGGAGCGGTCGTGCTGGGCGTCTCCGGCATGGCGCTGATGGACACGCTGGAGACGGACTCGGAGGGAGAACAGCTTCGGAGTTGTCTGCAGGAGACGAATCAGCGCGCTTCGACGGCGCTGTCCTACAGCACGGCCGAGGAAGTGCCCTGCGAGGGCGGGACGTACGTCCCGGACGGTCAGCTCTATCTCGTCTGGCACAACGACACCGGCGGATCGACGGATCTTCCGGCGGATTACGCTGACACGACCGTCCACGTCGATCCGCTCGGCGCGATCGAGTTCGGCAACGACGCGCGCACGTACGCGTATCAAGGCGGCGGTACCTGGACGGTCGCCGACGGCTACGCTCGACCGATGGCCTCGCCGCCGTTCGAGTACGCCGACGAGTTGCGCGCCGACGTCATCGCGATCGACGACGGACCGGGCTCGTCGGGGCCACAGCGTCTGGATCGGAACAGGGACGGCACCATCGGGGCGAAGATCCAGCGAGCCCAGCGCGAGGCGTACGAACGCGGGTATTCGAACCTGACGATCGTCGTCGAGAGTTCCTATCACCGGGGCTGGAAACAACACTTCCAGCGGGCGATGACGAACGGGTCGGCGGACGTCTCGACGGACCTCGACGAATTCCCGAGGGTGGACGACAACCGCGCCGTCAGAGTCGACGTTTCGGATCTGTACGAACGCGAGCCGGCGTCGTTCGTCGTCGCGGCCGACCACGGCCTCTCGGGGAGCCTCGTCTCGAATCACGTCATCACCCCGCCCGGGGGCGCGCCCGGTCGAAACACCGTCGAGTTCACGGCCGAGATCGAAAACGTCGGCGGCACGATCGGCGGGACGTCCGTCGAGTTCGACGTACTGGGTGCCGGCATCGATCGGGAGACGACCGTCGACGACCTCGCACCCGGCGACTCGAAGAACGTCACCTTCGACGTCCCGTACGGGGAGATAAACGGGCTTTCGACCGGCGAATCCTACGACTATACGATCACGGTCGAGGATGGGACTGGTCTGAAATCCGAGGGGTCGTTCTTCGTCGCGGAGTCCGCCGGCCCGCGCCTCGAAGTGACGAACGCGTCCGCGACGAAACGGTCCGCCGTGGCATCGCCAGGGCCGGACGAACAAATCGTGATCGAGGCGGATGTGACGAACACCGGGGGATCGAACGCGACCGACGGCGAGATCGCGCTCTCGCTCGAGCTCCCGGAGTACGACTTCGACGATCCGTACAACCTGACCGAGATGGACCCCTTCACCGTCGATCGGACGGTCGGTGCATCCGCACCAGTCAGGTGGACCATCAATAGCACGTCGCTGCTCGGCGCCGAACACGACTTTACGGTCTCGGCGGTCGACAATACGGATCCCGACGGTGAAGACGGTGGGACATTCGCCAACGAGAACGGCCCCGACGTCGGCGATACGGAACTGATACTGCCCGGCGGGTCGAACGTCAACGTCTCCGTGCTGGGGACCGAGATCGGGACCGAGGCCGACGCGAACAACAACGTGCGCTGGGGGGCCGCGTTTGGCAGCATCTACACCCAGCCCGTCGAGTCGGGCGACTTCGTCGGGGACTCGATCGACCCGACCGGCCCGGCGGAGCGGGTCGAGGGCGTCCCGTGGCACGATCAAAACCTCAACCGGTGGGACGATCACCGAACGATCTTTTCGCACTCCTTCACGACGGAAGAGCGCGTCAGTTTGTTGTTCCAGGCCCGATCGTACTACACGTGTTCGTACGGCGGCCCGAACAGCTACGGCGGGCACAAGTACAGCGACTCGACGACGATCGGTTCGACGCTGTATCACCACTACGACTGTCCAACAGGGTTAGAGTACGACCCGTTGGTCGAAATCGAGGCTGACGCCGGTGCCGAGAAGACGAACGTCCGCGTCCTGAGTCAAGAGGACAACGTCCTGCCGCAACTCGATCCCGGTATCGAGATACAGCAGAGTGCGAAAGACCTCCTCGAACGCCCGGAAGTGGATATCAATGTCACCGAACTGCCCGACGGCTCGGCGGAACTCGACCTCGACGACAACGAGTACATCTTCGTCTTCGAACTGACTCACTACCCGGGCATGACGGGCACCGGTTGCTATGTCGATCCGTCCGTCTCACCGGACGAGTACTGGCAAAAGGCGTTCGACTGCCCGAACGACCCCGACTTCAACGACATGCTCGTCCACGTCGACGTCGAGTCGATGGACCCGGAACCGTACGATTTCCGGGGGACGTTCGACGGTGGAAACGGACTCGACGCGCCCTTCGGACCCGGCGATCCGGCCGACTCTGACGAGACGATCGATCCCGGCCCCTCCGTCGAGGTCGGGTCCGGCGAACTGATCATCGGCTAAGTCCGGAGGCGACCGGTGACCGGCACCGACCGGAGCCGTTCGCTGTCGGAACGGAGCCAGCCAGTGTTGCGGAGACGGCGTCGAGCGCTAGTCGGGAATCCAATTGACCCCAACCATTACCACATGTAATTTTTGCTGTTGAAAATAGGGACCGATATTATTTATTTTGATTCGGATTGAATCGGCATTCGGCCGATACTCTTTTAGATTGAAGGCGCAATAGTACGATAGAATATGGGGGACCGGGGGTTCGAAGTTAGTCGCGGTAGCGGCAGGTATCGAAGCGGCGACCACGGGGTGACGCCCGTCGTCGGCATCATCCTGCTACTGGGGATGGTGTTCGTCGGCGCCGCAGTGGTAGCGTCGTCGGGAGTGATTATGATCGACGCGCTCGAGACCGAATCGGAAACCGAACGAGCGCTCGACTGCCTCGATCGGACTGATCACAGCGTCGAGACGTTGCTGCGTGCGGACAAACTGGAGTCGATTCCGTGCGATTCGACGTTCACCGACGACGGCACCGTCACGATCAGACTGCTCGACGAGAACGGGGCCGCGCTCGAAACGGTCACGATCGACAAACTGGGCGCCTTCGAGTACGACCTCGACAGTCGAACCGTCGGCTATCAGAGCGGCGGCGTCTTTCTGCTGCGCGACGGCTCGGTCACCGTTCACCGGGCCCCCGACGTCGGGTTCGGATTCGGTTCCGGTCACTCCCTCGAAAACCAGTCGCTCGATCTCGGTTTTCTCAACATGACCGAATCACGGCCGGGAGGGAAGTTCACGCGTATGCGTCACGACCAGCAACGCTCCACCGCCGCGAGCGACGAGCTCGCCGCTGCGCTCGAGAAACCGTACCGCGATATCGAGATCACCGTCGAGAGCCGCTATCACGAGGGCTGGGCCGTACACCTCCGTGAGGCGTTCTACGCCGATTCGTACAGTAACGTCTCCGTCGCGGACGATGCCACCGCAGGGACGGCGACCGTCACCATCCAGAACGCGAAACCACAGCAGCCTCATTTCGAGGTGACCGACGTCACCCCAGCCGACTGGGCCGTTCCCTACGGACCCGACGAGGCCTTCGCCGTCAACGTCACCGTGACGAATACGGGTACCGCGTCCGGGTCCGAAACCATCGTTCTCGAGGTGCCCGAAGCCGACGACGGAACGAAAACCGTCTCGACCGGCACCCTGAACCCCGGGGAATCGGTCACCAAGAAAGTGTCGTTCGGGACGGAGCGGATTCCGTCGGGTTCGCCGAGCCCGGAAACGCTCGACGTTGACGCGTACGATAACTACGAGTACACCGTCTCGACGAGCGACGGATCCGCACAGGGATCGTTCTACCTGAGCTTCCCGGACGAAGCCCTCTATCGCATCGAGTCGTTCGCCCGGACGATCGATGAGCCCTTCGTCAACATCACCGCGGACGTCCGCAACGTCGGCGAAGTCGAAGCGCCCATCGATACGACCCTGACCCTCGATAGTGACAGCGACGAACTCCCGGATCCGGTCAAAACCTATCAGCACACGCTCTCGACGGGGCCCTGGAACGAATCGACGCTCGAGTATTCGCTCAACAAGAGCGTGCTGCCCGACGCCAACTACACCTACACGCTCGAGTTGCACAACGAGGGCGACGCCGCGACGGTGTGTTCGAACTACCCCGACGCCTGTACCCGATCGGGCACGTTCCGGATCGAGGACGGCGTCGTGGGCGATCCGGGTGAGGTCATCGTCACCGAACCGACGCAGGTCCGAGTGAGCATTATCGGGACCGAGATTTCCAACGAGCGCGAAACTTGGAGCGGCTACTACGACAAATACTGGGATCCGGTGACCGCCTCGGCCGTCGTCGGCGACAAGCGCTATCGATTCAAGCCGGACGGCACGGTCGAACAAATTCCGCTCGACCAGCCCCACTACACGCCGGACGGCAAAACGATGGACGACTACGATCTCAACACCTATGATTCCCAGCGGAAGGTGTACGACTTCGAGACGAACATGACGTCGGGATCCGTGACGATCGAGGCCACGCGATGGCAGTGTCAGAACAACCACTTCAGCAGTGAGAACATCGTCTACAAAGAGGCCGATGGTGACTGGCACTACGACTGTCCCAGCTACTATTACGGCGAGCCCACCACCGTCGACACGAACGACGGGGTCGCGACCTCGGATTCGGGCTTCGTCATGACGCGGGATTCCGAGCGCAACTACGTGCCCGACATTCCGCCGGGCTATCCGCGACAGCGAAGCGTCCAGGAGGTCTTCGAGGACGGGACAAACAACATCACGCTCGAAAATAATCACCTCCAGCTCGGACAGAACGACTTCGCGTTCATGATGGAGGCGACGATGGATCGAGAACAGTTGATCGACGAGTACGAACACGAGTACGACGGGCCGTACGACCTCTACACGGACAATCAGACGGAACTGAACCTCGCGGCCTGGGATATCGTGAAGAACTATCGAGATGATAGTTCGATGGATCCGAACTACAACGACGTCATCGGCGTCGTCCAGATCGACGGCGGCGGGCGCTACATCGATCTCGACGGGGTCCTGGAGGACTACCGAATCGACAAATCGGGTGTTTCTCCGACCGTCGTCAGCAATAGCGACGACTACGACCCGCCAGGCCCGACGATTACGTCCGGGCCGGGCGTCATCGAAATCTCCTGAATAGACCGGATCCGTTCTCACCCCACAGGAATCGAATACGCCAGCAGGTCGAACTCGCTGATGCGGTGGGTTACGTCGCGGCGTCGATCGTCGCCTGCACGTCGCTCCAGACCTCATCCGGCGTCCCTTCGCCGTCGACGCGTTCGAGCTGGCCGCGCTCGTCGTAATAGTCGATTACTGGTTCCGTGTTCTCGCGGTAGACGCGCAGTCGCTCGCGGACGGTCTCCTCGGTGTCGTCGTCGCGCTGGATCAGTTCGCCCCCGCACTCGTCGCAGACGCCCGGCTCGTCGGGCTGATCGAACTCGACGTGGTAGTTCGCGCCGCACTCAGAACAGACGCGTCGGCCCGTCAGCCGGTCGACGAGTTCGGATTCAGTCACGTCGAGGTACAGCACGACGTCGAGATCCGTCATCTCGGACAGTTCGGCGGCCTGATCCATGTTACGCGGATAGCCATCGAGGACGAACCCGTCCGCCGCCTCGAGCGCTTGCGCGACGATTTCGTTCACCACTTCGTCCGGGACGAGTTCGCCGCGGTCCATGAATTCGCGCGGGGTGTCGTGTGCAACGTCGAGGTGCGAGATGTCCATCTCGCTGTTCGCTCGCAGGGCGTCCCCCGTCGTCACGTGCTCGACGTCGTACGCCTCAGCGATATTCGCACTCTGCGTCCCCTTTCCGGCCCCGGGCGCTCCAAGGATGAGAATACGTGGCTCTGCCATACCGGGGCGTTCATCGGGCCCGCATAAAGGTTTAAAGAAACGCGTCGTCCAGCAGGTCGGTCGGGTTCGTCGCATCGAGGGCCGGTCGACTATCGCTGCGCGATTGCGGTCGTCGCAACGTCACGCTCGGAAGGCCCGAGGTGCAACGGACGGTTACCCGAACGAATTCGGCGTTACCGATACGACCGTCGGAGCGAGAACGATAGAACCAAGGGCTGGCCCTCGAAGTGACGTCCGTGGACAAGCGGAATGGCCGGCGATCCCGACGAGGGCCGGCACTCGAGCGACGCTGGGAGGCCGTCGTCGGACCGTTCCCAAATAGATAAGTATACCCGGTCGACATCGTCCGATAAGAAGCCCCGATAAACCGAGGTGAATACAATTTACGCCGAATTAGTGACTCCGATGCAAGCGACACGCGCCGACGTGTTCGAGTTGATCTTCCTGGTCTTTCTCGGACTCGGGACGATCGTCGGTATCGTCGTCGTGTCGTACATCATGTACAACGCGTACAAGTATCGCGACGCCGAACACATCGAGGATCCGACGCCCGAAAAACGCCCCGTACTTGGGGAGTTACCGGTGGGCGGGCAGGGCGGCCGAAAACTCTTCCTCTCGTTCATCGTCAGCGCGATCATCGTCGTCTCGCTGATCATCTGGACCTACAGCTGGCTGCTGTACGTCGAAGAGGGACCGGACCAGCTCGACGACGAGAACGCCGTCGAGATCGACGTCGAGGCCTCGGCGTTTACGTTCCTCTACAACTACGACTACCTGGACACCGAATACACCACCGCGCAGAACCTCGTCGTGCCCGCCGATCGACCGGTGCAGGTCAACGTGACCTCGAACGACGTCTGGCACACGTTCGGCATACCGAGGGAACGGGTAAAAGCCGACGCGCTCCCCGGTGAATACGACGTAACCTGGTTCGAGCCGAGCGAGCCCGGCTACTACGAGAACGCCGTCCAGTGTTTCGAACTCTGCGGACCCGGCCACAGCGCCATGGGGTCGAACCTGGTGGTCGTCGAAGCGTCGCTGTACGACGCGGCGGTCGAAGCAGAGGCCGTGGGCGACCTCGCGAGTGCGATCGAAGACGGCGACCTGGCCGCCGACGCCTCGCCGGACGAGTTCGAGAACCTCATCGCGGAACAGCAATCGGAGGACGGAACCGATGGAGAGAGTGATACGGGCACCGGTAACGAGACTGACACCGGTAGTGGAAACGAGACCACAGCCGATGGCGGAAACGAGACCGACGCCGGCTCGGGCAACGAGACCGACGCTGGATCGGGCAACGAAAGTGCACGCGTTGGATCCGGTGACCGGATCGCCGCGGGAGGTGTCGATCGATGAGTGACCTTCCGCCCCGTCGATCGCTCAAGCGCTGGCTCGTCACGACCAACCACAAGGATATCGGCATCCTCTACCTGAGCACCGCGCTCGTCTTCCTCCTCCTCGGCGGACTCCTCGCGCTGATCTTCCGGGCCCAGCTCTGGGAGGCGGGAGGCACGGGCCTGCTCAGTCACGCCGAGTTCAACCAGTCGGTGAGTACGCACGGGCTGATCATGGTCTTCTGGTTCCTCTCGCCGATCGCCACCGGGTTCGCGAACTACCTGGTACCGTTACAGATCGGGGCGAAGGACCTCGCGTTCCCGCGACTGAACGCGCTCTCGTACTGGTTCTACCTCTTCTCGGGGGTCATGCTGTTCATCTCGTTCTTCATGGGCGGTTCCTGGAGCGGCGGCTGGACGATCTACGCCCCGCTGAACGTCCCCATGTACACGCCGCCGGCACCCGGCGAACCGACCATCGGCGGGACGATGGCGCTCATCGCCCTGACGATGTTCGTCCTCTCGATCACGCTCGGGACGGTCAACTTCCTCACGACGATCCACCGCATGCGTGCGGAGGGGCTCGGCCTGTGGAACATGCCGCTTTTCACCTGGTCGTGGCTGCTGACCGTCTGGATGATGCTCTTCGCGTTCGCCGCCTTGCTGGCGGCGCTGTTGTTGCTCGTCACCGACCACGTGATGCTCACGCAGTACTTCGCGACCGACCAGGGCTCCTCACTATTGTGGGCGCACCTCTTCTGGTTCTTCGGCCACCCGGAGGTGTACATCGTCTTCTTCCCCGCGCTGGGGATCATGTTCGAGGCGTTCCAGACCTTCTGCGGTCGGCGCCTCGTCGGCCGGAAGTGGATCATCATCGCGATGATCCTCGTGGCCGTCCAGTCGTTCCTCGTCTGGATGCACCACATGTTCCTGACGACGATCAACCTCGAGGTCAAGACGCTCTACATGGCGACGACCATCGGCATCTCGCTGCCGTTCGACCTGATGGTCTTCGCGCTAATCTACACGATGGTCAAGGGCCGGGTCAGGTTCACGACGCCGTTCCTGTTCTCGCTGGGCGCGCTCGTGCTGTTCATCCTCGGCGGGATCACCGGCGTCTTCCTCGGCGCGGTCGTGCTTGACTACGAGTTCCGCGGCACCTACTGGGTCGTGGCGCACTTCCACTACGTGATGGTCGCCGGCGTGACGGCGCTCGTCGGCGGGCTCTACTACTGGTGGCCCAAAATTTCGGGCCGCATGTACCACGAGTTCCTGGGTAAACTCCACTTCGTGGCCTACTTCGTCGGATTCAACCTGCTGTACTTCCCGATGTTCCTCACATGGGAGACGCCGCGACGCGTCTTCCACTACCCGGTCGGCGACCAGATCTGGCACCAGGCGGCGACGGTCGGAGCC
This sequence comes from Halovivax limisalsi, assembly GCF_023093535.1. Taxonomy (NCBI): domain Archaea; kingdom Methanobacteriati; phylum Methanobacteriota; class Halobacteria; order Halobacteriales; family Natrialbaceae; genus Halovivax; species Halovivax limisalsi. Next base: position 2,798,178 of record NZ_CP095757.1, read on the forward strand.
TACGTCTTCGGCTTCTCGTTCCTGCTCCTGTTCGCCAACTTCGCCTGGAGTCTGGTCTACGGCCCGAAGGCGCCGGACAACCCGTGGAAGTTCTCCCGCACCGCGGAGTGGGCGATCCCCTCGCCGCCGCCGCTCGACAACTGGCCGGGCCGACCGAGTTACGCCACCGGCAAGCTCGAGTTCGTCGACGACGCCACGACGGCCGACACCGCGACCGACGGCGGACCCGCGGCGACCGACGGCGGGACGGCCACGGCCGACGAAGCCGTGGCGCACGACCAGGCCGAGGACGTCCACGGGGCGGTACACGCCGACCACGCGAGCATCTGGCCGATGCTGATCGGCTTCAGCACGTTCGTGATGTTCATCGGCCTCTCCGGCATGAACGAGATCGTGGTCCACTTCCTCAGCGACGAGATTATCGCCCACCTCGGCACCGACGGCCTGTCCGCGCCGTCCGTCTCCGCCGAATCCGTCATCGAGAGCACGACCGGCGAATCGACGGCCCTCACGACGACAAACTACGTCTTCGGCGGGCTCTTCGTCGGCGGCATCGGCCTCATGCTGATCTCGCTCTTCCAGTTCGGCCGCGAGCAGTTCCACGCGCCGACGATGGAGATCGCCGAGCGCTGGCCGTTCGAGAACATCGGCACGACCAAGCTGGGCGTCTGGTTCTTCCTCGCCTCGGACGTCATCGTCTTCGGTGCCGTGATCGGCGCGTACCTCTTCATGCGCATCTGGGCCGGCTGGGGTAACTTCAGTCCGATTCCCGAGTACACCTGGGCCGGACTGCTCAACACCTACATCCTGCTCACCTCGAGCTTCACGGTCATCCTCGGACTCGTGATGGCCGAACGCTCGAACAAGAAGGGGCTGATGGCCTCGCTCGGGGCCACGATCCTGCTCGGGTTCGCGTTCATGGGCGTGAAGGCCTGGGAGTGGACCGGCAAGTTCGCCGACGGCGACTACTGGTTCCACGGCCTCGAGTACTCGCTGTACTACGTCACAACGGGCCTGCACGCGCTGCACGTGATTCTGGGCCTGCTCGTCGGCGGGTTCATGCTCTATCGCGTCTACACGATCGGCGCCTACCTCGAAGACGAACGGCCCGTGGAGTACTTCGGCCTCTACTGGCACTTCGTCGACATCGTCTGGGTCATCCTCTTCCCGCTGTTCTACCTCCTGTAGACCCGGACGGGCTCGATTTTTCGGGTTCCCGATACGAGATCAGTATCCGACGACCGGTCCGTGCGATCGATCAGCGTCTCGCTCGCGGATTCAGGGCCAGCAGGACAGCGTTCTCTCTCTCACACCCGTCCACGTTGGCTCGGCTGGCAATCGCTGACGACCCGGGCCCCACGCAATCGGTTCCGATCGGCGTCCCCGGATGCGACCGGTCGGCGTTACATTCGACGGGGGAGACGACCGGACGATTCGCATGAGGAAGCTATAAGTGACCGCCTCACCGACGATACAGCAATGACGAGCGTCAGGAACTACACCATCATCTACGCGCTGTTGCTGGCAGCCGGCACCGGCAAGTTCCTCTTCACCGAGATATCAGCCATTCCGCACGATCTCGCAATCGGCGGAATTCTGGTACTGGCGTTGATCAAGGTCCTGCTCATCGCCGGGTTCTTCCAGCATCTCAAGGACGAGCCCCGCTCGGTCTCCTACACGATGGGCCTCTCGGTGTTCATGGTGTTCCTGCTCGTACTCGCCGCCGGGTACTCGATCCAGTAAACCGCGCGCACGGACGAACGTGTCGACCGTTCGTATTTGCTCGTTGGCCGCCCACCGGCCGCGCTCGGGGGCGGCCTCGACCGACGGGGCAGCGCGTCAGCGCTCGCGCGCCAAAATCGGCTCACCCCGAGAGTTCGAAGCGAACGGTTCCCTCCTCGGTTCGGTTCATGTTGTTATCGAGGAGGCCGGCCGCCTCGTACGAGATGGGGCCCGGCACCTGGTGAGCGTGGGGCCCGGGCTCGTCCCCGACGTAGATGACATTCGGATCGGTACCGACGTCGGCCAGGAGCTGCCACGTCGAGACGCTGGTTCCGGCCGCGGTGTCGACAAGCTCCCTGGCGCCCTCCTCGGTCATGCCATCCGCCGCGTCCGCGGCTGGCTCCTGCTCGCCTCTGAGGATGGCGATCGCCGTCTGCAGTTCCTCGTTCGGCGGTTCCGCCGCCTCGAGCCGCGATAGCGGTACGTCCTCGAGGTACTGTCGGGGATCGCTCTCCGGGTCGTTCATATCGCCGAACTGGATGGCGCCCGGCGGACAGGCATCTTCGCACGCGGTACGCCCGATGAACTCCTCGCCGCGCGAACCGTCCTGACGTGACGGACAGAAGGTGCACTTGCTCATGACGCCGCGCGGCGCCCGGCTCGACACCGGGCGACCGCGAGCGTCGTAGTAGTGATCCTCCTCGATCTCGCTCAGCGGAACGTTCGGTTCGTCCCACTGGAAGTAGTTGACGCCGTAGGGACAGGCCACCTGGCAGTAGCGACAGCCGATGCAAACGTCGTAGTCCGTCAGCACGAGCCCGTCGGACGCGCGCGTGTGACGGGCCGTCGTCGGACACACCTTCTCGCAGGGCGCGTCGGTACAGTGCTGACAGGGCCTGATGAGTCTGCCCTGCCCGGAGTTGAGTTCCGCCTCGGGGTCGTCCCAGTCGAGGACGTACATCCAGTTCATGCCGGGATCCCACCGGTGTTCCTCCTGACACGCCTGGATGCACGCCAGACAGCCGTCGCAGACTTCGACGTCGAGGCTCATTCCCCACTGAACGCCGGACTCGTCCCCGTCTTCGGCTGCTGTGGCCGCCTGGGCCGTGTCCGCTTCGTCGTCGACCGTCCCCAGCGCACCGAGGCCCAGGAACGCCCCGCCGGCGCCCATCTTCTTGAGGACCTCGCGTCTGTCGACGTCGTCGCCGAAGAGACCGGCTCCGTCGTCAGCGTCCACGGCGGTTTCGTAGGCCTCGAGCGTGGGGCGGTCGTCCCGTCCGAACTCGGCTTCGACCGCCTCGTGGTAGCGGTCGTGGAACGCGGCCTCCGAGAGTTCGCCCTCGGTGACCTTCATGGCGTCCCTGGCCATCTCCATTCCGAGCTGGGTGTCGTACTCGGTCTCTTCGAGCATCGCCTCCAGTTCGGCCTCCCACTCGGCTCCCATCGGATGGAAGGATTCTTCGTCCGCTTCGTCCGATCCGGACGGTACTTCGGTCATTGCGATCCCCCATCCGGATCCTCCGCGAGGCGGCCGTCGATCGATGCTGCCGACCCTCCCGATCGAATGCGCACGACGAACCCTGACATAGCCTTTCGTGGCGGCTTTCAACAACGATCCCTATATAACCGTATCCCGGCTGAGAAACCGGTCAATCGCGCCGGTATTCGACGAGCTCCCGGCCGGCGTCGACGGATCCCGGCGTGCAGGCGGGGAATTATAACGGCGAACGGTGTAGAGGCGGGCCATGGAGAACCGGGACGAGTCCGCGCCCCCATCGCGACGGCGCTTGCTCTATCTCGCAGCGGGCGGGTCCATCGCGGGGCTCTCGGGGTGTCTCAACTTGCCGCCGGCGGACGGAGAACTCGCCCACCGGGAGCCGCCGGCGGACTACTGCCTGGACGACCTCGAGGAGGACGTCCCCGAGAGCGAGCGGACGTCGCTGAGCATCAGCGGAATCGACCGAAAACCCCCGGGTGAACTCACTTCGAAACAGGAAGCTGGCTACGTGTGCCACGCGGTCGACGGTAATCTCTGTGGAAACTGTCGGTTCTACATCGACGACAAGAACGGCGACGCCATCGGCGCCTGCACGGAAGTGGCCGGGCAGGTTCGATCGGTCGACTGGTGCGGGCTATGGGCGCCGCGCGAGGAGATCGCGACGGACGAGGCGGCCGAATCCGTCGAAATCGAACCCGGAACGCGCATCGAATTCGACGGCCAGACGTCCGGCTGGGTCGGTATCGCGCCGAGTTCGATCGAGGGCCTGACGAACCCGTCGCTCGTCCTCCACGACGGTGAATCCTACGAGATCGGCTGGAGTCAGGGCGACGGCGCCCCCCACAATATCGCGATCTACGGGGACAGCAACGAGGTCATCGACGGTCTGCAAACGCCGATCGTCGAGGATCCCGGCGACGATCAGTGGCTCGAGTTCGAGGCCAACAGCGAGATGGTGACCTACATCTGCGAGGTCCACCCGAACACGATGGTCGGAGAGATCGATCTGGCGTGAGGGACGCTCGCTTGCTCCGCCACCGGTAATTGGGATCGAGATTCCAACCGACCGAGTCGCTCGCCAGTCGTGGGTCAGCAGTACGGTTCGCAGACTCGCTCGATCCCCGATTCCAGATCGACGGTCGGTCGCCACCCCGTCGCCGCACGCGGTTTACCGGCGTCGGCGAGCGTGTCGTGGACGTAGACGTCCGCCGGGATCGGGTTTTCGACGTACTCGGGATCGACGGCGGTACCGAGCGCCTCGTTTATCATCGCGACGACCGCTTCGAAGTCGGTGGCTCGTCCGGTTCCGACGTTGTAGATTCCGTCGAGTTCGTGCTCCGCGGCACGCTCGAACGCGCGAACGACGTCGTCGACGTGCGTGAAATCCCGCGTCTGGCTTCCGTCGCCGTACAGCTCCGGCGGCTCCCCGCCGGCGATGTCGGCCGCGAACTGCGCGATCACGTTGGTGTACTGGTCCTTGTGCGCCTCGGCGCCGTCGTAGCCCTGGTAGACCGAGAAGAGGCGGAGACCGGCCGCGCTCATGCCGTAGTGGTGCGAGACGTACTCGGCGTAGCGCTCGCGGGCCAGCTTCGACGCCTCGTAGCCCGTCCGAGCGGTCACGGCTACGTCCTCGGGGGTGGGCTCCGTCCGGCTCCCGTAGATCGACGACGTCGACGCGTAGACCACCGTATCGCAACCGTCTCGACGGGCCTGATCGACCACGTTCGCGAATCCCTCGACGTTGATGCGCGCGCCGTCGGCCGGATCGGCTTCGTGCATCGGGTACGACGAGCGTGCTGCCAGGTGAAAGACGACGTCCACGTCGGTCGGGAGGTCGTCCTCGAGGACGCTCCGCCGCCGGTACTCGACGGCGGGCTCGAGGTTCGCCGGCGTTCCGAGCGATTCGTCGTCCACGGCGATCACGTCGTGTTCTGCGGAGAGCGCATTTGCGAGGTTCGACCCGATGAAGCCGGCGCCGCCCGTGACGGAGACGCGAGTGTTCCGCATGGGCGCGTAGACGGTGGCATCGTGGAAAGTGCCCGAACATGCGAGTGACGGGCCCTCGAGACGGACGGGGCGACGGCTCAGAACCCGCGCGACGTCCGCACGAACGTCGGCGTCCCCGGATCGGCCGCGTCGGCCCAGCCGAGCGCGCGGAGCGCGTTGATCGCGTCGACGGTCGAAACCGCCGAGTACGGTTCGTCCCGCTCGAGGCCGGCGGTCCCGGGGATCCGGTCGAGGAGTTCGTCGAGCGCGATTCGGTCCCCGTCGATTCGGTGCATCGCGGCTGCAACCCTCGAAACCGCTCCACCGCAACCGCTTTCGCTGCCGAGCCCATCACCATCCGTTTCGACGCGCTCACCGTCCGCCGCGGAGTCACCCGGCGAGTACCGCTGGACCTTCGAGTCGATCCGCCGACGGAGGTCTTCGTGCGTCCGCGCGCCGACGCGCTCGGGCGACCGAACGGTCCGGAGGTGCTCGACGAGCGAGCGGTTCGCCGCGACCGCGTCGTCCCACCGTTCGACCGCCCGGACGACGAGCGATTCGAGGTCCTCGATCGGCCCGACCAGCGGGTGGTCGTCGGGCACGCAGTCGTACACCCACGGCTCGTCGCGCAGGCACAGCACCTGCCCGCTCGCGGCCTGCTCGAACCAGGTCCGGGCGAGCGTCTCGTACTCGCTGGCGCAGATCGCGAGATCCCCGCGTGCGAGGGCCCGTTCGTACGTCTCGCGGTCGGCGCGCGGACGAGCCTCGACCCACTCCCGCTCGGCGTACCTCGCGGGGAGATCCTCCACGCTCGTCACGAGGGTCCGGATTCCGAACCGCTCGCGGAGCGTCTCGGCGACGTCGAAGACGACGTCCGCGCGTTTCTTCTCCCAGAGCGAGCCGGCGACGTGGAGCCACTCGGGTTCGTCGGGGTACGTTTCCTCGAACCGGTCGAACTCGACGGGGCTGTAAATCACGCGACTCCGGTCCAGCGTCGCCTCGAGGACGTCCGGGCGGAGGAAGTCGGCGGCGTGTTCGCGGAATTCGCGGGCGTCGACCGGCGCGGTGAACCAGGCCCCGTCAGCGAGGGCGATTTCGCACAGCTCCATCCGTCCCTGGTAGGCGTTCCGATAGGAGCAGTAGCGGTACTTCCTGGGGATCTGCAGGTCGTGAACGTTGGCGACGACGTCGAACGGCCGGACGCGCGCCGCCCACTGGTCGACGCGTTCGAGCAACCACTTCACGAGCGTTCGACGCCCCACGCGACGGCCGTCGACGACGACGTCGACGAACCCGCCGGGCTCGTAGATCTCCCGCTCGATCGCCTGCAGTTCGGCGTCGCTGTAGCCGCCTTCGGTGAACATCGCCGTCGGCTCCAGCTCCGCGCCCGCCGGCTCGGCCTCCAGCAGGGTCACCCGCTCCCGATCGGCGTGGACGTCGGCCGCGTCGTAGTCGGCCGCCTCGCGCGGCGGGAGGAGCCAGTAGACGTGGACGCGCGGATCCCGGTCGAGCCACGCGCTCACCCAGGCGATCGCGTCGTTGACCGTGCCGTTGGCGGAGAGGTCGTCGCGACGGTACACTTCCGGGATCAACAGTATCCGCATCGGTTTCCGGGCCCTACTACGAGGAGGGGCTTACACCTTCCACGGACGAGGGCTGCACTGTCACCGTCGGCGATTATGTCGCCCGCTCGCATACTTCGTAGAACCGCATGGACGAGTCGTACGGCGCGTCGACCGGTGACGGGTTCACCGCCAGAGGGACGCGGTGGCTGTTGCTCACCGGAAACAGACTCCTCGTTTCGCTCCTCTTCCTGCTCGGCGTCGGTTCGGCGTTCGTCGTCGTGGCGATCCTCGAGCTCGCGACGGTGACCACTCCCCGGCGCATGATGTGGTTCCTCAACGGCGCCGTCAACGGACTGTTGACGCTGATTCCCATCACGGTCGGCGTCAACCAGATCGTCCTCTCCCACGAATTCGGATCGATCGAGGACCTCCGCGAGCGGCGTACGACCGTCACGGAATTTCGAGAGCGCGTCGAGGACCTCGCCGAAACCGGCGTGGCCTCGCCCCACGCGTCGACGTTCTTTCAGACGCTGCTCTCCGCGATCTCTGCGACGGCCGAAGAGCTCCAGCACCGGTCGGCCCCGCCTGAAGGAGGGCGGACGACGCCGGAAATAGGGTCGATCGCCGAATCGATCGGCGGCGAAGCGGATCGTGCGAACGAGGAGCTGGATGCGAACGGGGAGAGCATGCTCCGGACGTTGCTCGTCGTCCTCTTCTACAGAAATAGCCACCAGTTTCACGAAATTAGACGGCTGCGAGAGCGATCTTCCGACCGCGGAGAAGGGGGTACGGACGGCCTCCAACGAATGTACGAGTTGTTCCTCGAGGTGGACGCCGCGCGACAGTTCCTCAAAACGGTGGTCGTCGAACGGCAGCTGGCCCGCCTCTCGCGGTACCTCGTCTACACCGGGATTCCGGCGGTGACGGTCGCCGCGGTCGGCATTTTCACCTACCGCGACATCGCGGGCGTAACGCTGCCGCGCGTCGCGCTCGTCGCCGTCGCGGGAACGATCGTCGTCTCGACGCTCGCCCCGCTCGCCGTCCTCAGCGCGTACGTGCTCCAGGTGGCGACGATCGCGCGTCGGACGGCCGCGTACGGTCCGTTCGTCCCCGAATCGGACGAGTGACGCTCGCGCGTGGTTCGCGCGACGGGACGAGTGGTCACGGGTCGCCATCGAACGCACGCTCGGTTTCGAAATCGCGAGGCTCCGACGGATCCCGCTGGCGGCCCGGATGCTGCTCGCTGCAGAACTAAGTGCACGACCCGTGTCGGGGAGCAGCGGTGAGACACCGTGACCGACGACGAAGCTAGTCAGACGACGACCGATCACGAGACGATCCGGGAGTGGGCGGAAGAGCGCGGCGGTCGCCCCGCGCGCGTCGAAGGAACGGGCGACGGCGACGGCGGGCTCCTCCGAATCGACTTCGGCGACCAGGACGATGACCTCGAGGAATTATCCTGGGACGAGTTCTTCGATGAGTTCGAGGACAGCGACCTCGCGCTCGTCTACGAGGAGGACAGTCGGTTCTCGAAGCTCGTGAATCGCGACGCGGCATGACCGACGAGGTCGACGACCGTAACGGGCCGTCCGCCGGCCAGCCCCTCGTGAGCGTCGTCCTTCCGACGTACGAGCGCGCACCCGCGCTCCAAGGGGCCATCGACAGCGTCCTCGACCAGACGTACGATGAGGTCGAACTGATCGTGGTCGACGGCGGGTCCACGGACGGGACGCGGGCGGTCGTCGAGTCCGTCGAGGATCCGCACCTGACGTACGTCCGACGGGACTCGCCGCGAGGGGTGAGCGCCGCGCGAAACCTGGGGATCGACCGATCGAACGGCGACCTCGTCGCCTTCGTCGACGCCGACGACCGCTGGCGCCCGGAGAAGCTCCGAGAGCAGGTGTCGGCGCTGCGAGGCAGCCCACCCGAGTACGGCGTCGCGTACTGCGGCATCGGGAAGCGGGACGGCGAGCCGATCGCCCGCGCAGGCGCGTCCGGCGACGTGCGCGAGGACCTTCGCCACCTCGCCGTCCCGACGTACACCTCGACGCTCCTCGCGCGGCGGGGCGCACTCGAACGCGTCGGCGGGTTCGACGAATCGCTCCCGTGCTTCGAGGACTGGGAGCTCTGTCTGCGCCTCTCCCGCGACTGTGCGTTCGCGTACGTGGACGAACCGCTCGTCGAGAAGGGGGCCGAGACGCCGGGCGAGAACGTCTCGGCCGACCCCGCGAACCTCGCGATCGCCGTCGACCGACTCTTCGCACGGTACGACCTCCCGCGCGACGCGCGGGCGCGGCTACTCGCCGACGTCGGTGCGACGTACTGCGAGTCCGGCGGCGTCCGGGAGGGACGGCGGTACCTCGCTCGAGCGGTGCGCCTCGACCCGACCCGGTTGAATCCGATCGCGGCGTACCTGTTCTCGCTCACCGGCTCGGACGCCGCGTACGGGGCCGGAATGGGCGGCGTGTACGCCTTCCAACGGCGGTTGCGCCGGTTCGTCGGAGCCGGCGTCGAGGCGTCCGACGGGGTGATCGGTCGATGAGGGGCCCGTCCGGACCGGATCCACCTCCGTCCGAACCGAACGTCCTCCTGATCGTCGTCGACGCCTGTCGTGCCGACGCGCTCGGGCCGTACGGCGCAAGCGTATTCGACCGCCGGGGAGAGCCGGGATCGGACGCTTCGCATCGCCCCGCGGAAACGCCAGCGGCGGCGTCGCTCGCGGCCGGCGGGACCGTCTTCCGCCGCGCGATCTCCCCGGCTCCGTGGACGTTGCCGAGCGCGACGAGCCTGCTCACCGGGCTGGATCCCGCCGAACACGGGGCAACCTCGCTGCGCTACGAGTACGACGGCGACCGCGGGCGCCGCCCCCTCCAGCAGGCCCTCTCTTCGGCGGGCTACCGGACGATCCACCTCTCGCCCAAAACGTGGATCGGCGACTGGCTCCCGCAGGGGTCCGGATTCGATCGCGTCGACGAGTTCACCGGGCCCGACCACCGCCGCTTCGAGGGCGGCCGAGACGTCCGCGAGCTCTCCCGGGGCGTGGCCCGCGGGCCTCGGTGGTACGCGACGGTGATCCGACGCGCGCTGGCCGCCGACGCACCGCTGCGCAGCCTCGGGAACGCCGCGGCGTTCAAACTGTCGGAGGCGACGGGGGACGCCTGGCTGGACGACGTCCGCGCGTCCGAGCGGGCGGTCCGGCTCGCCGACGAGCGATTCGCCGAGGCGGCCGCGAATCCCGACGGTCGGCCGTTCTTCATGTACGTCCACCTCATGGACCCGCACCTGCCGTTCTACGTCCCGGCGGACCACCGGACGGACGCGGTGCGCCCGCCGGGCTGTGACGACTACGCCGACGAACGCCGGTACCTGGCGTCGCTGATGGATGATCTCTGGGCGATCCGCACCGGTGACCGACGCCTCTCGCCCGACGAGGTGACGTACCTGCGAACGCGCTACGCCGACGAGGTTCGGTACGCCGATCGCGCGGTCGGGCGGTTGCTCGACTCCCTGAACGAGCGCGGATTGTCCGACCGGACCGTGGTCGTGCTCACCGGCGACCACGGCGAACACCTCGGGGAGCGCGTCGTCGCGAGCGACTCCCGCGACGGCGCCGAGGCGACAGAACGAACCCGCGACGGGACGGAGCGGACCCTCCTCGACCATCAGGCGTCGATCCGCCTTCCCCTCTTGCGCGTCCCCCTCGTCGCGCGCTACCCGGGCGTCTTCGACGGCGGGGAGCGGACGGACCTCGTACAACCCCACTACGTGGCGGAGACGGTCCGGGCGCTCGCCGGGCTCGAGTACGATCCGTCGCGGTCGTTGCTACCGGACGACGATCACCGGAGCGTCGCCCGGGCGTCGTACGAGGGCGTCGTGCGATCGCACCCGCCCGACGGCGTCCCGACCGAGAAGCTGTTTCGTCGGCGCCGAACCGCCGTTCTCGGCCGGTGGAAACTCGATCTCGTCGTCGGCGACCGGTCCGGACCGTCGGAGTCGACCGCGACGACCGGAACCGTCGGATCGGCCGGAACGGGCGACAGCGCTCGCTTCCGTGCGAGTCGGATCGACTGGGGCGCGAACGAGGCGGAAACCGTGCCCCTCGACGCGATCCCAGACGACGTCCGAACCCGTCTCGAGGACGCGCTCGGGACGATCGACGCCAGCGCGACGGACGACGCGGAGTCGGCGGACGAGGGAAGCGGCGGTGACGCTGCCGTTGATCGAACCGGATCCGACGCGGGGGACGCCGACGAGCGAGATATCCCCGCCGGCGTCGAAGATCGCCTCTCCCAACTCGGGTACCGGTGACGATGCGTATCTGTCTGCTCTCCGACGGCTACCCGCCGTGGGATGCCGGCGGTGCCCAGACCATCACCGCCCGGCTGGCCGAGGGGTACGTCGACAACGGGCACGACGCACACGTAATCACGACGGTCGACGACCGGGCGGACCGCGGTCGATCGATCGAGAACGGCGTCGTCGTCCATCGGGTGTGGACGCCCCGGCCGCGCTGCGTACTCCCGTACCTCACGCTACGAAATCCGCTGGTCGCCGACGCGCTTCCGGGGCTTCTCACCGACATCGCACCCGACGTCGTCCACGCGCACAACGTCCACTACCTCTCCAACGAGAGCCTCCGAATCGCGGACGAACGCGGCCTCCCCGTCGTGAAGACGTTCCACGACGCGGGAACCGTCTCCTACGGCGAACTCACGACCGTGGCCGACCGCGCCCCTGACGGATTCGCGGACGACGCCGACGCTCCGGCGCTCCCGGACTCGGCGTACAAAGTCTCGCCGGTCGAGCAGGCGCTCGAACAGAAGCTCCGCTACGTCCCGATTCGCAACCCTGCCAACCGTCGCTGCCTCTCCCGGTGCGTCGACGTCGGGATCGCCGTCAGCAGGGCGCTCCGACGAGGACTGGCCGTCAACGGCGTCGACTGTTCGCGGGTGATCCACAACGGAGTCGACGCCGCACGGTTCGATCGCGAAGCGGACGTCGCGGCCCCCGCGGAGGCCGAGTTCCGCCGCCGACACGGGCTCGGCGACGGCCCGTTCGTCTGCTTCGCCGGCCGAACGAGCTACGAGAAGGGCGCGGCCCACCTCGCCGCCGCGTTCGCAGACCTCGTCGAGAACCGAGGAGCCGAAAGCGAGAACGGCCTCACGAACGCACGGCTCCTCGTGACCGGCGACGATAGCTACGTGGCGGACATGCGCCGCATCGCCGGTCCGGCCGCCGATCGCATCGTCGCGACCGGGTGGATCCCCCGACCGGCCCTCCGAACCGCGCTGCGGTCGGCTCGCGTCGTCGCCTCGCCCGCCGTCTACCTCGATCCGTTCCCGACCGTCAACCTCGAGGCGTTCGCGGCCGGGACGCCCGTCGTGACGACGGCGTTCGGCGGCGCGTCCGAACTCGTCGACGACGGCGTCGACGGACGAATCGTCGATCCGCGCGACGTGCGGGCGCTCGCCGACGCGCTCGGGCCGATCCTCGGAGACGCCGATCGCGCGTCCGCCTGCGGGGCTAGCGGCCGCGAGAAGGTTCGCGATCGCTTCACCCTCGACGCGCAGGTCGAGGCGTACCTGGAAGTGCTCGAAGCGGTTCGTTGGGGCCAGAGACCACCCGACGAGGAGGGAACGACGCCTCCTCACGAAAGCAAGTGGTAGCTATTTACAGACGCGCGGTGTCGACGTACGCATGGATTTCGTTCCGAGCCTTCGGTCGACGGAGCAAAGTCGTCGCGCATCGGCGATCGATCCGACCGGTCGAGCGAGCGCATCCGTCGAACGGGGTGACCGGCGGTGACCGACGTCGGCGTCTGGTTCGTCGGCGCTCGGGGGAACATCGCGACGACGGCGATCGTCGGCGCGCTGGCCATCGCCCGGGGCGAAACGGCCACGACGGGGATGGTCACCGAGCGACCGCCCTGCGAGACGCTCGACCTGCCGGACGTCGGCGACCTGACCTTCGCCGGTCACGACATTCGGAATCGCAGCCTCCGCGACGCCGCCGAACGGCTCGAAGCCGGCGGTGGCGTTCCGTCGAACGACACGATAGAGGCGGTCGCGGACGAACTCGAGACGATCGACGAGCGCGTGTGCCGCGGGACGGCGCTGAACTGCGGGCCCCGGGTGAGGGAACTGGCCGACGGTCCCCCGCTCGAGGCGGACCGATCGGTCGCCGAGATCGTCGAACGGCTCCGCGACGACTACGCCGCGTTTCGCGACCGCCACGATCTCGATCGGGTGATCGTCGTCAACGTCGCCTCGACCGAACCCGAGCTGTCGAACCCGAAACGCTACGCCGATCGGGCGGCGATCGAACGGGCGATCGAAGCGGACGACCGCGAGCTGCCCGCGAGTTCGCTCTACGCGTACGCCGCGCTCGCCGACGGGCACCCCTACGCGAACTTCACGCCGAGTCCCGGCAGTTCCCTCGGCGGGCTGCGTGAACTCGCCGTCGACGAGGACGTCCCCCACACGGGCGCGGACGGGAAAACCGGCGAATCGCTCGTGAAGGCGGCGCTCGCCCCGATGTTCGCCGGGCGGAATCTGCGCGTCATGAGCTGGGAGGCCCACAACGTCCTCGGGAACACGGACGGCCACGTCCTCGAAGACGATCGGAACAAGGCCGGAAAACTGGCGAGTAAAGGGGGAATTCTCGACGGGATACTCCCGGAGATCGACCACGATCGCGTTCGAATCGACTACACGCCGTCGCTCGGCGACTGGAAGACCGCCTGGGACTACGTCCACTTCGAGGGCTTCCTGGAGACGGAGATGAAAATGCAGTTCACGTGGGAGGGCTCCGACTCGGCGCTGGCGGCGCCGCTGACGCTCGACCTCGCGCGCCTGCTCTCCCACGCCGACGAGCGGGGCGAGTCCGGCCTCCAGCGCCACCTCGCCTCGTTTTTCAAGGCCCCGGTCGACGTCGACGAGCACGACCTCTCCCGACAGCTCGACATGCTGTCCGAGTACGTCGAGGAGCGGACGGGGGAGCGTCCCGGCGAACCGTTGCCGTCCCCTGAAGCGCGAACCGATTGACGGTGGTTCCGACGGGCGGCGGGAACGGGCGGTCGTATCGTCGGTTCGTTCGTCCTCCCGCTAGTGCACCGCCCGGACCGGTTCGTCGGCGCCGAGGAAGCCGCGAGCGGCGAGCGCGGCCGCGACGACGGTCCTCCGAGCGCGCCGGTCCTGGGCCAGCAGGAGCGTCAGGTACGTGGCGACGCCCAGAGCGCTAACGAGCGCGACTTCACCCGGCCCGGGGGCGGAGCCGAGCCGGGTGAGTCCGGCCACGACGGCGGCCATCCCCGCGGCGCTTCGAAACTGGATCCGGAGCGGGTCGGGGAATCGAGGGACGGTCGCACCGTTCCGGCGGAGCGCCCTGTGGAGGCGATCCCAGCGGAGCGACTCCGCGGCGATCGTCGCCGCGATCACGCCGATCGGACCGACGGTCAGGACGAGGGGGACCCCGAGCGCGAAATTGACGGCGACGGTCACCGCCGAGATTCTGAAGGCGGTGTCCGGTCGCCCCATCCCCTTGACGGCGCTGTCGAGGGGTTCTCGCTGGGTCTGGAGGATCCGATAGACGGCGATCCCCCCGAGCAAGGGGACGGTCGCCGCGTACGCCGAGCCGTAGATCGCCTCGACGACGGCGTCGCCGAGGAAGACGACGATCACGAGCAGCGGGATCGCGATCGCGCTCGTGTAGGAGATCGCGGCCGTGACGGTCTCGCCGATCGCGAGATCCCTGCTCGACAGATCGCTAACTTTGCTGATGAGCCCGTCCATCACGACGCCCGAGACGAGCGTCGCCAGTCCCGTCACCGAGAGGGCGACCTCGTAGAAGCCGACCGACGCCGTCAATCCGACCCACCCGAGAAGGAAGACGTCGAACCGGGTGTAGGCCTTCCCGACGATGTTCGTGGGGACGTTGTACCTCGCGTACTCCCAGACGCGGACCGCCGTTGCCCGGGTCGGGACCGCAGGTCGAAGTCCGAGGAGCCAGAAGAGGACGGGCAGGAAACACAGGGTTGCGACGACGAATCCCGCGGTCATCCCCGTCACGCCGAAGCCGAGGACGACGAGTCCGAACTGGAGGACGGTCTTCAGCACCTCCCGACCCAGGTCGATCCAGTGGGTGACGCCGAACCGTCCCGTTCCCGCGAGCAGGAACTGGAGCGGGAGGAACGTCGACATCGAGACGAAGAGCGCGACGGCGAGGACGGGCGCGTTCGGGATCCCGGTGTACGCGATCAGGAGGTCGCGACCGACGAACGCGAGGGTCGCGGCGACGGTCCCGCAGGCGACGGTCGCGCCGAGGGTCAGCCCGAGGAGCTCCTCGTTCGACGTGTCCACCTCCGCGAGGCGCTTCTGGCACGCCCCGCCCAGGCCGTGCGGGACGCGGTTCGCGAACTGGACGACCGAGAGCAGGAGGAAGAAGCCCCCGAACACCGCTGGACCGAGCTCGCGGGCGAAGTACGCGGTGGCCGCGAAGCCGAACAGGTACATCGCCAGCCTCGCAGCTACCCCTTTGAGCGTTTCGCGGCCGAACGAAACGTCGTCTGGCGTGGTCATTATCGCCTCGTTGCCCGGAGCCAACGATCCGCTACTCCGGGACAGCGGTTGATTACCGTCGACGAATCGGTGCGCGGCACACCCCACCTCGGGGGATGCCCGTTGAGAACTTTCCGGTCACCGTCGGCCGTGCGAGTCGGTCACGTTCCGACGTTAGACAGGTAATTCGGCGTTACCCATCACGCGTCCGACGGAACGGGTTCTGAGCGACGAGTTCGTTCAGGAACGGAGAGGGGCGTGACAGCTATAAGCGATCGAACGGCGTGGAGTGGCCATGGCGTTCGTTCCGTCAGCTCCGTCGACGGAGCAACTGCGGAGGGAGGAGACGAACGGGGCCGGGACGGAGTTCGACGACGGACGGGTTTCGTTCCCATGAGAATCCTGCTCGCCGCCCACGCCCTCCCGCCGGCTACCCGCGGGGGAACCGAACTGTACACCGTCCGCCTCGCCGAAAAATTCGCCGCCCGAGGACACGCCGTGACCGTCGCCGCACCGCGAGGTGCGGACGCCACCGTCGAGGGGGCCACCGTCGTCGAACTCCCGGACGCCGCCCCTCGACCCGAAGACGGCGTCGGCCTCTCCCGCGCCGCGGGCGTCGAGCAACCCGAAATCGACGACGCCGTCTCGACCCTGTTCGACGAGGGCAGTTCGACGGCGGATATCGTCCACCTCCAGCACTTCAAAGGACTATCGTCGGGAATTCCGTCCCTGTGCGCCGACCGCGGCGTCCCGTGCATCGCGACGCTCCACGATTTCTGGACGCTCTGCCACCGCGAGCAACTCAGGAAACCCGACGGCACGCCGTGTTCCGGTCCGACGTCGATCGCCAAGTGCGCGGAGTGCTACGCGGACGCGGTCGCGCGGTTCGCGGCCGAATCGTCGGACGGGACCGACGCGGAGCGGATCCGCCCCGGCCTCGAGTCCGGTTTCGCCGATGCCGTGGCGCGCCGAACGCGCGGCCTCCGCCGAGCGCTCGGCGACTGCGACCGCCTCGTGTCGCCGTCCCGGTATCTGCGGGACGTCTTCGTCGACTTCGGATTCGATTCGGCTCGAATCGTGCATCGACGGAACGGAATCCGAACCGACGAGTTTCGCGGCTCGACGTTCGATGCCGACACGCCGCTCCAGATCGGGTACGCCGGCCGAATCGCCGAGTCGAAGGGAGTCCACCTGCTCGTGGAAGCGCTTGATCACATCTCGGCGGACGTCGACCTCCACGTCCACGGCAGCTTCTCCCCCGACGAGGAGCCGTACCACGCGAGCCTTCGGGACGCCGCGAGGCGAATCGAGGGGAGCGCGGAGCGGGATCGGATTCGGTTCCACGGCAGCTATCCCGATGCGCCCGCCGTCTTCGACGCGCTCGACGTCTTCGTCCTGCCCTCGATCTGGGTCGAGAACAGCCCGCTGGTGATCCAGGAGGCATTCGCCGCCGGCGTCCCCGTCGTCACCGGCGATCGCGGCGGGATGGCTGAACTCGTTACCCACGGCGACGACGGCCTCACCGTCCCCGTAGGCGACGTCGACGCGCTCGCCGAGGCGCTCGAGCGCCTCGCCGTCGATCCCGAACTCGTCCGGCGGCTCAGGGCCGGCGTCGAACCGCCGACAGAGCTGGACGACCACGCGACCGAACTGCTGGCGCTCTACCGCGAGCAGCTTAGAGCGGACGGGAGCGACGAGTCCGGCGGACGACCCGAAGGGCGAAACGAATCCGGCGGGAGGCAGTCCGCCGGAGCCGACGCGGCGGAGGAAAGCGAGAACCCGTACGGGACGAACCGGGATGACCCATGAGCTCGATCCTCATTCTCACCCGCGAACTCCCGTACCCGCCGAACGCGGGAGACCGCATCGTGACGCACGGCTACGTTCGGGGCCTCGCAGAGCGCGGTCACGAGGTGCACGTTCTGACCTACAGGTCGGGCGAGTCGCTCGCGGACGTGGCCGAGCTTCGCGAGCACTGCGAGTCCGTTGTCCGCATTCCCGGAACATCGTCTCCGCTCCCCCCGGCGGCGAGAACGCTCGCCAAGGCGGCGCGCGGACGGTCGGACGTGATGGCCATGTTCGACTCGTCCACATTTCGCGAGGCGACGGCCCGCCGCGTCGCGGCCGTCGAACCGGACGCCGTCCTCGCCCAGCACCCCTACATCGGGCAGGTCTTTCGGGAGCGGTCGGTCCGCGACGCCGCGCGAGACGTCGGCGCGCAGCTGGTGACGAACGCGCACGTGTTAGAGTACGCGGCCCACGAGCGCCGCCGGGAGTTCGCCGACGACCTCCGGACGCGAGCCGAACTGGCCCTGGAGGTCCCGCGCCTCCGACGCGCGGAACTGGCCGCCTACCGGGCGTCGGACCTGACCATCGTTCTGGGAGCGGAAGACGAGCGGCGCCTGCGGAGCCGCGGCGTCGGCCCGGTCTCGCGCCAGCGGGTCGGTCTCCCGGTCGACTCGTACGAGCCGGCACCCCTGCCGCCCGGACCGGCGCCCGCAGGTAACGGCGGGGTCGTCGAAGACCGGCACGACCCAGGTGCGGACGCTCGACGCAGTTCGAGCCACCGAGGGAAGTCCGCCCGAGGGTCGGATCCCGATCGCCTCCTCTTCTTCGGCTCGTACGACTGGTTCCCGAACGAGGACGCGGCGCTCGTCCTCGGCCGGCGGATCTTCCCCCGGATTCGAAACGCACGTCCCGAAGCGGAACTCGAACTCGCCGGTCGCGGCGCGAACGACCGGATCGAGTCTCTCGGCGATCGCCCCGGTATTACCTTCCGCGGCGAGGTCGCGAATCTCGAATCGGTCGTCCGCAGCGCGGACGTCGTAGTCGCACCGCTCCGCGTCGGCGGCGGCGTCCGCATCAAGGTCCTCGAGTCGATGGCCTGGCGCCTCCCGGTCGTAACGACCGAAGCCGGGTTCGAGGGCGTGGCGGCCTCGCCGGGTGAGGACCTCCTCGTCGCCGGCGACGCGGACCAGTTCGTCGACGCGACGGTCTCGCTCCTGCGGAACGCCGACGAGCGCCGTCGCGTCGCCGCGAACGCTCGCGGGACGATCGCGGAGCGATACTCGATCGACCGAGTCGCGCCCGAAGTCGAGACCGCACTGGGCGTCTAACGGAGATCTGCCGTCGGGTTCAGTGCCGATCGGAACTCGGGATCCGGCACCCCGCCGCGAAACGTGATGCGGAACGCGAACGCACGGGCGCTGCTATCGGCTCTCGACGCGTCCGCCCGCCACTTCCCGCCCCACCGCCGCGCGAACGCGTTCCATCAACTCGAGCGTCCAGGCGCTCTGGGAAAGCGGGACCGGCGGCTGTTCGCCCCGTTCGAGCGCTTTCGCGGCCTCGTTGATCAGGTAGTAGTGACCGTCCGGACTCGTCTCGAGGTGGACGTCGAGGTCGTCTTCGATCCGCGATTTCGCGTAGCGAACGGCCTCGTTCCCGGCACCCTCGATCGCGAACCGGAACTTCTCGAGGTGGCGCCGAATTCGTTCGTTCTGGAAGTGGTACGGCCCGGCCGCCGCGTCGTGGACGTCCACGGTCATCGTCGGAACGTCGACGTGTAACGAGGCGTCCGTGCCGTAGATCCGAACCCCGTTGTCCCGTGCGGACCCGCTGAGAACGGTGATCGAACAGAGGACGTCGCGCTCGGTCACGTACTGGATCGTCACTCCGTCGTAGGCGACGCCCGAACGTTCGCCCTCAGCTTCCGTCTCGGTCCCGTCCCCGCCGCCGGCACCGACGCCCGGCGCTTCGGCCCCGTCACCACCGTCGTACTCGCCGAAGGTGCGGGTCCGCGCATCGATGCCCTCCGGCGTTCGCGGGGCGCCGCCGAGCCCGATCGCGAGGTAGAGCGGATGCGGTAATCCCTCCTCCAGATCCCCGCCGGGCAGGTCGAGGACCCACGCGCCGCGGTACGTTTCGTCCGGCGATCCCTCGCCGGCCGCGGTCACCTCGACGGCCCGCACGTCGCCGATCTCACCGGTCGCGACGCGTCGGCGCACGTCGCGGATCACCGGATAGTAGAGCCAGTTGTGAACGACCGAAATCGGCACGCCGGCGTCGGCGGCCGTCGATCGGAGCTGCTCAAGTTCCAGGGCCGTTTCGGTGGCGGGTTTTTGCACGAGAACGGGGACGCCCGCCTCGATCGCTCGCGACGCGAGGTCCGCGTGCGTCTGCACCGGCGTCGCGACGTGCACCCAATCGAGACGCTCGGTTTCGAAAAGGTCGTCGGCGTCCGCGTAGGCCCGGCAGCCGTACGCCGTCGCGGCTTCCCGCGCCCGTTCGTACTCGAGGTCGCAGACGGCGACCAGTTCGGTTCGCGGGTTCCGGTCGAGCGCGGGAAGGTGGTTGTTCCGCGAGACGATGCCGGTGCCGATGACGGCGGTCCCGAGCGCCATAACGGAAGCGACCACCCTCCGACCGAAATAGACCGCCCCGTCAGTGGCAGCGTCCCTCCTGGCCCTCGACGGCGAGGCGAAGCGATAGCGACGAGTTACCGGTGAGCACGTCCCCCCTCCGAAGACACAGTCCTCAGTTCGGTCTCACCGGTTGAGAACTCGACGTGAAACCGAGGGGTGCGTCTCGCTCGGCCGACACCGCAAACGGCGTTCGTACTTCACCGGCGCCGAACCGGTCGTCCACTCGCGGCGGGGGGCGCCGAATCGCACCGCGCGTGGGCACTTGCCCTCGCTCACCGCCGTTCGTCCCAGACCGGACGAGCCGCTCTCGATCGGGCGGTGACGGCCGGTAGACGGGAATCACGCCTCGGTACGGTCGTGCCGACGGCGAGCCCGTCGGTCGCTCCGTGCGGAACGATCGGCATCGATCTCGTCGTCACGGAGCGCCTCCCTGACGATCGAGCGCATCTCCTCGCGGAACCGTTTGCGACCGAAGCGCGCTTCCACCCGCGCCGGATCGAGGCGAACCTCGCGACGCCGATCGGGATTCGAGAGCACGTCATCGATCTGCTCGACTGCCTCCCCGGGCGTTCGATAGCAGAGTGCGTCGCGACGGTCGACGACGTCCCGCTGGCCGCCGTTATCGGGGACGAACGCGACGGCGCCGGCGGCGACCAGTTCGGCGACCGCCATCCCGAAGTGCTCGTGACGCTTCCCGTGAAGCCCGTACCGGTGCGTACAGAGTAATTCGACCAGGTCCGCGCGCGGAAGCTCCCCCTCGATGGTGACGTGGTCCCGATCGGCGGCCATCGCCTCCAGCTCGCGACGGTAGTCGGGGTCGTAGGACGGACCGACGACGTGCTGGTGTACGTCGTGGCCCCGCTCGCGAACCTCGTCGACGATGCGGATCGTCTCGTCGACGTTCTTGTACCGGGCGAGTCGCCCGACGGTGACGAACCCGTCTTCCCGTTCGTCCCAGGGCAGCGGGTCGAAGCCGCTCGTATCGACCGGCGGGTAGACCACGCGCGGGCGGACGCCGTAGACGTCCTGGACGACGTTCGCCATCCAGCGCGAATTGGTGAGGAGTCTCCCCCGGCGGATCCGCTCGGCGTCGTAGCCGCCCGCGCGGTAGCTCAGCCGATCGTACAGGTGGTCGACGAATCCGTCTTCGCCGACGCGTTTGGAGACGACGAGCCGGCCGAACCGCGGGGTGTGGACGTACTGGACGGCCGGCGGTTCGGGACTGAGTTCGTTGTCGGTGCTCACGACGAGATCGTACTCGTCGCGGTGACGGGCGACGTGTCGGTTGAGCAGGGCGTTGCGCAGATTGTACAGGGGAACGTCGACCAGGTCCAGGGCCCGATCGACGACGGGCGCTCGTCGCACGGGAAGCGGGTCGACGTCCGTGTTGAAGTACCGATTCAGTTCTTCGAGGTCCGGCGTCGTCAGGGTGAGGAGGTGGACCTCGTGGCCGTCCTGGAGGGCCTCGAGGACGGTCATGCAAACGCCCTCCCCGCCGCCTTTCGCCGCCAGGTCGGTGTGGGCTACGGCAATACGGGCCATCTGGTGGCGACGTCCACGGCGACGGGCAAAGGTGTGGGCCGGCGAGCGACGGCGAGGGATCACGAACCGTCGCGAAGCGCGTCGAGCGCCTCGGCTCCCCGCTCGAGCGACGCCGCCGGATCGTCGGGGTCGTCGTGTTCGTAGATCAGCCACTCGGTCCCGGCGTCGCGAGCGGCCGCCGCGCAGGCGGACGGGTCGACGTCGCCCTCACCGAGTTCGACCGGACGTCCGTCGGCCGCGTCGACGTCCTTCAGGTGGACCAGCGGAACGCGTCCGTCGAGGCGCTCCAGCAGTTCGACGGGGTCGTAGCCGGCCGCGACCGCCCAGCCGACGTCGAGTTCGATCGAGAGGGCGGGACCGCTCTCGTCCGCGAACAGTTCGAACGCGCTTCGGCCCTCTTCGTCCTCGTTCGCCGCGACGCCTCCCGCCTCCTCGCCTCCGTCGAGCGCTGCGAACTCGTGGTCGTGGTTGTGGTACGCGAGGTCGAAGCCTCGCTTCTCCCATCGCCGCGCGAGCGTCTCCAGCCGTGCCGCCGTCTCGCACACCGCCGATGCGCTCTCGAAGTGCGTTTCGTCCAGGTACGGGACGACCAACCGGCGACACTCGATCGCGCCGTAGAACGAGGCGACGCCGTCGGGATCATCTTCGAGCGACTCGACGCCGACGTGGGCTCCCGCCGGAGTCAGGGTTTCCGCCTCGAGAACGGACCGCGTCCGCTCTGCCGACGTCTCCCCGAACCCCGCGAACTCCACGCCGTCGAACGCGGTCGTGCCGACTCGGGCCAGCAGCGATGGAAGCGATTCCCCGAGCGCTCGGAGCGTGTACAACTGGACCGCGGTTCGAACCATAGTGGCGGTACTCGATCGACGAAGAAAGAACGGTGGCGGTCTCTCACTCGATCTGGACGTTCATCGTCCCAGATCTCGAACGCTGCGTCCGTTTGGGGACACAGTCCGGCAACGGGACCCGCGACGATCGGACGAACGAAGCAGCCGCCCACTCACCGAATCTCGGCCCGCCGTCCGTACACGACCGGACGGTCTCACAGCTACTGGATATCGATGTCGGATTCTCGCTCCTCCGTCGAGAAGGGCGTGATAGCGACGGTGCGTTGGGCGATCGTTGCGATGCGCAAGACGAACGAGAAGAGCACGATAAGCGGAAGGATTCCGAGTATCAGGACCGCCGGAACGATAACGTCGAGATGACTCGCCGTGACTGGCGGTTCCGCCGTGCTCGCATAAATCAACAGGAGGAGGAGCGAGCTCCCGACCGCCGGCGCTCCGACGTAGAGCATGAGTTTGGACAACCGGGCGAGTTCGGACTGGACGTAAATCGATTTGAAATACTGCCGGGCGATGTCGACCTGTTTCAAACACCGTACGAGGTCGTCGAGTTCCCCGGTCGCCGCGGGCGGGAGTGCGTCCGCGGACTCCGTGCGAATCCGCAACGCTTCGTTCAGCTGTCGGGAGAAATCCGTCTCCAGCGTGGCGGCGAGCGCGCTGAACACGCCGCTCTGAGAGCGCTCGACGATCGTAGAAATGTGAGCGGTTCGGGCCGCGAGTTCGGAGACGAGATCGGCCACGTCGGCGGCGAGTTCGGAATCGTCCGCGCTCGCGACGGTGCCGTCGAATCGGCGTGCCGTGTCTCGGGTGCCGGCGAGCAGAACCGTGAGAAAGCCCGTCGGCGTGACCGGGACCGTCGGTTCGCCGGTCGTCTCGCCGACCTGCGCCCGATACTCGATGACGGCGTCGATTTGCTCGCGTAGCTCCTTCGGCGTCTTCAATTCCCGGGACAGCACGAGTTGATTGATCGAGAGGACGATCGTGAGCAGGGCCACGTTACCCGCGATGAGTCCCTGAAAGAGGTAGAGCATCCGCGTCGTGTTAGTTACGATGACGATGTCGGAATACTGGAGGCCGACGACGAAGAGGGCAAAGACGGCCGCCAACAGGCCGGCGAGAACGAGGCGGTTCCCGGTGAGCGTAAACCACGCAGCCGGGGACGAGCGGAACTTCTGCAGTCCTCGTTCGAGCCGCGCGAGGCCATCGATTCCCGTGGGAGCCATGGTCCGTGTACGGGAGAATCGGGAAAAACGCTGGTGGGACGGACCGTCACTCGACGTCCGGTCCGGAGTCGCGGTCGAGGAACGGGATTTCCTCCTCCAGGATCTCGCGCTCGAAGTAGAGGAGTTCGACGAAGAACACCGCGATGGCGATGAGGATCACGGTGACGAACGTGCCCCGCTCGGCGGTGTAGAGGTGATAGAGCATCAGGGCGAACGAGAGGGTCCCGCCGATCACCCCGACGGCCGGCCAGATCGCGGTGATTCGTTCGGACGCGCGCTGGGTAACTGCGAGCCCGCTCATCCCGCTGAAGACCACGATGAACGAGAGGGAGGCGAACGCGGTGATGGCCGAGAGGCTCCCGTACGCGGTGAACGCCGCCGTCACCGCGCCCAGGATGAGCAACGTCCTGGTCGGGACGCCGCTCGCGCTCGCGTCGCCCGCCCGGTCGGGGAGCAGGTCGTCGGTCAGCAGCCCCTTCGCGAAGTAGCCGGCCGAGAACATCGTCGCGTTGATCGCGCTCCCGGTCGAGAACAGGGCGGAGAGCGAGATGACGACGGCGGCCGCGTCCGCCAACCCGACCGGCCCCGCCATCGTCGACGCGGCGTCGACCAGCGCGGTGTGGGGATTGGTCTGGACGGCCTCCGGCGCGAGGTTGTAGGTCACCACCGCCACGAGGACGTAGATCGAGACGGCGGCCGGGATCGAGAGGGCGATCGCCTTCGGGATCGTCTCCAGCGGGTCGACGACGCTCTCCTGGTCGTAGAATAGCAACTGCCAGCCCTGGAACGCGACGAACGAGACGGCGGCCGCCACGATCGGACTGACCGTCGTGAATCGCGACGCCCCGACCGAGACGGGGTCGGACGAGACGGTGAGCGCGTAGCCGACGCCGGCCAGCCCGAACGCGACGAGTACGAGGACCTTGACCGAGGTGAGGACATTCTCCGCCGACCCCGTGGCGCGCGCTCCGAGCAGGTTCAGCGCGACGAACCCCGCGACGACGAGGACGGAGACGAACGGTCGGAGCGCGAGACCGCCGATCGACTCCGGCACCGCCGGGAGGGTGACGGAGAACTCGGCGAACGCGAACGCGTACATCGCCATCGAACCGACGTACCCGAACAGCAGCGTCCACCCGATCATCCCCGCGAGCGTCGAGTTCCCGGTGAACGACTGGACGAACGTCACAGACCCACCGCCGCCGTCGCCCTCGCTCCCGACGAGTTCGTTCAATCGAACGTACGAATAGGCGGCGCAACTCGTGACGATGCCGGCGAGGACGAACGCGAACCAGGTGGCGGCGTGGGTGATCTCGGCGACGACCCCGAGCACGGCGTAGATCCCGCCGCCGATCATGCCGCCGAGCGCGATCGAAACGGCCTCCGTGAGCCCGAAGCTCCCGTCGCTCACGGCGGATTCGACGCCGCCGCGGCAGTTATAACATGCCCTCGCGACCGCAACCCGGCGATCGGACCCTGGTTCGCCGGTTCGACCCGTCAGCGCGACCCGCGCGGATACCGCTCCAGGCCAGCCCCTCCGGGCGTATTCGACGTTCCGATCCAGTTGAACGGATCGTCACCGCCGTTTTACCACGATCACCGTCGTGCACCACCACGATGGCTACGGAGTCAGCGGACGACGTCGACGCGACCGACGAGGAGCACCGCGAGATCGGCCGCGGCTTGCTGACCGGCGAGATGGGACCGAGCTCGGCGGTCGCCCACCTCTATCGGGGCGAGATCCACCGAATGCGGTTCTGGCGCGAACGCCTCGACCAGACGACCTACTGGGCGATCGTCATCATGAGCGGCGTGCTCACGTGGACGTTCGCCAGTCGGGATCGGCCCCACTACCTCCTGCTGATCGGAGCGGCGGCCCTGACCACGTTCCTCGTCATCGAGGCGCGGCGCTACCGCGGCTACGACATCTGGCGCGGTCGGGTGCGCACCCTCCAGCGCAACGTCTTCGCCTACGGGCTCGATCCGTCGCTCGGGGTCGCCGACGGCGCGTGGCGACGCGAACTCGGCGAGGACTACCGCCAGCCGACCATCAAAATCACCGCCGAGGAGGCGATCGCCCACCGACTCAGACGTGTCTACCTGGCGCTGTTTACGATCACGCTCGCGGCGTGGATCGTTCGGGTCGCCGCCTTCGCCGACGGTTCCTGGCCGGCCAGCGCGGCCGTCGGCGACGTTCCGGGAACGGTCGTGACCGGCCTGGTCGCGCTCTGGTACCTCGCCGCCGTCGTGATCGGCCTCCGCCCGCGAACCTGGCAGGCCGAGGACGAACTGCACCACCGAGCGGTGGGCGAGCACCGGTGACCGGCGGCGAGACGAAACCGACGGCCGCCGGGCGGTATAACCCGCGCTATTCGGTCGGCGACGGCGGGGTCGTCGACGGTTCGGCCTCGTCGATCGTCGCACGGACGTCGACCGTCCGCCCCTCGTCGGCGGCGCGATAGGCGGCCTCCGTCAGCGCCGTGATCCGGAGCCCGACGTCGCCGGGGACGGCCGGTTCGGCCTCGCCGCGGACCGCGTCGAGGAAGTTCGAAAGTTTCCGGTCGGTCAGCGTCTCGAAGTCGGCGCCGTCCGCGATTTCACCGTCGTAGGTCGGCCCGTCGCGCTCGGTGACTCGGAGGGAGGCGCCATCGAAGGCGAGCCGACCGTCGGTGCCCCAGATCGTGTACCCCTCGGCCGGTTCGCCGTCGACGCCGTCGCCGCGAACCGACACGCTCGCGGTCACCGGGCGGCCGTCTCGCTCGAGCGCCATCGCGAGCGCGGCGTCCGTGTCGACGCCCGGTTCGTCGAAGGACAGCTGCGCCGAGACGGATCGCGGCGTCGTCCCCGTCGTCCACAGGAGCGCGTCGAGCAGGTGCGAACCGGAGTCGTAGAGCTGGCCGCCGCCCGAGAGCGCGGGGTCCGTCCGCCAGGTCCCGCGCTGGACGTCGATCCAGTCCTGCGAGAGGTGAGCGGCGGCGGCGCGGACGTCGCCGATCCGACCGGAATCGACGATCCGTTTGACCTCGACGAACGCCGGGTGGAAGTGACGCTGGTAGCCGACCGCCAGCGTCCGGTCGCGACGGTCCGCGGCGGTCACCAGCTCGACCGCGTCGGCGACGTCGGTCACCATCGGCTTCTCGACGAACACGTCGAGGCCCGCCTCGAGGCACGCCATCGCCTGCTCGTGGTGGAGCGCGTGGGGCGTCGCGATCACCGCGGCGTCGGGCTCGGTGGCCTCGAGCACGGCCCCGATGTCCGCGGACGCCGGTGCATCGTACGCCCGTTCGAATCGGTCGCGCGCGTCGGCCGAGACGTCGACGCCGGCGACGACGTCGGCGTTCAGGTCCGCGAGCGATCGGAGGAGCACCCGACCGAGGCCGCCGAGGCCGACGACAGCTACCGAAGGAGTCATACTCCATCACGGCATCACCGGCAAAAACGGGTTGGCGCCCACCTGTTCACCCATTAAGTGGGGAACCGTTCGCCGGGAAGCGTGATAGACGAACGGAGAAGGGATCCCGCCCGGCGACCACGTTCGTGGCGTTCCGATCGCTCGCGCTACAGCGCCGTCGCTCCCGCCGCGACGGGCAGGGCGATTCCGGTGACGAACTCGGCGTCGTCGCTCGAGAGCCACATGAACGCGGCGCTGACGTCCTCCGGCTGGAGGATCTCGTCGAGAAGGTTATCCGAGCCCGACTGTTCGGCGATTTCGGCGACGTCCTCGTCGATGCTCTCGACGATACCGCCGGTCATGGGCGTGTCGACCGCGGTGGGACAGACCGCGTTGACCGTGATATCGTGCGGGGCGAGTTCGACCGCGAGCGTCTTCGTCAGGCCGATCACGCCGTGCTTGGCGGCCGTGTAGTGACCGAGGCCCGGAGAGGCGACGAATCCCGCGGTGGAGGACGTGTTGACGATGCGTCCGCCGTCGCCGCGGTCGATCATGTGTTGGCCGACGTGCTTGGCGGTGAGCCACATCCCCTTCAGGTTGACGTCGAGGGCGAGATCCCAGGTTTCACTCTCCAGGGCCACGAGCTCCCCGACCGGCGCGACGCCCGCGTTGTTCGCGAGGACGTCGATCCCGCCGAACGTCGAGACTGCGGCCTCGACGGCGGCTTCGACCGCCGACTCGTCGGTCACGTCCAGCTCGAGCCCGATCGCCGTCGCCCCTCGCTCCTCGGCGAGCGCGACCGTCTCGTCCAGCTCCTCTCGGCCGGAGAGGTCGTACGTCGAGGGGTCGGCGGTTTCGCAGACGTCCGTCGCGACGACGTTCGCCCCGTTCTCGGCGTACCTGAGCGCGTGCGATCGCCCCTGGCCCCGCGCCGCGCCGGTCACCAGCGCCGTCTTCCCGTCGAAGTCGTATCGAACCATCGAACCCGATCACCCACGACCGCCACCACCAAAATGGTTGAACGTGACGCGACACCGAATCGGTCGATCACCCGCAGTAGGGACAGCGTACACCGACGGTTCCGCGTCGGGCTCGCACGCGTTATATGAGGGCCATCGTCGACAGTACGCCACCGTGCACGTCGCGATCGCAGCCCACGACCTCTATCCGGATCCGGGATCGGGCGGGTCCGGACGGTACGTCTTCGAGATCGGGCGGCGACTGGTCGATCGCGGGCACGACGTCTCCGTTCTCACGCGTCGGCGGGGCGACGTCCCGGAACGCGAGCGAGTCGCCGGAACGGCCGTCTACCGGTACGATCTCGAGATCGCGAACCGCAACGCGGCGACGATCGGACGACGACTGCCCGGTTCGCTCGCGCAGGCCGGCGCTCACGTTCGGGCGATCGAGTCGGGTCGACCGCCCGACGTTCTCAGCCTCCAGGGGCCGGTGACCGGCCCGCTACTCTCGGCGCTCGCGGACGACCGGATTCCGCGCTCCCTGACCTTCCACAGCGCCTGGCCGACCGAATACCGCATTCGAACGCGCTCGTCCGGACGGAGCGCCGTCCGACGGGGGCTCAACGCCGCCCTCAGACGAATCGTCGAGGGGCGCTCCCTCGCCGCCTGCGACGAGGTGATCGCGCTCAGCGCGTTCGTCCGCGACCGAATCGTGCGGTCGTACGACGGCGTCCCCGAGCCGGTCGTGATTCCCGGCGGCGTCGACCTCGAACGATACTCGCCGGACGCGGCGGGAACCGGTCCGACGGCCCGGGTTCCCGGCGAGGCGGGCGTCTCAGCCGACGGCGCACGGGACGGTTCACTACCGGGCGATCCGGCCTTCCTGACGGTCCGCCGGCTCGCCGAGCGGATGGGCCATCCGCTCCTCCTGGAGGCGTTCGCGTCGGTCAGCGAGCGGTACCCGGACGCCCGACTCTACCTCGCGGGCGACGGCCCGCTGCGGGACCGCCTCGAGCGCCGGAGCGTCGACCTCGATGTCGACGACGCGGTGACGTTCCTCGGCTACGTCCCCGACAGTCGCCTCCCCGCGACGTACGCCGCGGCCGACGCGTTCGTCTTACCGACCACGGAACTCGAGGGGTTCGGCCTGGCGACGCTTGAGGCCCTCGCCTCGGGAACGCCGGTCATCGCGACGCCGGTCGGAGCGACGCCGGAGGTTCTCGGCGGTCTGTCGGGGCTCGAGGACTTTTCCGGCCCGTCCATCGTTCGCTCCGTCACCGCAGACGCGATCGCGGCGGCGATGGCGGAGTGGCGGGCGCTGTCCGACGCGGACCGCGCCGCCGCCGGTCGCGCCTGTCGGCGATACGTCGAGCGATGTTACCCGTGGGAACGGACGGTGCGCGAACTCGAACGCCGGTACGAACTGCTCTCGAAGTGATCGCTGCCGCGCACTCGGTCTCACTCTCCGCGTTCGCTGGCGCCGGCTTTGCTCACCGGTTCGGTCTCTCGAACCGGTTCGCCGAGGGCCTCGGCAACCACCGCTCGAATCTCGTCCTTGAATCGTTCACGGCCGAACCGTCGCTCGATCTCCGCCCGATCGATGCGTAGCTCCCGCTGCAGTGCCCGGTTCGAGAGCACCCTGTCGATTCGCTCGACCGCGTCGGCGACCGACTCGTACTCGAGTTCGGAACGGTCGCCGACGATATCGTGTTGCCCGCCGTTGGCCGGGATGAAGGGAATCGCCCCGCCGGCGGCGAGTTCGGCCACGGCCATTCCGAAGTGCTCGTACTCCTTTCCGTGCAGCCCGTAGCGGTGCGAACAGATCAGCTCGACCAGCCGCTCGCGAGGGAGTTCGCCCTCGAGAATGACGTACTCGCGGTCGGCGGCCATCGCAGCCACCTCCCGGCGGTACTCCTCGTCCACCGTCGGCCCGACGACGTGGAAGTGAACGTCGTGGCCGCGATCGCGAACGCCGTCGACGATCTCGATCAGTTCGACGATCCGCTTGCTCCGCTCGATGCGGCCGACGGCGACGAAGCCGTCCTCGCGTTCGCCCCAGGGAACGTCGTCGAATTCCGCGGTATCGACGGGCGGATAGCACACTCGCGGCTCCGCCCCGTACGCGTCGGCGACGACCTCGGCGGTCCACGTCGAGTTCGCGAGCAGCGTACACTCGCGCAGCTCCGCCAGGTCGATCTCGCCGACGGTCGTACAGAGTCGCTCGTAGAACGAATCCGCCTCCACCGTCGGGTGGAAGATGTGCTCGCGATTGTCGAGGCTGACCGTCCAATCGAACGGAAAGTGGACGTACTGGACGGCGTCCGGGCCGAGGCCGAGTTCGTTGATCGTGCTCACGAGCAGGTCGAACTCGGCGGCGCGGTTCCTCGCGTACCGCCCGAGCAAGGCGTTCTGGAGGATGTAGTATGTGAGTCCGTATCGCTCGTGCACCCACGGTGCGATGGTGCCCGCCCGTTCGACGGTGACGTCGGTGACCGCCGTGTTGAAGTACGCGTTGAGTGCGTCGAGATCCGGCTCGGTCAGGGTCAAGAGGGTGACGTCGTGGCCGTCCTGTACCGATTCGAGGACGTTCATACAAACCGCCTCTCCACCACCCTTCGAACCGAGGTCCATGTGGACGACTCCTATCTTCGCCATTTATATCGGCCATCACAATCCCCGATGGCGGCGTCAAAAGCCCTTGTGCGCGAATTCTCCGTAAAGGGGACATTGGGAGCTCGACGGATGCGAACGGACCAGCGTTTGCACCAATTGCAGGTGAGAAGCATCTCCCTACTGGAAGGCGATCTCTCGAACCCTCGGGAGCCGTAGAGCCGGAGGCCGAATTCGGTCAGCGTGATACGCCGCCGAGTTACGCCGTCCGTACCCGCGACGGATCCTCCGGCGGCGACTTCCCATCGGCGCATCGGCCACTGGTTTCGGGCCAGCGCATTCACAGAGTCGATACGGTAAATCGCCGTCACCGACAGGGTACGGGCCGTCGAGCCAGCATCTAGCGTTGGGTACGATAGTATTGGAAAGAAACGGCCCGGACGTCACGGCGAACAGAGATAAGCGAAGCTGATCCTCACTCCTTGCCGAACATCTGGCGCATCATCGGGTGCATCTCCATCATCTGCTCTTCGGCGATCTCCTCGTAGAGCTTGTAGGTGATGGAGACCGCAAGCAGCAGGCCCGTCCCGGTGACGCCGCCGATGGTGCCGAGCATGTTCGCCCAGACCGCAAGCAGGCCGACGAGCGCGCCGCCGATGACGGTCACCTGCGGGATGTAGCGCTCCATGACCTTCTCGACGACGCCGACGTTCTGGCGGAAGCCGGGGATCTGCATCCCGGAGTTCTGGATCTGCTCGGCCGTCGAGTCCGGCCCCATGCCGGTCGTTTCCACCCAGAAGACGGCGAAGATGGCGCCGCCGAGGACCATGAACGTCAGGTCGACGCTCAGCCGGATCAGCACCTGCCAGGTCTCCTGCGTGACGCCCGGGTCCCACCACATCCAGTCTTCCGGCCGGTAGATCGGCGCCGTGTAGTAGAAGAAGCCGCTGACCGGCTGGCCGTTGCTGCCGTACTGGCCCAGCCAGGTCGGCAGCCAACCCTGACTGTTGAGGATCTGGCCCAGGAACTGGATGTTCGCCTGCAGCGCGCGAACGAGGATCATCGGCAGGACGCTCGCGTAGATGAGCTTGACCGGGAACCGACCGCGGGCGCCTTTCACCCGCGAGTGACTCAGCGGAATCTCGACGCGGACCGACTCCGCGTAGACGACGATCGCGAAGATGAGCACCGTCGTCAGTAACGCGATGATCTGTCCTTCGGTCACCAGCAACGAGTACAGTCCGTCGCTGGTGGCGAGCGAGCCGATATCGGACTGGCCGGTGACGATCTGATACCAGCTGTAGAAGAACCCGTCGGGATTCAACGCGAGGAAGCCGGCGACCAGCCGCTGGCTGACCCCCGCGATGATGAAGAGGCCGACCCCGCTGCCGACGCCCCAGTTCGAGACGACCTCGTCCATGTAGAGGATGAGGATCCCCCCGACGAAGATCTGTAAGAACATGATGACCTGGACGCCGGTCGACCCGAAGGTCATCCCGCCCAGCTGGAGCTGCGACACTGCCGGAAGGAAGCCACCTTGCCCGCCCGCGAACACCATCGGCGCCGCCGTCAGCGCCGTCATTACGATGACGAGCAGCTTCTGGAGGCCCTGGTAGAGGACCTGATCGCGCGGGTCGTCCGTGTCCAGCCCGAGCAGGTTCGCCCCGCCGAGCAGTTGCAAGACGATGCTCGCCGTGACGATCGGGCCGATCCCGACCTGCAATATCGAGCCCTGCTGGCCGGCCAGGATCGCGCGGAACTGGCCGAAGAGGTCCTCTCCGCCCTGGGCCGACCCCAGGATGGCGATGTTCGTCAGGAAGAAATACAGTACCAGGATCGCCCCCGTCCACATGAGCTTGCGCTTGAAGGGAACGTGTCCCTCCGGTCTGCGGACCGAGGGCATTCGCGTCAGCACCGGTTCGGCGACTTCCTTCCAGCCCATATATTAGTCCTCTGTCTCCTCGTCTTCGTCCGGTTCGGCAGCGAGTTCTTCGCCGCGCTCGGACAGGACGGCTGCCCCGCCGGCCGCTTCGAGCTTCTCGCTCGCGCCGTCGGAGAACGCGTCCGCGGTGACCTCGAGCGCCTCGTAGACCTGTCCCGAACCCAGGACCTTCACGACGTCGACCTCGTGGCCGTCCTCGACGACGTCTCGCGCGTCGATGGCGTAGCCGTCCTCGGTCTCCTCGGCCAGGCCGTCGTCGACGAGCAACGGGACGTCCTCGTCGAGTTCGCGAACGTCGACCTCCGCGACGGTCGGCTGTGCGTCCTGGGGCCGTTTGAAGCCGTGTTTGTGCTTCGGTTCGTAGTTGTGGAACTCGTGCTTTGATCGCCCTGCACGGCCGCGTCCGCCGCGGTTGCCGGCCCCACGCCGGTTCTTGTGCGTCCCGCCGCCGTGGGTTCGCGAGCCGCGCTGGCGTCGTTTTTTACTCGTCATGGTTAGCGCATCGATTCTAGCAGGTCGTTAATCTGCTCCGTTGTATGCTTTCCGAGTTGGCCACCCTCTCCCGTCGGCTTCTTGATACCGGCGTGCCCGCCCCGCGGCGGGTGCAGGCGAAGCGTCGGCGAGAGTCCCTCCTCGCGAAGCGTCGTTTCCTCCTGAATCAGCGCCTCGGCGAGCGCCTCGAAGTCGTCGTAGTCGGTGTGGTCGGCGAGCCAGGCCTCGTCGACGTCGGCCTGGCGCCCCGCTTCGGGCTCGCTCCGGTTCTCGAGGATCCGCGCGAGCACCTCCGCGCTCGGCTCGCCGTAGGCCACGTAGTCGTGGACCTTCGTGAGCATGCCGCGGTAGGCGTCCGTGTCCGGAACGAGCGTCGCGTGATTCACCTCGGGCACGTTGAGCATCGAGAGCGTATCGTCGACCGCGTCGGAGCGATCGACCGTGCCGCGCAACTGGACGACGGCCTTCATCGCTCGGCCACCTCGACGTCGGCGCTGGCCGGACCGGCCTGCATCCGCGACTGCGAGGCGTTCTCGAGCGCGTTGAACGTCGCCTTCGCGAGGTTGACCGTCGTCCGGGTGTTGCCGTGACTCTTCGTCCAGGCGTTCTCGATCCCGGCGAGTTCGAGCACCGCGCGAACGGTGTCGCTCGCCGCGAGCCCGAGCCCTTCCGGTGCCGGGATCAGTTCGACTTCGACCGAGCCGGCCTTCCCGTTCGTTCGGTGGGTCAGCGAGTGGGGCCGATCGGAGCGATCCTCCCACGAGCCCGAGCCGCGGGGCACTTCGATCATGTTGAGCTTCGCGATGCCGATCGCCTTCTGGATCGCGGAGCCGACCTGGTCGTCGCGGCCCTCGGCGTAGCCGACGAAGCCGTTCTGGTCGCCGACGACGACCACGCAGCGGAACTTCACGCGCCGCCCCGAGTCGGTCATCCGCTGGACCATGTTGATGTCGAGCACCTCGTCGGACAGCCCCGGGAGGAGTTGGTCGACGATTTCGGGCTCCTTCAGCGGGAGCCCGGAGTTCAGCGCCGCCGACATCGAGTCGATCTCGCCGTCCTGTACCATCCGTCCGAGTCGCGTGACGGGTTCCCACCCGTCGTCGTAGCCGTTACTCATTGCTGATCGCCTCACGTACCTCGTCGAAGTGCGCCGGCAGCGCCGTCGCGTCGAAGTCGCCGCTGTAGAGCGAGTCCTCGAGCGACTCGGCGTACTCGGCGATGTGCTCGCCGCGCGTTCGCGACCAGTCCGCGAGGACGCTGTCGTTGTGCGGGATGTCCAGGCCAGCGTCGATCGCGCCCTCCTGGACCGCGAACACCTTGTTCCCCGGCGTCGCCGTGTGCAGGCCGAGGTCGAGGACCGCCTCCTCGAGGCCGGCCTCGACGGCGCGGGTGCCGGCCAGCAGGCCGGTCAGGTAGGCCGCGGGGAGGTTGCTCGTCGGCGCCTCCCAGCCGTACTCGGCGAGGTCGCCCGAGTGTGCGCTCGCGTGTGTCTCGTCGCCCTGGGGGCCCGGAGTGATCAGCTGCGCCCTGACGTGGGCGTTCGACGTCCGCGCCACGAGGCGCGGCTTGCCCGATTTCAGCAGGCGCAACCGCTGATGGTAGTCCGTCCGGACCTCCCGGCGACGTCGCATCGGTACCTTATATCGTGGTCCTGTTGCCATTATGCGTCACCGTACTCGTTTTCGATGAAGGTCAGCATGTAGCGGACGCTGCGGAACTCGCCCCCACCGGCCTTCCGGTAGAGTTCGCGGTACTCGGTCGGCGTGAGCTCGCCCGAGTCGCGCAGTTCGCGCAGCTTCCGTCGCTGAGCCCGAATCTGATTTCGCCACTGTTCTCGCTCGTCCTGGCGGGCGCCCGCCTTGCCGCGTCGCTTGCCCTGGCCCTTCCGATGGCCGTACGCGCGCTTTTCGTTGCGCTCGCGGGCGCGACCGCGGGAGTTGCCGCGGGCGTCCTCGGCGCGGATCGTGCCCTCGTCGACGAGTTCGCGGATCTCCTCGCGCGTGATCGCCTGAGCGATCTCGCCCTGGGCGTCGGGGTCGAACCAGATGCGGTTCTTGCCGACGTCGAGGACGTCCGCCGCGAGGCGTTTCTGCGCGCTCAGGTCCGTCATTCGTCCACCTCCACTTCGACGTAGGTCGGGTTGAGAACGCGAATGCCCGCGTCCTCGGCCTGCTCCTCGATGCGCTCGCGCTTGCGAGCCCCGACGGAGCCGGCGATGCGGACGGCCTCGGTGTCGCCGTCGACGCCCTCGAGGTCGTCCGTGTTCTCGACGTAGACCTCCTCGAAGCCGCTCGGGTGCTTGCCCCGGACGGCCGTCGGCGTCCGGTAGCCCGACTCGACTTTGTCGCCTTTGCCCTTCACGCCGCGGCGCTGCTTCGAGAGCCCGCCGCGCGGTCGACGCCAGGATTCCGGCGTGCGCTTTTTCTTGTGGTAGTCCTGGCGCTTGAACTGCGGTTTGCCCTCGTGGCGACGTCGGGTCAGGAGTTCGGCCTCCTCGTCGGAGAGTTCCGGCTCCTTCTCCGTCAGCCCGCGGGGTTGGAGTTCGGTCTCGACGTCCTCGGCCTCGGCCGGTTCCTCGGCTTCGGGTTCGGCCTCGTCCTCGATCTCGGCCTCGGTCTCCGCTTCGACCTCGAGATCGCCGACGTCGGCCTTGATGCGTGCGGCCAGCGCCATGCCGATTCCCTCGACGTCGGCCAGGTCGTCCTGGGACGCCTCGCGAACGTCGTCGACGGCGCCGTAGCCGGCCTCGCGGAGCGCGTCGGCCTTGCTCTCGCCGACGCCGCTGATGTCTTCGAGGGTCTCGGGACCGGTGTCAGTCTCGGTGCCGGCCGGTTCGTCCGCGTCTTCGGATTCGGCCAGTTCGTCTGCGTTTTCGGGTTCGTCGTCTGCCATCGTCAGGCACCTCCTTTCTGCGGTTTGGCGGTGATGTAGACGCCGTCCTGGAAGACGCGGGTGTCCTTGCCGCTGACCTGCGTCAGCTGCTCGATGTCCGCGGCCGTCTGGCCGACGTGTTCCTTGTTGGGCCCGGAGAGCGTGATGGCCTCGCCATCGACGCTCACCCGAGTATCACCGTGGATCGTCGTGCGTCGCGGTGCCTTCTCGCCGAGGAAGTTCTCGATGACGACCTCGTCGCCCTCGACGGTGACCTGCATGGGGAAGTGCGAGTAGAAGACCTCCATCTCGTACTCCCAGCCCTCGGTCACGCCGTGGAAGGCGTTGCGGACGTGGCTCTCGAACGTGCCGACGGTCGCGTTCGTCTTCGCGTCGTCGGCGTCGCTCTCGATGACCACCTGGTCGCCATCCGTCTCGACGGTGACGTCGGGGTACCAGAGGCGACGGCTGACCGTCCCCTCGGGACCCTCGACCGTCACGTCGAGGTGGTCGACCTCGACGGTTACGTCGTCGGGTATGGTGAGTGTTGTTCGTGCCATTGTGCTAGTATACGTACGCGATCACCTGACCCCCGATACCGCGCTCGCGCGCCTCGTAGTGGCTCATGATGCCCTCGCTCGTCGTGACGACGAGCGCGCCGAAGTCCCGAGCGGGGAGAAAGCGCTTCTCCCACTTCTCGAACTCGTCGGCGCCGGCGCTGTAGCGTGGCTTGACGGGGCCGCACTCGTTGATCGCTCCGTTCAATTCGACCTCGAACTGACCGCCCTTGCCGTCGTCGACGTGCGCGAAGCCGTCGATGTACCCGTGGTCGTAGAAGACCTCGAGCACCTGGCCGATCACGTTCGAGGCGGGCCTGACGTCGTGACTCAGGTGACCGACGCTCTCGGCGTTGTCGATGCCCGAGAGCGCGTTACTGAGCGGATCGTTTCCTGTCATCGGTACTTCTTGAATCCCATACTGCGAGCGATATCCCGGAAGCACTGTCGGCAGAGGTTGATGTCGTACTTGCCGACGAGGCCCTGCTTACGTCCGCACCGCTGGCAGGCCTCCCGCTGGCCGGTGCGCTTTGTGGCGTGCTCGCCCGTCTGTTCGGTTTCACTCTCACTCATCGTCTACCTCCACGTCGAAGGTCGCCTCGAGGAACGAAATCGCGTCCTCGGGGGTCAGTCGGTGGTTCGACGGAATCGATCGGCTGGCCTGGTCGCGCTTGGCGACGCGGTAGCCCGGACGGACCAGGTTGACGGTCACGTCGAGGCCGTAGATTCCGATGTTCGGATCGTACTCCTGACCGGGGAAGTCCGTGTGCTCGGCGACGCCGAAGCTGAAGTTCCCCGTCTCGTCGAACTGACTCGCCGACAGGTCGGCGATCGCCAGCGCTGTCTCGAGGAAGTCGGTGGCGGCCTCGCCGCGCAGCGTGACCTTCGTCCCGATCGGTTCGCCCTGGCGGATCCCGAAGTCGGGCTCCGTCCCGGACGCGAGCGTGCGAACGCTCTCCTGACCGGTGACGTCCTCGATGATATCCTCGGCGTCCGCGAGCTCGCGACCGCCCTGCCCGACGCCCATGTGCACGACGACCTTCTCGACGCGCGGTTCGCGCATCGCGTGAAAGTCGGCCGCGGATTCGGCGTCGCTCATTCGTCCTCACCTCCGTCCGCCTCGTCGGCCGAGGCGTCCTCGGTATCGTCGTCGGAGACGTCCTCGGTCTCGGCAGTCTCGCCGGATTCGGCGTCGGCCGCTTCGGTTCCGGTATCGTCATCCTCGGAGCCGGTATCGACGGTCGCCTCGTCCGACGCGCTCGCTGCATCGTCGTCGACGAAGTTCTCGTCGATGACGACGACGTACTCCTCGACGGTCTCGAACGGGTCGTCCGCCGCGGCTTCCGCGGCCGGTTCGACGTGGACGATGTTGGAGCCGCTGCCGGCCGTGACCTCGATCTCGGCGATCCGGCCGACCTTGCCCGCGTGATTCCCGCGGACGGCCGTCACGAGCGCACCCTCCTCGTAGGGGAAGTGCGCGACGATCTCCTTGTCCTCGTTGTCGACGACGATCGAGTCGGTCGCGCCGTAGGTCGCCTCGTCGTCGACGGTGACGTTGGTACCGTCGTGCAACGAGAGCTGAGTCACTCCGCCGGTGACCTGGCGCTTGCCCTCGACCTTTCCGAGGCGGCTCTCGGCCGCCTCGGCGTCGATCGCGGTCAGCGCGAGCCGACCGCCCTCGTCGGGGAAGACGCGGTAGTACTCGTCACGATCGGGGAACGCGACGATGTCGAACATCCCGATCGGGCGTTCCTCGTCGTTGATCGCGTCGCCGTTGACGATCACCGCGTCGTTCGAGAGCGCGTAGCGCGCCTCCTTGCGGTTGTCGACGTACGCGAGGACGTCCCGCAGCAGGATGAGCAGCGGAACGCCGTCTTCGCCGTGCGGTCCGGCCCCGGCCTTCACCGTGAAGGTGTCGGTCTTTCGCTCGACCGGCCAGGAGTTCGGTACCGAGAGTCGTTTCTGGTGCTTGCTCATTCGGTATCACCTTCGAGGCGCGCCTCGCGGCGATCGTCGCTCAGGTCGAGCTCCGTGATGCGGACGTTCGACGCGTCGAGCGGTCGCGGCACCTCTTCGCCGTCGGCCGTCTCGATCGTCACGTCCTCGACGTGGATGACGCCGTCGCGAAGCGAGACGGAGAGCACCTCGCCCTCCGTTCCGGCGTGGTCGCCGCGCATCACTTCGACCGTGTCACCGGCGTTGACGCGCGTGCGGCGCGCGTCGTACTCCTCGCGGAGCTCGTCGGTGAGCGTCGCGTGCAGTTGCGTGCCGCGCTGGTGCAGCGGGGCGCGCTCGGTCTGATTTCGCTGTGTGCGTGGTTGCTTGCTCATGGTTCTATACGATCATCGTGGCGGTGCTCGCGATGGCGCCGAAGCGTTCGGCGACCTCGCGGGCGATCGGTCCCTTGATCTCCGTGCCGCGGGGTTCCTCGTTCTCGTCGATGATGACCGCCGCGTTGTCCTCGAACTTCATGCGCGTCCCGTCCGGGCGCCGAACGGTCTGGCGCTGGCGGACGATGACGGCCTCGAGCACCTGACGGCGCATCTCGGGCGTCCCCTTCGTGACGGAGACGGTCACCTTGTCGCCGAGGCCGGCTCGCGGCTGGCGGTTCTTCGTGCCGTGGTAGCCCGCCACGCTGATAACCTTCAGCTGGCGCGCGCCCGTGTTGTCGGCACAGGTGACCAGCGACCCCTTCTTGAGTCCCTGCGTGACGTCGGCCTTGATCGCCTCCATCACTGCTCACCTGCCTCGACTTCGGACGCCTCGGTGACGTCGCCGGTCGAGAGCTCTCGATCCGGTTCGGACTCGCGAGTGAGGTCCGCGACGTCGGTTTCGGACGCCTCCTGGGTTACTTCGACGACCACGTGCGATTTCGTCTTCGACAGTGGTCGGGTCTCTGCGATCTTGACCGCGTCGCCGACCGAGAGCGGCTCGAGCACGCCCGGCACGTGTGCCGGGATGCGCGAGCGACGCTTCATGTACCGATCGTACTTCGGTACGGCCACGTCGTACTCTCGCTCGACGACGACGGTCCGATCCATGTCCGTCGACACGACCTGCCCTTCGAGGACCTGGCCTCGAACGGGAAGGTCGCCGTAGAACGGACACGTCTCGTAGTCGTATTCCTCCGGGTTCTCCGGCTCCGGAGGGGTGTCTACATCTAGTCCTATTGCCATGGTGAATCTCCTGCCGTTTCGGTACGGCGGGCCGGTCGTTCCTGCAGGCGCGATCCATCGACCGTAACGTAGGCCACGCCCTCGCCGGCGGCGCGGGGGCGGTCCCCATCGGGGCCGTCGCCGCGACAGCTGGCGGCATCGCCGCCAGCTCGGTCCGAATCGGACGATCCGTCGTCCGATTCGGGTTGAGTGTCGGCCAGTTTGGACGCGGTCCCCGGGGCCTTCCGGTCCCCGGCGGCGTCATCTGTGATCGCGAATTCGAACGTCGTTCCCGCCTTCGGTACCGTGACCACCCGAGTCTCGCCGTCGCGACTGTCGGCAGGCTCGTCGCCTCCCGGTTCCGCTTCGAGCGGAACGCACTCGATCCGGAGGGTGTTAGTCGTCTCGAGGACGACTCGCCCCTCGATACCCACGCGGCCGGGGTCGTCGCTCTCGACGACCCTGACCGGCAGGCCGGTGAGTTCGTGTCGCGGCAGCGTCTCGGGTGTCAGTGGCATGGTTACTCCTCTAAATCGCCTTCCTCGCGCTGAACCGTCTTGATCCGCGCGATCGTCTTGCCGAGCTCGTTGATGCGACCCGGATTCTCCGGGGCCCCACCGGCCGCGAGGACGGACTTCTGGTTCAGCAGTTCCGTCTCGAGTTCCTCGAGTTCGGCCTCGCGCTCGGGCGGGGTCATGTCGCGGATCTCCTCGACGTGGAGGATCGCCATCAGGCGTCACCTCCCTCGTCTTCGTCGGCATCCGCAGCCGCCTCGGATTCGTCGTCCGCTCCTTCCTCGCCCTCCATCTCCGCGACGAGTTCCTCGGCTTCGGCCTCGACCTCCTCGTCGAGGTCCTCGGTGACCTCGTCGGCAGCGGCGTCGGCTTCGGCCTCGTCGGCGTCGGTCTCGTCTTCGACCGTCTCCTCGACGACCGCTTCCTCGATGGCCTCCTCGACGACCTCTTCGTCGAGTTCCTCGGCCTCTTCGTCGGTCGGCTCGGCGGCCTCGTCCGCGGCGGCATCGGCCCCGTCGGCCTCGCCCTCCTCGGGCGTGCCTTCGAGCAGTTCCTCGACGCCTTCGTTCGCCTCGACGGCGTCCGGGACGACTTCTTCGGGATCGAGGTCGTCGTGAACCTGGAAGTCGTCGGGCAGTTCGGCACCCGGCGGAATGATCTTCACGTCGACGCCGATCGTGCCGAGCTTCATGACGGCGACGCCCTGGCCGTGGTCGACGACCTCGTCGGCGGGCTCGCCGTTGTGCTTGATGTAGCCGCGGTTGAATTTCTCGACGCGCGAGCGCGCACCCGTGACCTTTCCGGAGAGGACGATCTCGGCGCCGAGCGCGCCGGCGTCCATGATGCGGTCGATCGTCGTGTGGCCCGCCTTCCGGAAGTACCAGCCGCGCTCTAAGGCGTTGGCCAGTCGATCCGCGACGATGCGGGCGTTGAGGTCGGGTTCGTCGAC
The DNA here is from genome assembly GCF_023093535.1 of Halovivax limisalsi. Classification (NCBI taxonomy): domain Archaea; kingdom Methanobacteriati; phylum Methanobacteriota; class Halobacteria; order Halobacteriales; family Natrialbaceae; genus Halovivax; species Halovivax limisalsi. Next base: position 2,838,976 of record NZ_CP095757.1, read on the forward strand.
CTCCTGGACGTCGATCTGCGGATCCTCGAGGTTGAATCGCTCCTCGAGGGCCGTCGTCACCTTCCGGATGTTTTCGCCGCCCTTGCCGATGACCATCCCCGGCTTCTCGGCCTTGAGGACGATCTGCGTGCCCATCGGCGTCTGGGCGACGTCCATCCCGCCGTAGCCGGCGCGGCCGAGTTCCTCTGCGAAGAACTCGTCGATCTGCGAGCGACGAAGCCCGTTCTGGATGAACTCGTGTTCGTCCGCCATCAGGCATCACCCTCCGTCTCGGGCTCGGCGACGACGATCTCGACGTCGACCTGGGGCGTGTTCCAGGCCGTCGCGCGACCCATCGCCCGGGGCTTGCGCCCCATCGACTCGCCGACCTTGTGGGCGGCGACGTGGTCGATCAGCATCGACTCGCCGTCGAAGCCCTGCTGGGTGGCGTTCGCGACGACGTTCTCGAGCAGGTCGAGAAACGCCCCGCCCGCCTTCTCGGGGTACTTGCCCGCGTCCCAGCCGTCGACGTCCGAGCGGTGCCCGGCGCCGGTGTTGTGGGACTTGAACGGGACCGAGCGGTCGCCCGCGACGACGGCTTCCAGGTACTCCCGGGCGTCGCCGACGGACATGCCCTTGATCTCGCGGGCGATCTCCTTGCTGTGCTTGTGGCTCATGTGGCGCTCCCGGAGCATGGCTTTCGCCGTCGTGTCCGGATCCGCGTCGACTGAGTAGCTAATTCCCATGCGTGGATCACTTCAGTGGTACGAACTTCGAGGAGCGGGTCGCGCCGATACCGGCCTGTCCGTGTTCGACGGACGTGCGGGTGAGCTGGAACTCGCCCAGGTAGTGACCGAGCATCTCGGGCTCGACCTGCACGCGGCCGAACTCCTGGCCGTCGTAGACGGCGAAGGTCAGGCCGACGAACTCCGGTAGCACCGGCATGTTGCGCAGGTGCGTCCGGATCGGGTCGTTCGCCGTCTCCTCGTCGGTTCGGTTGCGAGCTTTCTCGAGCAGCTTCTCCTGCTCGTGGGACAGCCCGCGCTCGATGCTTCGCCGCTTGCGTGCGGGCAACAGTTCCGCGACCTCGTCGAGATCCATCTCCTGCAACTCGTCGAGCGTGTAGCCGCGGTAGGTGAATTCACCTTCGCGGCCGGTTCTGTACTCCTGACTCATTTGTTACCACCCCGGCCGGTCCGGCGCGAGGCGATGTCGCCGACCTTCCGCCCCGGCGGGGCGTCCCGCGAGACGGACTTCGGACGACCGGGATGCTGGCGACCGCCGCCACCGAACGGGTGGTCGACGGCGTTCATGGCGACGCCACGAACGCGGGGCCACTTCGTCCCCCGTGCGCGCATCTTGTGGTACTTGTTTCCGGCCTTGACGAACGGCTTCTCCGTGCGGCCGCCGCCGGCCACGACGCCGATCGTCGCGCGGCAGCTGGGGTCGAGGCGCTTCGTCTCGCCGCTCGGCAGCTGGACGACCGCCGCGTTGCGGTCGTGCGTGATCAGGTCCGCGTTGACGCCCGACGCGCGCGCGAACTTCCCGCCGTCGCCGGGCTTGGCCTCGACGTTACAGATCGGAACGCCCTCCGGAATCTCCGAGAGGGGGAGCGTGTTCCCCGGCTTGATCTCGGCGGAGATGCCGATCTGGAGCTCCTCGCCGACCGTGATGCCTTCCGGTGCGAGGACGAGGCGACGGTCGCCGTCCTCGAACTCGATGGCCGCGACCGGCGCCGAGCGGGCGGGGTCGTGCTCGATGTCGACGACCGTTCCGCTGACGACGTCCGTATCCTCGAGCGTCCGGTGCTCGAGGTTGGCCTTGTATCGGTGCGACGGCGCGCGGAACGTCGGACCGCCGCGCCCGCGTCGCTGCCCCTGAATGCGTCGTCCCATCGTCAGAACACCCCGATTCGCGAGGCGACTTCTTGCGCGTCGTCGGCCTCGTCGAGCGTGACGATTGCTTTCTTCTTGCCTTTCATCGTTACCTGCGTGTTGAGTCCCGTGACGGAGACGTCGAAGCGCGACTCGACTTCGTCGCGAATCTCCGGCTTCGTCGCGTCGGGATCGACGACGAACTGGAGCTTGTTCTCGAAGTCCATGTCGTTCATCGCCTTCTCGGTCACGAGCGGGTAGTCGATGAGTCCGCTCATCGCTCGCTCACCTCCTCGACGGCCGATTCCGTCCAGACGGTGAGTCGCCCCGGATGACCGCCCGGCGCGAGGTCCTCCACGTTGACCTCCGCCGCCGTGGCGACGTCGGCGCCCGCGATGTTGCGCGCGGCCCGCGACGGGCCGACGTCGCTCGAGGTCACGAAGAGGATCGACTTGGGCTGCTTGTACTTGCGCCCGCGGGTCGTCCCGCGACCGGCGCGCACGGAGCGGCCGTCCTCGGCGCGCTCGACGTCGGCGTCGAGCCCGGTCGCTTCCAGGAAGGAGACGACGTCCTTCGTCTTCTCGAGCGACTCGAATTCGTCGTCGACGACGACCGGGACGTCGATCCCGTCGTCGAACGCGTGACCGCGTTCGGCGACGAGCTCGGCGTCGGCCGTCGCCGCGATCGCGCTCCGCGTCGCGAGCTTTCGTTCGTTCGTGTTGATCGATTCTGTCGGGTCGGCCTCGGCTTTCGGCGGGTGGGCCTTGCGTCCGCCGACAGCCTGGGGGACGCGCCGCGCGCGGCCGCCCTGCTGGGGGACGTGGGCCATCCCCCGGCCGCTGCCGGGGCTCTCCGCCGAGGTTCGCATGCCCGCGAACTCGTCGGCGCCGTGGGCCTGGGTTCGGTTCGCCTGGGCGACGGTCACGGCGCGGCCGATCAGGTCCGGGCGATACGCCGTCTCGAAGATCGCCGGGAGTTCGACCGTGCCCGCGTCGTCGCCGTCCAGGTCGTGTACTGTTGCCTCCATAGATTATCCCTGATTCGATGCGGTGGAGACGAACCGGACCTCGGGATCGAGGCGCGGCTGGTCTCCGGGTCGGATCGCCGGGCGGAAGCGAACGAGTCGCTGCGATGGCCCGGGGAGCGAGCCCTTGATCAACGCGTGCGGGCCGTCGACTTCGCCGTAGTTGACGAAGCCGCCGTCGACCGTCGCGTCGGCGCCGTCGCCGATGGCGAGCAGGCGCTTGTTGAGTTCGGTGCGCTGGTGGTACCCGGTCTGGCCCTGCTGGGGAACCGTCGAGCGAACGCGGCTCGGGTTCCACGGGCCCAGGTTGCCGATGCGTCGGCGCCAGCCCTGGCGGGCGTGTTTGCCCTTGCGCTTCTGGACGCCCCAGCGCTTGACGGGGCCCTGGGTGCCCTTCCCTTTCGTGACGCCGCTGGAGTCGACGTACTCGCCGGCGCGGAACACGTCGTTCATCGCGTGTTCGCCGCCGTCCTCGGCGAGCAGCTCGAGTCCGTACTCGACGCGCTCGTCGACCGAACCGCCGCCGACGCGCGTCTCCATGACGTCGGGTTTGGTCTTCGGCACGGACGGGATCTCCGCCGGCGTGGTGTACGTGATCGCGCGGACGTCGTCCACCCGGCCCTCCTCGTGGGCGGCCGTGAACTCGTCCGCGGCGGCGTCACTGTCGTACTCGTCGCCGGGCAGGTCGAGCGTGCGCTCGAGTTCCGCGTCGAGCTCGTCCGCCCAGACCTCGGCGACCGGCTGTTGTCCGTATGGCGTTTCCTCGTACGCTCGCAGCGCCGCGACGCGCATCGGCGGCGTCTCCACGATGGTGACCGGGACGGTCGTCTCCATCCCTTCGGTCGGCGAGTTGGCGGCGTCGTCGACCGTCACCACGTGGGTCATGCCGGCCTTGTAGCCCGCGAAGCCCTGGAGCGTCGGCTGTCCGTCGTCATCCGGCCACGAGCGGAATCGAGGGACCTCGCTGGTCGCCCGCTTGCGTGGGCCGAATCCGAGTGAGCCTTTGCGTGGTGTGTTTGCTTGTGGCATCGTATCACGCTCTCAGTGAGAGGCAGGCGAGGGTGGCGAACAGAGCCTCCTCCGTTCGCACGACCTCGCTGCCCTGGTCCGGAACCGTGTTCAGCCAGAGGTCGAACCCCGGATCGGCGCTGGGTTCGACTCCGTCCGTCGCCTCGCCGTCCGCGGTGGACGCCGAGCCGACTCGTGACTCCTCGATTCCGAGGATGTCCGGCAGCCCTCTGTCGGGCGAGCCGAACGCGACGGTCATGCCGTCGCGCTCGACGCGTCCGGCCAGCGTCTCGAGTCGTCCGACGGTGAGCGGATCACCGTAGCGGGACGACGCGATGCGAACGCCGGCGTCCTCACGGCCGAGTGCCCCGGAGAGGTCCGTCCGCTCGATCGATAGCCCCGGAAGGGGCTCGTCTTCGAGCTTCGCCCGGACCGGTCGTCGCGAAGAGATCCTGACGGTCACGCGCTCCCCCTCCTCGACCGCCATTTTCGGCGGTGCGGTGAGGGAGATCGGGTGTTGCAGTCCGCAATTGACCCGGACGCGGCCTTCAGGTCCGACCTCGGTCACGATCCCTCGTCTTAACGACCCCGAACCGTTGGATTCGGAGCCGGTCTGCGACGACGCGCGGAGCGGCGGCAGGATGCCCGCGTACTCCAGTTCGTCCCGCTTGCCCCACGCCTCGGTTTTGAGGTAGGGGGGCGTCGCGGCGTACCGCAGCACGGTTTCGACGAACCCGCCGTCGAATCGACCGGTCTCGCCCTCCCGATCGGGGAAGACGACCAGCCGATCCGCCCGGAAGATCGTCGCCGCGCGGGCGACGTATCCGAGTTTGCGAGTTGCCTCGCGTTTGTCCTCGGCTTCGCGAGCGATCGACGACGGCACGAGTACGCTGACGGTCATACCGTAGCGCTTCGGCGCCTCGTCACTAGACTGTAGCGATTGCTTGCGGACAAGGTCTTAAAAGGGTGGCGAAACGGTTCGGGACTGAGACGGCCTGTCACCCGCGAATACGTGGTAGTCGGGGACACAGTACGTCGCGATATACTGTTCGGCCGGAGTGACGGCTCGAAAACGGGCAGAATCGGCCCGTCAACCGGTATCCTCCTCCGATGGCCGAAACCGTGTCACGGCGTGGCGAAACGGCCGCCTTTCGCAACCCTTATACCCCCATCGCGGCCTACATGGGAGTGCAACAGGGCGCTGGTAGTGTAGTGGTATCACGTGACCTTGCCATGGTCACAACCTGGGTTCAAATCCCAGCCAGCGCATTTTTCCGAACTCAACGTTCGTGAGCACTGCGTAGCAGTGCGAACACCGGAGTTCGGAAAAGTCGCCCTGATTTGAATTACGGAAGACCCAGCTCACGAGCGAAGCGAGTGAGACCGTCTTCAGGTGGTTCAAATCCCAGCCAGCGCACTTCTCCGAGCGCTATATCGCGAGCGGCGCGTAGCGTCGCGAGTATCCGTGATCCCAGTCGGCGAACTTCTTGCCGCGAGTAAATTCGCGAGCGCCAGCCATGGGATTCAGCGTTGGCCTGCGAGTACGGTGCAGTGATCGACTCCCCAGTCGTGAGAAACAGTGGATTGGTCACCGGTAGGAGGCCCCTGCCAAAAGAGCCGAACCGATCGCCGCGGCAGGGCAACCGGTCGCGATATCGGACCCAGCCACTGCAACGCCAAGCAGCAAACGCCGTGGGGCGGTGGGTTCTGTCGACCCGGTCGAAGACTCCCGGACGGTAAATCCATACCAAATCAAGATAGTCACGATTCTCAATACGTGTCACAGCCGATTACCTTTTGTACCCAGCGAGGCTACAAGCAAGCGAGCGACCGAAGGTCCCGCACCGCCAATGCAAACTGAAATTACCCGCACTACCGAAACTGACGAACTCCACTACGACGAGGCCAACGACCGGTTCGAGCTCTCCTACGATCCCGAAGGGAGCGCGACGCTCCTCACGACGATCGTCCACGGTCTGACGTCGGTCGTCGACGTCGACGTCTCCCAGGGTGAGTTCTCACTCTACGACAGCGTCGACCCCGACGCGCTGGAACGGATCTTCAGCCCGAAGGCTGACGGCGAGGCCCGCACGGGCGGCCACGTCGCCTTCACCGCCCTCGAATGTGAAGTATACGTCCACGCGAACGGCGACATCTACATCCACCCGCCGCCACAGGTCCAGCGACCGAACTGATCGTGCCTCGGCTTCGATCGGAGCCGTCCGTCCCGCTTCAGATCGCCGCGAGCGACGCCGACTTATCGGCGGCGGCCCCGAGCGGGCACAGCGACGGCGACCGACGACACCTCCGGTTTTAGGACCGGTCGGCACGAATGGCTGGGTATGACCGTAATCGGATTTCTTAGCACCGCACCGGCGACCGACGAGAGCATGGCCGAAGCCGTTGCAGGGGCAATCGAAGCGATCGACGAGACGGGCCTGGCCTACGAGACGGGACCGATGGGGACGACGATCGAAGCCGACTCGATGGGCGAATTGCTCGCGGCCGTCGAGGCGGCCCACGAGTCGATCGACGCGGATCGCGTGAGTACGTTCCTCAAGGTCGACGACAAGCGGACGAGCGACGAATCGGCGAGCGAGAAGGTGGCGGCCGTGGAGGATCACCTCGGTCGTGAGGCGCGCGGCGATCGGAACTGAAGCACTACCGAATTGCGGGGGCGGATCGGTCGCCGCCAGCGGATCCGGTTCGCCGTTGACGCACCCCGCCGACCGGCACGGCAGCGCTGTACGAGCCGCCGGGCCGTCACTCGTTCGCACGCGTGGATCCACTCGTCGAACGGCCGCCCAAGACCGAACCGAGGCCGACGGCGAGCAGGATCGACAGGCCGGTCCCGACGATCGCGAACGCGGCCATCGTGACGAAGAACGCCGGCGTGGAGACGCCGAGGACGTAGCCGCCGATCGCGATCGAGGTGGCGCCGAACCCGAACTCGCCGAGGTAGGTGTAGCCGTAGGAGAGTCCGCGCGACCCCGGCGGCGTGTAGACGGCGACGGCGTCCTGGTAGAACGGCTGAATCGCGAAGAGGACGAAGCCGAACGTGGCGCTGAGCGCGATCACCGCCACGAGGCCGACCGTACCGCTCACCTCGAGCGAGAGGATCGGGACGAACGTCAGAGCCAGCGCGGCGAGGACGGCGAAGAACGCGGCCAGGCCGGTGCTCGGACTGATTCGGTCGGTCAGGGTCCCGCCGACGTACTGGCCGGCGATGCCGACGACGAGCAAGCCGACGTAGATGTAATCGCCCGGTTCGATCCCTTGCAGGGTCGGGCCGGGGTCGAATCCGGAGAGCGCCGCCGAACTGTGGAGTAACTCCGGCAGGTAGGTCAGCATGCCGCGGTAGAACAGTCCCTCGAACGTCACGATCACGAACACGAGCGCGAACGCGCTCGCGAAGAGGGTTCGCGTGTCGCCCAGCAAGTCAGAGAGCGAGAGCGCCTCGTCCGGTCCGGCGTCGGCGTCCGGGTCGACCGCCGCCGTCGGATCGAAGTCGGCCCGGAGGCCGTAGAGCGCCGCGATCATGCCCGGAACGGCGAGGGCGAGCGCAGCCCGTTGCCAGGAGAGGCCCGCGACCATCAGCGTCGCCGCGACGAACGGGCCGAGCGCGATGCCGACGTTCCCCGCCATGCCGTGCCAGGCGAAGACGCGGCCGCGCCGGTCGACGCCGGTGCTGATGAGCGAGAGGCCGGCGGGGTGGTAGATGCTGGCGGCGGTGCCCCAGCAGACGAGGCCGATCGCGATCCCGGCCAGCGATCCGGCGAGCGCGAGGACGACGAACGACGCGCTCATCCCGGCCAGACACGCGACGACGAGCCGTTTCGGCCCGAATCGATCGGCGAGCACGCCGGCCGGCAGGGCGCCGAGGCCGAACGGCGCGTAGCCCAGCGCGACGATCAGTCCGACGAGCACCGTCGGGACGTCGAACTCGGCGAGCCAGACGACGAGGAAGATCGGGATCGACGTCTCGAACCAGTGGACGAGGCCGTGGCCGGTCATCGTGAACGCGGCGATCGCGCGATCGTTTCGATCGAGGGCCATTTATTCGGTCTGACTGAGAGGCTCGCTCGACGGTACTTAGCACCTGTGGATCGGGCAGTCGAGTCCGGTTGACGGATAACCGCGCCCGGTCGACGGGGCGCTGCCCTCCGGCCGAAACCGCACGGTTCAGGCCAGGTCGAGCGCTTCTCGATCGACGCCGGCGAGTCGCGCGAGTGCGTCGGCTTCGAGCAGGTGACACTCGCCCGGGATCACGAGCAGGTGCAGCGGGTCCCCGAACTCGCGACTCGCGAGTTCCGACATCCGTCCGCCGTCGACGACCGGATCGGGCGAGCCCGCCCGGGCCACGACGACGCCGACGAGATCCGGGTACGCCTCGGAGAGGAGATCGGCCGCCACGTCGCCGCGCATGTACTCGCCCTCCGCAGCCTTGATGTCCAGAAACACGAGCGTGTGGAGCCCGCGCTCGCGATTCTCTGCGATCGTGTCGGTGACGCTCGCGGGCAGCCCGTCGGCGCCGTGGGCCCAGGGAAACGGGAGCGTCGTCGACGGGCCGAAGCGATAGTTCTGGAGGCCGGTGAGGCCGCTCGCTGCGGTCTGTGCGGTCACGCCGTGAATGATTCGGGTGTCGACGTCGCGCTCCTCGGCGCGCAACCGCAGGTCGACGTGGGTCGTCGAAATCATCGTGTCGCCGGCGGTGCAGAAGACGACGTCGTCGGATGCCGCCGCCTCGAGGATGGGCTCGGGATCCTGCTCGACGCCGGCGCGGTCGCGGACCTCGATCTCGACGTCGTGGTGGGCGGAAAGCGCCTCGAAACTCGCGCCGATCAGTTCGCTGGTGTAGCGCTCGGCGAAGACCCGATCGGCGGTTCGAATCGCCTCGCGGCCCTCGACGGTGATCGAGCGCTCGTCGTAGAGGCCGAGGCCGACGAAGGTGAGCATACCCCCACCTCGCGGTCGAGCGTCTTAGGCGAACGGATCCGCGGTGGCGGGGTTCAGGTCTCGTCCGACAGGATCGCTTCGAGTTCGACCTCGACGAGGTGGTCGGGATCGATCAGGCGCTCGACCTGGACCATCGTCGCTGCGGGTCGTACGTCGCCGAAGTACTCGGCGTGGGCCGAACCGATCTCGGGCCAGTCGTCGACGTCCGTGACGTACAGCCGCGTGCGAACGACGTCCGACGCCGTCGCGCCGGTTTCTTCGAGTGCTTCGATCGCGAGGCCGAGCGCGTACCGGGTTTGCCTGCCGGGGTCGCCCACCCCGACGACCGCGCCGTCTTCGCCCGTCGCGGTCGTCCCCGCGACGTGGACGGTGTCACCCGCGCGGACGGCGCGCGAGTAGCCGACGGCGTCCTCCCACTCGGTGCCGCTCGAAACCCGTTGACGCGGTCGCGTCATACGCGAACGTCGCGAACCGGGTCGAAAACGCTGCCGGTGTGACCGCGGGCGAAACCCGGTCGATCGGATTCGATCGGTTCGACGTGGCGGACGAGCGTGGATGCGACGAATCGATTCAACGGGGAGGGCCGAATCGACAGTGGCTGGGTGAGACGACGGGCGACCCGTCTCAGAACAGGGCGTTCAGTTCGCCGCCGGTGTCGACGAGCGCGTCGAGCTGGTCCGTACTGGCCGCGTCGATCTCCGCGACGCGATCCTGCGTCTCGATGGCGACCTGCTGAAGCTGGTCGATGCGGGACACGTCGGTGACGCCGGAGCAGAGGACCGTGGCCCCGACGGTGTCGTCGGTCGGACGCGGATAGTCGCCGCCGCGAACTTCCATGCTGCCCGTCTCGTCCTCGAGCCACGATCGGCCGCGCTCGATGCCCTTCCGATCGAGGTGCTCCGACGGACCGGAGACGACGACGAGCGAGCGATCGGTGCTGTCGACCGAACACGGGAGGGTCAGCCGGCCCAGCGTGGCCTTGCGAACCAGGCTCGTCATCCGGTTCGTCGCGGCGGCCCCGTCCGTCACCGACTCGCTCCCCGTCAGTTTCCCCAACAGCGAGCCGGACGATTCGACCGTCTCGGTCGCGTAGCCGACGGTGGAGACGCCGCCGCCCGAGAGCGTGTTGATCACCTCCGATGCGTCGACGACGCTCTCGGCGACCGCACCCGTCTCGTGAACCTCGCCGGCGCCGAAGAGGACGCCGAAGCGCTCGACGATCTCCCGGTTGATCGCCGCGTAGCCGCCTTCCATCGATTCGCCCGCCCGGCGCCAGACGTCGTTGTCGAAGACGAGCAGGTTGTCGACCTCGTCGACGAACGTCTGGAACGAACGGGCCGCGTTGAGGGTGTAAATCCCGCCCTCGTCCGTCGCCGGGAGGACGCCCAGCCCGTAGACGGGGACCGTGTAGAGGTACTTGAGGTGCTTCGCGAGGACGGGCGCGCCGCCGGAACCGGTTCCGCCGCCCAGGCCGGCGACGATCAGGAACGCGTCGATCTCGTGGACCGGAATCGAGTCGATCGCCGCCTGAATCTCGTCGATGTCTGCCGAGGCGATCTCGGCGCCGAGTTCGTTGTCGGCACCGACGCCGTGTCCGCGCACCCGGGACTGCCCGATGAGGACCTGCTTTTCCTCCGGTATACGCTCGAGGCCGGCCAAGTCGGCCGCGGCGGTGTTGACCGCGACGGCGTCGGCGACGAAGCTGCTCCGCCGGTCGGCGTCGTACGCGAGGAATCGGTCGACGATCTTTCCCCCTGCTTGCCCGAATCCGATGAGTGCGAGTTTCATGGTCTCTCGATCCGCGACCCGCGTCGATCTGCGGCCCGCGTGCGATGGATGCCGCAACCGCTCTCCCCTTCGTTACGCGATACGTACGCGATCGTGACTCACTGCGAGCCGTTACGTTCAGCCGGTAATGAGTGTCTACCGGGCGTGTCGGTCAGGGTCTCGGACTGGTAGACCGGCAGCGCTGCGGTCGCTCGACCATCACCTGCGCGGTGACTGATAGCGGTTGAGCCGCTCGTCGAAGTTCCGACTCACTCGTGGCCTTCGATCGGAACGGGTTCGGACGGTTCGTCGACGTACTCGAGATCGGAGTCCGAGATCGAGACGTCGACCGCCTCGACGGCTTCCTCGAGGTGTTCGACGCTCGAAACGCCGACGATCGGCGCGGTGACGGGCTCGCGATGGAGGTGCCAGGCGAGGGTGAACTGGGCCATCGAGACGCCGTACTCCGCGGCCAGTTCCTCGATGCGTCGGTTGATCTCCTCGCCGCCACCGGCCCGGTAGATGGCGTGGCGATCAGGTCGCCGTTCGTTCTCACGCCTGGCCCGGGGCGTCGTGTCGAACTCGTCGTGGGGGCGAGTGAGGTAGCCGCGGGCCAGGGGGCTCCACGGAACCACGCCGATACCCTCGCGCTCGCACAGCGGGAGCATCTCGCGGTCCTCCTCGCGATAGACCGGGTTGTAGTGATTCTGCATGGAGACGAAGCGCTCGAGCCCGAGCCGATCGCTCGTGTGAAGCGCGTCTGCGAACTGGTGGGCCCACATCGACGACGCGCCCAGGTAGCGCACCTGGTTGCGCCGGACGGCGTCGTCGAGCGCGCGGAGCGTCTCCTCGATCGGCGTCTCGTAATCCCATCGGTGGATCTGGTAGAGGTCGAGCGTATCGAGCCCGAGTCGGTCGAGCGAGTTCGACAGTTCCTGCTCGATCGCCTTCCGGGAGAGTCCCTGCGCGTTCGGATCGTCGTCGTCCATCGAGAAGTACACCTTCGAGGCGACGACGAGCTCGTCGCGATCGTAGTCGGCGAGCACGTCGCCGATGAGGGACTCGCTCTCGCCGTCGCGGTAGACGTTCGCCGTGTCGATGAAGGTGATGCCGAGGTCGATCGCGCGTTCGAGGATCTCGCGACTCTCCGCGGCGTCGAGCTTCCAGCCGCTCCCGTCGTAGCCGAGGTTCATCGTTCCGAGGCCGATGCGACTGACGGTCAGGCCCGAGTCACCGAGCGTGGTGTACTCCATGAGGAGTATCGCGGACGCCAGGACCAAAACTCTCGACCTTCCGGAAGGGCCACTGAAATGAGGACCGGGCCCGATGCGATCGGTCGCCGCGTCAGAACCCGATATGCGAGGTCGACGACGGTACGTCGTCATCGCCGTCGAGGTCGTCCGCCGGGGAGGTCTCGGCCGCGTCGATCCCGCCCTCGTTCGCGAACGAGACGCTCCGATCGGAGAGGTAGACCGCACCGTCCTCGACCGTCGTCTCGACAGGGACGAGTCGGGTCCCGGCGGCGTCGCCGTTGTCGCAGTCGCCGGCGCACGAGTCGAACGTCGAGCCGTGGCGCGGACAGACGATCTCGCCGTCGCGGATCGCCGCCCCGCGGCCGACGTCCAGGCGCTGGGACTCGTGCGGACAGCGATTGATCCAGCCTTCGACGCCGTCCTCGCAGGGCACCAGGATCACTTCGTCGAGTTCGCCGTAGGAATCGCGGACGGTGAACAGCCACGAGCCCTCCTCGTGGACAGTGTCGACCGTCGTCAAACGCGTCCCGTCGGTCATGCACGCCCGTTTCGGTCCATCACCTATAACGTCCGTGACTCGGACCGGACGGCGAGATCGTCCCGCGACGCCGAGCACGGTAGATCGAACGGTGTCGCGTCGGATCGAAGCCGCGGCGGTCGGAAGCGACATCGTTAGGGACGGTCGCCCGCGAGAGCGGGTATGGAAGTGCCGTGCGTCCGGGTGCGCCGCGAGGACGGCGAGGCGACGCGTCGCCGACTTGCCGCCGAAGATCTCGTGGCCGACACGTTCGAGATCACCCACGAGGACGGCTGGCTCTACATCCCCGTGACCGACGCGCATGCGGTGCCTGCGGACCTCGACCTCGTCGATCGCGAGGCGCCCGAACGGGAGACCCAGACGACGCCGGCGGAGCTGCTGGGATTCGAACCCTCCTACGAGCGCCTCGGCCGGGCCGCGATCCTCGACGAGGACGACACGGACCGCGCGCGCGAGATCGCGGCCGCGATCGTCGAATCGGACCTGCCGGTCGAGACGGTGCTGAACAAAGCCTCGAAAGTCAAGGGCGAAACGCGCGTGCGCGACTGGGAGGTCCTCGCGGGCGAGGGATCCGACGACGGAGCGAGTACCGAAGTCGTTCACCGCGAGTACGGTCACGCGTTCGCCCTCGACGTCGCCGAGGTCTACTTCTCGCCCCGTCTCGCGACGGAGCGCCACCGCGTGGCCGAGCAGGTCGCGGCCGGCGACCGCGTCGTCGACATGTTCGCCGGCGTCGGGCCGTTCGCCATCCCCATGGCCGCCCGCGGCGCCGACGTCGTCGGCGTCGACGTCAACCCGCGCGCGATCGAGTACCTCCGCGAAAACGCCGAGCGAAACGGCGTGGCCGATCGGGTGACCGCGATCGACGCGGACGTGCGCGATGTCGCCGCCGAGTACGCGGGCTGGGCCGACCGCATCGTGATGAACCTGCCCCACAGCGCCGACGACTTCCTCGACGCCGCCGTCGCGATCGCCGGCGACGACTGTACGATCCACTACTACGACATTCAGCACGAGGACGACCCTTTCGGCCCCGGCGAACGCGCGATTCGCGAGGTCGCCGAGCCCGAGTACGACGTCTCGGTCGAGACCGAACGAGTGGTCAGATCCTACGCGCCCCACGAGTGCAACGTCTGTCTCGACGTTCGCCTGACCCGGTGACCCGTCCCGGATCGATTCGCAATCCTTATGGCTGGTATCGGCCCTACGTGTGAGTGAACGCGGGCCCGGCGAACGCGCTTCGCCGAGAATGGTGCGCGAACGACGCGAGCGTGCCGGTGTAGCTCAGACTGGCAGAGCGAATCCTTCGTAAGGATTAGGTCGAGGGTTCAAATCCCTCCACCGGCTTGTTGCTGCAAACAATTCGTGAGCAGCAACAGGCGTTGCGGGATTTGAATCAGGGAGAGCGCAGTCTCGCGAACGCAGTGAGGGAGGAAGCGATCGACCGTGGTTCACAATCCCTCCACCGGCTTGTTGCTGCGGACAATTCGCGAGCAGTCAATCGCCTTCGGAGGGGTTCGAACGAGGGGTAGGATCGCCGCCCGCTCACTCTTGGGGCTCGCCTGCCGCAGGTAGCGTGACCGTGAACGTCGTCCCCTCGCCGGGGTCGGAGTCGACCCGGATCTTGCCGTCGTGGCGCTCGACGATGCGCTGACAGAGCGCCAGCCCGATCCCCATGCCCGCGTGTTCGTCGCGGCCGTGTAAGCGGTTGAACACCTCGAAAATGTCGTCCTGGTAGTCCGGATCGATCCCGATCCCCCGATCGCTGACCGTCAGTTGCCACCGGTCGCCGTCGCGCTCGGCTCCGACGTGGATCCGCGGGGGCTCGTCGCCGCTGTATTCGATCGCGTTGTCGAGTAAGTTCTGGAAGAGTTGGCGAAGTTGGCTCGCATCACCCTCGACGCGGGGTAGCGACTCGCTCGTGATCTCGGCATCGCTCTCTTCGATCTGTAGCCGGAGATCGTCCAGCACGTCGTCGAGGGTGGCCTGGAGATCGACGGGTTCGAACGGCTCACCCTTCGTTTCGACGCGGGAGTACTCAAGCAGCGCGTCGATCATCTCGCGCATGCGCTCGGCGCCGTCGACGGCAAACTCGACGAACTCCCGGCCGTCCGCGTCGAGTTCGTCGCCGTACCGGCGTTCGAGCAACTGGAGGTAGCTCGACACCATCCGTAGCGGCTCCTGCAGGTCGTGACTGGCCGCGTACGCGAACTGTTCGAGGCGTTCGTTGGACGCCTCGAGTCTGCGCTGGTACTCCTTGCGCTCGGTGATGTCGACGAGGGTGACGACCGCGCGGGTCACCTCGCCGTCCGCGTTCCGAACGGGCGTGCCGTGGTTCAAAACGATCCGGCGTTCCCCGTCGAAGCCCTCGATTTCGATCTCGTCCGGATCGGTCACCTCTTCGCCCCGGAGCGCACGCGCCAGCGGCCACTCGTGGGGCTCGACGGGCTCTCCCGTGTCCGCCCACCAGGCGTCGTACGCCTCGTACTCGGCGACGGACTCGGATTCGGCGACCTCGCCGCCCCAGATCGCCTCGGCGGCCTCGTTCCACTCGACGATCTCGCCGTCGGCTTCGGCGACGAAGACGGCGACCGGGAGCACGTCGATGAGCGCCCGGAGCTGGTTCCGGCTCTCCTGGAGCGCCTGTTCGCGTTCCTTGCGCTCGGTGACGTCGCGGTCCGAGACGATGATGGATACGACCTCGCCGTCCTCGTCCGTGACCGGCCGGAAGTAGCCGCTCAGGGTGTACCGGTCGCCGCCCGGTCGGATGAGATCCGCCTCGAAATCGACGTACTCGCCGTCGGCCGCTCGCTCGGTCCACTCCCTCACGTCCGACTGGACGCCCGCCTGGCCGCCCCACCAGGGCGTCTCCCAGAACGGTTCGCCGGTCACGTCCGCGAGGGCGGCGTCCACGTACTCCATGGCCGTCCCGTTGATGTCCAGAACCGTCCCGTCTGGATCGAGCAGGCCGACGAGGATGTTCGGATCCTCGAAGACGGCCTCGTACCGGCGTTCCTTCCGCCGCAGCTCCCGCTCGCGCTCCCGTCGGTCGGATATATCCCTGACGACGCCGACGCGCCGGTCGGGCTCGTCGGGGCTCGCCAGCAGTGCGAACGTCGCCTCCGAGGGGAGTCGTTCGCCGTCGGCCCGCCGTAGCTCCGCCTCGACCGTCGACCCGTTCGAACCGCCGTGGCGCATTTCGGCCTCGGTCACCTGCGCTCGCTCGGCGACCGCCTGGTCGACGACCAGCGAAACGTGGGCCCCGATCAGGTCGTCGCGATCGTAGCCAGTCATCTCGACGTAGGCGTCGTTGACCATCGTGAACCGGCCCTCGTCGTCGACCACGTAGACGCCGTCGTTGACGGTTTCGACGACCGTCTCGTAGCGCTGGAGTTCGCGTTCGCGCTCCTTGCGCTCGGTGATGTCGACCAGGTACCCGAGATAATTCGTGATCTCGCCCGAGTCGTCCCGGACGATCTTGGTGGTGTCTTTCACCCACCTGACCTCGCCGCCATTGGTCCGCACGCGATACGGCTCGTGGCTGAAGCGCTCGGTCGTCCCGTCGCTGTTGGCTTCGACCTCCCGGGCGATGCGGTCCACCTCCTCCTCGAAGAGCAGGTCGGTGTACGGAACCGTCCCCGACTCGAGTTCCGCGGGCGCGTAGCCGAACACGTCCTCGACATTTGGGGAGACGTACTCGACCGGCCACCCCGCCTCGTCGTCGGGCTCCCACCTGAAGACGACCGCGGGGCCGTCCGCGAACATGTCCCGCTCCTCGGCCAGCCGCCGCTCGGCGCGCTTGCGATCGGTGATGTCCGAGATGATGCCCTCGATCTCCACCAGCTCGCCGTCCTCGAAGATGCCACGGCCGCGATCGCTGACCCACCGCCGTTCGCCGGTCGCGGTCTCGATGCGGTAGGTCACCGCGAACGTCCCGTCCTCGCCCGCCTCCCGCTGGACGGCCTCCCAGACCGCCTCCCGGTCGGCCTGCACCATCACGTCCGCGCCCCAGTTCACGTCGCCGCGTTCCAGCGCCTCGGCGGCGTATCCCGTTACGTCTTCGCACGCGTCGCTCACGAACGCCACGGGCCAGTCGCGGTCGTTCCGACACCGATAGACCATCCCCGGCACGTTGTCGATCAGCGACGAGAGCCGCCGTTCGCGCTCGCGGAGTTCCCGTTCCAGTTCGCTGTGGTCGGCGATCGGCCCGGCGCGCTCGCGGTCGCGCACGTCCCGAACCACGCCGACGGTTCCTCGGAGGCTGCCGCGTTCGACCAGCAGGCTCATCCGGAGTTCGCACGGGACGGTCCCGCCGTCGGCCGTCCGGATCGACAGCTCGAACGTCTCGACGCGCGGCCGACCCGCCTCGAGGCGCGCGGCGATCTCCCGTTCGATTCGCTCGACGTCGTCTTCGGCGACGAGCCGGGAGACGTGCTCGCCGAGCAGGGCGTCGCGGGGATAGCCGGTCGCCTCGACGATCGCGTCGTTGACCGCGACGAATCGGCCCGCGGCGTCGAGCTGGTAGATGCCGTCCTCGACGGCGTTGACCAGCGTGCGATACTGCCGGCACGCCTCGGTATCGTCAGCCGTCCCCCAGAACTCCGTCTCTGCGGTCCCCCCACCGTCGCTCATATCGGAGGGGGTCGACAGCAAGTCGGATAAATGCCGTGCACTGGTCGCGGGAAACCTACCGCCGAGAACGGAGTCGCGCCGGGCCGCGATGGCGGCGCTCCCTGAGTCAAAAAGGCCGCACACAGCTCCAACTACGTCAGATATCGACGGGATCTATGGAGCCAGCAGGTCCGGTCCGAGCGGGCTCGTCGTCACCGGCCGCGTGCGCGATCGGCGTCTCGCCGTTTCGCTCGACGATCTCCGGGAGCCGATCGCGAACGTGCGGGACGCGGCTCACACGCTCTTCGGCGAGCGAAAATCGGTTCGACCGGCACTCCATTCGGACGGCGCCGTCCGTAGCCGACGGTAAGGGTCCACTCGCGGGCCGGCACAGGTGGGGCAACCGGATGGAGCGTTGGAGAGGCCCGTCCAGCAATATGTCGGCGAAGTAGCGCGCCGGGCCGGGGTCGACCGGCCGGCCGAACGCTAGTTCGCGTCCGGGCGTGGATCGATCGCGATCTCGTCGACCGAGACGGTTACCTCGCAGCTCGCGTACTCGAACGAGAGGGAGAAGTCGGTCTGGCAGGCCGCCGCGTGGTCGACCAGCTGGTCGAGGGCCTCCGGATCGATCGCGTGGTACAGCGGCGGGAGCGGTGACCCCGCTTCGGTCGGGACGGCCGGACGGCCGGTGACCGACGAGACCGCCTCGAGGACGGCCTCGCTGCTCGGTTGCGACGTCGATCGGTCGAGGGTGATCGGTCCATCCTGAGTGGCACAGCAGTCGTTCGGGGGTGCGGCTGACATCGAGAATTCTGTTCGGTGATACGCCCGGTCGACGGGTAGGCCCGGCGGTTGAGCACGAAACCTTTTACGTACGCGAGGACAGCGCCGGCCCGTCAGCGATCGGGATCGAACGTCTCCGCGAAGAGGTTCGACTGCGCGCGTCGAAGCGTCGCCGACAGCGACTGTTCGGAGACGTCGAACCGGTCGGCGAGCGCGTCGAGCGAGGTAGAGCGCGGGACGTCGAAGTAGCCCGCCTCGAACGCCGCGCGCAGCACCGTTCGCTGGCGGTCGGTCAACGCCGACGCGGCCGAAGGGGCGCCCTCGCTCCGGTAGAGCCGATCGAGGGTGAAATCGAGGTCGCGTTCCGCGCAGGCCGACCGGTACGCGGAGAGGGCGTCCCGATTCGGAATCATGGCCCGGTAGTGGACAGCCTCGCCGGTCGCCCTGACCTCGAGAAAGGTGATCCCGTGTTCCATCGCGACCGGGTACGTCATCCCGCACGCCCCCTCCGGAGAGAGTTCGATCCGGTAGAGCCGACGGTCGGGTACGCTGGCGAGTACGGTCGCAGATGCGAGCGTCGGATCCGATCGAACGGCCGCGTCGAAGCGCTCCAGCGCCGCGTCCGGTCCGCTCGCCCAGGCGGTCAGCACCGGCGGCTCGTCCGCCGTCACGAATTCGTCGACGACCTCGTACTCGACGCCCGGGCTCTCGGCTCGAGCCGCGGCGAGGATCGGGCTGTCGAGCGTGTACTCGGCGATGAAGCTCACGATCGCGGGGACCTACCACGACCACGGGTAAAACTCATCGGGGACGGCAAGGGCCAGCTTCAAGACGGATCGGCTCGGCCGCGGCCGAGCGGTTAGTATCGAGCCCGCAGGCGAGGTCGAGAGCTCGTCCGGGACCGTCACAGCACCGACGAGATGACGAGGCCGAGCGCGATCGCGAAGACGGGGAGGTCGCGGCGGCCGAACGAGAGCGGCGGCAGCGTCGGATTCCAGGAGAGACAGCGCGCCTGGAGGGCGACCGAGAGTCGATCCGCGCGCCGAAAGGCACGCGAGAGCCCGAGCGCTCCGATTCGAGCCGCCCGATCGTGGGCGGATCGCTCGGTCCCGAGGCGGGTCGCCATCGCGTTCCGAATCGTGCGAATGTCGGCTTGCAAGACGGGGAGAAAGCGAAAGACGAGCGAGACGCCGAGGCCGAGCAGTCGCCCGACGCGACCGGGGACGAGTCGGTGGAACGCCGCCTCCGAATCGCGAACCGGCGTCGATCGGACGTACGCCGCGCTGACCAGCAGGATGAGGACGACGCGGTAGCTCGCGCTCGCCGTCGCGATCGCGTCGGCCACGTCGATCCACGGCGGTCCACGGGTGACGGCCGAGAGGATCACGCTGATCGACAGAAAGCCGAACACGTACCGGTAGGCGTACAGCGTTCGCCCGAGTGCGACGCCTGCACCCATCACGACGATGAGCGCCAAGAGCGAGAGCGCGGCAGTCGCGGACGGTGAGGAATGAGCGAGGGCGGCGACGGCGAATGCGACCTGGAACGCCAACTTGGACCGCGGATCGAGCGTGTGGGCCAGCGTCTCGTCGGGTTCGTACGCGAGCACGCGATCACCCGGTCGGCGCTCGCACGCCGATAGACGACGTGTTCAGCGCCTCTTTCGCCCGTTCCGGGTCCGCGTCGACAGCCACTTCGCCGTCGGCCATCGCGACGACGCGATCCGCCAGGTCCCAGACCGCGTCGGGGTCGTGCGTCGAGACGATCACGCCGGTCCCCTCGGCCGAGAGTGCGGCCAGGCGCTCGCGAACCGACCGGCGAGCGGGTACGTCGAGGCCCGTGAACGGTTCGTCGAGAATTAGATGGGTGGGTTCCATCGCGAGTGCGCCGGCGATGGCGACGCGGGATTGCTCGCCGCCGGAGAGTTCGTCGATCTGCTCCGACCCGCGGCCGTCCATGTTGACCGCCGCGAGCGAGCGCTCGACCCGTTCGTCGATCGTCGCCCGGTCGAGGCCGAGGTTTTCAGGGCCGAACGCGACGTCTTCGGCGATCGTCGCGGCGACGAACTGGTCGCGCGGGTGTTGAAACACCATCCCGATCGCCGAGCGCGCCGCCACGAGGTCCTCGTCGACCGGTCGCCCGTCAACCAGGACGGTTCCAGCCTCGGGTTCGAGCAGGCCGTTGGCGTGGCGCAGCAGCGTCGTCTTGCCGCTCCCGTTCGGGCCGACGAGCAGGACGAACTCGCCGTCGGCGATCGAGAGCGAAACCGAGTGAAGCACGTCGGTCTCGCCGTAGGCGAAGGTGACGTCGCGATAGTCGATCATGGGAGTGGTTCCGAGTGGCGGTCAGTCTCAGGCCGGGACGATGTCGCTACGGACGACGCCGATCGCCGCCGCCATCTTGACGAGTTCGAAGAAGACGAACGGGGCGACGAACCCGGCTATCGCTTCGGAGGGAGACAGATCGAGTAACAGCATTGCGTAGCCCGCGCCCATTGTGTAGATGAGGAGGGTACCCGCGACGAGCGCAGCGACCAGGCGGAGGGTGCCGACCGTCGACGGGTTTCGGCGGCGAAACCGATCGACGAACCTGGCGGATTCGAGCGACACATCGCTCGGTTCCGCCCCACGGCGAGAGCCGAGGAAACGCGCGTGGACGAGTACGCCGATCAGACACGCGGCAACCGGGAACGACCAGAGGAACCCGGCCGTATAGTCGAAAAGTGGACCGATACCCGTCCGACCATGGGCGAAGACCGGCAGTCCACTTACACCGGCCGCGAGATACAGCCCCATCGACGCCGTCCCCCACAGCGGGCCGAGGTAGATACCAGCGAGGAAGACGAACAACACCTGCAGCGTCACCGACACCGTCGTGAACGGAATCGGGATGGAAAGTGGGGCAGTCGCCCCCATCAGCGTTGCCAGTAACGCGGCTCTCGCGAACGGCCGAATGACGTCCGCCGAGACCAGCGAGACGGATGTTTGCTCGGTCGACATACTCGAACCGCTCTCGTAAACCGGCGTAATTGCTTCGGTTTACAAAACAGTCACGGGGTTGACCTTTGGAAATCGTGTCAACGTAACTGCTGGAAGCGATCAGTCTTCAGCGTCGGGGAGCTGGCTCAGTGGTGGTGACCGGTCGCCTCGGCGTAGCTCACGCCGAATCGTTCCTCGAAGAGGTCCATGATCTCTTCTTCCTGGGCGGCGACCTCCTCGCCGGCGTCCTCGCCGTGGTGGACGAGGTGGTGAGCCCGGCTCGCAAAGGAGAGCAGGGTGATGTCACCGACCGTTTCGGCCTGCGACTGGTCGCCCTCCGCCAGGAGGGAGACGAGGCCGCTCGGGATGGTGACGTCGTCGCCGTCGCCCGACTCGGATTCGATGCTGAACGTCGTTGTTGGAACCGACTCGTCCATACCGAAACACTCGCGCCTGCCCCTAAAGGTCCTGCGGCTGGCCCCGTCGGGTGGCAGTTCGAGCGGTGCCGTCGGGGGCATTGCGACCGGCTTCGTCGGGTGGCAGTTCGAGCGGTGCCGTCGGGGGCATTACGACCGGCTTCGTCGGGCCGACGAGCCGGCCCTCGATACGGAATCGATCGTGGATCGCACCACCGCTGACCGTGCGAAACGCGCCGATTCGGCAGTGGATCGGATCAGACAGCCGGACGGGATCAGGGGCGATCAAACCCGGACGGGATCAGGAACGGTCGGCGTCGGCCGCGGCGAGCTCGCGGACCTCGCCCCAGCGGCCCGTCTCCTCCAGGCGATCCTGCAGTTCGCTCGCGTACTCCTGGGCGAGGGCGTCGGCCGCCTCGAGGTCGGCCTCGGAGACGTCCTCGTCGCCGCCGAGCCCGATCGCCGACTTCAGCGAATCCAGCAGCCCGCCGCCGCTCGAACCAGCCGCGGGTTGCCCGCCCATTCCGGCCACGCCCGCCTCGAGGTTCTCGAATTCGGGCAACACGTGCTCGACCTGTTCGGTGTTGGCCACGAGCGTCGCCGCGTCCGGATCGGCCGGATCGGTGATCTCGAAGGTCGTCGCGGTCATGACGAGGGACCACTCCTGATTCGAAAACTGCGACTGGGCGACCTGATCGGCGAACTCTCGATCGACAGCCATCCGCTCGCCGACGATCTGGTCCGTCCACGACGTCTCTGTCATGTCCGGTTCTTCCGTCGGAACGGCCATGAGGGTTTCCCATTTGCCGGTCGACGGGGCTCGGAAACCGCGGAATGCCCCGAACCGGAGCAAAAACTACTGGGGGACAGGCTGTAAGGATGAGATATGTCACTATCCTCGCCCGCGATCCTGGAATCCGCCGGCGTCACGCGGGCCCGGCTCGACGGACTGACCGATCGGCTGGCTGGCACCGAGTCCGAGTCGTCGATCGACGTCCGGACGCCGGTCACCGACGACGTCATCGGGACGATCCCGGACGCGACCGCGGACGGCGTCGAGACCGTCGTCGAACGAGCCAGGCGGGCCCAGGCCCGGTGGGCCGCGACGCCGATCGGCGAGCGGGCCGCGGTGATCGAACGCTTCGGCAGGCTGGTGGCCAAGCGGCGCGAACCGTTGCTCGACCTCCTCCAGCTCGAGACCGGCAAGTCACGGCGACACGGCTTCGAAGAGGTACTCGACGTCCCCCTTTCGTGTTCGTACTACGCCGCGGTCGGCCCCGACGCGATCTCGGAATCGAGGCGGATGGACCCGATTCCGCTCGTCTCGACGGCGCGCGTGACGAGCGATCCGGTCGGCGTGGTCGGGGTCATCTCGCCGTGGAATTACCCCGTGACGCTCTCGATGGCCGACGCCGTTCCCGCGTTGCTCGCCGGCAACGCGGTCGTGCTGAAACCGGACGCGAAGACGCCGTTCGTCGCGCTGGAACTCGCCGCCATGCTCGAAGAAGCCGGGCTCCCCGAGGGCGTCCTGCAGATCGTCACCGGGGAGGGTTCGACCGTCGGCCCCGCGCTGATCGACCGGGTCGATTACGTCGCGTTCACGGGGAGTACGGAGACGGGCCGGCAGGTCGCCGAACGGGCGGGACGAAACCTGATCGACTGCTCGCTCGAACTCGGCGGGAAGAACCCGCTGGTCGTCCTCGACGACGCGGACGTCGAGGAAGCCGCCCGCGGTGCCGCCCAGGGGGCGTTCACGAACGCCGGCCAGCTCTGTCTCGCGCCCGAGCGAATCTACGTCCACGAATCGTGCTTCGAGGCGTTCCTCGACGCGTTCGTCGGAGAGACGCGGTCGCTCTCGCTCGGACACACGTTCGACTACGGGCCCGACGTCGGCTCCCTCATCGACGACGCCCAGCACACGCGCGTGGCCGACACCGTCGATTCGGCGGTCGAGGACGGGGCGTCGCTCGTCTCCGGCGGTCGACGTCGACCCGACGTCGGCCCGTACTGCTACGAACCGACGATCCTGACCGACGTCGAGCCCGACGCCGACGTCGCGTGCGAGGAGACGTTCGGGCCCGTGGTCACCGTCACGCCGGTTCCCGACGCAGATAGCGCGATCGACGCGGCGAACGACTCGCCGTACGGCCTGAACGCGAGCGTCTGGAGTCAAAATACGGACCGCGCACGCGAGGTCGCCCGCCGCATCGACTGCGGCACCGTCTGCATCAACGACACGTACCTCACCGGCTGGGCCGCGCTCGACGCGCCGATGGGCGGGATGGGTGACTCGGGCATCGGTCGCCGCCACGGCCCCGAGGGGATTCGGCGTTTCACCGAGTCGAAAACGATCGCGACGTCGCGCACCGGGCCCCTCGTCCCGCCGGATTTCGTACCCACGGAGTGGTTCGTTCGCGGCCTGTCGACGCTGACGGCGCTCCGACGCCGGCTACTCGGGTGGGGCCGATGACCGCACCGCGAGTATTCCTGACCGGCTTCCCGGGGTTCCTGGGGTCGGCGCTGATCGAACGAGTGCTCGAACGCGGCGACGGGCCGGTCGCCTGCCTCGTCCAGCCCCACCATCGGGCACAGGCCGAAGACCGGGCGCGCGAACTCGTAGACGCCGTCGACGCACCCGCGGTCGGCGACGATCGCATCGACATCCGGTTGTACGACGGCGACATTACCGATCCCGACCTCGGGCTCGAGGTCGATCGGGCGACGTTCGATGCCATCGAGTCGTGCTACCACCTCGCGGCGATCTACGACCTCGGCGTCGACCTCGAACCGGCCGAGGCGGTCAACGTCCGCGGGACGGAACGCGTCCTCGAATTCGCCGCGTCGATCGACGTCGATCGGTTCCACTACGTGAGCACGTGTTACGTCAGCGGGCGCTACGACGGCGTCTTCACCGAGACCCATCTCGCGGAGGGCCAGTCGTTCAACAATCACTACGAGGAGACGAAGTACCGCGCCGAGGTGGCGGTACAGCGCCGCATGGCCGCGGGGTTCCCGGCGACCGTCTACCGGCCGGCGATCGTCGTCGGCGACAGCGAGACGGGCGAGACCGAAAAGTACGACGGGCCGTACTACCAGCTTCGACACCTCCTGTCCCAGCCCGAGTGGCTCTCGGTTTCCGTGACGGTCCCCGGCGCGCGCTCGGCGGAGCTGAACGTCGTGCCCCGGGATTACGTCGTCGACGCGATCGACGCGTTGAGCGCCAGGGCGGACACCGTCGGCGAGGTGTACCAGCTCTGCGATCCGGCGCCGCTCCCGGTCCGGCGGTTCGCCGCGGTGCTCGCGGACGCGATCGACCACCGGACGGTGCCCCTACCCGTCCCCAAGTCGATCGCGCGCCGCGGGCTCGACTGGCTCGAATCGCGCGGCGCGAGCGTCGAACCCGCCACGCTCGACTACCTCGATCATCCAACTCGCTACGCGTGTCCGAAGACGCGGCGGGCGCTCGCGGATACGGCCGTCGAGGTGCCGCCGTTCGAGTCGTACGTCGACGCGCTCGTCGACTTCGTCCGCGAACACCCGGACCTGCGCGATTCGGCGATGCGGTGACCGGCCGACACTCCGGTCGAACGGGCGCCCGGACCGCTGGCTCTGGAGCCGGTATCGCGGACGAGACGCGCACGCGATCACGGAAAATGGGTCGATGGGCCACCGTCTGCGGCCGTCTTAGAGCGACACGTCCGCTTCCAGCGACGGCTTGACGGCGTCGTGGACCTTGCAGAGTTCGTTCGCGCGCTCGACGACGTTCGCGGCGGTGTCGCCGTCGAGGTCGGCGTCGGTCTCGACGTCGAAGGCGACCGACTCGAGTTTGTCGTCGTCGTTGAGTTCGCCCGTGACGTCGATGACGATCTCGCCGAGTTCGCCGGCGTCGCGCTGTTTTGCGCCGACGCGCAGCGCGGGTACGTAGCAACTGGCGTAGGCGGCCAGCAGGCTCTCGAGCGTGTCGGGGCCCTCCTCGCCGCCGGAGTCGATCGTCACCTCGAAGTCGCGGATCTGGTTCGTCGCGACGTAGCCCTCCTCGGACGTCGTGGTCACGTTCTTTGACATGGCAGTCGGTACGACGACGTCCCGGCGTGTAAACGTTGTTCTCTGTCGCGAGACTGGGAGTCGTCCGCACAGATGCGTTCGAGCGACGGCGGGGCGTCACGAGCACCGAGCTGACACCGGCGAACGGATCGAGTCGGCGCCGACGAGACGATCGCCGGACGGACCGAGCCGTCGGACGGCGAGTCGAACGATCAGGAGAGGTCGAACGACTCGTCGCCCGCGAGCGCGTGGACGGACGCGTCGGCACCGACCTCGTCGACCGCCGCCTCGAAATCGGCCGGGTCCTGCTCGATCGGGCCGAACGTGTCGTAGTGCTGCGGGAACGCGTGATCGACGTCGAGCCAGTCCGCGGCGATGGCGGCCTGGTGGGGCCCCATGGTGAAGTGATCGCCGATCGGGACGGCCGCCGCGTCGGGCCGGAGGTGCGGGCCGATCACGTCGCGCATCTCCGACATGAGGCTGGTGTCGCCGGTGTGGTAGAACGTCGTGGCGCCGGCTGCGGTGGGATCGTCGTCGCTGACGAGGAAGCCGGCAGGCATCCCGGCGTCGTACTCGTAGTCGGTCACGATGCCGTTCGTGTGATCGGCCCGCACCATCGTCACCCGCGCGTCGCCGCACGCGACGGTACCGCCGAGGTTCATTCCCATGCCGCCGACGGCGTCGTCGAAGCCGAACTCGTCCTCGCAGTAGGCGGCCAGTTCTGGCGTCGCCACGAGCGTCGCGTCCGCGAACGCGCTCGCGTCCGCGACGTGGTCAGCGTGGCCGTGCGTAAGGAGGACGTAGTCGGGCTCCGGGACGTCCTCGGGCGTCAGGTCCGTCTTCGGATTGTCGAAGAACGGGTCGATCAGCAGGCGCGTCTCTCCGACCGTTACCGCCCACGTCGAGTGACCGTGCCAGGTGAGTTCCATGCGCACGCGAGGATTCGGGAGAATTGCCCTTAAAGCTTCGAGATTTCGGCCCACAGCGCCTGCGCGCGCCGAACGTGATCGACGACTAGCCGCGCCGGGACGCGACACACCCGAGGGCCGTCTGGATGCCCGACGAGAATCGAGTCGCACCAATCGCCCGGCGATCCGCCGACCCGGCTAGCAGGAGCCGTCGCCGGATCGACGGAGGGGAGTTTTACGACGGCGGGGACAACGGGGCGTATGCTCGCACTCGACATCGAGCCGTTCACGGTCGAACTGAAGGAGGGATCGCTCTCGAACGTCGGTCCGACCAACAAATCCGCCTCTGCGAAGCTCTTCGACGTCGAATCCGCCGACGTCAGGGCGTTCGGCGACAAGCGCGTCAAATTCGAGTTCGACGACGCCGAGGGCAACGAGGTGCAGGTCGCCCTGTTCCCGGAGACCGTCCGCGCGCTCGTCGAGGAGATCGAAACCCTGGAAGACGAATCCTCAGTTTTCGAAGGCTAGAGCACCCAGTACGCCAATTCTGTCGTATTCGACGCGGCCGCGGCGTTTCGACAACCGTTTTACGCTCAACGCACTCTACTCGGATAGATGGGTACCTGCATCATCTGCGACACGCCCGTCGACGGCGAGGTGTGCGAGTTCCACGAGGAGGACGTTTGCTTCCTCTTCCGTGGTACCGACGCCTCCCAGCTCACCCCCCGCCGCTACTACGAGGGGACCGTCGACGGCTACGCCGATTTCGGCGTCTTCGTCGACATCGGCCCGCGTGTCACCGGTCTGTTGCACCGAAGCGAACTGGACAAACGGCTCGAGAGTCTCGACTGGGAACCCGGCGATACGGTCTTCGTCCAGGTGCTCGACGTCAGAGACAACGGAAACGTCGACCTCGGCTGGTCCATTCGGCAAGGACGGGACGAGTTCCGCGGCTGTGTCGTCGACGATCCGGACGGCGAGCGTCGCCTGGACGAGGCGGACTCGATCGACGAGCCCGACGGGTCGGCCGACGAGACGACCCCCGCGTCGGCCGAGACCGACGACGAGTCGACGGGGATGACCGAACAGACGGAGACGACCACCGGGACCGATTCGGCCGACGAGTCGGCCGCCACCGGATCGTCGTCGGCCGGAACGGACGAAGCCGCCGGCGACGGCGCGACGGTCGGCTCGACGAACGGCGGCACCGCAGCCGTCGTCGCGGAATCGGACGAATCGACCGAGGCGGCGGCCGACGCGGAACTCGCGCGCACGACCGTCGACGCGCTGGCCGACCAGGTCGGCGCCATCGTCCGGCTCGACGGCGTCGTCACCGGCGTCCGGCAGACGACGGGGCCGACCATCTTCGAACTGCGCGACGAGACGGGCACCATCGAGTGCGCCGCGTTCGAGGAGGCGGGCGTCCGCGCGTACCCGGACGTCGACCTTGACGACGTCGTCTCGATCGAGGGCGAGGTCGAACGCCACAACGGCGATCTCCAGATCGAGACCGAGTCGCTCACCGTCCTGACCGACGACGAACGCCAGGCCGTCCTCGACCGGCACGAAGCCGCCATCGAGGACGAGGCCCGGCCGGCGAGCGTCGACCCGCTCGGCGGGCACGAGACCGTCGACGGTCTCACTGACGAACTGACCGAGGCCGCGACGACGATTCGCCGCGCCGTCATGGAGGCCCGTCCGATCGTCGTCCGCCACAGCGACACCGCGGACGGCTACGTCGCGGGGGCCGCGATCGAGCACGCCCTGCTGCCCCTGATCGAGGACAAGCACACGCGCGACGACGCGATCTACCACTACGTCACCCGGCGGCCCCTCGAGGGCACCGTCTACGACATGGACGACGCCACCGGCGACGTCTCGAACATGCTCGACGCCCGCGATCGCCACGGCGAACAGCTCCCGCTCGTGGTCGTCGTCGACGCGGGGTCGACGATCGAGTCCACCGACGCCTACGAGTTGCTCGCCCAGTACGGCGCAGACCGGCTCGTCGTCGACGCGAACGTGGCCGATTCGGCCGTCAGCGAGACGGTCCGCACGGCCGTCACCCCTGGCGACCGCGACGAGACGCTGACGACCACCGCGATCGCGGCGACGCTCGCCGCGGCCGTCAACGCGGACGTCCGGGAGGACCTCCGGCACCTCCCCGCGCTGAGCTACTGGGAGTCGCCGCCGGAGTCCTACGTCGACCTCGCGAGCGAAGCCGGCTTCGACGCCGACGCGCTCGCGGATCGGCGCAACGCGGTCGCGCTGGAGGCACACTACCAGTCCTACAACGACAAGCGCGAACTGATCGCCGACCTGCTGTTCGACTCGAACGGCGGGCTCGCCGGCCACGTCGGTGATCAGTTCCGCGAGAAGCTCGAGACCGAGCTCGCGACCGCTCGCGAGAACACCACCGTCAGCGGCACGGGCGACGTGACGGTCACGGTACTCGACACCGCGCAGTTCACCCACCGCTACGACTTCCCGCCGACCGGTCTCCTGCTCGACGCGCTCCACCGCAGCGAACGGGACCGCGCCGACGGCCCCTTCGCCACGCTGGGCGTCGACGAGGCCGAACTCTCGGTCCGGACGACCGACTTCGTCGACGTCCGCGACCTCGGCGACGCGATCGCCACGGCCGTCCCCGATGCCGGCGTCACCGTCGTCGGCGGCGCCGACGGGACCGTCGAGTTCCTCAAGGGCGAACGCGAGGCCGTCCAGGACGCAGCAGTCGACGCGCTCGGCGACCTGCTCGAGTAGGGCGGTCGCGCGCTATCCTGCGGTTCGAAACGAACGGCCCGTCTCCGGATCGACGGGGCGTGCGATAAATCAGCGCTCAGTCGCGTCGCGATCCTCGTCCGCGCCCGCCGGACGCGTCTCGGCGGCGTCGTCGCGCTGGTCGTCGGGCGCGATCGCCGCCGAGGACCGACCGGGCCAGGTCACGCTCCCGAGAAACGGGACCCCGATCCGCTCGGCGGATCTGGCGATCATGTGCGCGCCGGTCGGGACCGTGAGAAAGAGGAAGAACAGCCCGACGAGCGCCGTCAGACCCTCGTTCCCGGGGCCGAAGCGAACGAACGCGGCGAGAAAGATCGCCGCCGCGCCGAGCGTCGTCGGCTTGCTGGTCGCGTGCATCCGGTTGTAGACGTTGGGCAGGCGCAGGAGGCCGATCGTCCCGACGGTCAGGAAGAAACAGCCGACGACGATCAGCGCGATCTCGACGGCGACGATGGCGGTCCCGATCATGGTTCACTCGATGATATCTCCCTGGTCGACGTACTTCGCCACGGCGACGGTGGCGATAAAGCCGATGATCGCGAGGACGAGGCTGACGGTGATGAAGAGACCCCGGCCGGTCAATAGGGCGAACAGCACGGCGATCGCGACGACGTTGGTGGCGATCGCGTCGAGGGCGACGACGCGGTCGGGAATCGTCGGGCCGCGGATGACGCGATAGCTACTCAGCACGCACAGCGCGGCGACCAATATCAGCGCGGCCCGGACCGTGACGTCGAGCAGCGTCCCCGGGTCACTCATCGGTCTCGCCTCGATCGGTCGGTTCGTCCAGGTCCACGTCGCCCCGGTCGGTCGGCTCGCCGGAGTCGTCCCGTTCGACATCGCGTCGGGCGGCAGAGTCGTCCGCCTCGACGGGCCCTCGATCTGCGGCCTCGTCCGTCTGGACGCCCGCTCGCTTCAGCGCCGGCGGCAGCGGCCCCTCGATCACGATCGCCGGCGCCTCGTCGGTCGGCGACCGCTCCTCGTCGAAGATCTCGAGGGCGTAGTCCTCCCACGACCGGATCGGCGCCACGATCGCGTCCGGGTCGCGGCCGTCGATGGCGTGGACGAACAGCGCGTTCGTCTCCGCGTGGTAGTCCAGGGTGATCGTCCCCGGCGTGATCGTGATGGAGTTGGCGATCAGCGTGATCGCGACCGGCGTCCGGACCCGCAGCGGGACGAGGATCACCTCCGGTTCGATCGCCGGCTCGAGCCGGAGGACCCGGTAGGCGACGTCCAGGTTCGCGCACGCGATCTCGTAGCCGAACGCGACGACGTAGCGGACGGCGTAGGGAACGGCGCGGGCGAGTCGAGCGAGGTCGATCCGGTCGAGGTAGAGCCGGCGGACGACGAAGGCCACCGGAAGTCCGACGCCGAGTCCGAACAGGAACTGGCCGGTGACGGCGGTGACCGTCGGGGCGACGCCGCGAACGAACAGCCAGAGGACGGCGAACCCGACGCCGACCACCGGCCAGGCCCGGACCACCCAGCCGCCGGGCTCGTCGTCGACGGCCGTCGATCCGGCGGTCACGGACGATCACCCCAGAGCGTCGCCGCGTCCGCGGTCGGATCGCCACCGGGGACCGCAACCCGGGTCGATTCGCCGCCGACGGCGTCGACGTAGCCCTCCCAGTCGAGGGCGGACTCGGCCGCGGCGTCGGCGAACCGGTGGACGGGTTCGAACCCGAGACCGATCGCGAGCACGACGACCGCGAGCGCGACGACGACGCCGATCAGAACCGGATCCGTTCTGGCGCCCTCGACGCTGTCCGTTCGCCCGCCCCAGAACCCGCGGTTCCAGGTCCGCGTCGTGTAGGCGATCGTCAGCAGCGAGCCGAGGAGCAGGACGACGACGAGCGAGACGGCGGCCGCGGGCGCCGTTTCGCCGACTCGGACCGCGACGTCGAACGCGAGGAACTTGCCGAAGAATCCGGATAACGGCGGAATGCCGACGAGCGCGAGCGCGCCCACGAAGAACGAGCCGGCGAGGACGGGCGCTCGCCCGGCCAGCCCGCTCAGATCGACGAAGTGACTCGTGCCGGTCGCGTCGCGAACGGCGCCGACGACGAGGAAGAGCAGTCCTTTCGCGACCGCGTGATTCAGGGCGTACACCAGGGCGGCGAGAATCGCCAGGTGTCGCAGGTCGGGCCAGACCGCCGCGATGGCGACGGGGATCGCGATGAACCCGATCTGGCCGATGCTGGAGTACGCGAGGACGCCCTCCATCGAGTCGCGTTCGATCGCCCCGAGCCCGCCGAGCAGGATGCTCGCGACGGCCATCGCGAACAGGGCGATTCCGACGAACGCGACGGGCGACTCGCCGGCGAGGCTGGTGCCGGGGACCGAAACCGCGAGTTGCGACCCGCCGAAGACGGTGAAGGAGATGCGGATGATGGCGTAGATGCCGACTTTCTTGCTGGCGCCGGCGAGCAGGGCCGTCACCGGCGGCGGGGCCGCGGCGTAGGCGGCCGGGATCCAGAACTGGAAGGGGACGAGGCCGGCCTTGAGCGCGAACACCGAGAGGAGGAGGCCGAGCAATCCGACCGTGGGTGTCGGGTCGATGCCGTACGCCGCGGGCTCGGCGATGCGCCTGGCCAGTTCGGCCATGTTGAGCGTCCCCGCGGTGGCGTAGAGGCCGCCGATGGCGAGCAGAAAGACGGCGCTGGCGACGAGGTTGAGCGCGACGTACCAGAACGCGGCGCGCGTGTGCTCGGCCTCGCCGTAGAACGCCACGAAGGTGTAACTCGCCATGAGCAGCACCTCGAACCAGACGAAGAGGTTGAACAGGTCGCCGGCGAGGAACGAGCCGGTCACGCCCAGCAGGAGGAAGTGATACAGCGGGATGTAGAAGGTCCGCCGGTCGTAGTTCGGCGCGTACCGGGCCGAGGAGACGAGCGAGGCCACCGCGACGACGGCCACCATCGATAGCATGAACGTCGACAGGCCGTCGGCGACCAGTGCGATGCCGTACGGCGTCTCCCAGCCGCCGACCTGGTAGGTCGCGGTTCCGGCCGCCGAGGGCGCGAAGACGACGTGCCAGGCCAGCGCCGCGACGCTCGCGGCGTAGGCGAAGCCACCGACGACGCTGATGACGCGGCGAGCGTCGGGGTACGGCCGCGCTGCGAGGGTCACGACGGCCGTCACGAGAACGACCAGCAGCGGCGCGATCACGAGCTGGTCGGCACCCGGCGTGCCGAGGGGACCGAACTCGACGTCGACGGACGACACGACTGCGGTCGTCCGGAGAAAAGTGACGAGCGGACCGAACGAAATGTCGATCACTCCGAGTCACCTCCGTCGCCATCCTCGTCGGTCTCCGGGGACTCCAGCGCCGAAAGGTCGAGCGTGCCGTGTTCTTCGTACACCCTGAAACTCAGGACCAGCGCGAACGCCGTCATCCCGAACCCGATCACGATCGCGGTCAGGACGAGCGCCTGCACGAGCGGGTCGGCCGTCTCGGGAACGTGCGCTCCGTGGCCGGCGAGGACGGGGACGGCGTCCGCGGACGCCGGCGCGATACCGCCCATCACCAGCAGGTAGACGTTCGCCGCCTGGCTGACGATCGCGAGCCCCCAGACGACCCGCACCAGATCGCGCTGGAGCACCAGGTAGGTTCCGAGGGCGAACAGCGCCCCGACGACCGTCGCGAAGACGAAGTCGGTCATTCGGCGCCCACCACCGAGAGGATCGTCAGGAGGCCGCCGACGACCACGCAGAAGACGCCGAGGTCGAACGCCAGGGCGCTCGCCACCTCGACGTGGTGGTAGATCGGCAGGCCCTCGACGATGACGTACGTCTGGGAGAGGAACGGCCGGTCGAAGAGCAGCGGCGCCAGGCCGCTCGCGACCGCGAGCGCCAGGCCGAACGAGAACAGCCGGCGGTAGCCCGGCACGACGCGGTCCCGCGACGGTTCCTTTCCCGATTCGACGTCCCGGTCGAGGACGCCCCGTTCGAGGTAGTCCAGGCCGAACGCGACGTACAGCAGGCCGAACGCCGTCACCGCGAGCACGCCCGCGATGAACCCGCCGCCGGGAAGGTTGTGACCCTCGACGAACAGCGAGACGGCGACCACCAGGATGATCGGCACGACGGCCCGGGCCATCGTCCGCATGATGACCGTCGTCACGCGCCCCACCTCCGAGATGGCGAGGGGACGGACGGGGGCGGCGACGTCGAGAGCCCCGACGCGAACGAGCGACGTCCGCTCACGGCGACTCACCCCGCGTTCGCATGACGAACAGCGTGATGATCGAGATCGCCGCGATCGCGACCACGACGATCTCGCCCATCGTGTCAAACCCGCGGAAGTCCGTCAGGATGACGTTGACGACGTTCGTCCCGCCGCCGCCCGGGACGGCCTCCTCCGCGTAGAACTCGGCGACGTCGGTCCGGCCCTCGGGCCGGGCGTCGGTCGCGAGGACGACGGTCAGAAAGACCGTGAGGCCGACGACGAACGAGAGCGCCACGTCGCGCCCGCGCGTCCGAGCGTCGAGCTGTTCGCGGTCGGGGATCTCCTCGATGACGAGCAGGAAGATGACCAGGATCAGCGTCTCGACGACCAGTTGCGTGAGCGCGAGGTCCGGCGCGCTCGCGAGGATGTAGACGATCGCGACCATGAATCCGAGGATCGAGAGCGTGAGGACGCCGACCGGGTGGGTCGGCGCTCGGACCACGGCGAGCGCGGCGACGATGGCGACGGCCAGCACAAGCGAGATCGCCAGCGAGCCGTCCGGCGTCGGGACGAGTCCCGCCGGAAGCGATACGGCTGCCCCGGCTACGAGGTAGCCAGCCAGTGCCAGGGCACACGTCACGCCGAACGTCCACGTGGCGTAGTTTCGCAACCGGCCGTTCTGGAGGTGCCTGTCGACGAACCAGCTCGTCCGAACGAGACCCACGAGGATCCCGTCGTACCACTGACCGGGTTTCACCACCGTCGTGGCGGCCGACGCGGTTCGAACCGCGTCGTGAATCCGGCCGTACGCGGGGTAGGCGACGAGACCGAGTCCGATGGCGACGGCGCTCATCCCGACGGCGGGCGAGTACGACGTCGGCAGCCCGTAGTGCATCTCGTGGGGGGTGACGGCGGTCGCGTCAGCGGCCGACTGGACGATCGCATCCACCGCGATTCCCGGGGCGACGCTGACCACGGCCGTGAGCACGGCGAGGATTCCAGGCGGGACGAGCAGCAGCGCCGGTGCGCGGTGGATCGAACCGCGCAGTTCCTCTGGCTGGTCGCCGAGGAACAGGCCGAGGAAGCGAAGCGAGTACAGGACGGTGAAGATGCTGGCGAAGACCGCGAGGGCGACGTAGAGCCAGCCGACCGGGAAGCCGGCGACGCCGAGCGTGCCGACGGAGTCGTGGGCGGCTTCGAACAACAGTTCCTTCGAGTAGAAGCCGCTGAACGGCGGAATTCCGGCCATGCTCAGCGCGACGATCCCGGTAACGGCCGCGGTGATCGGCATGTCCCGGCCCAATCCGCCGAGGTCCGCGAGGCGGCGCGTCCCCGCCTCGTGGGCCACGATGCCGGCGACGAGAAACAGCGCCGCCTTGAACAGCGCGTGGTTGAACAGGTGGAAGACGCCGGCGTCGGCCCCGACCGTCGGCGCGAGGCCGAAGCCCGCGACCATCAGCCCGAGGTGACTCGCCGTCGAGTACGCCAGTAGCTCCTTGATGTCGGTCGAGGCGACCGCCAGCAGCGCACAGACGGCCATCGTCACCAGGCCGACGGTCGCGAACAGGTAGGTCCACTCCGGGCTCGCGAGCAGCGGTCGGAGCCGGCCGAGGAGGTAGACGCCCGCCTTCACCATCGTGGCGGAGTGGAGGAACGCCGACACCGGCGTCGGCGCCGCCATCGCGTTCGGCAGCCAGAAGTGCAGCGGCACCTGTGCGGACTTGCTCCCCGCACCGATGGCGATGAACAGGAGCGCCGGAACGAACAGGTCGTTCTCGCGGAGTTGCGCCCGGACCGGCCCCGGATCGGCGAGCATCGCGGTGAGGTCGAAGGCCGACCCGCCGAGCGTGGTCCCCGCGGCGAACGCGAGAAACAGGAAGCCGACGAGCAGGAAGAGCCCGCCGCCGACGGTGACGAACATCGCCATCCGCGCGGCGTAGATCGATTCGGCGTCGTCGGTGTAGTGCCCGATCAGCACGAACGAGCTGAGGCTCGTCAGCTCCCAGAACGTAAAGAGCGAGACGAGGTCGGCCGCGAGCGCGACGCCGAGGATCGACCCCATGAACGTGAGCAGGGCGGCGTAGTACTTGGCCAGGTTCGGCTCGTCGTGCATGTACGACCGCGAGTACGCGAACACGAGGACGCCGACACCGCTGGCCAGGAGGGCGAAGAGCAGCGCCCAGCCGTCGACGTACAATCGGAGCGTGACGTCCAGCGACGGGATCCACTCCAGTTCGACGGCTCCGTCACGGCCGTACTGGGAGGCCAGCAGGAGAAAGCTCGCCAGCGCAGTCGCTGCGGCGACCCAGGCCATCCGCTCGCCGAGCAGGCGGGCCGCCAGCGGGGTGATCGCGGCGGCGAGAAAGGGCAACGCCACAGCGGCGAGTAGAACCGACAACTCGGGAGCCATTCAGTTTCTCCCACCTACTTTCACATCGGACATAAAAGGGGCGCCTCGCGGGCGGCGAGCCCGGCCGGCACCCCCGAGTCGGGACGATGCACACTCGAGGAGCACCTGTCCCACCGACCGGTCGTCCATCGACTGCCGCCATCCCGGGTGTCGAGACGACACGCTTAACCGCCGTGCGCGGTGAATTGCTGGCGATGAGTACCGGGGCGGATCCGACCGAGACGGCGGCCTTCGAGCGCGTCTGCGAGACGCTCGTCGAGCGCATCCTCTCGGGCGAGATCGACGCTGACGACCTCGAATCCGCGAAGTTACGGGCGTGTTCGGAGCACTCGGCGCCGAAGGTGCCGAAGAACTCGGAGCTGCTCGATCACGCCGGCGAGGAACACCGCGAGGCGCTGGAACCCGTCCTGCAGCGAAAGCCGGTCCGGACGGCCTCGGGCGTCTCGCCCGTCGCCATCATGACCTCGCCGGAGCGCTGTCCCCACGGCAAGTGTCTGTACTGTCCGGGCGGACCCGACTCGGAGTTCTCCTCCTCGCAGAGCTACACCGGCGAGGAGCCCGCCGCGGCGCGCGGCGTCCAGAACGACTACGATCCCTACGGCCAGGTCACCCTCCGACTGGAGCAGCTTCGCCAGATCGGCCACCCCGTCGAGAAGGTCGAGCTGATCCTGATGGGCGGGACGATGACCGCGCGCAGCCACGACTACCAGGAGTGGTTCGTCAAGCGCGCCCTGGAGGCGATGAACGACTACGACGTCGAGAAGGAGCCGGAACCCGCGGAGGGCGAGAGCTTCGCTCAGGAGCCCGACGAGTACGAGTGGCGCTACCTCGAGGACGTCGTCGCCGAGAACGAGACGAACGAGATCCGCAACATCGGGACGACGTTCGAGACCAAGCCCGACTGGTGCGATCCGGAGCAGATCGACCGCATGCTCGACCTCGGCGGGACGAAGGTCGAGGTCGGCGTCCAGACCACCTACGAGCGGATCAACCGCGAGATGCACCGCGGCCACGGCGTCCAGGCGTCGATCGACGCCAACCGGCGGCTGCGCGACGCCGCGTTCAAGGTCGGCTTCCACATGATGCCCGGCCAGCCCGGCATGTCGAAGGAGATGTGTCTGGAGGACTTTCGCGAACTCTTCGACAACGAGGCCTGGAAGCCCGACTACCTGAAGATCTACCCCACGCTCGTCGTGCGCGGGACGGCCACCTACGACTGGTGGCACCGCGACGAGTACGACCCCCTGACGAACGACGAGGCCGCCGACCTGATCGCCGAGATCAAGGACATGATCCCGCGGTACACCCGCCTTCAGCGCGTCCAGCGGGACATCCCCGCGGACTTCATCGACGCCGGCGTCTGGAAGTCCAACCTCCGACAGCTCGCCCGCCAGCGGATGGACGAACACGGCTGGAGTTGCGATTGCATTCGCTGTCGGGAGGTCGGGATGAACGATGCGAAGCCCGACTCCGTCGACCTGGACGTCATGACGTACGACGCCTGCGGCGGCACGGAACACTTCATCTCGATCGAAGATTTCGACCAGGATCTCCTCATCGGCTTCTGCCGGCTGCGCTTCCCGAACGATCCCGTCCGACCGGAACTCGAGAGCGCCGCGCTCGTGCGGGAACTGCACGTCTACGGCAGCGAGGTGAGTGTCGGAAGCACGGCCGAAGGCGACAGCGGGCAGCACCAGCATCGAGGCTACGGCCGGCAGCTGATGGGCCGAGCCGAGTCGCTCGCGGCCGACGCCGGGTACGAGAAGCTCAGCGTCATCTCCGGCATCGGCGCCCGCGAGTACTACCGCGAGAAACTCGGCTACCACCAGGACGGCCCGTACGTGAGCAAAGGGCTCTAACGGCGCGTCGACTCGTCCGTTCGCCCGAAAGCGTCGACGATCACCAGTGGAACCGTCGACGATCTCACCGTGATCCGGTTGCGATCTAGCAGCGCTCGCCCCAATCTCGCCCGTCGAGATCGTCGTGGAGCGCCACTTCGACCTCCATGCTACAGTCGGGGCAGTAAAACACCACCGACCGGCGGCCGGGGTCGAACACCTGCCACTCGTCGTGTCGCTCGCAGCCGACGCGCATCCCGCGCTCGGGATCGTCGAGCGTTTCGACCCGGTACGGGCCGACGAAACCGGGCGGGGCCGGATCGCTGTCGTCTGGATCTGTCACGAACACCGCAAGGGACCGCACGGACCTAACTCCGTCGCCGGCACGGGTGGTCGACCGAACAGTCCGCATCCGTGAGGAGAGACGACTGCGGTGGGGCGGCAGCCGGACCGGAGCGATACCCCTTTTGGGGCCCGTCCGGCACTTGGAGTATGGACCAGAAGCGGGAGCTTTCGAGCGTCGACCTCGCGGCCGTCGTCGCGGAGCTGTCGGCCTACGACGGCGCGAAGGTCGACAAGGTCTACCTCTACGGCGACGACCTGCTCAGGCTGAAGATGCGCGACTTCGATCGGGGTCGCGTCGAACTGTTCGTCGAGGTGGGCGAGACCAAGCGCGTCCACACGGTCGCGCCCGAGCGCGTTCCGGACGCACCCGGCCGCCCGCCCCACTTCGCGAAGATGCTCCGGAGTCGGCTCTCCGGCGCCGATTTCGTCGAGGTCTCGCAGTACGAGTTCGACCGGATCCTCGAGTTCGTCTTCGACCGCGACGACGAGACCACGCGGATCATCGTCGAGCTCTTCGGCGAGGGCAACGTCGCGGTCACGGACGGCGAGTACGAGGTCGTCGACTCGCTGGAGACCGTCCGGCTGAAGTCCCGGACCGTCGCACCGGGTTCGCGCTACGAATTTCCGGAATCGCGCGTCGACCCGCTGACCGTCTCGCGCGAGACGTTCGACCGCCAGATGGCCGACTCCGACACCGACGTCGTCCGGACGCTCGCGACCCAGCTCAACTTCGGCGGGCTCTACGCCGAGGAGATCTGCACGCGCGCCGGCGTCGAGAAGACGCTCGACATCGCCGAGGCGGGCGACGACGAGTACGAACGCCTCTACGGCGCCGTCGAGCGACTGGCGATCGACGTCAGGACCGGCGCCTTCGACCCGCGCATCTACGTCGAACGCGATTCGGACGGGGCCGAATCGGCGGGGGCCGCTGACGCGGGCGAGTCGAGCGACGACGGCGAGACCGACGGTACAGCGGGCGATTCCGGCGGACGAGTCGTCGACGTCACGCCCTTCCCGCTCGAGGAGCACCAGGCCGCGGGGCTCGAACCCGAGGGTCGCGACTCGTTCCTCGACGCGCTCGACGAGTACTTTCACCGACTCGAACGTGACGAGCAGGAGGACGAGCCGGGGAGCCAGCGCCCGGACTTCGAGGCCGAGATCGAGAAACAACGGCGCATCATCGACCAGCAGGAGGGCGCCATCGAGGAGTTCGAGCGCGAGGCCGAGGCCGAGCGCGAGCGCGCGGAGCTGCTCTACGCCAACTACGGACTCGTCGACGAGATCCTCTCGACCGTTCGACAGGCCCGCGAGTCGGGGACGCCGTGGGACGAGATCGACGCCCGCTTTTCCGAGGGCGCCGACCAGGGCATCGACGCGGCCGCGGCCGTCGTCGACGTCGACGGCGCGAACGGTCGCGTCACCGTCCAGGTCGAGGGCGAACGGATCCCGCTCGAGGCCGACGCGGGGGTCGAGAAGAACGCCGATCGCCTCTACACGGAGGCCAAACGGATCGAGGAAAAGAAAGCCGGCGCCGAAGCGGCGATCGAGGATACCCGCGAGGCGCTCGCCGATCTGAAAGCCCGCCGCGACGCCTGGGAGGCCGGAGAGGGGCCAGACGACGGCGCGGACGAGGAAATGAACGACGAGGACCGCGAGATCGACTGGTTGGCCCGCTCCTCGATCCCCATCCGCGAGAACGAACCCTGGTACGGTCGCTTCCGCTGGGTCCACACCAGCGACGACTTCCTCGTCATCGGCGGGCGCAACGCCGACCAGAACGAGGAACTGGTGAACAAGTACCTCGAACCGGGCGATCGCGTCTTCCACACGCAGGCCCACGGCGGCCCGGTCACCGTCCTCAAGGCGACCGATCCGGGCGAGTCCTCGCGGCCCGACATCGAATTTCCCGACACGAGCATCGAGCAGGCCGCGCAGTTCGCCGTCTCCTACGCGTCGGTCTGGAAGGACGGTCGCTACGCCGGCGACGTCTACGCCGTCGACGCCGACCAGGTGACGAAGACGCCCGAGAGCGGTGAGTACCTCGAGAAGGGCGGCTTCGCGATCCGCGGCGATCGCACCTACCACCGCGATACGCCCGTCGGCGTCGCGATCGGCGTTCAGTGCGAGCCCTGGACCCGGGTCATCGGCGGCCCGCCGGCGGCCATCGCCGACCGATCGGTGACGACGATCGCGGTCGAACCCGGCCGCTACGCCCAGGGTGACGTCGCGAAGCGGATCTATCGCGAACTCCGCGAGCGCTTCGCCGACGAGTCCTTCGTTCGGAAGGTTGCCAGCCCGGACCGGATTCAGCACTTCCTGCCCCCGGGCGGGAGCCGAATCAAAGACGACTGACCGCCGGTCTCGAACCGCAGCCCACTCCGGACGCGCTCGCCCTGACGCCCTCACATCGGTGCCCACTTACCCCTCCCACGGAAACACTCGCCCATGCAGGTCAGAGACCGGGAGCCGCTCGACGGCGGTCGCGAGCGCCTGACGGTGGTCCCCGAGAGCGTCGACGACCTCTGGCACCTCCAGTACGTCCTCGAACCCGGCGACCGGGTGGCCGGCGACACCACCCGGCGCATCCAGCGCAACGACGACAAAATGCGCGACACGGGCGGCGAGCGCGAGCACATGTGGGTCGCCCTGGCGGTCGACGAGGTGGAGTTCCACCGATTCGCGAACCGGCTGCGCGTGTCCGGGGAGATCGTCGCCTGTTCCCGGGAGGATCAACTCGGCTTTCACCACACGCTCAACGTGGAGGAGCGAGACGAACTCTCGATCGAGAAGTACTGGAAACCGGATCAGGAACGCCGCCTCGAGGAAGCCGAAGAGGCGACCGAAAACCCGGACGTCGCCATCGCCACCGTCGAGGAGGGTCGAGCCCACGTCCACAGCGTCGCCCAGTACGGCACCGAGGAGCGGGCAACGGTTACGGGCTCGACCGGGAAGAACGAGGACGCGCAGGATCGTACCGCGCTCTTTTCCGAGTTGACCGACGTCCTCCGTCGCCTCGACGTCGACGCGATCATCCTCGCCGGGCCCGGCTTCACGAAGCAGGACGCCTACAAGTACCTCGAGGACGAGGCGCCCGATGTCGCCGACCAGATCACGATGGTCGACACGGCGAGCGTCGGCGATCGCGGCGTCCACGAAGTCCTCAAACGCGGCGCCGTCGCGGACGTCCAGGAAGAGACCCGCATCGAGGCCGAGGCCGAGGCGATCGACGAGCTGACTCGCCGGATCGCCGAGGGGGCGAAGGCCGCCTACGGCCCGGAAGAAGTCGAGCAAGCCGCCGAGTACGGCGCCATCGAGGAACTGTTGATCGTCGACGATCGGCTCCGGACGGAGCGCGGACCCGACGGCGACTGGGCGGTCAATGTCGACGACCTCGTCCGTACGACCGAACAGAAAGGCGGCGAAGTGACGGTCTTTTCGAGCGAGTTCCCGCCGGGCCAACAGCTCTCGAATCTCGGGGGGATCGCGGCCCTGTTGCGATATCGCGTGCAGTGATCGACGGGGTCGACCGGTTGCGGATGCGGCCCCTGCCGGACCGCATCTGGCCGAGCGGGTGTCGAAGCGATCGGGTTACGATACCAAAACGGTTCGTCAGTCGCCGACCGCCGCCTCGGGCCGGTCGAGGACGGAGATACCGAGGCGTTCGAAGCGGACCTGACGATGACCGGCGAGGACGTCGACGTAGAAACTGACGAATCAGCAGAACCAGCGAGCGACGAGAACCGAACCAAGGGAGGTGCCGAAGAAGACGAATAGGACTGACGATATCGGGGGCGAACCCTTCCGAAACAGAGCGCCGTATCGCAAATTGATCCGCGACTTCTTTTCAAGACGACCCTCCGTCAGTAGTCATGAGACTACCGATCCGGACGGCGACAGGGATCAGCTAGCGATACGGGCGACGAAGCCGGAGAAAACGCACCTCGCTATCCTTCGTCACTCCGGGGAGCTCGCTTACGACGAGATCGAGACCCGCTGTAAATCCTCCGCGAATCGCACGTCGCCGTCGTAGTGCTCGCCGATCGAGCGGCGCATCTCCTCCTGTCGCCCGCTCGTGTGCGGGTAGAGGTGCGTCAGATACACACGGCCGATTTCCACGCCCGCGAGAACCTGCCCGAGTTCGCTCGGCGTCGGGTGGTTCGAAACGTCGACGTCGTCCGGGAACGAGCAGTCGTGAGCCAGGATGGCCGACCCGTCGGCGAAGTTCGCCAGGCCGGCGAAGGCCTCGCTGTCGCCGCTGAACGTGAAGCGATCGTCGAACCGGTAGGCCAGACAGGGAAGGGAGTGGCGCGTCTCGTAGCCCTCGACGTCGAACCCGGCCACGGAGAACGCTTCACCCGCGACGACCTCGCGAACCCGGAGGTCGATCCGACCGTCCATGTACTCGTAGACGGAGAGCAGGCCGTCGACCAGCTCCTTGGTCCCTTGCGGGCCCACTATCTCCAGGTGCTCCTCGCCGGCGAGCCAGCGGGCCTTCATCAACGGGAGGAGGTCGGCCACGTGATCGAGGTGGTGGTGGGTCACGAGCACCGACGAAACGGCCTCGTACCCGATGCCGGACTGCTGGAGGCGC
Source organism: Halovivax limisalsi (assembly GCF_023093535.1). Lineage (NCBI taxonomy): Archaea > Methanobacteriati > Methanobacteriota > Halobacteria > Halobacteriales > Natrialbaceae > Halovivax > Halovivax limisalsi. Next base: position 2,881,248 of record NZ_CP095757.1, read on the forward strand.
TGGAGGACGCCCGATCCGCAGTCGAGCAGGACCGTTCGATCGTCCTCCTGGACGACGATCCCCGCCTGATACCGGTCGCCGGTGGGCATCGCCGCGCCGGTTCCCAGAAACGTCACCTGCATACGTTGCCCTCCACGGGGTTCGTGGAAAAACGTTGCGACGAGCCCATCAGCGGACCGTCGATAGCGGACTCGCACCGTGACGGGTGGTGACAGCCAACAGTGCGACTGCTGCTCTCGACCGGTCGTCCGCCGCGTCGGACGGACGCCTCACTCGCCGCCCCACGTCCGATCGACGGTCCGTCGGCCGTCTGTCACCGGTGGCTCCGACCGGCATGTGAACCGTCCGCTCGAGACGGGCGACGATCGACCGTCCGCTCGTTACGGCCGTCGGTCAGCGCCCGTCACTCGACGTCGACGCCCTCCAGACCGTCGCCATCGGGCGTCAGTTCCTCAGTCGGTTTCTGGGCGATGGCGGTCCCCAGCGCGCCGATCCCGCCGTTCTCGTCGCCGATCCAGCTCACGCTGCCGTCGGGTTCGAGAAAGCCGAAGCGGCCGCCGTCGTCGTCGATGACGAGGACGCCCGCGAAGAAGCCGTTCTCGCCGGCCGCGACGGTCGCCTCGTAGCCCTGGGCCTCGAGCTGGTCGCGATAGCGCTCGAGTCTGGTCTCTAATTCCGCGCGATCCTGCATCGTCAAGCGTTCGAAGTAGGTGTCGAGGTTCGGTGTCATCTATCGTGAATCGTGGGTCGTCTCATCGTTGGCGGTCCACGGTCGTCTCATCGGTCATCGCCCGAGGTGTCGGTCTCGTCGGTGTCGTTGGACTCTCGCGTCGGTTCATCCGTCGGTCGGGTCCCGTCGGTCGATTCGCCCGCGGATTCCAGTTCGGCGAGTAAGCTGTCCGCCTCGTCCAGCCACTCGGCCGCCCGCTCGGTCGAGACGCCGCGCGACCCGGTGCTGACCAGCTCCGCGAGTTCGTCCGGCGAGCGCTCGACGAGGTCCGAGAGCGTCTCCACGCCGTGTTCCCGTAGTCTGCTGCCGAACGTCGGGCCGATGTCGTCGACGAACTCGACGGGCTGCGCCCCGCCGGAGAGGACGGTGATCATGCCGCGGGCTTGTTCGATCCAGTCGCGGGTCCGATCCGCCGAGACGACCGCCCCCTCCGCGCTCACGACCTCCGCGAGTTGCTCGGGCGAGTGAGCCACGAGGTCGGCGATCGACTCGATACCCGCGGCTTCGAGATCAGCCGAGAACTGCGGTCCGATCCCCCGGACCGCGTCGACCGACTGGCTTTCGGGCAGCCCGTCACCTCCGCCGGGTCGACCGGGGAACGGCCCGTCGACGATCTCCTCGTACTCGAGGTCCGGAAAGTCGTCGGCGTCGACCAGGTCGAACAGTTCGACCGAGAGAGACAGGCCGGTTTCGTCATCCGAGTCGGACTCGGTAACGTAGAGTTCGACCCCGTCTTCGGTCGGTTCGGCCTCGAGGCCAACGTCCAGCGAGACGGAGACGTCGGAGGCGTGGTAGACGGGGACGGAGCCGTCCGGCGGAATCGCGCCCCGTTCGACGAGTTCCAGATACCGTGCCCGACCGTGCTCGACCGCCTGGACCTCCGCTTCGGAGAACGACTCGTAGAGAGCCTCCAGGAAGGTTCGGAGTTCAGTCATCGTCTCGTTCCTCTCCGTCTCCGTCCTCGGTCGGCGGTTCAACCATCTCGTCGGACGGGTTCGGCGTCGCCTCGAACGCGCGGTCCGTCCGTCCGAGCCCTCGCGACGGAGCCGTCGGTCGACCGCCGTCGGATTCGGTTCGCTGCTCCGCGTTGAGACGTTCGGTCCGTTCCTCGTCGATCCGGTCGTTCGTCATCGTCGACGCGACGCGTTCGAGGCGGTCCATCCCCGCCGACTGGTTCGTCACCTCCGCGACCATCCGGACGTTCAGGTCGTAGCTCGATCGGCTGGTCCGGTCGACGGCCGTCTCACGTGTCGATGGCGTGACTTTGAGACGGGTGGGGTTGAGTGGGCGGATCGGGTACCGTGGCTTGCTGGCGGTCGCGAGCGACGCCTGGTCGGCTTCGTCGTCATCCGGCTCCTCGACGGTCGTGATCTTCGCGGAAAACTCCTCTTCGATCTCGTGGATGACGAGGTTCGGGACGGACAGAAAGAGCAGGAGGGGGATTTCCAGCTCCCTGGCGACCCGACGCGACTCGCCGGTCTCTGGATCCGGTTCGGTCGTCGTGTACCCGAAGCTCACCGTGACGAGATTGCCGTCCTCGTCGTAGCCGTACTCCCGGAGAAGCTCGACCGTCTCGGTCTGGGCGGCGACGTTCGCGTCGATCGCCGCGATCAGCGGCCCCGAGAACAGCGCCGACAGCGGGAGATCCTCGAGTTGTTTCGTCACCAGTTCTCACATCCGAAACGCATCATTCGCCGCCGCCCGACGCCTCTTCCTCCGACGTTTCGGTGATCGTCTGCTCGAGCACGTCCAGTAATCGAGTTACACCTGTCGGGGCCTCGATCGAGCCCGCCTCGATGTGGACCGACTGATCGTACTTGCGTTCGATCTTCTGCTGGCGCTTCTCGGTCCGCTGGTAGCTGCCGCCGACGTTGAACCCGATGATGCCGCCGAGCAGGCCGCCGACGCTCCCGCCACCGCCGCCCTCGGTCTCGACTCGCTTCGCGTGAACTGAGTTGAGCGAGACGTTGAAGTCGACGGTGACGTTGTTCACTTCGAAGTACGGCACGTGGAGCAACAGCAACAGCGGAATCTTCATCTGGAATTCCTGGGTCTCGACCTCCCCCTCCGCGTTCGTCGCATCCTTCCGGTAGTGGAAGTTGACGTACACCGGCTCCCGCTGGGCGCCGAAGGTATCGAACCCCTCGCTCTCTTTGAACGCGACATCCTGAATGAACTGCGCGGCCGTCTCGGAGGCCTCCGCGTTCGCCTCGACCGCCGCGTTCAGTGGCGCGCCGAGGATCTTGCTGTACGGAATATTCCCGAGTTCCTTCGGGAAGTCTGGTCTTGGCATACTGTCCCAAGTTGGTATGTGTACCCATCACCGATAAATATACTCGTCCAGTTATTACTTTTAATAAAATTGGTTAGAATCGCACACATACATAGTTACCTAGGATGGAAACCGATGAAAAGAATTATTAGTAGATATTGATTCGTAACTTTCGATTTGTTCGAGTGGATGCCGCCGGAATCGGCCGCGCGGATTCGAGAACGGTACCGAAACCTCAACTGACGACCGATGTCGTCAATCGGCGCCACCGGTCGCGGCCCGCGCTTCTACGACCGCCCACGAGACCCCGCCTGCGACCACCCCCCCGATTCCGGGGGCGGCCGGGACTCTCTGGGGCGGCTGGGAAACATCGTGGGCGAGCGGCGACTTTACACCGGACGAGCGGCGACCGGACTCGGCGACGTACGAGACGGTCGAGGGGACGTCGGGACCGCTCAATGGGAACTACAACGGTTCGTTCGGCGGGCGCCGTGGGGGGATCGTCGCAGCTTCGCCGGCGCGGTTACCCGCACTTATTCACTTTCACCGCGCTGACCCAACCCTCTTTGTTGCTGGCGACCCAGAAGACCTCGATGGAGGAATCCGAGTCGGTCGACCGCGACGCGCGCCCGTCGATCGATTCCGACGTGGACCCCGTCGACCGCGACGTGCTCGAACTGTTCGAGCCCGCGGTGCAGGAATGGTGGGTCCGCGAATTCGGCGAATTCGTCCCCGAGAACGGCGGCTTCTTTACACCCCCGCAGCGAGGCGCCATCCCCAAGATCCACGAGGGGACGAACACGCTGGTCTGTGCGCCGACGGGCTCGGGAAAGACGCTCGCCTCGTTCAGCGCGATCATCGACGAGCTCTTTCGGCGCGATCGCGAGCGAGCCGAGGGCCTCGATAATTCGGTCTACTGCCTGTACGTCTCCCCGCTGAAGTCGCTGGCCAACGACATCCACCGCAACCTCACCGTGCCGCTCGAGGGGATCGAGTCGATCATCGACGAGCGCGGCGACGACGTGGGCGAGATCCGCCACGCCATCCGCCACGGCGACACGCCCTCCTCCGAGCGCCAGGCGATGCTCGAGGAGACGCCGCACATCCTCAACACGACGCCCGAGACGCTCGCCATCCTGCTCAACTCCCCGAAGTTCCGCGAGAAGCTCCGGACCGTCGAGTACGTCGTCGTCGACGAGATTCACTCCCTCGCCGAGGGGAAACGCGGGACCCACCTCTCGGTGAGTCTGGAGCGACTCGAGACGATGACCGGCGGCGACGTGACCCGCATCGGCTGTTCGGCGACGATCGACCCGCTCGAAGGCGTCGCCGAGTTTCTCGTCGGCCGCGAGCTGGCGACCGACGCGACCGATGAGTCGCTTCCCGCCGAGCCGCGCGACTACGAGATCGTCGACGCCCGCTTCGCGCGCGACTTCGACCTGCGGCTCGAGTGTCCGACGGACGACCTCATCAACGCACCCCGGGACGTCGTCCAGACGCGCTTCTACGAGCGCCTCCACGAGTTGATCGAGGAACACACCAACACGCTCGTCTTCACCAACACGCGCTCGGGCGCCGAACGCGTCCTCCACGAGTTACGCGAGCGGTTCCCCGGGGACGGAGGCGGCGCGGATGGTGCAGACGCCGCCGGCCGCGAAGCCAGCGGGGACGGTGGAGGCGGCGCGGACGGCGAGGCAGGCCGGAACGTCTCCGCCGGCTACGACGAGTCGAACTCGGCCTGTCACCACGGCAGCCTCTCGAAGGCTGTCCGACAGGACGTCGAGTCGAAGCTCAAGTCCGGCGAGCTCGACATCGTCACCTCGTCGACGTCGCTCGAACTCGGCATCGACATGCCCCACGTCGACCTGGTCGTCCAGGTCGGCTCGCCGAAGAGCGTCGCAGCGCTCCTCCAGCGCGTCGGGCGAGCCGGCCACCGCGTCGGCCAGACCGTCACCGGGCGCGTGATGGCGCTCGACCGGGACGAACTCGTCGAGTGCGCGGTCATGCTCGCGAAGGCCGAGGAGGGCTTCGTCGACTCGGTATCGATCCCCGAGAACGCCCACGACGTCGCCGCCCAGCACGTCTACGGCATGGCGATCGCCGAGATCAGGCCCGAACGCGAGGTGAAAGCCATCCTCCGGCGGGCCCATCCGTTCCGCGCGTACGACGACGAACGCTACGAGCGGCTGCTCCGCTACCTCACGGCCGCCTACACGGGCCTGGAGGATCGCAACGTCTACGCCAAGATCTGGCGCGACGAGAACGACCCGCCCGAGGGCGAGCACCACTACGCCGACTTCCCCGTCGGCGAGACGCTGATCGGCAAGCGCGGCCGCCTCGCCCGCGTCATCTACATGACGAACATCGGGACGATCCCCGATTCGTTCACCTGCAACGTCCACACCCGCGCCGGCGACGAGTGGGTCGGCCAGCTCGACGAGGACTACCTCGATACCCTGGAGAAGGGCGACGTCTTCGTCCTCGGCGGCAACCACTACGAGTACCGCTATCGCCGGGGCTCGAAGGTCTACGTCGACCCTACGCGCGCCAGACCGACCGTCCCCTCGTGGTACTCCGAACGGCTGCCCCTCTCGACCGATCTCGGCCGGGAGATCCTCGACTTCCAGGCGCAGCTTCTGGATCACTACGCGGACGGCGGGGCCGCCCGCGTGCGCGCCTGGCTGCGGGACTTCCCGATGGACGACGACAGCGCGCGAGCGCTGGCCCGGCTCTTCGACCACCAGTTCAAGTACGCGGGTCCCGAGAGCGTCTCGACGCCCGACCGACTCGCGATCGAGGTCGAACGCGACCGCGACGAGTACGAACGCCACTACTACGTCCACTCGAACTACGGCCGCCGGGTCAACGACGGCCTCTCGCGGCTGCTGGCGTACCACTGTTCGCAGGCGGCCACCGCGAACGTCCGCGTCGCCGTCGCGGACAACGGCTTCGTCCTCTCGATGCCGCTCAACCGCAAGGTCGACGTCCCCGGCATCCTCGAGGGGCTGGATCCGGCCGCCGTCCGCGAGGACCTCCGGGACGCGCTCTCGGGGACGGACCTCCTCCAGCGGTACTTCCGGATCAACGCCACGCGCTCGCTGATGATCCTCAAGCGCTACAAGGGCTACGAGAAGTCCGCGAGCGAACAGCAGGTCTCCAGCGAGATGTTACTCGGCTTCGCGGAGGACCTCGACGAGTTCGCCGTCGTCGAGGAGACCTACCGAGAGATCCTCGAGGACAAACTCGCCGTGGACGTGATCGAGTCGATCGTCGATCGGATCGACGCCGGCGACCTCGCCGTCGAGCGATCGCTGCTCGACTCGCCGTCGCCGCGCGCGTTCGGCCTGGCGACGCTCTCGGCGAGCGACGTCGTCCTCGCCGAGGACGAGAGCGCCGCCCTGCAGTCCTTTCACGACCGCGTCGTCGCCGAAATCGACGACGATCCGCCCCGCGGCGTCGCGACGAACGACTGACGGCGTCGACGGGGCGCTCGTAGGCTCCGCCGGTGCGGAATCAGGTCCCGGCTCCACCGGGAGCAACCCGCACCGCCCAGCACTCGACTCGCGACGAGCAACCGGCAGGACCCAACAGCCACTTCGGCCTGCTCGACCGATCGAGGGTATGAGCGACGAGGATCACGATTCGGGGTCGACGGCGTACGACGGACGCGACGACGCGTTCCGGACCGTCTTCGAGAACCGCGTCCGGCTCCAGGAGACCGATCGGCAGGGGATCGTCTTCTACGGTACCTACTTCACCTACCAGGACGAAGCGATCGCGTCGTACCGGCGGGCGATCGGCTTCGGCGGGGCGTTCGTCGACGAGGCGGACTGGACGACACGCATCGTCGCGACCGACCTCGCCTACAGCGACTCGGCTCGCTTCGAAGACGTCCTGGAGAACGAGGTGCGAGTTCGGCGGATCGGCGAGACCTCGATCACGTTCGACTACCGGGTGTGTCGCGAAGCCGACGGGCGGCGCCTCGCCGAGGGGACCGCGACCCAGGTCGTCGTCGACAAGGCAACGACAGAACCGCGACGGGTCCCCGCCTCGTTCCGGGACGCCGTCCGCGACTTTCAGGGACGCGAGTGACGGAGACGCCAATTACCGGCGCGGCCGGCGGATCGACGGGCGAACCGGTCCGGCGGGCGGAACTGTCGACGTCCGAGCGATACGTTCAAAGGCGGCGTCCACGCAGGCCCGGGTATGCCCGGCAAGGTCGGACCCGCGGAGTTGACCAGACACGTGTTCGAGCGAACGGGGAGCGGCGACGATCGCGTCCGACAGGGCCCCGCGCTCGGCGAGGACGCGGCCGCCATCGACGTACCGGCCGGAACGCTGGTCGTGAGCGCCGATCCCATCTCGCTCGCCGCGAGCGAAGTCGGCCGCCTGGGCGTCGTCGTGGCGTGTAACGACGTCGCGGCCGCCGGCGCCGACCCGCGGTGGCTGACCGTCGTCTGTCTCCTCCCCACCGACGACGAGGACGCGCTCGAGACGGTCACGGCCGACCTCGACGCGGCCGCTCGCGAGCACGGCGTGACGATCGTCGGCGGGCACACCGAGTACGTCGACGCGCTGGAGCGACCGATCCTCTCGGTGACCGCGATGGGATTCGCGGATCGCTTCGTGCCGACCGGCGGCGCGACGCCCGGCGACCGGATCGTCCTCGCCGGGCCCGCCGGCCTGGAGGGAACCGCCATCCTCGCGAGCGACTTCGCAGAGGCATACTCGGTTCCGGACGACACCGTCGAGTCGGCGCTGTCGTTCTTCGACGAACTCTCGGTCGCTCCGGCCGCCGAGATCCTGCGCGAGTCGGCGTCGGCCATGCACGATCCGACCGAGGGCGGCGTGGCGGCGGGGCTCGTCGAACTCGCCCGGGCGTCGAGCGTCGACGTCGACGTCGATCGTGAGGTCATCCCGATCAGGGCCGAGACGGCGGCGCTCTGCCGGGCGGCGGGCGTCGATCCGCTGCGGATCTTCGGCTCCGGCGCCCTCCTCGCGACCGTCCCGCCGGCGGCCGTCGACGGTCGCCTCGACGCCCTCGCGGCAGCCGGGATCGACGCCGCCGAGATCGGCGTCGTCACCGACAACGGAGACGGCGCCGTCGACCTCGACGGCGAGCGGCTGACGGCGGTCCCGACCGACGACCTCTACCCGCTCTGGGAGGCGGCCGACGCCTGACGCCAGCCGATAGCGGCCCGGCCACCGCCCGCGCCGACATCGACGACTCACGGCTCGAAACGGAGCGAACGTACTTCTCCATGTGCTGCCTCGGATACGCCGACCGACAGACAGCGACCGCCCGGACGCTTCCGACATGGCTTCAGACACGACGTTCGCGGGTGCCAGCCGGCTCGACGAGCGCGGGGTTTCGCCGGCGCTCGGGTTCGCGATCGCCATCGTCCTGATTCTGGTGCTGGCCGTCTCCGTCGGCGTCATGGTCGGCGCGATCGCGGAGGAGCCGGGGCCCGACGCAACGTTCGAGTGGTCCCAATCCGGGTCGGGCGCCGACAAACGGCTCGAACTCGCCCACGCGGGCGGCGCGGTCGTCTCCGGAAGCGAGCTCCGGCTCGAACTCGACGGCACCGGTCGCTTCGCGGCGAACGCCACGCTCTCAGCGTGGGGGCCCGTCCGCAACGGCAGTACGCTCACCGTCGGCCTCGTCAGGGGAGCCGTCGTCGTCGACGGACGGGTCAACGGGACCGCGGCGAACGGCACCGCCGTCATCGCGTTCGCCCCGGACGGCGAGCCCCTCGAGCGCGGCGTCGTCGTCGCCGAACTCGTCGACGTCGAGTACGACCAGCTGACGGAAGCGAAGCTCGTCTGGCAGGGGTCGTACGCGTCGAGCGAACTGGCCTCGACCTACGTCGACTGAAAGCGTCGCGAACGGGCCGAACGCACCCCGTTTCACTGCTTACGCCGCCCACTCGAGCAACCGTCGGTAGACCGGATCGGTTTCGAGGGCGGCCTCGTCGCCCACCAGGACGAGCGCCCGCTTCGGGCGCGTGATCGCGACGTTGAGCCGGCGATAATCCTCGAAGATCGGCCCGGAGAGGTCGTCGCTGGCGACGAACGAGACGACGATCACCTCCTGGCTCGATCCCTGGAACCGATCGACGGTGTCGACGGCGACCGCCGACGGCACGGCGCGCTCGATCTCCCCGACCTGGGCGCGATAGGGTGCGATGACGCCGATGTCGGCCGGGTCGAGCCCCGCCGACGCGTACGCGTCGACAACCGACGCGATTCGATCGGCCTCGATCGCGTCCGTGTAGGTTGCGGCGTCGCCGTCGACGTGCAGGAAGGTGACGGGATCGACGAGGTCCGCCGGCAGCCGCTCTCGCGAGACGCCGTCGAGGTCGTCGACCGTGCGGCCGGCGACCGCCGGCGTCGCGGGTCGAAGCGCGCCGTCGTAGAACTCGGTGGAGGAAAACGCCTGGATGCGCTGATTCATCCGGTACTGGCGGTCGAGGAGAACGCCCGCCTCCGGTGTCGCGTCGGCCAGGCGCTCGAACAGCGAGACCGTGAGCGGATTCGCCCCGTCATCGGCGTCGACGGTGCCAGCGGACGGGGCCGCCTCGACTGAGTCGCCGGACGGGGTCCCCTCGATGGACTCGCCGGCGCCGTCCGAGACGACCTGATCGCCACCGGAAGCGACCGGGTCCCCAGCCGATGACCCGGCTTCTCCTGACTCGTCCTGTGAGAGGGGCGCCGGCAACGTCTCGGCCTGGACGACCGGCGGCAACTGCTGGTGGTCGCCGACGAGGACGAACCGGGACGCGAGGTGGATCGCCGCGTAGGTGCCTGGTTCGGTCAGCTGGGCGGCCTCGTCGACGAGCGCGACGTCGAACGACTGCTCTTTCATGACCCGCGAGCCGCAGGTGGCCGTCGTCACCGCGACCACGTCGGAGTCGTTCAGCGCGGCGACGCGCTCGGCCGGCGATCCCTCGCGTTCGAATCGCAGGTCGCGCATATCTTCTCGGACGCCGCGTTCGGTCCCCATGCGGGCGATCCGGTCCGGGTCGATGCCCGCGTCGAGCAGCGCCTCCAGCGCGTTGTCGACGGCGCGATTGGTAAAGGCCGACAGCAGGACGCGCTCGCCGCGATCGAGGAGCGCCTCGACCGTCTTCGCGATCGTGTAGGTCTTGCCGGTCCCCGGGGGCCCGTGGATCAGCGCGTAATCGCGCGCGCCGACGGCGAGTCCGACCGCCTCGTCCTGGGCCGCGTTGTTGTCGACGAACGTCTCGTCCGGATCGTCGAATTCGGGGTCGGCCCGGCCGAAGAGGACGTCCTTGCGGCGCTCGTCGCTCGTCAGGAGGACGTCGTGCAACGCGGTGAGCAGGCGGTCGGTCGTGAGTTCGCTGGGGTAGACGTCGACGCGCTCGACGGGGACGCGCTCGTCGGCGGTGAGGACGAGTTCGTCCGCGTCGAGGCGCTCGATCCGGGCGAGTTCGGCGCTGCCGCCGACGGGATCGCCGTCGCTCGCGAGCACCAGGTCCCCCTCGCGGATCTTCGTCGAGTCGACCGCGCCGCGCTCGGCGCGCAACTCCCAGCGACCGCCCTCGAGTTCGGTCGCGCCGGCGAACGTCAGGTCGATGATCGCTCGATCGTCGTCCGCGCGTTCGTCGGCCGACTGCTCGAAGAGCTTGACGTACTCGCGGTGGACCTCGCGTCGCTCGGCCTCGATCCCCCGGTAGAATCGCTCGAAGAACGCCCGCTCTTCCGGCGGGAGCGCCTCGCCGATCTGGCCGGCTTTCGACTCCTGGTCGAGCCGCCCGGAGACCACCATGCAGGTGTCGCGCTCGAAGCAGTACTCGCACTTCGCGTCGGCCTCGTACCCCGTCGGGGTCGTCCCCGCGACCGCCATCGCGGCGAGTTCGTTCCGCAGGCGGAGGACGTACGCGAGCAGGCCGCGCCCGACCGAGAAGTCCTTCGCGGGCGTCAGATCGCCCGTCTCCTCGTTGCGATCGAGCGCGGAGTTCTTGGTGTAGAGCAGCGTCGCGGTGTCGACGGAGCCGCCGTGTTCTTCGAGGACGAGCGCGTAGAGCGCGGCCTGGACTTTGTCCTTGAACCGGGGTTCCTTCTTCAGGTTCTTGCCCGTCTTGAGTTCGACCGGCGCGCCCCGGCGGATGGCGTCGGCCCGCCCCTTCAACCCGAACGTCTCGCTGATGAGCAACTGCTCGGAGCGCCACTCGTCGTCGTCGCTCAACCGGCCCTGCGCGAGCCAGCCCTCGATCGCGGCGGCGTTCTCCCGAACGTCTTCGGCCACCGACTCGGCGTCCTCGCCGAGCAGGCCGAGTTCGAGCGCCCGCTCTTCGATCCGGGCGTCGATCGACTCCTCGAGGTCGCGACCGCGGAGCAGGTCGCCGAAGACCTCGTGGACGAGGGTCCCCTTGAGGACGGGATAGTTCAGCGGCACGCCGGAGAGCTTGTTGAGGTAGTACAGCCGCGGGCACTCGACCCACGAGCGGACGTCGGTCACGTCGACGAGGTAGTCGGGTTCGACGACGACGTACGACTCGCCCGTCGTCGAGTACTGGATCTCGCCGCGATACTCCTCCACCGCCGGCTCCGTGACGACGAGTTCCATCCCCGATTCGAGCAGCGACGCCGTCTCCGTCCACTTGCCCCACAGCGTCACCGTCGTCACGGGCTCGGCGTCCCCGTCGTCGAACTGCCCTAGTTCCGCCGCCGATGCAGCGTCGTCGGCCGACCGATCGATCGTCACATCCCGCAGCGTCACCTCCGCCAGTTCCCGCTTTCCCCCGCTCGTCGAGACGGTTCGCGTCGACACGTCGCCGGTGACCCGCCCGCGTAACTTCACGGGGAGTACCTCCGCCGGAACCGGAAAAACGCTGTCGGTCCCGTTTCCGTTTCCGATACCGAGAGCGGATCGCGGTTATCGTACCAGGGGTTCGTGATCGGGGCGGACCGGTTCACCTCGTACCGGATCAGTTCGTCCCGCGTCCCGCCAGTTCCGGTTCGATCCACACTCGTCTCAGTTGTACTCGCGCCAGCGATAGCCACACTCGGTGCACTTGAAGAATCGCGTCGGCGGTTCGTCCGCCGAGCCCGTCTGCTTGATCGTGTACCACGCTTCCTCGGTGCCGCAGTCGTCACAACGGACGTCGGTCGCGATCGGTTTCCCCTCGAAGTTGGCCGACTCGTCGGACTCGATCACGTCGTCGGTCGACTGGGACTCCGTCGTGACGAAGGCGGCCTCCCGGTCGCGATCGCGCTCGGTCGTTTCCCCGCAGTTCGAACACACCATCCGGTCGCCGTCGGCCTTCATCATCGAGCCGCACTCCCCACAGAACTGCATGCGCGCCGATACGGAGGCGACGGGCAAAAACGTCCCGTCGCGTCGCGCATCGAGGAGGTACCAGCGGCCCGGGTCCCGGAACGGCACCTACGTCGCGTCCTCGATCGCCTCTTCTTCGCGGACGACCGGACAGTTGGCGACGGTGAACGTCTCGAGGTCCGTGAGTTCGAGGATCGTCGTCCCCTCGTGGGAACACGCGACCTCGGGCGGGTCGCTGAAGTGTTCGCAGCCCTCGCAGTAGGCCCGCTTCGAAATCTGGCGAATCGTTCGCTCCTGGACGTCGCTCGTCGGCGCACTGTCATCGCGTTCGAGGCGCTCCCAGAGGCGCTCGGCGTCGAGTTCGGTCACGGATTCGCGATCGAACAGCGCCGTCGCGTCCGAATCCGGGGCCGCCTCGTCGTCCGCGTCGCCCTCGGTCGGTGCTCGAGCGCTAGCCCTGACGCGTTCCGCCAGCCCGGAAAACGGCGCGGCGTCGGCGTCCCCGGCCGGTGTATCCGCCGACGCATCCTCGTCGGGTGGACGAGCGGACGGCGTCTCGTCGGATGCGGGGTCGAAGACGAACGCGTCGCCACCGTCGATACCGTCGTCGCCGGTGACCGAAGCCGCTCCATCGTCCGCCTCTGCTCCGTCGCCCGCACCCTCGCCATCCCGTCCCATCACGTCTCCGTCGTCCGCGTCGGCGGCTTCGTCGGTGTCGACCGACGCCTCCGGTTCGTCCGCGTCGGTCCCGACCTCGCGATCGGAGGCGTCTTCAGGCATCGTCGCTCACCCCGGATTCGCCGTCGGTCTCGCCGAGGACGGGCTCCGACTCGGTTTCGTCCGGGGTGGCCGCGTCGAGGAGTGCGCTGTCCGGTTCGCTCGGTTCGTCGTCGCCGGGAAGCTGGGGGTGTTCCCCGACCGAAAGCGAGTGCGAGCCGAAGATCGAGCTTCGGGGCTCGACGTCGACGAACGCGGCTTCGCAGTGCGGACAGGTCGGGCGGGTGAGCAGCGCGATCTCGAGGCTCGCGCCACACGCCTCGCAGTCGGCGTTCCCGATCCCGTGGCGATTGGCCGTTCGCTTGAGGCGTTCGGTCGCGTTGCGCCGCCGTTCCCGGGCGACGACCGTCGCCCGCCAGTCGCGGAGTTCGAGGATCGCGCGCGCGAGCGTCGCGGACTGCTCGGTCAGCGTCTCCGTCTCGTCGACGACGTGTTCGAACACCGATTCGAAGTTCTCGAACCCCTCGTCCGTTCGCGACTCCAGGGCCTCGAGCTCGGCCTCGATCGACGCGAGCGACGATTCCAGCGCCGCGATCGCGTCGCGCTCGGCATAGGCCTCGTGGTCGTGGTCGGCCGGCGCGTTCGCGTCGGCCTCGCGCTTGACCTGGAGGACGCGCTCGCGGACGTCCTCGACGTGATCGACGAACTCCTCGCGCTGGGCCTCGAGTCTGGATTCGAGCGCCTCGAGATCGCTCGCCGTCGCCAGTTCGGCGTCGACGTCGTCCCTCGCGAAGACGTGTGCCGCCTGAATCAGTCGCCGACAGGTCGTCTCGGGAGGCTCCCCGTGACGGTCGGCTTGCTCGTTGACCCACCGAGTGACCTCGGGGGGCAACGACTCCGCGACCGTCCCGTCCTCGCAGGGCTCGCTCGCCATCGAGCCTACCTTGTGGCGGTTTCTCCTTAACCGTTGTTCCCAACTCAGCGTTCGTATCGACCGCGTCGCGGCCGCGGATCCGATTCCGGCGGGATCGCCCGGGTCGACAAGCCCCGCCGCAGGGTCGAACCGAGGGGTTCGGCGTCCGGTGTGACCCGACGACGGAGGACCCATCGAGAGAGCGAGTGATGGTGAGACCCTGGTCCTCACCTGATCTTCCTGACGTTGCTGATGTCGAAGCCGCTCTCCCTGATTTCCGTCTCGAAGCGCACGATATCCTCGCTCTCGATGCGCGAGAGGACGCCCCGGAACTCCTCGACGACGAGCGTCCGCGCCCGCTCTGAGCCGCCGCTCTCCCACTCGAAGGCCAGCGTGCCGTCGACGGCGTCCTTGAGCCGGCCCAGCGTCGTCGGATCGATCGAGGCCGTGCTGGCGAGCAGGAGCACGAGCCCGCCCCACTGGTAGGCGGCTCGCGAGAGTCCCTTCAGCATGTAGATCAGTTTCGTCGGGCCGATTCGCCCGCCGGCGGCGTCGAGCAGATCGGTCACGGAGTCGACGATCACGAGGTTCCCCGCCGCGTGTTCGGTGAAGAACTCGCCGAGCACCTCGAGGAGTTCGCGTCGCTGCTGGTTCTCGCCGAGCTTTCTGATGTCCGGCGTCGTCTCGGAGTACCACTCCGTCGGGACGGGCGTGAGCTGAAAGTAGTGCTTCGAGAGGTCCTCGACGCCGATCTCGGCCGCCGCAGCGTCGACGAGATCGTCCTCCATCGCGAACCGCATCTCGTCGAGCACCGCGTCGGACTGGTCCGTAAACGTGACGTAATGGACGGCGCCGGGGCGGGTCGCGGCGGGCTCGAGGTCGCCGTAGTAGAGCTCGAACTGCGTCCGGTCCGCCCTCGCGAGCGCGTTCAGCGCCGCGCTCGTGTAGCAGAACTCCCGGGCCCCGGCCCCCACGTCACCGGTGAGCAACACGACGCTCCCCGCGGGCGCGCCGCCCCCGATCGTGGCGTCGAGCCGCGAGATGCCGAAGGGGATCCGATCCATGCAGTGTCCATACCCGAGCGACGATAAACCAGTTGTGGCAGCCCGGTCGCGCTATCGCGAGCGGCGTCGGCCGACGCCGACGGTAACGGGCCAGTGAGACACAATCAGGAGGGCCAGAACGAGTAGCCAGCGGGCCCGTCAGGAATCGACGCGCGCACCCGACCGGGCCGGTTCGCTGACGAGTACCGATCCCTCGAGTCCGAGCTCGTCGAGCACGCGGCGCGCGTCGGCCGCCGCCTCCGCGGCGCGTGCCTCGTCGGTCACCCCGTACACCGCCGGGCCCCACGACGACTGGCCGAGTCCCGAAAGCACCGACCCAGATTCGAGCGCGTCGACGAGGCGGCCGGCCGGCGGTCGGTAGAGGCCGCCCTGCGTCTCCGCGTACCAGCTCCCGTTCAGTCGTCCGATTCGACCGATCGCGTCCCCGAAGGCGTCGAGCCGGCCCTCCGCCGCCGCCGGGAGCAGCCGCCGCGTGAGGACGCCCGCGATCTCGTCGGCCGTCGCCGGGTCGCCGCTCTCGACCACGCGCCGGATGCTGTCGTCCTCCGCGTCGCCGCTCCGGCCGGTTTCGGCCGCGGGCAACGCGACGACGAACCGCCAGTCCGCGGGCAGGTCGTGTCTCGCCACGACGGGCGGAACGTTCCACTCGCCGGTCGCCGGCGGCTCGGCCGTAAAGCGGGACGTGGGGTGGCCGCCGTCGACGACGAACCCGCCCGCCTCGAACGTGGCCACGCCGACCCCGCTTCGACCGCCTCGGCCCAGCTCGGGCGCGTGTTCGCGAACCCGGGGCTCGAGATCGTAGGCGTGCGCCGTGGCCGCGTAGATCGCCAGGGCCAGCTGCGTCCCGCTGCCGAGGCCGACGTGGGCCGGCAGTCGTCGCTCCACGGACACGTCGACGCCCGCGACGGAGAGGACGGAGACGGCCCGCTCGGCGTACCGTCGGGTCACCTCGTCCGGCGCGGAGACGGCGTCGGCGCGACTCGCCCCGACGCGAACGCGGGGCTCTGCGAGTCCGACGCCGATCCCGCCGTAGAGGCGTTCGTGCGTCAGGGAGAGGTTCTGAAAGCCCACGTGCAGCCGCGCGCCGGCGCTGACCGTCACCATCGGATATCGACGTACGGCGGGTCGTGTAAAGGGGATTTCGGCGCGGGCAACGCCTGCAGACGTCCCCAGCGGGATCGATGGATCAAGCCCAGCGCCACGCAGATGGGGTTTCGCCGGCGACCGGTCCGCCATCGACCGGGCCAGGCACACTTATTCCGCCAGCGGCCCAACGTGGAGCGTGATCGTCGTCGCGACCGATGACTTCGAGCTCTATCACGAGGTCGTCACGGAGCTTCGCGAGCGCGAGACCACCTTCACCACGGTCGAACCCGACGCCGACCTCCCCGAGGCCGCGACCGTCGTCATCACCGACGCCGAGACCGAGGCTCGGTTCGCGGACGCGGACGCCCCGGTCGTGGTCGGCGAACCGGACGAACCGCGGCTGGCGGTCGATCGCGCGCTCGCGCTGACGCGAGCCGGGGGCGGGCGGACGACCGTCGGCGTCGACCCGGGCCGCCGGCCGGGCATCGCCGTCCTCGCGGACGACGTCGTCGTCGCGGCGTTCCAGGTGCCCCTCGCCGACGCCGTCGACACGATACTCAGCGAACTGGACGAAGCGACGGAGCCGATCGTACGGATCGGCGACGGCGCGCGCCTGCAGGGGAGCACGCTGATCAACGACCTCCCGGACGACGTCCGCGTCGAACTCGTCGACGAGACCGGGACGACGCCGTACCTCGGCACCGGCGCGCGCGGCATGGGCGACGTGATCGCCGCCGCGAACATCGCCCGCATCGAGGGCGAACCGATCACGGAACGCGAGATCGACCCGACCGCCGGCGAACTCCAGCGCATCAAGGATCGCTCGCGCGAATCCGGCGACTCGAACCGCTCGATCGACGAGTCGCTTGCTCGCCGGGTCGCCGCCGGCGAACTCACCATCGACGAAGCCCTCGAGGCCCACCGCGAGACCCGCGCCGACGAGCAGGACAGCTGAGAACGAGCGAACGCCTCCTATCCGTATTTCGATCGGTTCGGATCCCGAAACCGAGTATACCCGCGCCGAGTGCGACGACCACCGACCGGGTCAGTCGTCCTCGCCCGGCGAGAACCTGTCACGGCTCTCGTCGACCGTCGGCTGTCCGACCTCGTCGCCGTCGCCCACCGATCCACCCGTTGATCCGTCGGATCCGACGCCGTCCGCACCGTCAGCGCCGGTCGCGGCGTCACCCGGTTGCGCCCCCTCCCGACCCGCGGATCCGGCGGGGGAGTCGTCGGCGCCCACGCCCGCCGGTCCCGCCGTCGATTCCTCGGCCGACGGCTCGTCGAACGAGATGTCCGGTCCGAGGTACCGCGTCCAGACGACCAGCAGGCTCGGCAGGACGAGCACGCTCGCCAGGAAGGCGTAGATGATCGTCATGCCGGTGATGATGCCGAACTGCTGGAGCGGCGGGATGATGGCGAAGGCGAGCACGCCGAAGCCGCCGACCGTCGTCGCCGCCGAGCCGAGCAGGGCGCCGCCGGTCCCGGTGATCGTCCGTGTCATCGACTCCCAGACCGATCCGGTCCGCTCGAGTTCGAGGTTGTAGCGCTCGCTGACGTGGATGCTGTAGGCCACGCCGAGCCCGACGGTGAGGCTCGTGATCATCCCCGTCATCACGTTAAAGGGGATCCCGAGCAGGTACATCGTCCCGAGGATCCACGAGACGCTCAGGAGGACCGGCAACAGGGTGACCGCGCCGAGGGTCGCGCTGCCCTCCGTAATGCGGTAGGTGGCCATCAGGAAGGCGAAGACGGCCACGAACGTCACCAGCAGGCTCTCGATGACCGTGTCCATCAACTGGTCGGAGACGATGTGGAACAGGATCGTCTGGCCGGTGGCCGTCGCCCGGACGCCGGGCCCCTCGATGCCCTCGGCGATGGTTCGCATCTCCGCGGTGACGGTGCCCATGTCCGCCGCCCCGCTGGTCGAGATGACCATCCGCACGTCCGTGTACTCGCCGTCGGCGGACCGGTGGATGACGTTCGACGCCTGTTCGGGGGCGACGGCGAACAGTTCGTCGTACACCCGCTCGACGTTCTGGTCGGGGACGCCGTCGTTCCCCACGGTGTCGGCGGCCGCGAGCGTCGCGTTGAACGACTCGTTCTGGGCCGCGACCTCCCGCATCGTTCGCAACGGACTCCGGAGGTCCGCCTCGCCGCTCGACAGCGTGACCACGACCGAACTGTTGGCCGCCGCGCGCTCGGCGTCGGCGAGGCGTTCTACCGTCGCCGGATCGGTGACGCCCTCCCCTTCGACGACGATCTGGGCCTGCGAATCCTCCCGGACGAAGTTCTCGTTGACGAAGGCCAGGTTCTCCTTCATCGTATACTCGCCCGGCCGGAGCGGTCCCGGCAGGTTGTCCGTCCACTCCGGCGGCTGTTCGGCGATGAAGTCCTCCTGGTCGAACGTCGTATCGACCTGGGAGGCGCCGTAGGCGCCACCGGCGCTCAACAGGAGCGCGAGGACGATGACGACGATGGGCGCTCGCCTGGCCGCCTTCGAGCCGACCGAGAGGAGCTGACTGAACCGGCCGCCGCCGGTCCCGAACGCGCGCTTCCGGCGGTCGTAGCCGTGGCGCTCGAAGAAGTCGTCGAGTTCCACCTTCATCGCCGGGATCAACAATCCGAAGATGAGCAGCGCCGCCGTGATGCCGACGGCGCTGACGACGCCGAAGTCCTGAATCGGCGGGACCGGACTCGTCAAATTCGAGAGGAAGCCGATGACCGTCGTCGCCGTCACCCAGACGAGCGCGACGCCGACGCCGGCCAGCGCCACCTTCATCGATCCGCGGCTGTCACCCGATCCGGATTCGCCACCCGCCTGGCGCTGTTCGCGGTGGCGCATGAAGATGTGGATCGCGTAGTCGATCGAGAGCCCGATCAACAGGACCGGGACGGCGATGAAGATCTGGTTGAAGGAGATGTCCGCCCAGCCCATGAAGCCGAACGTCCAGACGAGGACGGCCACGATGCCGAACACGCCCACGAGGATGTCGAGGACGTCGCGGTAGGCCACGATCAGTGCGAGGACGACGAACAACAGCGCGAGCGGGCCGACGATCGCGAGGCTATCGACCATCGAGTTGTTGATTTCCTCGCTCATGATCCCGCCGCCGAAGATCATGACGTCGAGACCCTCCGCGGTCACCGCCTCGTCCGCGACGGACTGCATGGCCAGCTGGGCGTCGATGATCGCATCCGACGTGGTCATGCCACCCTGGCCGCCACCACCGCCGCCGCTGGTCTCGTGCGTGACGAGCAGCATCGTGGCGTTTGCCTCCATCGACCCGATCTCGTAGTCGGTCGGCACGAACGCCAATCCGTTCAACCGGCTCGATGAATCCTCGCTCAGGACGGTTCCGAGCGCGTGTTCGTACGACGACGCGTTCATCGATTCGATCGCCTCGATCTGTTCGCCGAGCGAGGGCGTCGACGCGTTTTCCAGCGCTGCGCGCTCGGTCCGCAGCTCCTGGCCCAGTTCCTCGAGTCGAGCAGCCTCAGACTCGAGTGCCGATCGGCGCTCCGAGAGCGCCTCGTACTCGGCTTCGAGCACGCCCTGGGTTCCCAGCTGGTAGGCCTGCGACACCTGGGACTCGTTCTCGGCAGTTCGCAGCAGTTCGACCGCCCGCTCGAAGGTGGCGAAGTGCGATTCGTTTAGCTCGACCGGCGAGGCCTGATTCGCCCGCTCGAACTGCGTCTGCGGCGTCGCGGACGAATCGGCCTGCAGCGTTTCGAGCGCGCTGCGCAGCGACTCCGAAGTCGCGTTCAGTTCGGCTCCTCGCTGCTCCAGCGCCGCAGATTCCGCCTGAACACTCGCGTTCAGCCGCTCGACCTCGGCGGCCTGCTGCCGGAGTTCGCGTTGTTGCTCGCCCCTGATCGCCGTGAGCGCCACGAGATTCGCCACGCCGACCGTCGGCTGCTCCGTCGAGAGCGTCCGGTTGATCGTTTCGTCGGTTCTGAACGCCTGTTGCAGTTCCAGTTGCGAGACGAGCGCGTCCTGTGAGAGGACGTTCTCGTCACCCCGCACGATCACCTGCGCCGACGTGGTGTTATCCTCCCCGCTCCCGAAGTTCTCCCCCGCTTCTTCCAGCACCGCCTGCTCCGGCGAGTCGCTCTGAAAGGCGTCGAGCGAGGACTCCTGGGTAACCATCCCCGCACCGGCGCCCATCACGACCGTCAGAACGAGCATGACGGCGATTACGGCCCGGCTGTGATCGACGATCCGCCCCGAAAGTCGGTCCACCCAGCTCATATCGCGACCGACCCCCCATCGGCCACCGCTCCGGTTCGCACGCGACTCTCGTCAGTCATCTTGTGATTGAATAGTCAATCAGCACGTAAGAAGTTTCTCACTTCGGTCGATCGGACCACCGGCGCGGGGCTTCCTACCGCGACGCGTGGCGCGGCGCGCCACCGGTGTGGACC
Source organism: Halovivax limisalsi (assembly GCF_023093535.1). NCBI lineage: Archaea > Methanobacteriati > Methanobacteriota > Halobacteria > Halobacteriales > Natrialbaceae > Halovivax > Halovivax limisalsi. Next base: position 2,901,756 of record NZ_CP095757.1, read on the forward strand.
GACCACGTCAACCAGTCCGTTCGACTCGTCCGTCCGGTGTGACACCGCGAGGGACGCCGATACCGAAGTACCGTGTTCCGAACGGCACCGCAGAGTGGCGTGTCCCACCTATTTCGTCCGGATCGATCGTCTGCTGCCGGCCGCACGAACAGCGGGCGAGGCGTGCGACGAAGGTACCGGCAAGGTGACTGATTATTCAATCGATTTTTATGGATCGGGGCCGTACTGCGTTACAGGATGCGAGCAGGGATTGCGCCAGTCGGCGTGCGCCAGGCGGGTGAGTCGAATCCACGATGAGCCGGCCACCGTCGTTTCTCGAGGACCCGGATGATACTCGAGAGGCCATCATGCGCGCGACGTACGTCGCCCTCTGCGAGCACGGCTACAGCGACCTGACGATCCAGGGCATCGGTGACGAGTTTTCGAAGAGTAAATCGCTGCTCTATCATCACTACGACAGCAAGGACGAACTCCTGCTCGACTTTCTGGAATTCATGCTGGCGCAGGTCGAAGAACAGATGCCGACCTATCAGGCTGGCGGCGTCGACGGGTACATCGACGACATCGTCGACCAGACGTTCGCGTTCGGGTGCGACGCGGAAACGGACGACTTCGTGCGCGCGATTCTCGAACTCCGGTCCCAGGCGGCCCACGACGAGGACTTCCGCGCCTACTTCACCCGCAGCGACCAGTTCGTCCGCAAACACGTCGCCCACACCATCCGCTCCGGGATCGAACAGGGCGTCTTTCGGACGGTGTCACCCACCGAGACGGCGGCGCTCTTCCAGATCGTCTTCGTCGGCACGATCACCCAGCGGGCGACGACCGACGACGACGTCCTCACCGATGCTCGCGCCGAGTTCGAGCGGTACGTCCGCGAGTGTCTCCTCGCCGACGACTGATGACCCACGGCGAGTGAAGCCGCTCCAGGGGAAGTGATACGATAGCCGCCGATCCTCCAGGAAATCGGTTCGGCGGGGAACCTGCGAATCACGGAGCGCACCCGCTCACTGCGGCCGTGGAACCGACCGCTGACGGCAAACTCGTACCGTACCACCGCCTGAGCGTCGCTACCGGCGACGTACACGGTAACAGGGCATCACTGACGCGCCAGAATTTTATATAGCACTATGCCATATACGCGTCCAACATAACCGACCCCATATAAATAGTCGGCGGTCCGCGAGCACGACCGGAGTCGCCGTGATCGCCTCGGGTCGCGCGGCCGCGGGTACAACGCTTTTTACGGAGACCGGCCCGGGCAGTGAGTCGGGTGCGACGATCAGAAGCCAGCGATCGGTTACACCGGTTTACCGAGAAGACGTTCCCAGTTTCCCGAGTAGTACTTCGCGCGAGCGGGGCGCGTGCTGGAGAACGATCCCAACCGGTACCGAACGGTTCGTCCGATATCGATGGACGGGTGCCGCCGTTCGATCGCGACCGTTTCCCACGAAGCACGTGAGGGCAATAACGCTAAGGGCGTTCGTAACCGAGTACGGGTCGTGAGCGCGAACGGAGCGGACAGTGAGCAAAAGAGCTATCCGGCGGGCTGCCGGAACACAGACAGCGTCCACCACAATCTATGAACGAAGTGCAACTGGAGGTCGCGAAGGCGTACCCGAACGATTCGGGGCGGGGGATCGCCCGATTGGATCCGGATACGCTGCTGCACCTGAAGCTGAGTCCCGGAGACATCATCGAGATCGAAGGCGCGGACACGACCGCCGCGAAGGTCTGGCGAGCCGACCGGCAGGACTGGAACACGGAGACGGTCCGCATCGACGGCTTCACGCGCCAGAACGCGGAGGTCGGTATCGGCGAACGAGTGACGATCCGGAAGGCCGAGGCGACGAAGGCCGACTCGCTCGTGCTCGCGCCGCCGGAAGAAGCCTCCGTGCAGTTCGGCTCGGACGCGGCGGGGATGGTCAAGCGCCAGATCCTAAAGCGGCCGGTCGTCGGCCGCGACATCGTTCCCGTCATGTCCTCGACGAACCACCCGTTCATGCGCTCTCCCGGCCAGGCGATCCCGCTCATCGCGGTCGAGACCGAGCCCGAGGGGGTCGTTCTCATCACGGAGGACACCGACGTCGAACTCCGCGAGGAGCCGATCTCGGGCTTCGAGAAGACCGGCGGCGGGATCACCTACGAGGACATCGGCGGCCTCCAGAACGAGATCCAGCGGGTGCGGGAGATGGTGGAACTCCCGATGAAACACCCCCAGATCTTCAAGAAGCTGGGCATCGAGCCGCCCCAGGGCGTCCTGCTGCACGGCCCGCCGGGAACCGGCAAGACCCTGCTCGCGAAGGCCGTCGCCAACGAGACGTCGGCGTCGTTCTTCTCGATCGCCGGCCCGGAGATCATCTCGAAGTACTACGGCGAGTCCGAACAGCAGTTACGCGAGATCTTCGAGGACGCCAGCGAGGAGTCGCCGGCGATCATCTTCATCGACGAACTCGACTCCATCGCGCCCAAGCGCGAGGACGTCACCGGTGAGGTCGAACGGCGCGTCGTCGCGCAGCTGCTGACGATGATGGACGGCCTCGAGGCGCGCGGGCAGGTGATCGTCATCGCGGCGACCAACCGCGTCGACAGCGTCGACCCCGCGCTGCGCAGGCCGGGCCGCTTCGACCGGGAGATCGAGATTGGCGTCCCCGACGAGGCCGGTCGCGAAGAGATTCTCCAAATCCACACGCGGGGCATGCCGCTTTCCGACGACGTCAACCTCTCGAACCTGGCCGACGAGACCCACGGCTTCGTCGGCGCCGACATCGAGAGCCTGACGAAAGAAGCTGCGATGAAGGCGCTGCGCCGGTACCTGCCGGAGATCGACCTCGACGAGGAGGACATCCCGCCGACGCTCATCGACCGGATGATCGTCAAGCGCGACGACTTCGGCGGCGCGCTGAACGAGGTCGAACCCTCCGCGATGCGCGAGGTCCTGGTCGAGTTGCCGAAGATCACCTGGGACAACGTCGGCGGCCTCCACGACGCCAAAGACCAGGTCAAGGAGGCCGTCGAGTGGCCGCTCAACAGCCCCGAGAAGTTCGACCGGCTGGGCATCGACCCGCCCGCGGGCGTCCTGCTCTACGGTCCGCCGGGTACCGGGAAGACGCTCATGGCGAAGGCGGTCGCGAACGAGACCAACGCCAACTTCATCTCGGTTCGCGGCCCGCAGCTGCTCTCGAAGTGGGTCGGCGAGTCCGAGAAGGCGATCCGCCAGACCTTCCGCAAGGCCCGGCAGGTCTCGCCCACCGTCGTCTTCTTCGACGAACTCGACGCGCTGGCGCCCGGACGGGGCGGCGAGGTCGGCTCGAACGTCTCCGAGCGCGTCGTCAACCAGCTGCTGACCGAACTCGACGGGCTCGAAGAGATGGGCGACGTCATGGTGATCGGCGCGACCAACCGCCCGGACATGATCGACCCCGCGCTACTGCGCTCGGGCCGGTTCGACCGGCTGGTCATGATCGGCGAACCCGACACCGAGGGCCGCGAGCGCATCCTCGAGATCCACACCGAGGACACGCCGCTGGCCGCCGACGTCAGCCTCCGCGAGATCGCCGAGATCACCGACGGCTACGTCGGCTCCGACCTCGAATCCATCGGACGCGAGGCCGCGATCGAGGCGCTGCGCGAGGACGACGAGGCCGACGTCGTCGAGATGCGCCACTTCAGACAGGCCCTCGAGAACGTCCGGCCGACGATCACCGAGGACATCCTCGAGTACTACGAACAGATCGAAGAGGAGTTCCGCGGCGGCACCACTCGCGATCCCGTCACCGGTCGACGCGGCAGTCGCATCGGCTTCCAGTAACCCGACGACCGGGCTCAGCGCACTTTCGCTCCCACGGGCCCATCGGAGTATCGGCGACAACCCTCCGTCCGCGACCGCCGCCATCGTCTCCTGCCGACCGTCGCCTAGTCACGGCGCGTCAGTTCTCGACGGATCGCGTCGCGTTTGACGAGGAGGAATCCGAGGAAGATCAGTCCGAATCCGACCATCGTGGGCGTATCGACCGTCTGGCCGAGGTAGGCCCAGCCGACGACCGCCGCGACGATCGGGGCCACGTAGGAGACCATGTTGATCTCGACGGCGCCGAGTCGTTCGAGCAAGTCGAAGTAGATCAGAAAGCCGATCGCGCTCGCGAAGATCGAGAGGTACGCGATCGCGCCCACGGCTTCCCCGACGAGCCAATCGTCGACGGCGAAGCGCTCGCCGAGGCCCGCGCTCAGCACGTGGAGGACGAGCGCGCCGCCGAGCATCGACCACGCCTCCATCGTCTCGATGCGGAGGTCCGCGTCGATCCGACGGGTGAGGACGCTCCCGAGTGCGAACGCCGCCGCGGCGGCGAAGACCAGCAGGTTCGCGACCGTCCCCGTCGCCAGCAGGTTCGACGGATCGGGCCGGGCGATAACGAGCACGCCGACGAGTCCGACCCCGACCCCGACCACGCCGACCGGCGACAGGGCGTCCTGCGGAACCAGCGCCCGGGCGAAACCGGTCGTGAGGACCGGCGACAGGCTCACGAGGACGGCCGCGGCCGCGGCGGTCGTGTTGCGCTGCCCGACGAAGAGGAAGGCGTGGTAGGCGGCGATCATCAAGAGTGCGCCGACCGCGATGGCCGACCAGGACGCTCGATCGCGGGGGATCACGTCCTCGACCACGACCGCCGCGTAGCCGAGCATGAGGAGTCCCGCGATGTCGTACCGGATCGCCGCGAACAGGATCGGCGGCAGGTACCCGAGGCCGACGTCGATCGCGACGAACGCGGACCCCCAGGCGAACGCCAGGACGAGAAACAGCCCAACGGATCGATACTGGCTCACTGCCGGGAGTGAGACCCTTCGGTAGGTATTGGTTTCGATTCGATACTACGAGCCGAGCGGTGACCCGCGGCTACTCGTCCGCGACGGCGTCGGGAAGGAACGGGCCGAGATCGGTGTGTTCGAACACCACGTAGTCGTTGTTCAACCGCCGACAGAACACCCGAAGTCGGCCATTCGTCCGAATCGTCTCGAGGGTTCCCCGGGGATCGGAGCGTTCGTAGTACGCCGGGACGAAGACGGCGGTCTCGGAAACTGGGTCCCGTTCGACGATCAGGAGGTAGATGACACCCCCGCTCTCGGCCGCAAAGACCTCGACGTCACCGAACGAGTTCTCGTCGACTAATCCTTCGAGTTCCTCGTACTCGTCGCCGGGGAGCAAGACGTCCAGTCCCGTCCGGTCGTCCGTGTCCACGAGGACCGCGTCGCCGGGATGGAGTTCGAGAGCGCTCCAGCCACGGTCCCGGTACGAATCGGCGGTCGCCGACATGTCCGCGAGGACCGACTGCCAGCCATCAGTCCCCACGATGTTTCTGGGGACGTCACCTGCCGGATCGTCCATGTGTCACTCGCGGAGAGGGCCGGGCATAAACGTTTCTCACTGATTCGTCCGGCGAAACGGGCGCTCCACAAATTATTTCTTCACCGGCCGGCGAGTAACGGCCAGTGACGGATCTACTATCCATTTCCGGATTGCGGACGCACTTCGATACGAATCGAGGCGCGGTGAGGGCCGTCGACGGCGTCGATCTCACGGTCGAAGACGGCGAAACTGTCGGTCTCGTCGGCGAATCCGGGTCCGGCAAGAGCGTAACGGCGCTGTCGGCGATGGACCTGATCGACGACCCGGGGGAAGTCGTCGGGGGCCGGGTGACGCTTCGCGAACCCGCAGTCGCGGCCAACCTGGCCAACTCGTTCGACGGGTCCGTCGCCTACTACCCGGCGAGCTTCGTCGACGCACTGTGGGACGTCGCCGCCGATATCGACGACGGAGTCGGAATCGATTCCGCCCCGACGGAACTGCGCGGGTTGGCCGGCGACCTCGAGACGCGGGCGGACCCGGCAGACCTCGCGGCGCAACTCCGGACGGCCGCGGCGGCCATCGAGGATGGGGCACCTGGTCGTGCGGCCGAGGCGCTCGATTCCGCCATCGACGACGCGACGGACGGCTTCGTCTTTCTGGAGGAACGGGCGCTGGCGACGTACCTGGAGGTCGGCGGTGACGAGATCGCGTTCGAGGCAGCGACAGTCTACGACCGGGCGGTCGATGACGGGTCGATGGACGCGAACAAGATCGTCCTCGAAGACGCCCTCGTCGACTTGACTGCGGCGCCCGAGGAGGCGATGCGCTCCGTTCGGGGCGGGTCGATGGGGATGATCTTTCAGGATCCGATGACGTCACTGAACCCCGCCCTGACGGTGGGCGAGCAGGTTGCGGAATCGCTGCGACTCCACCGATACGGGGAAAGCAAGCCCGACAACTGGCGCAACGCTATTCGGGAGATCCTGCCGAAGATCGGTGGCCGCGAGTTCGACGACGAGGTCACCGAAGACGTCGTCGAGATCCTGACCGAGGTGGGCATTCCGGAGGCGACGACCCGCCTCGAGGAGTATCCACACGAGTTCTCCGGCGGCATGCGCCAGCGCGTGCTCATCGCGATCGCGCTGGCGTGCCGGCCGAGTCTCCTCATCGCGGACGAACCGACGACCGCCCTCGACGTTACCATCCAGGCCCAGATCCTCGACCTGATCGACGATCTGCAAGAAGAGTTCGGCATGTCGGTCCTGATGATCACCCACGACCTCGGGGTCGTCGCCGAAACCTGCGACCGCGTCGCCGTGATGTACGCGGGCGAGATCGTCGAAGAGGGGCCCGTCGAGGAGATCTTCCACAATCCGAGTCACCCCTACACCTACACGCTGCTGGAGTCGATTCCCACGGAGGAGAAAGACCGACTGACGCCAATCGAGGGCAACGTCCCCGACCTCATTGACATGCCCGACGGCTGTCACTTCGCGGATCGCTGTCCGTGGGCCCAGCCCGAATGCCGCGACGGCGAGATACCGTTTCTCCAGCACGGCCCCGAAGCCGTCGACCACCGCTCGAAGTGCATTCTGGGGGACTTCGAAACGGACGAGTACGGTACCGAGGGCGTCGCCTCGACCAGCTCTCGGGATATCGGCGGGTCGCTCGTCGAAGTGAGCGGGATGCGCAAGTACTACGAACAGGAAGACGGGCTCCTCGATCGGTTCTTCCCCGGGGAGCGGCCGAGCGTCAAGGCCGTCGACGGGGTGAGCTTCGAGGTTCGTAAAGGAGAGACCCTCGGGCTCGTCGGCGAATCCGGCTGCGGGAAGTCGACGGCCGGACGGGCGTTATTGCACCTCGATCCGCCGACTGACGGGACCGTGGTCTTCGCCGGCGACGACCTCGGCGGCCTCTCGAAGACCGAACTCCGCGAGACGCGAAAGGACATGCAGATGGTGTTTCAGGATCCGATGTCAAGCCTGGATCCACGAATGACCGTCGGCAGTACGGTCATGGAGCCGCTGAAGATCCACGGGCTCCCGGAGAGCGATCCAGACGTTTCGACCCGAGCGGAACTCTCGGTGTCCGGGATCGCATCGGACGCCGTTACCGTCGACGTCGCAGACAATGCCGACGCACTCCTAGGGAGTGAGAACGGGGAGTGCATCGTCCCGGTAACCGTCTCGGTCGATGCGGACGGCGTCCGCGTCGATGTCGACGGCGAGTTCGACGTCGCGACGGACGTCACACGCGATGGAGGGCGCATCACGGCCGTTCACGTGTCGGTGTCCGCCGGCGAGTCGACCCGACGGCGCCGGAAGAACCGCGTGATCCAGCTCCTGGAAGAGGTCGGGCTCGATCGCAGCCAGTACGACCGGTATCCGCACGAACTCTCCGGCGGGCAGCGCCAGCGGGTCGGCATCGCGCGCGCATTAGCGGTCGACCCCGACTTCATCGTCGCCGACGAGCCGGTCTCGGCGCTCGACGTCTCCGTACAGGCCCAGATCATCAACCTCATGGAGGACCTTCAGGATTCGTTTGGGCTCACCTACCTATTCATCGCCCACGATCTCTCGGTCGTTCGCCACATCTCTGATCGGGTCGCCGTAATGTATCTAGGCGAAATCGTCGAGGTCGCCGCGACCGAGGAGTTATTCGCGGATCCCCAGCACCCGTACACGAAGGCGCTGCTCTCGGCGATTCCAGAACCGGATCCGCTCGCAGACACGAGCGACCGAACGATCCTCAAGGGCGACGTGCCATCGCCGATCGATCCGCCGTCGGGCTGTCACTTCCGGACGCGCTGTCCGGTCGTCATCCCGCCCGAGGACCTCGACATCGAACAGGAGCGCTACCGGGAGGTGATGTTCTATCGCCAGCGCGTCGAGTCCAGGGACATCGACCTCGACGCCCTCGAGGCCGACAATCCCGTGGCGACGTCGTCCGAGAGTGCGGTCGCGGACGGCGGTAATCCCTTGCACGCTGGCCTTCGCGAAGAGTTCTTCTCCAGTCCGCTATCGGGCCGTGCGAAGACGGCCGTTACCAAGTCGTTCACTCACCTCGAAGAACGCGACTGGGAGGCCGCGGAGGCCGTCCTGCGCGACACATTCGAGAGCGTTTGCGAACGCGAACACCCGGACAAAGGTGAGGGAGCACACCCCGTCGCCTGTCACCTGATGGGAGACGGGTCCTAACGCGCGAGCCCAACACCGCTGGCGGGAACTCGACCATCTTACGGCGCTATGCCGGCGGTTGGGCCAATGAAATCGATCCTATCCGCATTGACGGCTGCCAGATCACGATACCGCCGACGGGTAGTGACGGATTTACTTACGTATGCATTCGATAAAGAATGAGAAAGGATATCACACATCGGTACGTTTATCTATGTCGAAATTAACGCCACTTAGCATGGAAGGTGCTGACAACGACGACGCCTCCAGGCGGAGCTTCCTGAAGACAACTGGCACGGCGGCCGTGGTGGCAGCTTCGGTGGGAACCACAGCCGGCTGTATGAGTAACCAGCCCGAAGATGGCGAGGACGGTGATGACGGCGAAGATGGCAATGATGGTAGCGACGGTGAAGACGGCGGTGACGGCGGAAGTAGCGGCGGCACGTTGCGATACGGACGCGGTGCCCACTCCTCAACGCTCGATCCGCAGAATTCGACGAGCGGCGAGGTTGCAAAAGTCACGAACCAGATCTACGACGGCCTGCTCGGCTTCGAACCCGGTGGGTCAGCGCTCGTCGAGAGTCTCGCGACCGATTGGGAGATGGACGGCGACTCGGTTACGCTCACGTTGCGGCAGGATGCCCAGTTCGCCGACGGGACCGAGTTCACCGCCGAGGACTTCATCGCGACGTACCGGCGATTCGTCGACGAGGACTACGAGTACAACTTCCCAGAGGCGTCGGCCTACGGCTCGTTAATGCTCGGAAACTGGATCGACAGCGTCGAAGCGGACGGGGACTACGCGCTGAATATTACACTGAACAATACCTACGCACCGTTCTTGCGCAACCTCGCGATGTTCGCTACCGCCGTCCTCCCCAAGGACGGTATCGAGAGTGGCTTCGACTTCAATGCCGACGCGAACGGAACCGGCCCATTCCAGCTCGACCAGCTCGACGACGCGAACGGGCGGATCCGTCTCGTCCCCAACGAGAACTACTGGGGCGAGGGTCCGCACGTCGACGAACTGTTGTTTCTCGAGTACGGTGAACCAAACACGCGCGCCCAGGCGCTCGCCGAGGGCGAGACCGAGATCGTCGATACGCTCAATCCGAGCGCCATCTCGATCGTCGAAGGCGCCGGTAATGCCTCGGTCGTGAGTCAACAGGGAATCAACATCGGCTACATGGGGTTCAACCTGTCCCGCGTCGAGGAGTTCCGCGACGTGCGGGTCCGCCAGGCCATCAGCCACGCGATCAATACCGAAGCGATCGTCAACGAGGTGTACTCCGGTATCGCCGATCAAGCGAGTCAACCGTGCCCGCCGGCGATCACGTTCGGGCACAACGACGATCTCAGCCCGTACGAATACGACACGGACAAGGCACAGTCACTGCTAGAGGAGGCAGGCTACGGCGACGGCTTCTCGTTCACCCTGACGACGTTCCAGAACTCGCGGGGATACAACCCGGCGCCGACGTCGACCGCCGAGACGATTCGGACGAACCTGAGCGACGTCGGTATCGACGTCACGATCGACGATCGTCCCTTCGCCGACTTCCTCGAGTACACGGGGGCCGGCAACCACGACGCCTTGACGCTGGGTTGGTACACCGACAACGCAGACCCCGACAACTTCTACTACGCCTTGCTGCACCCGCAGGTCGAACCGCCGGAAGGCCAGGACTACATCGACAGCTTCGACGTAGAGGGATACAACACCTCGAATCGCACTGCGTGGGCCAACACTGAGTTCATGGATCTCGTCGAACAGGGCCAGCAGACCGCCGCACAGGACGAGCGTCAAGAGCTGTACTATCAGGCCGCAGAGATCGCCCACGAGCAGGCGCCGTGGGTCTATATCGACTACGCCCAGGAGATCCGCGGTGTCCACGACAAAGTGAGCAACTATACCGTCTCGGCCATCAGTGGTCCGCACCTCCACCTCGTGTCGGTCGAATAACGTTCGACAGTCGGGGTGCTCCGACGGATCGACTGACTTCCGCATAGGAACATTTTAACACCTCCAAAGATTCCTTTAATCATATGGTGTCGAAGCGGTTCATCGCGAAACGGCTTCTGTTGCTGGGGCCGGTGCTCTTTGGCGTCGCAACGTTCGTTTTCGCGATTTTGCATATCTCGCCCGGGGATCCGGCGGTCACGATCGGGGGCACCCGGGCCAGTAAGGAGTTCGTCGAACAGATCAGGGTCGAACTCGGGTTGAACGAGCCACTCTGGAAGCAGTATCTCAGCTTTCTCTGGGAGACGGTCAACTTCGAGTTCGGCCAGTCCTACAAGGTCAATCGCGGGACGGCAGTCACAGATGTTCTCGCCGCACGCCTCCCGATCACGATCGAACTCGCCGTACTGGGTCTGATCGCCGGATTACTCTTCGGCCTCCCACTCGGGATCTTGAGCGCCGTCAAGCAGGACTCGATCACCGATCACGTCTCCCGTATCGGGGCACTGGCCGGCATTAGCATTCCCATCTATTGGAGTGGTCCACTGCTCATCCTGGTGTTCGCCGTCTACCTCGATCTCCTCCCGGTGAGCGGGCGAATCGGCTCGACGTACTTCGTCAAAACCCGAACCGGATTCATTCTCGTCGATTCGTTGCTCGTCGGGAATTGGGATGCGTTCATCTCTGCCGCCCGTCATCTCGCGATGCCGATCGCGGTGCTCGGCGTGTATTCGATGGCCTTTATCTCTCGGATGATGCGATCGTCGATGCTCGAAGTTATTCGCCAGGATTACATGCGAACCGCCCGAGCGAAGGGCCAGGGCGCGAAGATAACCATCCTGAAGCACGGATTGCGAAACGCGTTCATCCCCGTCATTACCATCATCGGCATCCAGTTCGGCTCGCTGCTTGGCGGGGCGGTGCTCACCGAGACGGTATTCGAAATCAACGGCATCGGCACACTCCTCGTCTCGGCTATCCAACAGAGCGACTATCCGGTCGTCCAGGCGACGGTGCTCGTCTTCGCCCTGATGTACACGTTGGTTAACCTCGTCGTCGACATCACCTACTCCATACTCGATCCCAGAATCAACCAATGAGCACGACCACCACCACCGAATCCGCGGCCGCAAATCGGAGCATCGTCGACCGGCTTCGGGCCAATCAGTTCCTCGTGGAACTGTTCTCGAACCGTCTCGCCGTCTTCGGACTGGCGATTATTCTCTCGATGTTCGTCGTCGCCGTCTACGCCCGGCTTACCTACGACCTGGAAACGATAACCCGGACGATGTTCGGTCAGAATCCGAACCGGGGCGAGCCGGGTTTTGAGTACTGGTTCGGGACGGATGGCCAGGCGCGGGACATCTACCCACGGGTCCTTTATGGAGCCTGGTTCGCACTCCTGTATGGGACGTCAGCTGTCCTCGCGTCGACGGTACTCGGCATTGGAGCCGGAGTCCTCGCGGCGTACTACGGCGACCTCACCGACAACGTGATCATGCGAACGATGGATATCCTCCTGTCGTTCCCCGCGCTCCTGTTGGCGCTCGCGCTCATCACCATCTTCCCGGACTCCTGGGGACTCTGGCGCGCGGTCGCAGCACTCACGCTGGTTTACACGCCGCGGTTTGCACGTGTCGTCCGCGGCGCGGCGCTGAAGGTACTGGAAGACGAGTTCATCGATGCGACCCAGGCCCTCGGCGCGAGCGATGCACGCCTACTGGTCAGACACGTCCTTCCCAACTGCCTCGCGCCGATTACCGTCCAGGCCACGCTGAATTACGGTCTCGCGATCATCGACATCGCGGCGCTCTCGTTCCTCGGGTTCGGCGCGGCCCCGGGCGATCCCTCCTGGGGAATGATGCTCTCCGAAGGCGTCGAGAAGGGGCTGTTCATGGGCGCGTGGTGGTGGTCGTTCTTCCCCGGCCTCTTCCTCGCCCTGACCGTGCTCGGGTTCAACCTCCTCGGCGACGGCATGCGCGACGCACTCGACCCACGAATGCGCGACGCCGTGTGAGCATCACTCATGCGTGATTCGGGACCGGCCACGAACGATGATCGGGCCTCGGACTTTCCGAGCTGGTCACGCCAGCTCGCGCTGGCAGCCTCGCGCTGGGTCGGCCTCGGGGCAGCGATCGGCGTCGCGCTCTCGCTCGGCCTGCTCGTCGTGTTCTCACCTAAAGGTGCGACCGATACCGCCTTCGCCCTCGGGGCGCTCGTCTGCGGATTCGGGGTGACCGCCTGGTCGTCGACCGTCGGCTTGGGCGAGACGATCGAAGGGCTCCAGCAACACCTCGGCAATAACTCGGGGTGGACGAACGCCGGAGCGCGTCGGGCGTTTTTCGTCCTCTCCTGGACCGGCGCGGGGTGGATGATCGCGGCTGCACTCACATCCATCCTCCTCGACGTGTAGTGCCGTCGGCCGTTTACCGATCGGTTTCCGATCCGATCGTGAACAGCGTCCGGATTGGGAAACGCCCGCGTACGGCCCGCAATGATAAACGCCCGTACGCTTAAGTCAATCGAACACCGACCGGTAGATATGGCCTTCCACGGCCGTCCCGCCCTTCGGGATCTCTTCGACGAGTCGCCGACACCGCACATCGCACATCCGCCTCGAACCCACCACCGCGACTTCTACGTGGCCACAGACGGCTCCTATCGAGCGTCAGGTGGCGGGCTGGGTGCGGTGATCGAAACCCGCGACGGCACGGTCGTCGCCAGGCTCGCCCACGCCGATACGCCGCCGGATAACAACGTCGCGGAGGTTCGGGCGCTCCACCTGGGGCTCGACGTCCTCGCCGCGCGAGCGCCGCCGGAGGCGAGCGTGGGTGTTCTCGTCGACCACGACACGCTCGCGAGTAGCCTCAACGCGGCCGTCCTCGCGCGTCGGCACCCGGACCGACGGCCACCGCACCCCGTCGACGTCCCCGCTGCGAGCGCGAATCACTGGCGGGGAATCCGCGCCCGACTCACCGGGTTCGGCGACGTCCGTGCCGCCCGGATCGACAGTCGAGAGAATCCCGCGCACCCGCTCGCGAACACGCCCGACCAGTACGAACACCTGCGTCGGGAATCACCGCGGTGCGTGCGGCCAACTCCCGTCGAACCGCCATCTCGCGGCTACCTGCCACCCTCGCGAGCCGACCGCAACGCGAGCGACTGACGGTCGGCCATCCAAAACGGATGTGGGCACCGCGTCCGGCAACCGAATCCGGTCCACCCATCTGGTGCTTCGGTGGATAGAGGCACGGTCACAGGCCCAGCCTTCGTCCCGACTACGTACAACCGTCAGGGAATCCACGTCGGCAGGAGGACTCCGAGCGTGAGTACGGCGAGCGCGTAACACAGGAGAATCGTCGACACGGAGAGGACCGAGCCGAGCGTCGACGCGATCCGGCCGGGATCGCCGTGTCGATACGAACCGACGGTCGATCGGCGTACCCACACCGCCGCGGCGATGTAGCGACGTTTCCAGCGCGCGTGGAATCGACAGTGCGCATCCCGGATCCGACCGTACGTGTAGACGATCAACTGGGCGATCTCCCAGAGCGGGTCGTACTCGTCAGGGCCCTCGACCGGCGGCGCCCCGCCAGTTCGCTGCTGACCACCGGCCGCCTCCGGGGTCGTGACGGCGGGCGCCGTTGATTCGGTCGAGTCGTTCGAGGCCGGCAGCGATCGGGTCGCACTGCCGCTCGACTCGGCCGGACGACCGCCCTCGAGGGTCGGTTGTCGCGGTTCGATGTCGACGTCGTCCAGATCCCAGTTACTCGCCCGGGACTGGTTCGATCCGGGCTGGGGTGCCGGCCGGTTCTGCTCCGAGACGGTCGAGTCTTCGGCGTCCGACACCGATCCGCTCGTCCCGTCCGCGTCGGATTCCGACCCGGTCGAATCGCCGGCGGCCGCCTCCGCACCGTCGGCGTCCGTCGCCGATCCGCCCGACTCCGCGGAGTCCCCGGTTTGCTCCGCCTCGTCGACGGGTTGCGTGACGTGGTCCTCGCGATCCGACGGCGGGCCGTAGGCCTCCTGTAACGTCGGCGTGGACCCCTTGTCGACGGTCTTCTTCCGCCGGAACTGCACCCGCGAGAGCTTCTCGTCCCAGTCGGTCATCACGAGCGCCTCGCCGTCGTCAAGCGACTGCACGCTCTCGGCCGCGTCGCCGCCGAGGATCCGGCCGGCCACCTTCGTGTCGTTCTCCCAGGTGAGCCGATGCCAGACCAGCCAGTCACACTGCGTGATGTAGTCCTTCGCGACCGCGGCGGGCCGCTGGGACATCGCGACGATGCCGAGTCCGCGCTTGCGGCCGCGCTTTGCCACGCGGACGAGCATCTTGTGGATGTCGTCGCCACCGCCGCGCTCGGGAATGAACTCGTGGGCCTCCTCGACGAACAGCAGGAACGGCTTCTGGTGTTGCTTCTCCGCGACGAACAGTTCGCGCACGACCGCGTGGATCACGTCGTCCGCGACCTCCTCGTCCATGTACCCCGAGACGTCGAGGATGATCGGGACGTTCTCCTCCAGGGCGAGATCCGCGATCAACGGCGCGTCCTCGGCCGTGATCTCCCGGTCGCAGGCGTCGTCACCGCCGACCTGCAGGAGTTCGTAGCGCTCTTTCAGCGCCGCGTACTCCCCGTCCGTGTCGATGATCATCAGGCCGAGGCCGCGATCGAGTAACTCCTCGGCGACGACGCTCGCCGTGTTGGACTTCCCGCTCCCGGACTTGCCGGTCACGAACCCGCGACCGGTCAACACGTCGTTGATCGGCAGCGAGTACCCCTTCTCGGAGACGGCGAAGCGCTCGATCGATTCGGCCATATCGCTCGCTCCCCGCTACGAAGTCAGTCCATAAATGCTTCCTGTCCGAGGATCGATCGGTCGGCTGTCACGAACGTCACGAACCCCTCAACGTTTTTGTCGGAGCGGTGCAGTGGGTAGCGCATGAACCGAGAGCGCATCGTCGAGCGGCTCAGCAGCCGCGTCTTTCTCACCGTCGCCGGCTCGACCGTGCTGCTGACGTTCGCCTTCGTCGGCCTCGCCGTCCTCTGGGAGGGCCGCATCGTCGCGAACGTGACGTCGCGACTCCCGTTCTACGTCCTCGTGTTCGCGATCGCGTTCATCTTCGCGCTGCTCAAACTCGATAACCGCGAACGCGACGGCACGCAGATCCTCGTCGCCACCGCCGGGATCGGCCTCGTCGCCGCGATCATCTTCGGCCTGGCGATCGAAGGCGCCGCCTACACCCTCTACGAGCCCTACGAGGTCTTCCAGACCGGCCTCGTCGTCGTCTTCCTCGCCGCCGGCATCATCTGTACCGGCCTCGGCATCTGGGGGGTGCGCCACTGGCGCGAGTTCGTCGCCACCGGCGGCCCCGCGTCGACCGACGCGGAAATGGAGCGGCTCGAGGGCGGGTAGGGCAGCATCCTTTCCACGTGATCTCGCGGGGAACGCGGAATCGGTCACCGCGCACAACGACCCTGTCGGTCCGGTCAAAGCGATGTTTTAGCTTCCCGATCCGCTTTATCCCTGGATAGTTTCGTGTTACTCATGAACCGGCGCACCCTCATCGCACACATCGAATTCGGGTCAATCGTCGGTATCGCTGGTTGCCTAGGAGATGGCGAGACGCATTCTAACCAGGAAGCCAGCGGTGAATCAGATTGGAGAGCAGATGCGAAAAACCCCGATATTGGTGATCAGCCCTGCCCCCCGTACGAAACCGAACGCGATAGTGCCGTCTGTTCTCACACGGTCGGCTCAGACGAGGTATCAGTGTATATCGAGCCGCATACAGAGCACAGCACCCTCGATGACGGAACGCCGGTCGAAGAGATCCTACTTTCCATCTATAATCAGTCCGCTACTGAACTCACGTTCAATCCATATAGTTGGAGCGTATGGTACAATTCGGGAAATGGATGGGAGGAGCTCCAGCAGGAACTATCGGTTACCGGACACCTGACTATATCGCCAGACGAGACACATTCGTGGTCGTTTACGGAGGTGGTGGACTCCATTCAGGAGGAACCGACACTTGAGCCGGCGCTATATGCGGCGGAACTCGGCGTTCCTGACCCCGAAAACGGCGACAATTGGATCGGTTGTATTGCCCTCGTTCAGCTGGTCGCAGCCGACTGACGTACATCCGTTATCGCCGGTTCGGTAGCCCACTACCCTGACCGATACCTGCTCCATCCGCGGGTCGTTCACTATCTGCTCTACGTACGCCGAGCGATGCGAGGCGTTTTGCTACGAGAGAGCTCGCTCTCTCGGCATCTCGGAAGACCGTTGGTCTTCCGATGACTCGTCGAAGTGTCCGGCACTTCGAGATGACGAAAGAGCGCTTGCGCTCTTTCGAACCACACCGCCGGAGCGGGCTTCGCCCGCGGAGGCGGCCCTTTTTCATCGAAGTTTTTGCGCAAGCGAGTTGCGGGCAAAAGGCCCGCAACTGAATGCCGTGGCGGCTTCGCCGCCACGCGGTTCGCCTGCGGCGAACCCGCCGCGCAAAAAGTTCGGTGCTTACTCTTGTGCGTCCACGACCGCGACGCCCGCCAGGTTGACGATGTCCTTCACTTCGTCGCCGCGCTGGAGGACGTGGACGGGTTTGTCCATGCCGACGAGCATCGGGCCGATCGCGTCCGCGCCGCCGAGGCGCTGGAGCAGCTTGTACCCGATGTTGCCGGCTTCCAGATTGGGGAAGACGAGCACGTTCGCGGGTTCTGCGAGGTCGGAGAACTCGTAGGTGCCCTGGAGGATGTCCTCGACGACGGCCGTGTCGGCCTGCATCTCGCCGTCGACCGGGAAGTCGACGTCGGGGTCGGTCCGCAAGGCTCGCGCGGCGCGGCGGGGCTTGCGCGTTCCCTCGTTGTCGACGCTACCGAAGTTGGAGTACGATAGCAGGGCCGCGCGGGGTTCGACGTTGAACCGGCGGGCCAGCCCGGCCGTCTGCTTGGTCACCTCGGCGAGGACCTCTTCGTCCGGTTCCATGTTGACCGTCGCGTCGGCGACGAAGATGACCCGGTTCTTGAAGGCCAGGAGATAGACGCCGGCGACGTAGTCGGCGTCCTCGGCCGTGCCGATGACCTGCAGGGGCGGTCGGAGCGCGGACGGGTAGTGGTGGGTCAGGCCCGTCAGGAGCGCGTCCGCGTCGCCCTGTTCGACCATCACGCTGCCGAAGTAGTTGGTGTCGCGCTCGATGCGATCCGCGGCCTCCGAACGGGTCAGTCCCTTGCGTTTGCGAAGCTCGTAGAGGCGGTCCGCGTACGCGTCGTAATCTGCGGTGTCCGGGTCGGCGATCTCCGGCTCGAAGTCGAGGCCCAGATCCGCCGCGGTGGCGGTGATCTCCGCGCGCTCGCCGATCAGGACCGGCTCGGCGATGCCCTGCTCTTCGAGCTGGTAGGCCGCCCGGATCATCTTCTCGTCGTCGCCCTCCGCGAGCGCGATGCGCTTGGGGTCGCTCTTGGCTTTGTTTAGCACGACACGCATCATCTCGCGGGACTTGCCGAGGCGGGCCTCGAGTTGCGCTTCGTAGGCGTCGAGGTCGAGCGAAACGCGAGAGGCGCCCGAGTCGATCGCCGCCTCCGCGACGGCGGGCGCGACGCGGAACAGGACGCGCGGATCGACGGGTTTGGGGATGATGTACTCCGGCCCGTACTGGATCGGCTGGTCGCCGTAGGCCTTGACGACCGCGTCGGGGACGTCCTCGCGGGCGAGTTTCGCGAGCGCGCGAGCGGCCGCGACCTTCATGTCCTCGTTGATGTCCGTCGCGCGGACGTCGAGCGCCCCGCGGAAGATGAACGGGAAGCCGAGAACGTTGTTGACCTGGTTCGGGTAGTCCGACCGCCCCGTCGCCATGATGACGGTGTCCTCGCGGGCGTCCTTCGCGTCCGGATAGGTGATCTCGGGGTCGGGATTCGCCATCGCGAAGATGATCGGGTTCGACGCCATCGAGCGGACCATCTCCTGGCTCACGATACCGCCGACGGAGAGGCCGACGAAGACGTCCGCACCCGCCATCGCGTCCGCGAGATCGCCCTCGGGGACGTCGCGGGCGAACTCCTGCTTGTAGGAGTTGAGCTCCTCGGCGCGGGAGTCGGTGATGATTCCCGTCGAATCGCACATCGTGATGTTCTCGCGCTCGCAGCCGAGCGAGACGTAAAACCGGGCGGTCGCGATCGCGCTCGCGCCGGCGCCGGAGAAGACGATCTCGAGTTCGTCGAGCGACTTGCCCGCGACGTCCGCGGCGTTGAGCAGCGCCGCGCCGGAGATGATGGCGGTCCCGTGCTGGTCGTCGTGGAAGACGGGAACGTCCATCTCCTCGCGCAGGCGCTCCTCGATCGTAAAGCACTCCGGCGCGGCGATGTCCTCGAGGTTGATCCCGCCGAACGTCGGTTCCATCATGGAGACGGCGTCGACGAACCGGTCCGGGTCGTCGGTGTCGAGCTCGACGTCGAAGACGTCGATGTCGGCGAAGCGCTTGAAGAGAACGCCCTTGCCCTCCATGACGGGTTTCGACGCCTGGGCTCCGATGTCACCGAGGCCGAGCACGGCCGAGCCGTTCGAGACGACGCCGACGAGGTTGCCCTTGGCCGTGTAGGTGTAGGCGTCGGTTTCGTCCTCGTGGATCTCCATGCAGGGGGCCGCGACGCCCGGCGAGTACGCCAGGGAGAGATCTCGCTGCGTGTTCGTCGGCTTCGTCGTCGAGATCTCGATCTTCCCCGGGGGGTCGGTTCGGTGATAGTCGAGTGCGTCCTCGTCCAGTCCCATACCGCCACAGTCGCGTGTACACCTACAAAGGTTGTGGACGGCGACGGGAGTGGCCGTCCCGAAAGAGCGCCCGCCTCCGACGCCGGAACGAAGTCCCTGATTCGACTCTTTTATGCCGACCCGGGCGTGAGGCACAAGACATGCAGGTCGCGCTCGGTGGCACGTTCGACCCCATCCACGACGGCCACCGGCGGCTGTTCGAACGCGCCTTCGAACTCGGCGACGTGACGGTCGGGCTCACGAGCGACGAACTCGCGCCGGCGACGCGCCACGTCGATCGATACGTCCGCCCCTTCGACGAGCGCGCCGCGGATCTGCGCGACGAACTCGCCGCGATCGCCGAGGCCCGCGATCGCTCGTTCGAAGTTCGAACGCTCGAGGAACCCACCGGGATCGCGACCGAACCGCAGTTCGACGCCCTCGTCGTCTCGCCGGAGACCGTCGACGGCGGCAAGCGGATCAACGAGATCAGGCGCGAGCGCGGCCACGACGCGCTCGAACTCGTCGTCGTCCCCCACGCCCGGGCCGAAGACGGCGATATCATCTCCAGCACCCGGATCGTCAACGGCGAGATCGACGAACACGGAAATCTCGTTGCCGACGAAACCGACCACTCCGCCTGAGCCACCGAGCGTCGAACCGGGCCGAGTCACCAGCTCGGCGGTTCGAGTCCCGCGGCTTCGAGTCTGTCCTTCCACCGCGACTGGATCGAGAGCCGTGAGACCGAGAGCGCGTCGGCGACCTCCCCTTGCGTTCGGCCGTCGCCGGCGATCAGCGAGCCCGCGTAGAGACTGGCGGCGAGGACGGCGCGCTTCGAACGCGGTTCCGAGGGGACGTCGGAGAGAAAGAGGTCGGTCGCCGTCGACCGGGCGTCGCTCGACAGGTCGAGCGCGTCGGCCGCGGCCGCCAACTCGTCGAGCCACTCCTCGTTGGCGAGCCGTTCCCGGGCGTTGTACATCTACGTCACGAAAGCGCGTCAGGGCGCATAAATCCATCCCCACCTGACGGAAATCGAAGCGAAGGGCGCGGGTTCAGGGACACCGTCATCGCTCCCGCGGGTGGCACGGGGCCGAACCGGGCATCGGGGCGCGATCGGGTGCTCCGGTTCTGACCGACAGGTTCTTACTCGCTACCCGAGGTAGTTGCCACTGCGCGCGGGTAACCAAGCGGCCAACGGTGCAGCGCTTAGGACGCTGTGGTGTAGACCTCCGCAGGTTCGAATCCTGTCCCGCGCATGCGAGACGCGAACGAAGTGAGCGTCTCGGTGTTGCGAACGGTGAGCGGAGCGAACCGTGAGCGCCGTCACGAACGAACGTGAGTGGCGTGGATGCGTCGCGAAGGATTCGAATTATACCGAGGTTCTGCGCGAAGCGCAGGTTCTCGGGAGTAGTTCGAAATCCTGTCCCGCGCATGCGAGACGCGAACGAAGTGAGCGTCTCGGTGTTGCGAACGGTGAGCGGAGCGAACCGTGAGCGCCGTCACGAACGAACGTGAGTGGCGTGGATGCGTCGCGAAGGATTCGAATTATACCGAGGTTCTGCGCGAAGCGCAGGTTCTCGGGAGTAGTTCGAATCCTGTCCCGCGCATGCGAGACGCGAACGAAGTGAGCGTCTCGGTGTTGCGAACGGTGAGCGGAGCGAACCGTGAGCGCCGTCACGAACGAACGTGAGTGGCGTGTATGAGCGCCACCATTCGAGGAGCCGGGCGGTGTCGAATCGGCGACCGTTTACGACCGAAGACGCGCCCTTTTGGGCCCCAGTTTCACCCCCAGCGACGCAGAGCAGAACGGCTTTACGTCGGGCGACACTTCCGTTGCGTATGGATTACGAATCGAGTCTCGACCGAGCGATGGAGAACGTGCCGGACATCGGCGGCGAGGACGAGCGCCTCGACATCCCGGACCCGCAGCCCCAGAAGGACGGCGCGTTCACCCGGTTTACGAACATGAGCGAGATCGCGGACGTGCTGGGGCGAGAGCCGGAGCACTTACACCGGTTCATCCAGCGCGAGCTCGGGACCAGCGGGAAGTTCGAGGACGGCCGCGGGCGCTACAACGGGAACTTCTCGCAGACGGATCTCGACGCGGCGATCGACGCCTACGTCGACGAGTACGTCCTCTGCTCGGAGTGCGGCCTGCCGGACACGCGACTGGTGCGCGAGGATCGGACGCCGATGCTCCGGTGTGACGCCTGTGGCGCGTTCCGGCCGGTCACGAAGCGCTCCCAGAGTCAGACCCAGCAGCAGGATCGCGACGAGGTCGAGGAGGGCCAGACCTACACCGTCGAGATCACCGGCACGGGCCGAAAGGGCGACGGCGTCGCCGAGAAGGGCAAGTACACCATCTTCGTCCCCGGCGCCGAGGAGGGCGACGTGGTCGAGATTTACATCGAAAACATCTCCGGCAACCTCGCGTTCGCCCGAAAAGCCTGATCGCCGCCGAGGTGACGTCTGCATTCGATGGCCGGCCTGGGTTTATTCTCGTGGCAACGGCTGCTGCAGTAAGTCAGGCGACTCCGTCCTGGCGAATACAGTTCAAATCCGAGCAATCAAGAGCGGGACCGTACTACGACGGGGTATGGCGAATTCAGTACGGAAGGGGCTGGACGGCGTCGTCGCGGACGAGACGCGCCTGAGCGCGATCGACGGGGACGCGGGCGAGTTGACGATCGCCGGCTTCCCGCTGTCCGAGCTGGCGGGGAACGCGACGTACGAGGAGACGCTCTTTCTGCTGTACGAGGATCGGTTGCCGACCGCCGAGGAACTCGAGGATTTCGAGAGTGATCTCGCCGCGAACCGCGCACTCGCGCCGGCTACCCGGGCGGTCGTGCAGGCGGCCGGCGAGAACGGCCAGTCCGCGATGGACGCGGCCCGCATGGGTCTCGCGAGCGCGTCGCTGGCCCGGACCGACGAGGGCGAGGATCCAGAGCGCGACGCGCTGCTCGCGGTCGCCCAGTTGCCGACCATCGTGGCGACGTACTGGCGCTCGCGGACGGGAGCGGACCCGATCGAGCCCAGAACGGATCTCTCGCACGCGGGCAACTACCTCTACATGCTCACCGGGGACGAGCCCACACAGAGCGAGGTCAGGGGACTCGAGACCTACCTCGACACGGTCGTCGATCACGGCTTCAACGCCTCGGCGTTCACCGGGCGCGCGATCGCATCGACCGAATCGGACGTTATCTCCGCGGTGACCGGCGCCGTCGGCGCGCTGAAGGGACCGCTCCACGGCGGTGCACCGGGCCCCGTCCTCGACATGCTCGAAGAGACCCACGACGCCGATGACGTCCGGCGCGTCCTGGAGGCCAAGCTCGACGCCGGCGAGCGACTGATGGGCTTCGGCCACCGGGTGTACAACGTGCGCGATCCCCGGGCGGCCGTCCTCTCCGAGGCCGCCGAGACGTTCTATCGGGCGTCGGACGGCGGCGACGAGGCCTTCTACGAATCGGCCGTCGAGACCGAGCGGGTCGCCCGCGACTTGCTGTCGGACCGCCGCCCGGACCTGGATCTGGATACCAACGTCGAGTTCTACACCGCGCTCGTCCTGCGCGGGGTCGGCATCCCGCAGGCGCTGTTCAGCGCGACGTTCGCCGTCTCCCGAATCGGCGGCTGGACCGCCCACGCGCTCGAACAACTGGCCGACAACCGGATCGTTCGGCCCCGGTCGGCCTACGTCGGCGAATTCGATCGCACCTGGACGCCGATCGACGACCGATAGCGACGCGGCGACCACGAACACGGCGGCAGCGCCGGCGACGCACGGGACCGGCGTCGGCCGCCGAAAACCGAGACTGGCCTCCGTCGACGATAGCCGGGACCGGCGCCGTGTGACGTGGTCGTAATCGACCGGCGCGACGAGACCGGTCGATCGCGGCGCCACCTGAACGTTTTTTACCCCCGGCGAACAGCGTCATCTATGGCTACCCGCCTCCCGGCGTCCGAGTACGAGCGCCGTCTCGATCTGGTTCGCGATCGGATCGCGGCGGCCGACGCCGACGCCGGCGTCTGGTTCGGCGCGACGAGCATCGAGTACCTGACCGGGTTCGACCACATCCAGACGGAGCGGCCGGTCTGTCTGGCCGTGACGCCCGACCAAAACGCGGTCGCGGTCCCGCGACTCGAAGTCGAGCGGGTCGACACGAATCCGCGAATCGACGCGGTGCATCACTACCGCGACTATCCCGGCGGCCGGCCGATCGAGACTGCGGCTGAGATGCTCGCCGAACTCGACGTCGAGGCCGTGGCGGCCGACGCAGACGGCGCCCCGGGGACGATGGGCTACCAGGGGCCGGCCCTGTCCGAGTTCGTCTCCGTCACAGAGCAATCGTGGGTGGCGCGCATGAGATGGGAGAAGTCCGACGCCGAGATCGACCTAATCCGCGAATCCGCGCGCTGGGCCAACCTGGCCCACCGCTACCTCGCGGACGACACCGAGGTCGGAGCGCACCCGGTCACCGTGAGCCAGCGCGCGTCGACGGACGGTTCCCGGGCGATGCTCGACGCGCTCGGTGACGAGTACGTCCCCAGAACGCGCGGGACCGGGCCCGTCCACGCGGGCTACATCACCGGTCCCCAGACCCGCCTGCCGCACGGCCACACCGCCAATCGCCGGCTGGAGGCGGGCGACGTGCTCGTCACCGGCGCGTCCGCGACCGTCGACGGCTACCACTCGGAACTCGAGCGAACCATGTTCCTCGGCGAGCCGACCGACGAGCAGGTCCACTACTTCGAGCTGATGGTGGCGGCCCAGGACGTCGCGATCGACGCGCTGGGCCCCGGGGTGCCCATCGCCGACGTCGACGAGGCGGTGCAGGCCTACGCCGAGGAGCAGGGGATCGACGACCTGCTCCAGCACCACGTCGGCCACAACATCGGCCTCGACGGGCACGAACCACCCTACATCGACCGCGGCTGGGGCGAGCACTGCGAGGCCGGGTACACCAGCTACGACGCCGCGGACGCCGTGATGGAACCCGGCACCGTCTGGACGATCGAACCCGGCCTCTACACGGACGAGTACGGCTACCGCCACTCCGATACGATCGCCGTCACCGAGGACGGGATCGAGTGGCTCACCTACTTCCCGCGGGATCTCGAGTCGAACACCGTTCCGGTGCGGTAGCGGTCGAAGCGCCGCTTCGACCCGTCGACGGGTACGATGCCGACTCGACAACCCGCAGTACCGGGCGAATCTGGCCGGTCCGACCGCGCCGCGTGCCACCGACCGATTCAAGTCAGTTTGGAATAGTCACAGCGATATGGCGGTATCGTTCGACTGCTTCGGGACCCTGGTCACCGTCGACCGGCCGGAGACGCCGGCCGACGCGGTCTCGGAGGAACTCGCAGCACGGGACGTCTCGATCCCGTCGGACTGGGCGGCGGCCTACGCCGAGCGCCACGTCGACGCGCCCGAAACCGCCGAGGTTCCGCTCCCGGCCCACGTCGGTGCCGCGCTGGCGAGCCGTGGCGTCTCCTGGTCGGACAACGCGGTGCGGCGGGCCGTGATCGCGGCGTTCGATCCCGAGGTCGAGACGCGAGCGGGCGCCGTCGAGGCGATCGAGGCGGCGCGCCGGCGGGGACCGGTCGCGATCTGTTCGAACTGCGCCGTGCCGGAGCTGGTCGCGAAGACGCTGCTCCGGGCCGAGTTCGATCGGTCGGCGTTCGACGCGATCGTCACCAGCGCGAGCTGTGGCTGGCGGAAACCCGCCCCGGAGATCTTCGGAGCCACCGCAGACGCGCTCGACGTCGACCCGGCCGCGCTCGTCCACGTCGGCGACGACCCGACGACGGACGGCGGTGTCGAGGCCGTCGGCGGCACGCCCATCCTTCTCTCGGAGACGCCGCTCTCACACCTTCCGGATCGACTCGCGGAGGTGGCCGTGTGAGCGCGTTCGCTCGACGCACCGCTCGGTGGAGACGATGACGGCGACGACACTCGCTATCGTCGGGGTCGCCGTCGGGCTCGACCGGCTGATCGGCGAACCGCCGACGCGCGTCCACCCGGTCGCCTGGCTCGGCCGGCTCGTCGCCCACCTCGATCGGGACTGGCCGCTCGGTCCGACCGGACACCGACGGGTCGGTCTCGCCGTTGCGCTCTGCGTGCCGGTCGCCGCAGCGGGTGTCGTCGGCGGACTCGTCGCCCTCGCGGCCTCGCTTCACCCGGTCGCCGCCGCCGCGCTCGCCGCGTTCGCCCTCTTTCTGACGACGAGCCTGCGCGCGTTGCTCGACCTGACGGAAACCGTCGTCGACCGGAGCGAGACGGCGCCCGACGCGGCCCGCGAGTCGGTCCGCGGCCTCGTCGGGCGGGACCCGAGCGACCTGACGCCCGGGGACCTTCGCAGCGCCGCGATCGAGAGCGCCACGGAGAACCTCGCGGACGGCTTCGTCGCCGCCTTCGTCCCGTTCGTCCTGCTCACCCCGCACTCGCTTCCGGTCGCGGCGGCGGTCGCGACGTGGATCAAGGCCGTCAACACGCTCGACTCGATGCTCGGCTACCCGTCGAAACCGATCGGCACGGCGAGCGCCCGGCTCGACGACCTCGTGATGTGGCTCCCCGCACGAGTGAGTGCCGGCGCGATCGCGCTCGCCGCGGGCGACCCCGCCTCG
This sequence comes from Halovivax limisalsi, assembly GCF_023093535.1. Classification (NCBI taxonomy): domain Archaea; kingdom Methanobacteriati; phylum Methanobacteriota; class Halobacteria; order Halobacteriales; family Natrialbaceae; genus Halovivax; species Halovivax limisalsi. The sequence continues at coordinate 2,927,605 of NZ_CP095757.1, forward strand.
CTCGGCCGGGCCCGGCGGTGGGCCCGCGCGACGCCGTCGCCCAACGCCGGCTGGCCGATGGCGGTCGGCGCGGCCGTCCTCGACGTTCGCCTCGAGAAGCCCGGCGTCTACACGCTGCACCCGTCGGGCGAGACGCCGACCCGCGCGGCGGGCGAGCGGGCCGTCGCACTCGTCGGGCGCGCGGCGGCGATCGTGATCGCGACGACGCTCGTCGTCTCGATCGGCCTCGACGTCGGGCTGGAGGCCGTCGCCGCGGGGGGATCAACGTGATCGCGGCGCCCGCGATCGGTGGAGCCGACGCGATCGCAGCGTTCGGCGCGGAGGGATCGCCGTGATCGTCGACTTCCTGCGGGCGCTTCGCGGCGGCGTCGCCTTCCTCACGCGCCTGCCGACGGGGACCGCCTCCGACGACGACTGGCGGGCGTTGACGAAAACGCCGGCCGCGTTCCCGGTCGTCGGGGTCGGCCTCGGGTTGCTCGCCGCCCTCCCGCTGCTCGCGAGCGAGATCCTGCCGGCGCCCACCGTCGCGTTCGGCTACCTCGTCGGGGTCTACCTCCTGACCGGCGTCCACCACCTCGACGGCGCGGCGGACCTGGGCGACGCGGTCGTCGTCCACGGCGATCGGGAACGTCGACGAGCGGTGCTGAAAGACACGACGACCGGCGTCGGGGGCCTCCTGGCCGTCGCGCTCGTCGTGGCGGGGCTCGGACTCGGCGCGCTGGCCCTCGCCGGCCTGCCCGTCGCCGTCGCGTTCACCGTCGCGGTCGCCGCGGAGGTCGGCGCGAAACTCGGGATGGCGGCGATGGCGGCCCTCGCCACGGCGAGTCACGAGGGGTTCGGCTCCCGGTTTACCGAACCCGCCTCGCCGCGGTCGGTCGTCGCCCCGCTGGGACTATCGATCGTCGCCGTCCTCTCCGTCGCGGTCCTCGCGACCGCCGCCGCGCCGCCGTGGGCCGATAGCCGGTCGCGACTGGTGCTCGTGGCGCTCGCCACGCTCGCCGGCGCGCTCGTCGGGGCGGCCGCTCCCTGGCGCTGGGCGCGTCGATCCCTCGGCGGGGTCAGCGGCGACGTCTTCGGCGCGTCGAACGAACTGAGCCGTGTCGCGGGCGTGCACGCGGGGGTGATCGCGTGGACGCTCTCCTGATGTGCGGCGGCGAGGGGAGTCGCCTCGACGCCGAGACCGAGAAGCCGCTGTACCCGATCGCCGGCGAACCGATGGTCGATCGGGTCCGGCGAGCGCTCGCGGAGAGCTCCCTCGATCGAATCTACGCGGTCGTCTCGCCGAACGCTCCCGAGACCCGTCGCCACCTGCGGGCGGCGGACTGTCGGACGATTCGGACGTCCGGCGAGGGGTACGTCGCCGACCTCGCGACCGCGCTCGTCGACGACCGCATCGCGCCGCCGGTGGTGTCCGTCGCGGCCGACCTCCCGCTGCTCTCGGCGGGAATTGTCGACGAGATCTGCCGCGAGTATCGAGAACAGACCGACACGGCAACCGACGATGGACGCGGCGCCCCCCTGGCGACCGACTCACCGAATTGCCCGGCAGCGCCGTCGATGACGGTCTGCGTTCCGCGCTCGCTGAAGCGACGCCTCGGCGTCAGCGTCGACGAATCGCCGGTCGGCGCCGACGACCTCGTCCCGACGGGGCTCAACGTCGTCGGCGCCGATCCCGCTCACGCTCCGGACGGGATCGAATCGGACGGCTCGGCCGCGGCGACGGAGCCGCGGGTGCACGTAGCCACCGATCGCGGTCTGGCGATCAACGTCAACCGCGTCGACGATGCCCGAATTGCCCAGCACTTCATTGCTAACCAATGACATTCCAACGCTCCCCGACCGCCGATCGATCGCGATCACCGAATCTACCAACAAATCGACCTCGACGGCGCGTGACAGGCGTACGCCGGCCACCGGAGGGACGACCGTGCGCCTGATCCTCGCCGCGGGAACGACCGAGACGGCCCGCGTCGACGGCATCAGCGCGGCCGGCGCGACCCCGTCGCTCGCAATGTACACCCCCGCGGCCGACGCCGAGATTCTGGTCTACGGCGAACCGGTCGCGTCGCCGGTGACGCCGGTCTCGCCGTCGGGGGCCGTGACGCCGGCCGCCGTGACGCGCGCGGTCCGCGACGTCCGCGACTTCCCCGTGACGATCGTCGACGCGGGCCTCGCCGTCGACACCGCCGCACCGACCGTCGACCTCGGCGTCGACCCCGGCGCGGATCTCAGGAGCGAGGGGGCCGTTCCCGACGCGGCGGAGATCTTCGATCGCGCACGTCGGTACGGTGCCGCGATTCCGGACGACGAGCTCGTGATCGGCGAGACGATCCCCGGGGGGACGACCACGGCCCTGGGCGCGCTGCGGGCGCTCGGCGAACCGTTCGGCGTCTCCTCATCGCTCGCGTCGAATCCGCTGGAACGAAAGCGAGCCGTCGTCCGAAAGGGCCTCTCCGCGAGCGGACTCGAGCCGGGCGACTGCGAGGGTGCGCCGCTGGCCGCGATCGAGGCGGTGGGCGATCCCGTCCAGGCGGTCGTCGCCGGCATCGCGGCCGGCGGCCTGGCGTCCGGCACCGACGTCACGCTCGCGGGCGGCACGCAACAGCTCGCGATCGCCGCCCTGTTGCGCCGCGCCGGCGTCGACGGCGCGCTGACGATCGCGACGACCTCCTTCGTCGCGGATGACCGCGGGGACGAGCTCTCGAACGCGGCGAACCGGTTCGACTGCGATCTCGTGGTCGCGGATCCCGGCTTCGACGCGGGAGAGCACGTCGCGATGGCGCGGTACTGCGCGGGCGAGGTCAAGGAGGGCGTCGCGATGGGCGCCGCCCTGTCGCTCGTCAACGAGCGCGACCTCCCGGCCGTCCGCGAGCGATTCGTGGGCCTCTGCGATCGACTCGGGGTCGACGAATCGGCGGGCGAAGAACTCGCGCCGCCGGAATCGCCCTCGGAGGTGTCCTGACCCGTGGACCCCGCGAGCGTCCGCGAGACCGACCGCGTTCCCCACGGCGGGACGTCCGATCCGAGCGTCCTCGACTGTAGCGCGAACGTCAATCCCGAAACGCCGGATGGTGTGGACGGCGTCTACCGCGAGGCGCTCGAGGAGGCCCGCCGCTACCCGGACGATTCCTACGCGGACTTTCGCGCCGCGGCGGCGAGTTACGTCGGCTGCGATCCCGGCGACGTGATCCCGACGGCGGGCGGCCTCGCGGCGATTCGACTCGCCCTCGAGGTGTCGGTCCAGCCGGGCGACGAGGTTCTGGTCCCGGCGCCGAGTTTCGGCGAGTACGCCCGCGAAGTCCGCCTCCAGGGCGCTTCGCCCCGATTCGTCCCGCACGACGAACTGACGGCGGCCGATCCGGGCGACGCGGCGCTGGCGGTGGCCTGCACGCCGAACAACCCGACCGGCGAGACGATCGAGCCGGCCGAACTCGCCGACTTCGCCCGCCGCTGCGAGGCGGCGGGAACCGCGCTCCTCGTGGACGAGGCCTTCCTCGGGTTCACCGGCGTCGAATCGATGGCGGAACGCGACCGGGCGAACGTGGTGGTCGCCCGATCGCTCACGAAGTTGTTCGGACTGCCCGGCCTGCGAGCGGGCTTCGCAGTCGCATCGGGGGACCTCGGCGATGCGCTCGAACGGGCGCGTCCGACGTGGAGTCTGGGAACGCCGGCCGCGCGCGTCGGCGCCCACTGTATGCGCGACGAGGCGTTCGTCGCGGAGACCCGAGATCGAGTTCGTCGGGAGCGTCGTCGACTTCGGAACGGTCTCGAAAGGGCCGGGTTCGCCGTGTTCCAGTCGGACGCGCCGTTCCTCCTGGTCGAGCCCCTCGATCGCGACGCGTCGACCGTCCTCGAGGACGCGAGCGAGGCTGGCATCGCACTGCGCGACGCCCGGACGTTCCGCGGGCTGGACGATCACGTCCGGATCGCCGTCCGCGACCGCGAGACGACCGATCGCGTGCTGGAGGGCCTGGCCGATGCGTGAGCCGTCGGCGTCGGCGGCCGAGGGTTCGACCCGAATCGCGGAGGCGAGGCGGTCCGACGGCGTGCTTCGAGCGGCGCGTTCGGGAACCGAGTGGCTCCACACCGGCTGGAACGGCGGTCGCGTCGACGCCGACGTCGCGTACAACGTAACCGTCCCGGATGGGTGGGACCCGGACGACCTGGCGGCGTACGTCGAGGACCGTCTCGCGAACGCTGGGTTCGAGGCGCCCGGCCCGACCCTCCTGACCGGCGTGTCGATGCGTCACGCTCGCGGCGCGTCCTGCGGCCCCGTGACGGTCGTCGCGACGGCCGGCTTCTCCAACCCGGCCGCGTTACCGGCGACGCCGTCGGGTGGAGACCTCCCCGATGCCGGCGACCACACGGACCCGGAGCCGGGCACCGTCAACCTGATCGTCGTCACCGATCGCGCGCTGGCCGACGGCGCGCTGGCCAACCTGGTCGCCGTCGCCGCCGAAGCCAAGGCCGCGACGCTGCTCGACGCGACGGGTTTTCCGGGAACGACGACCGACGCGATCACCGTCGGCCACGACCCGAACGGTCCGGAGACCGCGTTCTCCGGCAGCGCGACGGCCGTCGGGGCGGCGACGCGCGCGGCCGTTCGCGGCGCCCTCCGCGCGACGCTACGATCTCGGTACGCGGAGGAGTCGCCGCCGGACTCCGTCGCGGAGGCCAGACACGGCGTCTCGACCGACGCGCGAGCGACCGTCTTCGCCGTCGACCCTGACGACGCGTGAAGAGCGACTCCTCGATCGACGCTTGAGGACGGGTGAGCGAGAGCGAACCGATGTGACCGACCGTGATGCTGCTGAGCGAAATTCGTGGCGGCGAACCCGTCGCATGCCCGCACTTTCACTTTCACCCCGCCTGGCTCGCTTATACGTACGGTCCGTTCGAACGTGGAGGTATGAGCACGAACGCGATCGTCATCGACGCCGACACGGCCGACCAGTCGCCGCCGTCGAACGAGACCGCCGTCGACGACTTCGAGCAAAGGGTCGCGCGCACCGAACGCCGTCGGGTCGACGTCACCGACCTGTCGGCCGACGCGCTCGAGACCTTCCTGGACGAGAACGTCGGCACGCACCTCGTCTCGCTCGAACGACGCGGCGGGCGGACGTACCTCGTCCTGGAGTGAGACGACCGGCGAGCCACCGTCCGATAGCGGACCGACGACCATCCGTTCCGGGTCGGACTGCCAGCTATCCAAACGGCTATCAGGAGCGAAACGGAATCGACTGCCATGCCAGGTTCGGTCTTTCTCTCGGACGATCGGGTGTCGCTGCACCCGATCGAAACCGACGACGAGGCCTTCTGTCGAGCGCTGTTGAACGAGCCGCGTGTCAGGACGTCGATCGGCAGCACGGATCCGATCACGGCCCACGACGAGCGGGAGTGGATCGAATCACAGGGCGAACGCGACGGCTGGCACTTCCTCGTCTGCGAGCGCCCCGACGCCGGGACGGACGGGGCCGATGACGCGGACGCCGTGCGACTCGGGACGATCGGCGTGACGCCGACGAACGACGTCTGGGGGACGGCCGAGATCGGCTACTCCATCCACCCCGACCACTGGAACGAGGGCCACGCCACCGCCGCCGTGGAGCTGGTCTGTCGGTACGCGTTCGACGAGCGACGGCTGGCGAAGCTGTTCGCGAAGACCTACGCGACGAATCCGGCGTCGGGTCGCGTCCTCGAGAAGAACGGGTTCGAACGGGAGGGCACACTGCGCGAGGAGGCGTTCGTCGCGGGCGAGCGCGTGGACGTCGTCCGGTACGGGCTGCTGGCGGGGGCGTGGCGCGAACAAGGCGGCCAGAGCGATTGAGGCGTCCTGCGGAGTGAAAAGACCCATCTACCGGCGGCGAGTGGGAACGAACGTGTCCGACCGCGCACTCGGCCCCGGATCGAACGAGACGACAGATTCGACTGGAAGCGACGCCGAGAACGCCGACGTCGGGCGGGCGAGTGGTGACGTCGGCCAGCGAATGAGCGACGATGGCGACTCCGACCGGGACGCGGACGATGGTGACTCCGGCCGAGACGCAGACGACCGCGGGCGTCGCGTGGAGGTCTACCCCGGCAAGGAGGTGACCGTCGACTTCGACCCCGACCTCACCTTCGAGTGCGTCTCCGAGTGTACCTGGTGTTGTCAGCACGGCGTTCTCCTTTACGGGGCCGATCTAATCGAACTCGCCGACCGGGCGAATCTGGCGGAGACGACGACGAGCTTTCGGGGCGAGACGTTCGTCACCCGGGAGGAGAAGGACCGCGACGACCACGTCGCCGACGACGGCCAGGCCTGCGCCTTCCTCGGCGAGGACGGCCTCTGTCGGCCCCAGCGCGACGACGAGCACGACTGGAAGCCGACCCGGTGTTCGGTCTTCCCGCTCGCGGTCAGCCGGGAGCCCGACGGCCTCCACGTCGATATCCGCGACTCCGCACACGAGCACTGCGAGGGCCTGGGCGTCTCGGAGCGGCGCGTGATCGAGGAACTCCCGGCGTTCCTGCCGGAACTGCTCTGGGAGCTCGAGAACCCGGACTCGGAGCGGGTCCTGTGACTGATCGGCCGACGCGTCGGTGCAACCGAACACGCTCGACCGGGCGTGGCTGACCGAAACGCCGACTCGCCGTCGAGCGGAGGTTTATACGGCCTCGCGAAGGAGGGCGCTATATGCAGACGCTCGACGGGTCGTCGATCGTCGTCGTGGGCGGCGGCGTCGGCGGCCTCTCGGCGGCGTGTCACCTGGCGGACGCCGGCGCAGACGTCACCGTCGTGGAGCAGAACGACCAGCTCGGCGGACGGGCGAGCGTCCTCGAGGCCGAGGGGTTTCGATTCGACATGGGCCCGTCGTGGTACCTGATGCCCGACGTCTTCGAGCGCTTCTTCGGGCACTTCGACCGGGAGCCGGGCGACTACTACGACCTGACCCACCTCGATCCCCACTACCGCGTGTTCTACAAGGACGGGGACCGGATCGACGTGACCGGCGACCTGGAGCGGACGAAAGGGCAGTTCGAATCCTACGAGCCGGGCGCCGGCGAGGCGTTCGAGCGCTACCTCGAACAGGCGCGACGGAACTACGAGGTCGGCATGGAACACTTCGTCTACGAGGATCGACCGCGACTGCGCGACTGGCTCGACCTCGACGTCGCGCGTAACGCCCGCGGGCTGACCCTGCTCGGGTCGATGCAGGGACACGTCGAGGAGTACTTCGACCACCCGAAACTCCAGCAGCTCGTCCAGTACTCGCTGGTCTTTCTCGGCGGCTCGCCGCAGAACACGCCCGCGCTGTACAACCTGATGAGCCACGTCGACTTCAACCTCGGCGTCTGGTATCCCGAGGGTGGGCTCGGCCGGGTGATGGACGCGTTCGTCGAGCTCGGACGGGAACTCGGCGTCACCTACGAGACCGGACGGCCGGTGACCGCCATCGAGGGCGAGGCGGCCACCGGAGGGGACGCGGCGGCCGAGGGGGCGTCGGGCGGGTTTCGCGTCCGGACGGAGTCGGGGTCGATCGGAGCGGACCTGGTCGTCTCGAACGCCGACTACGCCCACACCGAGACCGAGTTGCTCGCACCCGATCGGCGAAGCTACGACGAAGACTACTGGGAGTCGCGGACCTACGCCCCCTCCGCGTTCTTGCTGTATCTCGGCGTCGAGGGCGACCTCGACGAGCTGGCCCATCACACGCTGATCCTGCCGACCGACTGGGACCCACACTTCGAGCGGATCTTCGACGACCCCGCCTGGCCAGCGGATCCCGCCTACTACGTCTGCTCGCCCTCCCGGACCGACGACACCGTCGCGCCGGCCGGCCACAGCGCGTGTTTCGTCCTCGTCCCGATCGCACCCGGACTCGCGGACGACGATTCGGCGAGAGACGCGTTCCGCGAGTCGATCCTCGCGGATATCGCCGAGAACGCCGGCGCGGACCTGCGCGATCGGATCGTCTTCGAGCGCTCGTTCTGCGTCAGCGACTTCGCCGACCGGTACAACAGCTACGACGGAACCGCGCTCGGGCTGGCTCACACGCTGCGCCAGACGGCGATCTTCCGGCCGAGCCAGCGCTCGGACGCCGTCGACGGGCTCTACTACACGGGGTCGTACACCTCGCCCGGGATCGGCGTGCCGATGTGTCTCATCAGCGGCGAGCACGTCGCCGAGAAGGTGCTGGCCGATTACGGTCGAGACCGACCGTCGACGAGCGGGGCCGAGCGTCGGTCGACGCGAGCCCCGCGTCCGGAATCGAGCGCCGAGCCCGACGGCGGGCGGTGACCAGCGTGTCTGAGTCGCCGGTCGACGGCCGAGCACGAACCGCTGGTGATGGAACGGTGTTCCAGCAAGCCCGGTACCTGCTCGTCCTCTCGCGGCCGCGGTTCTGGCTCTACCTCGCGGGGCCGGTCCTCGTCGGCGTCGCCTACGGCGCCTCGGCGGTCGACGATCTCGTCACCCCGGCGACGGTCGTCCTGTTCGGCGCCTTCCTCCTCCCGGCGAACGTCTACCTCTACGGGATCAACGACGTCTACGACCGGGACGCCGACGCCCGGAATCCGAAGAAGGACGATCGAGAAGTGCGGTATCGGGGCCAGCGGATCGTCCCGATCGCCGTCGGGTCGTCCGCGCTCCTCGTGGCGGCGGTCGCGACCGTCGTCCCGCCCGGCGCGTGGCCGTGGCTCGCCGGCTTCCTGCTCCTGGGTGGCGCCTACAGCGCGCCGCCGCTCCGGTTGAAGACGTCGCCGCCGCTGGATTCGCTCTCGAACGGACTCTACGTGCTGCCCGGCGGAGCGGCGTTCGTCACCGTCGCCGGGGGTCAGCCGCCGGCGCTCGCCGTCCTCGCCGGCTGGCTCTGGGCGATGGGGATGCACACGTTCTCGGCCATCCCTGACATCGAGCCGGACCGACTCGCCGGCCTTCGAACGACCGCGACGGTCCTCGGCGAGCAACGCGCCTACGCCTACTGCGCGGCGTGCTGGATCGCTGCGGCCGTCGCCTTCGGCCTCGTCGATCCCCGCTTCGGTCTCCTGTTGGCCGTCTATCCCGTGCTCGTCGCGGTCGTCGCGACGCGGTCGGTGACCGTCGAGCGGGCCTACTGGTGGTTCCCCGCGATCAACACCGCCGTCGGAGCTGCCCTGACGATCGGGGGGTGCTGGACGGTGGTACACGGATGAGCGGCGCACGCGGGCCGACGACAACAACACGCACCGGGACGGTGAGCACGATCGACAGCGTGACGGTGACCACGATCCGCCGTGGAGCGGTGACCGCGATCGCTCGCGGCGGAATCGACGGCACCTCCATCCATGTCTGATAGCGGCGAGCGCGATCCGACGCGAACGGAGTTGCAGGCGCGACTGGATCGGCTCGTCGCCGAGAACCGGCTGACGATCGCGGGTCTCTTCCCTGCCATCGGAGCGATCACCCTGGTCGCGAGTGCGGAAGGACTGTTGCCGCCGGCACTCGCCTTCCAGCCGCTGCTGTTGCTCTTTGGGACGGCCGTCATGCGCTCGCCGTTGCTCGTCGGCCTCGCGCCGGCCGTCGACCGGCGCGCGCTGGCCCTGCTCGCCGCGCTCTGTGGGTTCACCTGGGCGATCGAACTCGTGGGCGTGGTGACCGGGTGGCCCTACGGCGCCTTCGAGTACGGCGTCAGCCTCGGGCCGATGCTGTTCGACGCGGTGCCGGTCGCCCTCCCGCTCTTTTTCGTCCCGCTCGTCCTGAACGCCTACGCGCTCGCGATCTCGCTGCTCGACGGGCGGACCGACGCGACGATCGCTCGCCCGGCGATCGCGCTCGCGACGGTCGTCTCGATCGACCTCGTGCTCGATCCGGCCGCCGTCGCGATCGGCTTCTGGTCGTTCGACGCCGGCGGCTGGTACCACGGCGTCCCCGCGTCGAACTACGTCGGCTGGCTGCTCTCGGGGACCGTGGCCGTCGCGCTGGTCGAGTTGGGCTTCGACCACCGGGCCGTTCGCGACCGGCTCGAATCCTGCGCGTTCGTCCTCGACGATCTGGTGAGTTTCGTCCTGCTCTGGGGGCTGATCAACGCGCTCTACGGCAACGTTCTGCCGGTGATCGTCGCTGTCGGCATCGGTCTCGCGCTGTGCTCGACCGATCGGTATCGGGTCCGGTTCGACCGGCCGCGGTGGCTCGCTCGGCTGGTGTTCGAGCGCGAGTGATCAGGACCGAGTCGGCGACGGACGGACGGTCCGATGACGGGCGACGAGCGAACGACGGCGGACGGTCGATCCGGCGACGAGCGACGGCCGAGCGCCGCCGGCGACCGCCCCGCGAGTTCACCGACTGGGTAGCAGCCGGCGCCAGCCGGTCGCGGACTCGACGGACGCCGTCGGGACCGCACTGGCTCGCTCGAAGACCGCGACCGGATCGCGCTGCAGGGTCCAGTACCACCAGGTGCGGACCAGACAGCGGAGCTTGTCGCGCCGCGAGAGCGACGGTCGCCGCGAGAGGACGTCGTAGTCCCGCGCGCGAATGTGACGGTGGTGCTCGGCGTACAGCACCGCGGCGAGAAGGACGGGAAACTGGCAATCCCGCGGGAGGTACCGGATGCCCCGAACGCCGGCGCGGTAGCGCTCCTCGGTTCGCGCGAGTTCCGCGGCGACGGCCGCTCGAACGCCGGGCGTCGGCGTCAGGCGTTCGACGTCCGAGACGGACGCGCCGTGGGCCGAGAGCGTCTCCGCCGGGAGGTAGATGCGGTCGCGTTCGCGGACGTCCTCGGCGACGTCGCGCAGAAAGTTGGTGAGCTGGAACGCCTCACCGAGGCGGTGGGCGTGCGGCCTCGCGAGGTCCGGGTCGTCCGGCTCCATGATGGCCGTCATCATGGCGCCGACGGCGGCCGCGGACCCCCGCATGTACGCGTCGAGTTCGTCGCGGGTGGCGTAGCGATCGGTCCGCGTGTCGCGCTGCATCGCGTCGACGAAGGCCTCGACTTCGCGGTCCGGAACGTCGTACTCCCGGCGCAGTTCGCAGAAGGCGGACACGACCGGCTCGTCCGTCGGCTCGCGCCCGAGCGCCTGTGCACGGAGTCGGTCGAGCCGCTCTCGCTGGGCCGACGGCGACGCGCCCCCCGGGTCGTCGACGACCTCGTCCGCGATCCGGAAGAACCCGTAGAGGACGTACGTCGGGCGGCGAACCCGCTCGGGCAGGAGTCGCGTCGCGAGGTGGAACGTCCGCCCCGTCGCGCGCTGGATCGCGCGCCCGGTCGCGACCTGGTGGGTCTCCATGCGAATACTGACTCCCCGACCCCCCATGCTACCACGAACTGCCGTATAATCCCCCGCGTCGATGTGCGGCCAGTGAACCGGACGGAGGAGCCAGCCGCGGGCCCGTACGTGGCGCCGATGATCCGCAGCCGGTAGCCTCGCGGAGCCGAAGTCAGCCGGTGACACCGGTCGCCCGGCGTGACTCTCGCTGCGAACCAGGGAAAACCATTACTCGATTCACGCAGTACCCCAGATCATGGCTAGCACGACACAGCACCGGCCCCGATCGCGCTGCGTGAACTGCGGGTTCAGTGCTCCCGACGGGAGTGACGAGTGGAATCGGATCGACGTCCCCGGCCTCGGACGCATGAGCCAGTGCCCGGAGTGTACGAGTACGAACCTCGTCACCGGTATTTCGATCAGTTGAACGGCTGTCCGCGTGCCGATCGGCCCCGGCAGGGCCGATCACGTCGGTGGGAGAGACAGACACTTGCGTCTCCCGCGCGTTGATCGAGATATGAGTCAGCAATCGAGCGACCTCCCGGAAACCGAGGCCGAGTGGCGCGAGCGCCTCAGCGACGAGGAGTACGAGATCCTCCGCGAGGCCGGCACTGAAGCGCCCTTCAGCGGCGAGTACGTCGACCACGACGGCGACGGAACGTTCGCGTGTGCAGGCTGCGGCGCGACCCTCTTCGACGCCAACACCAAGTACGACTCGGGTTGCGGCTGGCCGAGTTTCTACGACGTCCCCGACGACCGCATCGAGACGCGTCTCGACACGAGTAACGGCATGCGACGCACCGAAGTACTGTGCGCGAACTGCGGCGGACACCTGGGCCACGTCTTCGAGGACGGCCCCGAACCGACCGGACAGCGATTCTGCATCAACTCGGCGGCGCTGGACTACGAGGACGAGGACTGAAGCGACCGGCGCGTCGGTCGTCGCCCGATCCGCCGGCGGCCGGCACGCGACTGCAGGCACGAGACGTTTTTCTCGGACCCACACACGTCCGCCCATGTCCAGCGACCGACCCCGCGCCGAAGAGTTGCGACAGGGCATGACCGTCAGGCTCGTCCAGGGCGATCAGGATCCGCGGTCGGAAGATCGCGAGCCGATCGTCGGCGAGGTCGTCTCCGTGCTCGGCGAGGACCCGAACGGTCCGGAGGTCGAGCTCCAGAGCGGTGCCGTCGGCCACGTGCTCGAGGTCGTCACCGACGCCTGAACCGTCCCGCCGAATCGCTTCTGACACCTGAACGCCCGGCGCTCGTCACCGGTCGGGCATCGTCGAGTAGCGCCGGACGCCCGTCATGTCCGGTCGATCCCTCGACGGTATCGTCGAGTGCGTCCCGCGAGCGAAGCCGCTCACCGACTTGCGGTCGCCATCGTCCGGACCGCCGAGTAGGCCGTCTTGCCCGTCACCGAGCCCGAAGGGACCGCCGTCATCGTCGTCCCCACCGGCGTCGGGGCGGCCGGACTTCGCTTCGTCCGCCGCTCGGTCGTCGTCACCGTCGGCGCCGTCCGCGTCAGCGCCGAGCGCCGCGTCGAGACGGACGCCGGCTTCGTCGACGACGTCGCCCGCAACGTCGGCGAGTCCGCCGTCCGCACCGTCTGCTTGACTCTCCGCGTCAGCCTCGCCGTCGCCGAGGGTCTCGCTCACCACCTCCATCGCGGCGTCGACGTCCAGTCCGTCCGCGTCGAGCACGTCGTCCACGTCGGTCCGAACGGCGTCGAGTGCCTCCTGCAGGGCCGACGCGATTTCGTCCCGGTCGTCCCCGCCGTCGCCCTGGTCGTCCGCCGTTGCAGACGCTGCACCGCGTTCCGTTCCGTCGGCCTCCTCGTCGTCGGTCTCCGCGGCGGCGTCGAGGAGGTCGGCGATCGTCGCCACCGCGTCGCGTTCGTCCGCCCCGAAGGAGTCGACGGATTCCGGGTCCGGTTCGTCCGCGTCCTCGTCGACTTCGGACGGAGCGAGTTGCGAGAGGGACAGCAGGACCCGGAGTTCGGCCACGTCGTCCGGATCGCCCGCCAGAATGGCTGCAGGCACCGATCCGGAATCGTCCGCACCGCCGAGGCCGAGCGCCGCGAGCAGGGACGCCGGATCGGTCTCCGACAGGATTGTCCACGCTTCGGTCCCGAGAGTTCCCAGCGCTTCTCGCCGATCGTCGTCGATATCGTCGGCAAGATATCCGTCGGCGGACGCGTCGGGTTCGAGCGTCGCCGCCGCCTCCGAGAGGAGGTCTCGGATCCGTGCGGCGAGGTCGTCCGTGGTTTGGGATGCGTCGCTCACGGGGTGATCACCGTCGTTATGATTCGTCGCCATCGCCGGCGGTCTCGAGAATCCGATCGGTCATCTCGTCGCGGGCCAGGTTCGCTTTGACGTCGAGATCCTTCGCGATCGACTGGAGGTCGCGGTAGGAGATCGTCTCCAGGTAGGCCCGCAGGGTGTCCGTCTGAAACGATTCGAGGTCGTCGACCTCCACGTCCTCGGCGTCGATCTCGTCGACCTCGTCTTCGACGGGTTCGCCGTCAGAGTCGGTCTCCTCACCCTCGGACGCTCCGGTATCCGTCTTCGCCTGCTCGGCCTCCCCGGAATCCAGCTCGTCGGTCTCCCCGTGGGAGTCCGGCTCCTGGCCCTCCGGCTCGGATTCCGTCTCGTCCGGTTTCGATGCCTCTGTCTCCGACTCGCCGGGTTCACCCTCGAGGAGTTCGGCGAGCGCCGACCCGAGGCCGGCGTCGCGGGCCGAGTCGACCAGGGTCGCGAGCGCGGAGCCGCGTTCGCGAGACGTCGAGACCGCGTCCGAGACGCCGCCCCTGACGGCCCCCGCTAGCCCGCGACCGAGGTCGCGCGGGTTCGTCTCCCGATCGACGTCCGCCAGCGTCTCGTGGACGCGTCGGCCGACCGCGGCTCCGAGTTGGCGCCCGGCCGCCTCACCGAGTCGGGCACCGACCGCCCGTCCGACGCGGGCGGAATCGACCTGGTCCTGGAGCGACTCGCCGTCGACCAGGCCCCGGACGTCGAGCCGTTCCGTCGCCTCCTCGACGACGACCTCCGTCATCGTATCGTTCTCGCTCATCGTCTCACCCGTGCACCGCGGACCTCAGGACTCGACACTGGCCGCCTCCTCCTCGCTCGACGCGTCCGATTCGTCGTCCGGCGCGTCCTCACCGGACGCCTCGTCTCGGTCGGTCTCCGCCGATCCCTCCTCGCCCTCTGCGTCGCCGGCGGCTTCCTCGTCGCCGGATTCGTCGCCGGTACGCGCGTCCGAATCATCCTCCGTCGACTCGCTCTCGCCGGCCGCCTCGTCGCCCTCGCTCTCCGCCTCGTCCTCGCCTTCCGTCTCATCCTCGCTTTCCGTCTCGCTCCCGGCCTCGCCGGAGTCGTCCGTCGAGAGGAGGTCGTCGACGACGACGGTCCCGATCGTCGCGCCGAGCACCGCGCCGATTTTCTGGCCGGCCATCGCGCCGATGGCCCCGCCGAGGGCCTCCCCGAGCGGTTCGTCCTCGTCGATCGCGCCCTCCCACTGGGTGCCCTCGAGCAGTTCCTCGATATCGATGCTGTCGGCGATCGATCCGATGTCGACGCGGTCGGTGAGACTGGATTCACTCATCGTACTCCTCCGCGGTGGCGCAGTTGTTCGCAGCGCGGTTCGACTCGACGGATCGGCCGCCGTCCGTGGCCGTCGCCTGCTCCGCTCGCTCGTCCCCGCTCGACGACCCGTCCGCGCCGCCAGCGCGCCGGTCGGCCGCCCGTATCAGGCGCTTCAGGCCCGTCTCGACGAGCCATGTGACGGCCCGTTCGATCGGCAGCGAAGGCAACAGGCTGCCGACGGCGGATCGGAGTCGGGACCCGATCGAACCGAGGATGCCGGAACCGGGCGTCTCGCCGTTCGACTCCGCGTCGTCGGAGTCGGCCGCTCCCTGGTCACCCTCGGTACCGGCGTCCGTCTCCTCGTCGCCGGACGACTCGTCGCTCGATCCCCCGGTATCGGATTCGTCGTCAGCTCCTTCGTCGCCGGTTGCCTCCTCGCCCTCGCTCGACTCGCCCGAACCGCCGACGAACGGGAGCATGCCGAGGACCCTGTTTTTCAGCCCACCGAGGAGCGATCGGGGAGAGAGTTTCCCGAGGATCGATCCCGGCGATAATTTGCCGAGCAGCCCCGACGAAAGTCCGTCACCGCCGCCGTCCAGGAGTCCCGCGACCCGCGAGAGGAGGTTCCCCAGGAGCCGCCCCTCGCCGGGAACGGCGGAGACGTCCAGGTCGAGTTCCGGCAGGTGGATTTCCAGGCCCAGCAGGTTCACGTGCAGTCCTTCGAGAAGGACGGACAGCACGGTCGATCCCTCGTCGGGGCCGGCCTCCGACGCCTCCTCGATGGTCACTTCCTGGGCCGCCTGGATTTCGACCGACCCCATGTCGGCGTCCCCGTCGCTCGCCGACTCCTGGTCACCCGCTTGCCCCGCCGATTCACCCCGCTGATCGTCCGTCTCTCGGTCTCCCGACTGGGGCTCCTGGTCGTGCCCGGATTCCCCGTCGGCCGACTCGGCCGGTTCCGCACCGTCGGACGCTTCTCGCTCCGCGGCGTCTCTCGCTCCCCGGCGTGATGACGATTCCTGAAGTTGCTCGCCGGCGCTGGATTCGTCTTCCCGTTGTGCGTTCGATGGCGGACCCATGTGAGCGAATCATCTGGGACAAGAACGCCTGCGGGTCAGGTTCTTGGCCTTGCACGTGCGACGCGCCCGTTTACTCGACGCCGTGGGCCGTCGCAGACGGCCCCGGCCAGTCCCCGGCGCCACCAACCGAACGCCCACCGTCACCCGGCCAAAGATTCCAAAGTGTAGTTGCACCTATCTCAATTTCTATAAATATAATCGCCCATCAATATTTTGAAGGGGTAAATTACTGGGACTATACTTTAGAAATGCTCGACAAACTATGTTCGTGACGGGTGCGGACCACCAACCATGGTTCGCCGCCTGCTATTGCTGGTCGCCGTCGTTTCGTTCGTCCTGCTCGGGGGCTGTCTCTCGGACGGGATCGAGAACGGCCCGTCGATGGAAGGCGAAGCCGACCCCGCCGGTGACGGGGGCGACGACTCGACCGGCGGCGCTACGGATTCGGCGGACGGATCGACCGCGCCGGTCGTCGACGAACTCGACGGCGAGGTGCTCGAAATCCACCACCTCGACGTCGGCCAGGGGGACGCGACGGTGGTGGTCGAACCCGGCGGGGAGACGATGGTCGTCGATTCGGGCGACTGGCACGACGAGGGCGAAGCGGTCATCGACTTCCTCGACGCCCGCGGGATCGACCGCGTCGACCACCTCGTCTCCACCCACGCCCACTCCGACCACATCGGCGGCCACGCCGACCTCATCGAGTACCTCGAGACGGAGGGCGACGGCGTCGGCGCGGTCTACGACTCCGGCGTCGCTCACACCACGGAGACCTACGAGAACTACCTCGACGCGATCGAGTCCCACGACGTCACCCTCTACGAGGTGCAGGACGGCGATACGATCGACGTCGGCGACGCGAACGTCGAATTTCTGAACCCGCCGGCGGACGCATCGTCGGACGACATCGACTACAACAGCGTCGCACTGCGGCTCGCCTACGGCGACGTCACGTACCTGACCACCGGGGACGCCGGCGAGGCCGCGGAGTCTCGCATGGTCGACGACCGCGGTGAGGCGCTCGACGTCGACGTCTACCAGGCGGGCCACCACGGCTCGTCGACGAGTTCGACGCCCCCGTTCCTCGACGCCGTCGACCCGTCGATCGCCGTCGTCTCCAGCGCGTACGACAGTCAGTACGGCCACCCGCACGACGAGGTCCTCCAGGCCTTTGACGATCGCGAGATCGAGACCTACTGGACCGGCGTCCACGGCGACGTCGTCGTCGCCACCGACGGAACCTCGATCGCGGTGGAGCCGGCGACCGACGGCCCGACGGACGCCGGGGAGTTGCTCGAGGAGAAACCGGCCGACGAGTCGGCCGCTCCGATGCGCGTCGGCGGGGCTGGCGACCGACCGAGCGTCCACGGGCTGGCCGGTGACGGCGTCTCGGTTCGAACGGACGTCGACAGCAGCGCGGTACGGATGGGTGTCGGGGGTGGTCCGGTTCGGGCGGGGATTCTTCACGCCGCGAGCGCGTAAGACTGCACGATGACCGACGAACGAACGGCCGTGGTCGATCGGATCGTCGACGGCGAGACGGCGGTGCTGCTCCTCGAAGCCGACAATGAGGTCGTCGACGAGATCACGCTCCCAGTCGATCGGCTGCCGGAGGCCGGCCGACACGACGGCGCCGTCTACGGCGTCGAGGAGAACGACGGCGAGAGACGAACGCTCTCGTACCGGCCCGAGGAGTCTCGCGATCGGCGCGAGAGGGCGCAGGATCGATTCGACCAGTTATCCGATCGACTCGGCGAGGAGTGACAGGTCGAGGAAGTTCGACAGGGCGGCGGATTGCCGAGACGAACGTCACTCGTCCGCGTCGTCACCGGTCGATTCGTCGGTCGCCGACGCGTCGGCGGCCTCGGAGCCGACGTCGTCGGTGGTCGGTTCCGCGTCCATCTCGTCGAGATCGTCGACCGCTGTCGGCCGGTCGTGCGACTCGCCGGGGTCGGCGAGCGTCGTCGGCTCCTCGGCGGGTTCGTCGATCTCGCCCGTTTCGTCGGGCCGGTCGGCCGCGTCGCGGAACTCCGCGAGTTCGGCGGGACGACGGGACGGATCGTCGGTCGCGCGCGACGGCCCGGATGAATCGGCGGCGTCGCGGGTCGAACTGGCGTCGACGCTGTCCGGATCGGGTTCGAGTTCGGGTTCGTCCTGCCGCGGCGTCCCCTCGGAGGTGACCGCGGCGTCCGTTCGACGCGGCTCCGTGACCGGTTCGATATCGGCGTCGGCGGTCGTGGATTCGTCGGTCGGACCGGCGGCGTCGGTTCGCGACCCGACGTCCTCCGTCCGCCGAATTTCGGCTTCGGGATCGCCGCCCGTCGCCTCGGTCGGATCGACGGCGAGATCGGCGGCCGGTTCGTCGACCGCTGCCGACGGGTCCGGTTCGTCGTTCGACGATGGACCCGCCGAGTCGTTCGACGACCGACTCGTTTGGTCGTTCGACGGCGGTTCCGTCGGGTCGCGCTCGTCGCCGACGTCCGGCGACGTCCCGCTCGCGGTCCCGACCGTCCCACCTTGCACGGCGAGGTCCGCGTCGAGTCGGATCGCCTCGTCCGTGACCGAGGCGATCACCTCGTGGCGAACGGGGACGGCCGCGTCGTCGCCCGGCGCCCACCCGACGGCCGCAGCGATCGAGTCGAGCGCGTCCGGGTCCGGATCGACGAAGACGGTCTCGTCCGCGACGTCCGTGACCACGCCGATCGGATCGCCCGTGTGGCGTTCGACGCGCTTGCCGACGTCCGCCTCGGTGAGCTGTGGAACCATGTGGGGGCCGACGGTCGGTTCCGGGAAGCCGATGCTGCCTGCAGCAGACGGCGGTGGCCGGTCAGGTAGCGTCGGCCGGTGACGCCGGTGCCAGATCACGCGTCTTTCCACTCGCCGTGCTCGCCGTCGCGAAACTCCTCTTTGGCCTGGCGCTCCCGCGGCCACGCGAGGACGCCGATGACCGTCGCGTAGAACGCCACAATAGCGGCGACGACCGCGATGCCCGGAATCGTCCCGACGGCGGCCGCGTCGAGGCCCACTTCGCCGGGTGCGAACGCCGTGATCCGGACGAGCCAGGCGACGAGCAGGACGAACAGGAGCGGGGCGTAGATCCGCCGGAGCCGATTTGAAACCGCCTCGTGGATCGACACCTTCCGCGTGGGCCGCCGGTAGTCGTCGCCGAGTTCGACGCGCCAGTCGTCGTGGGTCACCCCGCTCTCCGGATCGAGCGCGTCGGCGAGCAGGTTCTGCTGGAAGAGGCGAACCCGAGCGCGGTAGACGTCGTAATCCCGATACCGCCTGGCCTCGACGAGGAGGAAAACGGCCGCGACGACCATCGCCACGAGCAACACGTAGTGGGGATTATCCGGGCTCGAGAAGGCCCACGTGAGGATCGCCGCGATCACCGTCACCGTCCAGGTCGTCGTCTGGTCGAGGCGCGACCGCCAGGTCGTCTCCCGGTCCAGTTCGCCGCGGTAGGCGTCGCCCAGGACGCCGATCATCGGCGTGAGCTCCGCGTCGATCTCCGCGCCCAGTTCCGCGTCTCCCGCGTCGCTCGAGTCATCGCTCATACGCGCTCACGATCGAACCACGCCGCCGACGGTCAAGTAGCTGCGAGGACGACCGGCCGATCGCATCGCGAACGACCGTGAGCAGGTCAGCCGTCGTCGGTCACCCGCACGGCGTCACCGATCGACGCCTCGACGACGTCGACATCGTTCTGCATGGAGACGCGGCCAGCGTCCGGACGGTACTCGAGGACGCCCCGGTCCGCGAGGTTCGGGAGGTGGTCGTGGTGGAGAGCGATGGAGAGGCGATCGATCGCGTCCGCGGGGAACTCGGGGCGGTGAGCGGCGACATCTCCGGAGTCCGGGTCGTGGCGGCGAGCGGCGTCTCCAGTATCCGGATCGTCCCCGGCGCGTCGAGCAGCGGCGTCCCCGCCAGCGGCGAAGTTCTCGGCGCGTCGATCCGCGAGACGTCGGGCGAGCGCCGGGATGCGGATCGAGCCCTCCTCGTCCAGGATCCGGCAGATGCCGCTGCGGACGCGGTTGAGCACGAGCGATCGGTCGTCGACGGTCGCGTCGATTGCGTGGGCCATCGTGGCGTATCGTACGTGACCACCGACACCCCTGAGGACCCCGGCTGTACTATCAGTGCGTTAAATCGGGGTCGGGAGAATCGGGAGCCGCGTACGCCGAGGAGACGACGAGCGTGTTGCCGATCAGCGACTGGTGACCCCGCTGGATGCGTTTGCCGAGCGATTGTTGCGTGATGTCCAGTTCAGCGGCGATCTCCGCGAGCGAGGACTGCCGCGGCGTCTCGAAGTAGCCGTGTTCCCAGGCGGTTACCAGCGCTTCCTGCTGTTTCGGGGTGAGCCCGTACTGTCCGCCGGTCTTCGGCTGGGAGAGTTCCGACAGTTGTTGGAGGGAGAAGGCGATCCGATTCTCCTGACAGTACTCCTGGAAGACCTGGAGCTGGTCGCGCTCGTCGAAGCGGATGCGAAGCTCCCAGCGTTCGTCGGTGCCGACGGCCTCGAGGATGACCGCGTCGAGGTCGGTGTAGACGTACAGGACCGACTGGACCCGATTCGTCCACGACGCCCGGTACAGCGCGGAGTCCTGGAACTCGTCGAGCTTGTCGACGTCCTCGATCGTCGGGTCCTCGCCGGCCGCGCGTTCGAACTGCGACGGTCGCACCCCGGAGACCCAGAAATACGGCGTCAGCACCTCGTCGGTGACGACGACGCGCTCGATCTCGATCGCCATCTCCGGGAGAGCCGTCAGCGTCTTGTGCAGCGCGAACGCGGCGGAGGGGACGTGGAATTCGCCGAAGAGACTCACATCCGCCTCTGGGAGGCTACCCCCATAAACGGTGAGATCGATCCGTGTGGCGGACAGTCGCGCCGATCTCACCCGTCGGACGCCGTGCGATCGGCTCCCGCTCGTTGCCGGCGAGTGGCCGTGTCGGAGTCGTGGTCGGGCCGCGCGGTTCCCCGAAGGCTTTCGAGCCGGCGACGGATACAGGTACCATGGTCGACGTCACGAAGACGATCAGGCGGTGGTTCGTCAACGGGATCGCCATCACGATTCCGCTCGTCGTCACCCTGATCGTGTTGCTCGTCGTGTTCGATTTCGTCCTCGGGATCCTGTCGCCCGTCATCGACGGCGTCGAGCTGCTGTGGAACGACGAACCGCCGCGGGCGGTGGTCCAGCTGCTGACGCTCGGGTCGCTCGTGGGGTTCTTCTTGCTCGTCGGCGCGGTCGCGTCCCACACGCCCGGCGAGCGGTTCTCGAGCGCGCTCCACCGGACGGTCGAGACGATTCCCGGGGTGAGCACGGTCTATCTGACGATCCGCCGGGCGAGCGAGGTCCTCCTCGAGGACGACGCCGACCAGTTCAAGGACGTCAAACTCGTGGCCTTTCCCCACGAGAACGCCTACATGCTTGGCTTTCTGACGGCCGAGACGCCGGACGAAATCGCCGGCGCCGTCGGCGCTGATCGGATGCAGACGATCATGATCCCCCTCGGGCCGAATCCGACGACGAACGGGTTCGTCATGCACGTGCCCGAGGACAACGTCCACGAGGTCGACGTGACGGTCGAAGCGGCCATCCAGGCGATCGCCACGCTCGGCGTCGCCACGGAAACGAGCGAGTTCGCTGATTCGGCGGCGTGATCGCGCCTCCCGCCGAGATCGACGCGTCGCACCAGAGGTGCGGTCTACCGGGACCGTCCGATCGAGAGAACTAGCACGCGTCGGGTTTTACGTGCGGTGGACCGTAGCCACCTCGTGATGGGCGAGTCGGAACGCAGCGCACAGCCCCGCACATCCGGCCAGCAGCACCGTGAGCCGCAGGTCTCCATCGTCGTCCCGGCGCGGAACGAGGCGGCCTACCTTCCGGCGACGCTCTCGAGCGTCGCCGGGCTCGAGACCGACCGGTCGTACGAGGTCATCGTCGTCGACGGCGACTCCGCGGACGAGACGGCGGCGATCGCGCGCGAGTACGGCGCGACCGTCCTCGAGGGGCCGGGGACGTCGATCGCGGCCGGCCGCAATCGCGGCGCCGAGCGCGCTCGCGGCGAGTGGCTCGCGTTCGTCGACGCCGACACGGTCGTCCGCCAGCACTACCTCGACACCCTCGTCGGGTACGCCGAGCGCAACGACCTCGCGGCGGCGAGTTCGCGCTGTCGGATCACCGGGCCGCGGCGGGCGAAGCTGATGGAAGCGACGATCAATCACGTCTTCTCGCGCCTCTCGCGGCCGATTCTCCCGGGGTTCAACTTCCTCATTCGGAGGGAGACGTTCGACGCGCACGGCGGTTTTCCGGCCGTGTCGAACGAGGACACCGCGTTCAGCCGCCGCCTCGCGCGCACCGAGCGCACGGGGTACTGCCCCGCCGTGCTCGTCGAGAGTTCCGGTCGCCGCATCGCCGAGCGCGGCCTGACCGGGACGCTCGTCCACTACGCGCGACTCGACTGGGGGCGCATCCGTTCGACGAACGGGTGAATCCGGGGGCTGGCCCCGTCGCGCTCGGCGGTGACGAGGCGAAAATCGCCCGCCGGTCAGTGGCCACCGGAGACGGCGTGGAGGCCGACGATCCCGACCACGATGAGGCCGATGAACCCCGCCCGCGCGAGCGTCGCGGGTTCGTCGAAGAGGACGACGCCGAGCGTGGCCGTCCCGACCGCGCCGATCCCCGTCCACACGGCGTAGGCCGTCCCGACCGGGAGCTCCTGGACGGCGCGAGCGAGCAGGAACATGCTGATCGCCAGCGCGATCACGGTGGCGATCGACGCGCGGGGGTTCGTAAAGCCGTCCGAGTAGGACAGCCCGATCGCCCAGGCGATCTCGAACAGGCCGGCGAGGACGAGCACGTGCCACATCTGTTCGACGACAGCGGCCGACGGGCCAAAGCGGTTTCCGATTCGTCGCGGCGCCGAGGGCCGAACTCACGTCCGCGCCGGTCGGACCCCGAGGTCGACCTCGACGGTGTCTTCGCGTCCCTCGCGCAGGATCGAGAGCGAGACGGCGTCGCCCGGTCGCGTTCGGAGGGCGAGGTAACTGCCGAGATCCTCGCTCGTCGCGACCTCGGTGCCGTCGATCGCGCGGATCACGTCGCCGCCGACCGGTACCCGCTCGCCGTCGACGACGCGGACGTTCGAACTCGGCCGGAGCGCCCCGTCGGCCGGGCCGCCGGAGACCGTCTCGACGACGAGTAATCCGGTCGACTCCTCGAGTCCGTTCGCCTCGGCGACGGCGGGAGAGACGGTATCGAACGAGACCCCGAGGTACGAGTGATCGTAGTCGCCCGTCTCGATCAGCGAGGGGACGACCCGTCGCGTCAGCGCCCCGGAGATCCCGAACGCGATGTTGTCGCCCCCGCCGGAGTTGATCACGGCGACGACGTTGCCCGAGAGCGACATCAGGGGCCCGCCGCTGTTGCCCGGGTTGACGGGCGCGTCGGTCTGGATTGCGTCCGGAATCGAGAAGCCGGTGGGCGCGGGGATCGAGCGGTCGATGCCGCTGACGATCCCCGTCGTGACCGTCCCGTCCAGGCTGTAGGGGTTGCCGATCGCGACGACCTCCTGGCCGACCGTCGCGTCGCCGTCGATCAGCGGGAGCGGCGTCGCGTTCGCCGGCGCGTCGTCGACGGCGATCGCCGCGAGATCGCTGTGCGGGTCGCGACCGAGGACGTCGCCGCCCGCCCACCGGCCCTCCGAGAACCGCACGTCGACCGTCGACGCCTGGCCGACGACGTGCGCGTTCGTCACGAGGTACGAGTCGTCGTAGACGAAGCCCGTCCCCCGTCCGGAACCGGTCTCGATCAGCACGACCGACGGGAGCGCGTCGCGGTAGAGTCTGGTGTACTCCGTTTCCGGATCCGACGCGTTCGGCTCCGGCGGGTCGGCCGCCGGGCGCGCCGCGTTCGTGTTCCCGAGGGTACTCAGGCTGCAGCCGGCCAGCGCCGTCGATACGGCCGTCCCACCCAGTGCGAGGATGTCTCTCCGTTGGAGGCTACGGTCTGACATTTCACCGAAGAAGTTGGTCGCGATCGCTTGTATGTTTTCCGTCGGCGTTCCTCGGAGTCGTCGGTATGGACAGTCGGTCCGCCGAGAAGCCGGGTCGAACGATAGGGGTCCTGGCGGGACATCGTGGCCGGCAAGGTTCGGACGGCTTCACTCACCCTCGACGAGACGTTCGAGCTGGGCCGGCGGTACGGCGCCCCGGGCGGCACGGCCCTCGTAAACGAACGTCGGGACGCCGGTGACCCCCTGCCGCCGGGCGGCGTCGAATCGATCCTCGATCGCCGCCCGCCGGTCCTCGTCTGCGACCGCCTCGCGAACGGCCGCTTCGTCGAGTCCGACGGACGACGCGATATCCGCCAGCACGTCGACGTCGCCGATGTCGCGACCGTCGACCCACAGCGCCGACAGAATCGCGTCGTCGAACGCGCGCCAGTCGCCGGGCGAGGACTCCGCGACGAAGCGCGAGGCGACCTGTGCGGGCAACGAGTCGACCTCCGGGACGTCGTCCAGATTCAGCATCTCCGCCACGCCGTACTCCGCCCGCAACCGTTCGACGTTCCGTCGGGCCTGCTCGTAGTAGGCCTCGTCCTTTCCATCTTCGACGGTGTGGTCGATCTCGCCGTCGGGGCCCCGCTTGTCCCGACGGAGATCGAACGGGTGCCACACGAGTTCGAGGGGCGCCTCGCGCGAGGCCTCGTAGGCCTCGAGCGAGCGCCGGCCGAGATAACAGAACGGACAGACGTGATCGGAGTAGACGGTGAGCTGATCGACGTCGGGAGTCATACGCGGACGCAGGGCCCTCGCGCGGAAAAGACGTCGGGTTGGGGCAGACCGGGGTCCGATCGTGCCGGACCGACCGCTCGAGCGCCGGGCTCGCGCTCTCAGTCGTCGTCGGCGGGGATCGGGTCGGCGTCCTCGCCCGTCTCCGCGGCCGAGGGAGCGGACGCGTCGGTCGGTGGGGCGGATGTGCCGGCCGATTCAGCGCGCGGGAAGTTGCCGATCGTCGCGTCCTCGAAGGCCCCGACGTCGAAGTCGTAGTCGCCGTCGAGGAACTCGAGGACCCGGCGAGCGTCGCGTCGGGCGTTCTTCAGGCAGGTCGAGGCGCCGGGCGAGGGCGTGACGTTGAAGATGATGCCGTCGCCAGTGATCGTCGCCTCGCCCATATCGAGCGACTTCGTCCGGGTGTCGACGATCTGCGGGCGGACGCCGCCATATCCGTCCGCGCGCTCGATGTCGTCGAGTTCGACCGTCGGGACGACCTTCTGGACGTGCGGGAGGAAGGCTCGCGGACCGACGGCGGGGAGGTCGTACAGCAGGTTCTTGACCACGTAGGGAAAGAGCACGCGGTCGGCGAGGATGTTCCCGTAACTCAGGACCGAGCTCGGGCTGAGCCCGAAGACGTCGAGGAAGTCCGGGACCGTCGAGAGCCGCCCGCGTTCGAGGGCGGGGACGACCTTGGCGGTCGGCCCGAAGCGGGTGAGGTCGCCGTCGTGGACCTCGGCGTCGCCGTGGACCGCGGCGAAGGGCAGCTTCTTCATCTGCAGGGTGTAGACCTTGCCGTTGAGCAGACCCTCGTCGGCGACGAAGAAGCTGCCCGCGACCGGGAGCAGGGAGAGGTGCTCGCCGTAGCCCATCTGCTGGGCGATCTGGAGGCTGTGTGAACCAGCGGCGACCACGGTCGCGTCGGCCTCGAAGTGCCCCTCGTCGGTGTCGAGGACGAACCCGTCGTCCTCGTCCGAGATCTCCGTCACCGCCGTGCCCGTGTGGACGTCGACGCCGTCATCGTCGCGGACGTCCTCGACGAACGCCGTCGCGAGTCGACCGTAGTCGACGGTGTAACCGTCGGGCGTCTGCAGCGCGAGCAAGTCCTCGTCGGGGTCGCGCCCCTCGACGACCTTCGGTTCGATCTCGGCGATCTCCTCGCGACCGATGGCCTCGAGTTTCGGGAACAGGTCGCCGAACCCCTCCTCGTGGTACCGGCGTTCGAGCGACGCGACCTCCTCGTCGCCCGCCGCGAGCACCATCTTCGAGCGCTTGGAGTGCAGCTCGCGCTCGGGGTCGTTCGCCTCGAGATAGCCCGCGACCATCTCGGCGCCCTCCTTGACCGATTCGGCCTTCTCGAGGGTGTAGTTCGTCTCGATATCGCCGAAGTGAAGCGTCTGGGAGTTGTTCGTGTGGTGGGAGTTGATCGCGGCGATCTCGTCTTCCTTCTCGACGAGTGCGACGCGGTCGACGTCCGTGAAGTTCGCGACCGTGTATAGCAACGATGCCCCGCTGATTCCGCCGCCGACGATGACCAGGTCGTATTCCTTCATGCGTAGTTTCACCGGGCCGATAGTCCGTCTTCAGTGACAGTCCGCACTCGACCTACAAATAACGTCCCAGTTCGCCGACGGCGTGGGAATGGGAGCCGTGTGACGAGTGTACACTACTCACGGGAACGACGCGGGAGGTCCGCATCGGAGGAACCCGACCGACCGCAGTCGGCGGTTACCAGTCCCGGTCGGCGGTTCGCTCGGTGCGCGACCGCGATCGGTGGTCCGTCGACGAGTCGTCCATGAGTCGCTCCATCTCCCGTTCGAACTCCGCCTCGCTGATCTCGTCGTCGACGTATCGCTCTTTGAGTTCGGCTTTCCGATCCTCGGTCGTGGGTTCGACCGTCGAGGCGACGTCGAACTGCCGGAGGGCCGGGTACTCGCGCTCGAGTCTGTCGACGATCGTGACGAGCCGGTCGTCCCGGTGGAGCAACGTGTTTCGGAGGACGGAGACGACGGTCGCGGCGAGAAAGATGACCGCGAGGACGCCGAAGACGGACAGGGCGACGAGCCACTCGATGGCCTCGCCGAGCATCGCCAGGAGGACGAACTCCTCGCCCGCGTACACGCCACTCGAGAGGACGGAAAGTGCGTCCACGACGCCGAGCAGGCCGACGGCGACCGTCGCGAGACCGCAGAGGACGGCTCCGGCGAAGTACAGCCAGTGTCGGGATGCCATGCTCGGCGGTTTGGAACCGATATCCATTAAATCCGCTGGACGGACTCCGAGCGGCGATCCGATCGGACGCTGCGATAGCGAGTCGACTGTCCGCTCAGACCGGCTCGGTCTCGTGCAAGAACGTCTGGAACTCGACGGTCCGTCCGTCCGGATCCGGGGCGAAGAACTGGTAGATCCGGTAGCGTTCGTTTTCCACGGGCGCGGCTTCGGCGCGATCCCGGAGGTCGTCGTACGCCACGTCGACGTCGGCCCTCGAATCGACGACGAACGTGATGGTCCCGTCCGTCTCGGCGTCGTCGCGGTCGCAGAACCCGAACAGCATGTTGTCGTACTGCAGGATCGTACAATCGGGTTGCTCCAGCCAGCGCTCGGCGCCGACCCGATCGACGTAGAACTCGACGACGGCTTCGAGCGATTCGGTGCCGAAGAACACGATTCCGGACATGCGAGAGGAATCGGTTCACGGATCCTAACCGCTTCGGGTTTCGAGCGACGACCCGCTCGAATTCGGGCGGCCGGGTCCCGATTCGAATTCTGCTAGTCAGTATCACACGCTCCGCGGATCCGAGCGTTGAACACGTCCCTCCAGAACACATCCGTATGGACGAGACGTTCGTCTCCGGCGAGACGATCAGGACGGAAGGCGCGTGCGGGCAGCTCCGTTCCGGGCTCGGCGACGGACCGCACCCGGGCGTTTTGGTCCTGCACGGCGCCGGCGGGGCTCGCGGGTACGAACAGACCTATGCGGCCATGCTCGCCGAGCACGGCTATACCGTCTGCTGCGTGGAGTACTTCGGTGCGCCCGGGACGCGCGACGCCCTGGTCGACGTTCCCCTGGAGGAGTTCCGCGACGCCGCCCACTGGCTGCTGGACCGACCGGACGTCGCCGGCGATCGCGTCGGCGTCGTCGGCTTCTCGCGGGGCGGCGAGGCCTCGCTCGTCGTCGGCGCGCAGTTCGACGCCGTCGGTTGCGTTGTCGCCTACGTCCCCAGTTGCTACCGCTGGCCCGCGCCGTCGTGGATGGACGGCGTCGGCGAGGACCAGCCGACGTGGACCCTCGACGGCGAGGCCCTCCCCCACCTGCCGATCGACAAATACGTCCGGGAAGAGGATGGGATCGACGAACCCCTCGGCGTTCCGGAACCCAACGCGGCCTCGCTGGCGATCGAGCGCTCGACGGCAGCGGAACGAAACCGCGCCGCGATTCCGGTCGAGGAGATCGACGGGCCGGTGCTGTTGGTCTCCGGCGGCCAAGATACCATCTGGCCGTGCGCGGAGATGGCCGATCGCGCGGCCGCCCGACTCGCCGATCACGATCACCCCAGGCAGTTCGAGCACCTCGAAAATCCCGATGCGGGGCACGCGATCCGGGTGCCGTATCGATTCGACGGGGAAACGGATCCCGGGGAGACCCACGAGTACGGCGGGACGTACGAAGCGAACTCGCTGGCGGCCGCACGGGCCTGGCATCGGACGCTCTCGTATCTCGATCACCTCTAGGAAATCACGATTTCAGCCGGCGCGGCGATCGGGTTAGCTCGCCGGTCGAACGACGAGCGCCGCCAGCGCGACCGCCGCGACGGCGAATCCGATGAGTATCGCCGAGGAAACCCGGAACTCGCCGGCGTCGCCCCCGAGAACGACGTACTCCATGGCCCCGACGAGGTGGGTGATCGGCATAGCCAGCGCGACGTACTCGAGGGCGGTCGGGAGTTCCGAGACCGGCCGGAAGGTCCCGCCGAGGATGACCTGGGGCGTGATCACGACGGGGATGAACTGGATGGCCTGGAACTCGCTGTCGGCGAACAGCGAGAGGACGATGCCGGTACCGAGTGCGGCGAACGCACCCAGTAACTCGACGCCGACGAACCGGAGGATGCCGTTTGCGAACGATACGTCCAGGAACGCTACCGCCGCGAGCAGGAGGACGACGGACTGAACCGCCGCCAAGACGCCGTAACCGAGGACGTACCCCACGACGAGACCGGTTCGCGACACCGGCGCGACGAGCACGCGGTCGAGCGTCCCCGACGTGCGTTCCCGGAGGAACCCGATGGCCGTCAGGATGTAGGTGAGGAAGAACACGATCACCGCGAGGACGACGTGGGCGACCGGTTCCGGTCGCGCGAACACCTCCCCGAGCAGGGAGACGATCAGGGCGGGCGCGACGAACACGAGCGCGAGCGTCCGGCGGTCGCCGCGCATCGTCCGCAGGATGCGCCCCGCGACCGGCAGCGATCCCCGCAAGGGTCGTCGGGTGCGTCCGAGCGGGCTGGCCACGCTCATCGGCGCTCACCCCCGCGGTCACGGGGGCTTCGGGCGGCCGTCGATGTTGCTTTCGAGTCCCGTCCGTCTCCGTTCGGGACCGCACCACCGCCCGCCGCCGTCCGTCTATCGGTCCCGGTCGCTGCCGTGCCGTCGAGAAGATCGAGAAAAACGGCTTCCATGTCCTCCGCCCCGGTCCGGTCGCGGAACCCGGCCGGCGAGTCAATCGCGAGAACCCGCCCGTCCCGAAGGAAGAGGACGCGGTCACACCGAGACGCTTCGCCGAGGTAGTGGGTTGAAACGAACACGAGCACCCCGTCGTCGCGGCGGTCGCGGAACTCCTCCCACATGCTCGCCCGCAGTTTCGGGTCCAGGCCGATCGTCGGCTCGTCGAGAAAGAGCACGTCGGGATCGTGCACGAGCGAGCACGCGAGACTCGTCCGTCGGACCATCCCGCCGGAGAGTTCGCCGATGCGCGCGCCCTCACGGTCGGTGAGGTCGACGACGGAGAGCGCCTCGTCGACCGCCGTCTCCCGCCGTTCGACGTCGTAGAGCGAGGCGAAGAAGGAGACGTTCTCGCGAACACTCAGGTCGTCGTAGATCGCTCGGTCCTGGGGCATGTACCCGATCCGCCGGCGCTCGGCGGCCGTGAACGATCCCGACGACGTCCCGTTGATGGTCCCCTCGCCGGCCGTCGGCCGGATCAACCCGAGCAGACACTCGATGAGCGTCGTCTTTCCGGAGCCGTTCGGCCCGGCCACGCCGACGATGGTCGACCCCGACACGTCCAGGTCGATCCCGTCCAGCGCCGTGACGGCGCCGAATTCCTTCGTCAGATCTGTCGTCGATATCGTCTGCGACATAATCGGAGGGAGGTGGAGAGGACGCGTAGCTGTTCTGCGCCGCATGAACAGGGGGTTTAAACGGTGGGGACGCCCTTGACACGACCGTCCACGATGCGGTACCTCCGGATGACGGTCGAACCCGACCCGTCAATCGCGCCCGAGGCCTTCCGAATAATCGCCGACTCCGACTCCGTCCGGGAGGCGCGCCTCGAGGAGTGGAACGTCGGCGGGGACGACGTCACCCTCTTCTACGCGATCGAGGGTGACGTCGGCGGCGTTCGCGAGTCGCTGGCGGAGACGGCCGAGGTCGAGGCGGTCAACGCGACCGCGATCGGCGAGGCGACCGGCTCCCTGCTGGTTCGTCTGGATCCCTCGAAGACGCGCATCGGCGAACGGATCTTCGACCTGATGGGGTCGCAGGGACTGATCGTCCGCAAGCCCGTCATCTATCGCGAGGGAACCGTCCACGCGGGCCTGGTCGGCGAGGACGACGCGATACAGGTCGTGATCGATCACCTCCCGCCGGGCGCCGACGTCGACGTCAAGGAGATCCGCGGGACGGTTCCGCGCCCGGACACGGTGATCGAGCGGTTGAGCGAGCGGCAGCGGGAGGCGCTGCGCATCGCGCTGGAGATCGGGTACTACGACAAGCCCCGCCGGGCCACGCACGAGACCGTCGCCGAGCGCATGGGCTGCGCCCCGAGTACGGCCACCGAACACCTCCAGAAAGCCGAGGCCACGCTCGTCCGGGAGACGATGGGCGAATTCGGCCTGCAATCAACTGACGGAAGAGATGCAACCGAGGGTGAATCAGAATAGCCCGGCCAGCACCACCTCGTGCCCCCTGAAACCACCTCACACGCCAGCTCGCGCCTCGAAACCCGTATAGGGCCCGGCTCCCTCGACCCGCCAATGAGTTACCGGATCGGTCTGGTCGGCAAGCCCTCCGTGGGCAAGTCGACGCTGTTCAACGCGGCGACGATGAACGACGTGCCCGAAGGGGCCTACCCGTTCACGACGATCGACCCCAGCATCGGCGAGGCGTACGTCCGAACGCCCTGCGCCGCGCCGGAATTCGACGAGACCTGCCAGCCCTCGGTCGGCGTCTGCGAGGACGGCACCCGGTTCGTCCCGGTCAAGCTGGTCGACGTCGCCGGGCTCGTTCCCGGCGCCCACGAGGGTCGCGGCCTCGGCAACCAGTTCCTCACCGACCTGAACGAGACCGACGTGCTAGTCCACGTGGTCGACTTCTCGGGGACGACCGATAGCGAGGGCGAGGCGACCGAGGGCCACGACCCGCGCGAGGACATCGACTTCCTCGAGGACGAGCTCGACGCGTGGTACCTGGCCATCCTGGAGAAGGGGATCCAGCGATACGGAGACAGACACGTCGAGGACGTCGATCCCGAGGACGTCCTCGGCGAGCAGCTCTCTGCCTTCGGCATCTCGCCGGCCGAGATCAAGCAGACCATCCTCGCGGTCGATCTGCCGGTCGCACCGCTCAAGTGGGACGAAGCGGAGCGGGCGGCCCTCGCCAGCGAGATCCGCAAGCGAACGAAGCCGATGACCATCGCGGCCAACAAGATGGACACCCCCGCCGCACAGGAAAACTGGGACGCGGTCACGACCGATCCCGCATACGACCACCTCGAATTCGTCCCCGTCTCCGCCCACGCCGAGAAGGCGCTGAAGAACGCGAACGAGCAGGGCGTCGTCGAGTACACGCCGGGCGAGGGCGACTTTTCGATCGTGGCGGACGACCTTCCCGCCGACCAGGAGGCCGGGCTCGAACGGATCCGCGAGTTCGTCGACGCCTTCGGCGGCACCGGCGTCCAGCAGGCGCTCGAAACCGCGATCTTCGACGTCCTCGACCTGAAAGCCGTCTTCCCGGGTACGGCGTCGGGCACCTGGACGAAGGGCCCGTTCCGCGACTGCTTCCTCCTGCCCGAGGACGCGACCGCGGAGGACTTCGCGTACCACCTCCACTCCGACATCGGCGACGGGTTCCTCCACGGCATCGACTGCCGCGACGACCGACAGGTCGGCGCCGATACGGTGCTGAACCACCGCGACGTCGTGGAAGTCGTCTCGACGAATCAGTGAGGGCCCGAGAGCACCAGTGGAAACACCGCACGTCAGTTCCGACGGCGTCGCCACCGGCAGCTAGCGGCCCGCCGCGTTTCGGACCGCGCGCCGCGATCGGTGGTCGCGTGACTGACACACTCACTGGACAATCCGACGTCGAGTACGGGTGTCCGAGGGCCGAAATAGGGGATTTCGACCCGTAACCCCCGTGTACGGATATCCACTTCGGGACCGATCAGACGGACTGTGGTACCGGACGTGGTGGCTTTCTCGTCGTTCGACGGTAGTTGTATCAATGACTGTCACTCGCGGGGTGAATGGGGCTTTATCACCGACAGCGGAATAGGGGAAACTCCCAAGGTGGGCTTACGTCCGGAAGCGCGCGGCTCGTCAACGACGCCGATCGGGTGCGACGAGCGCCATCGCGCGTAAGGTAGGCCTACCGCGGGGGAGCAAGATACCATGAGGGACGACGACACGTCCGGAGCTCAGCAGCCGTACTCGCAACGTGGACAGCCAGCACCGCAGTTCCAACAGGGACAGCCACCACAGCAGTTCCAACAGGGACAGCCACCACACCAGTTCCAGCCACCACAGCAATTCCAACAGGGAGAGCCAACACAGCAGTTCCAGCAAGGCCAATCGCCCCAGCAAATCCCGCAGGGACAACCGTCGCAACAGTCCCAGCAGGTCCCAACACCGCAGCAGTCCTCACCACAGCCAACAGGCGGCCACACAACCGGGAATCAGCCGGTCCAGCATTCGCCACGGCAGGGCGGTCAGTCGGCACAGCAGCAGCCGTCGCAGGCAATTCCACCCCAGTCGTTCGAGCTCGGTCCACGACCCGCGTCGCAATCAGCCCCACAGTACGGGTCCCCCCAGATCGCTCCACAGGGTCACCGATCGCCCCAAGAAGGACCACAGATGGGACAGCAGAGCCCACAGACGATACAACAGCGCCCGCAGACGGGAGGCCAACAGTCATCCCAGCAAATGGAATTCCCCCGTCGTCAGTTCGGCGGATCGTCGCCGTCGCAGCTGTCTCGACCCGACGTCCGAGCGCAGTCCACACAACCGATTCCGTCGCAGCAATCGACCGGAACGGGGATCCGGCGGGAGCCGACTCAGGGGGAACAGGTCCCGCACACGGGCGTCCAGCAGACTCCATGGCAGGGCTACCAGTCGGGTATCGAAGGATCGATGCCGTCGAGCCAGTCGATCCCGGGCCAGACGCAATCGTACGCCCCGCAACAACGGTCGACTCCGCCCCACGCAGGAGGAGCCGGGCAGGGGACACTCTACCAGCCCGGACAATCGGCACTCGGTGAACGGACGACGGCCTCGCAGCTCGAAGGGAGCCAATCGAGTACGGGAGCGGTCGTCGACATGTTCGATTCCCCCGAAGAACTCACGATATTGGCGGATCTGCCGGGCTGCACCGGCGAGGACGTGAAGGTTCGTACCTCGAACAACACCCTCTACATCACGGCCGAGCGATCGGCGGACATCGACGGCGATTCCCAGCCCGTGATGCACGAACGCGCGGACAGGATCGAACGATCCATCCCCTTACCCGCCGACATCGAGGCGGAGGAGGCAGACGCCTCTTGCGAGAACGGCGTCTGTCGCATCACGCTCCCGAAGAAAGAGGAATCCAAGCAGCGCGAGATCGGGATCCACTGACCGCGACGCCGTCGATCGGCCCAGCTGTGAGTATCGTCGGTCGGAGATCGAGGGACCGCGATCCGACGGGTCTCGTTCGGGCCGGGGCTCGCGCCCCGTCGCGGCCCGTCCCGACGATCGTCTCGCGTCCGATCAGCGAATGTATCGATCTGGCGGCGTCTCGCCCTCGGCGGGCGAACTCACGGGTAGATCGACGAGCGGCTGCAGGTAAGTGATCCGGACGAGGTTCGGCCGACCGGTCGGTTCGACGACCGGATCGGTCGCCCGTTCGGGTACAGAAAGCGTCTCGCCCGCGTGAACGACCTGCGAGACGACTTCGTACCGCCTATCGGTCCGACAATCTGCTGCCACCTTGGAACACATGCTAATGAAACGCACTCACGTGGTGAAGCGTGAGATCGCGTATAAGTTTTGCGTCCAGGATCGGACCGCGCCGGATCGCCGGCCGCGACGGCTTCGAAAGCCACGATCGAACGATCCCGTCGACTGGAAGAAAATTTCCACCAGGTCGCTCCCGCGGCGTCGATGGCAGCGATCGGGGTGGTCGAGACTCGAAATCCGTTCTGAGATATATGGTGGCGCAGGTGAAACGGAACGGAGACGACGATGAGTTACGATCGAGCGCCTCCGGACGACCTGGCCACGGTTGGAATCCTCGGGGGCATGAGCAGCGAGTCGACGCGCGAGTACTACCGGGGAATCGACGAGGGGATCACCGACGAGCTCGGCGGCCACAACGCGGGCGACCTCGTCATCCGCAGCATCAACTTCGCCGAGATCGAACGCTGCATTCGGACCGACCGGTGGGACCGGGCCGGCGACCTCCTCGTCGACGCGGCGCTCGACCTCGAGGCCGCCGGCGCCGATTTCGTCGTCATGGCGACGAACACGATGCACCGCGTCGCGCCCCGACTGGTCGAGGCCCTCTCGATCCCGTTCGTCCACATCGTCGACGTCGCCGCCGAGGCGATCCGGGCCGACGGGCTCGAGACGGTCGGCGTCCTGGGAACCGCGGCCGTGATGGACGGGGACTTCTACCACGACCGATTCGCCGACCGCGGCATCGAGACGCTGGTTCCCGACGCGGACGACAGGGTCGCAGTCAACCGGATCATCTTCGACGAACTGACCCACGGCGAGGTGGTGGCCGACTCCCGTGAGCGCTATCTGGAGAGCATCGATCGGCTGGTCGATCGAGGCGCCGAGGGTGTCGTCCTGGGCTGTACGGAGATCGAACTGCTCGTCTCGCAGGCCGACCGGCCCGGGACGCCGATGTACGATACGACGGCGTTGCACGTCGAACGGGCGGTCGAACGAAGTCTGGACGGTCGGGGGAACTGACTGGCCCACCGGAACGACGCTTCCGGTCGGCTCGACTGCGGGAACCCATCGTGACAGCTTTTTTCGCCCTCCGGCTGAGAGCTGCGACCGAATCGAGGACGACGAACTTCCGCAGGCTCCGGGACGAAGCCGACGTCGAGAGCGCCCGCGTGAGCCGACGGTTCCGATCCGTCTCGCCACCGCTCGGCCGGACGACTCCCCGTGGCTCGCCACGGCGTGGAACTGAGGAACGGATCGACCGGACACGGGGACGAGACACGGTCGCTGGCCGGACTATTCGATCGGAACCGTCACTCACGCCATTCGCGACCCGGGTGACGCGAGAAACCCGGTCCGCGCGCGACCACCGACCGGGTCTCGATCGAGCGTCGCGTCGCGGCGCTCGTCTCGAAGGTCATCGGTTGAAGCGGCGACGAGACGCCGTCGGCGCCGTCGGATGGACCGTCACGTCAGTACTCGACGACGGCACCGTCTATCCGCGACCGGGTCACCTCGAGGGTGATGCGCTCGATCGGCGTCGACGGGGTGTCTTCGCCATCGCCTCGCATGCGATCGCCGGCGATCGCGATCTCGACGGAGTCCTCGAGGTCGCCGTCACGATGGCGTGCCCGAAGCGTGTCTGTGACGTCGACGAACTGGTTCTGCGGCGGGTGTGCCGGCGGCGCGATCCAGAAGTGAAAACAGCCGGCGCAGCGGTCGGACCCCGGATCGGGGTGTGACGACGGCGGATCGACGAAGACCCGGCCGTGAAACCACCCCGTCTCCGGCATCGCGATGTCCCGGGCCGCGACCACCACGCGGCCCGGCGCCTCGCCGGTGAGATACGGTTCGACCGTGGCCAGATCGACCGTACCCGAGAGGGTTGTGTCGGCGCCGAACGTCACGTCCTCCCCGAACGCGACCGTCGTCGGCGTTTCGAGGGACACGCTGGCCGTCCGGCGATGGGTCGACGGGTCGACCGCTGCCGGCGCCCCGTCGATTCGCGTCGGGTACGTGTACGATCGATCGGGCAGCTCGAGTACGTCCCGGACCGACACCGCGTCGACGACGGTCCCGTGCCTGTCGACCAGGTGCTCCTCGAAGGTCCAGTCGAGCCACGCCTCGTCGTCGGGATTCGGATGGCCGCGCGCGTTCCACTCCCACCACAGCCGGTCCACCATGCCGTGGTGGGCCCAGAACGCCGGATCGTTCGGGGACAGGCCCGTCGCCATGTCGCCGCCGACCCGGATGTGGACGTAGTCGTGGGCGGGCGACTCGAACGCCCCGGCGCCCGCACGGACGGATTCCCGCCTGTCTTCCGTCCCGGCCCAGCCCCCGATCGCGCGGAGGAAGTTGGGATCCTCGAGCCGGGGCGCGACTCGCTCGCGACCCGAGATCGTCGCGTCGAGCGCATTGTTCGGCGTCCGGCTGGCGTTCGTGAACGGCTCGCGTCGGAACAGCGCCGGCAAGGCCTGGTGGTCGAGCCAGTTCCAGTACGGGAGCGCGAAGGCCTCGGTGCCGGTCACCTCGCGGATGATCTCCTCGTGGTAGTGGAGGTACGCCCGGTGCCACGCGAGGAACAGCCAGTTGCCGTGCTCGCAGTTGCGAAAGCGCTTCAAATTCCCGTGGATGCGCACCTGATTGTCCCAGTTACGAGGGTCGCTCTCCGGCAGCGATCGCAGCGTCTCGATCCCCTCGGCCCACGTCCCCAAGATGTCGTTCGGGTCCGCGTCGGCAAGCGACCGCACCGGTCGCCGTTTCGGGACGGTCCCCGCCTCAGCCAGCCCCGTCCCCAGTACGCCCAGTCCAGCAATCGCTCCGCCCGTCTCGAGAAACGTCCGTCGTCTCATCTGGTGTGGCCACTATTTTTACCGTTACGTCTTAAATATTTATAGTGGAAATGGAGGAGAGTTATCGGCAGGTCGGTCGCCCGACGGGCAATCGAGCGCCTTCTGATCACCTGATCGAACTGCCCTACCCGCTGCGCCCGAATGCGCGAAGGAACCGTGCGACGAACCCGGGAAGTGATCGAGGCACGCGATGCGATCGAGGGGCGAAGCTGGTGAATCGCCAAACCACCGTGAGTGTTACCGGTGTGAACGCGGCGTGGGGCCGTCGTCGTGCTTCGCGGTCGAGGTCGAACCTCCTGCCGCGCTTTCGGAGAAATACGAAAATCGGGTGCGGTACTGCTGTGGGCAGTGTGCGGCCGGGATGAACCTGCCCGACGTCTCCCGGCGGTGGAAGGCAGGTGCTCGACGGAGGGGAGTCGCCGGACGGGTAATTCCGGTCTCCATCACTGCGATAGCTGACAGAGAACGTGGTTAGGCGCAGTATTAGAGCGTCAACACGGCCAGGACTGACCGAGTACTTGTCCTATTAGAGTAGCTCAAAACGGGGGTAGAACTACCGGAGTTCGTCCCGAAGCCGCGTCAGGGCCTGTCGCGCGGTTCGCGTGACGATCGACTTGCGCGTGTACTCGACGTCCCACGTCTCGAGCACCCGCCGCATCGCCGCGACGCCGGTCGATCGCCGGATCGCCTCCTGTTCGGCGTGTTTGAGCGGGTGACGGAGCCAGCTGTACTCGGCGTGGGCGTAGACGTCGGTCCGATCGCCCCGCCGCTCGAAGAGGACGACGTGGAGCTGGCGATCGGCGAGCCACGACGATCGGTACGTCCAGCTGCCGTCCGAATCGTTGCCGACCGGCGTGTAGTGGTACAGGCTCACCGGGTCCCAGGCGAAGCCGGCGTCGCGGAGTCGCTCCTCCACCGCCGCGATCGGGAGCGAGACCGTCGCGACGTAGCCCTTCGGCCAGACGTGGTACTCCGGCTGGCCGATCCGCTTTGCGACCCTGTCGATCGCGGGCCCGAGCCGCCGACGGAGTCGGCGAGCCATCGTCGGTCGAACGTCGGTCCCGAGCATCGATGCGAGCTACGCGACAGCGGGTGAAAAGAACCACTCAGCAGTTGCACCGTTCTGAAAGGGGTTCGCCGCAGGGACGACCACATTTTGTCATCGGGAGACTCGTAGCGACGGGTGCCCGACGGCAGTCGTGGCGCGGTTGATTCCGAGCGCTATCAGTAATTATATTACCCATCACGTCAACTATCAGCACGGAAGTCACGCGCTCCCCTGGGGGTAGAAATGCCCCGGGTGCTGGCACACCCGAGACGTGGCTTCCAAATCCCTAGCGGGGGATTTAGTCGCCATGTTACGCAACACACTTCCGAGACAAAAAGGTCTCGCACGCCTGTGGTACGGAGAGTCGAATCGCTATTCGTCGCTGACTTCGGAAGCCGGGGATTGGGTGTCGAGGTTCACCAACTGGCCTGGGGAACTGTACCGCGGTGGTCTCGGATGAAACCCGCCGAGGGATCGGGCGGTGGAGTCGGAGAGACGTCTTGCAATCGCGAGTGTTATCGGTGTGATCGCACCGTGGCACCGACGTCCCTGTTCACGATCGAGGTAGTGCCACCAGACACGCTTTCGGAGAAATACGCAGACTCCGTGCGATACTGTTGTGAGCATTGTGCAGCCGGGATGAATTTGTCCGACTTTTCTCGGCAGTGGGCAGCGACCTCCCGACAAACTGGCGAACCGTAGGACGGGTGATGCCCGTCATCGCTACAACCACATCCGGTTGAGAACATTGTTCATCTAATATAGAAGGTAACTAGCTAAGATCCCGACATCGACCAACTAGTTTTGATATCGTGGTAGTCAAGTGCGAATTTGATTCCGAGGAACAATCCGATAAAGGCACCGAAGAAGTGTGTAACGTCATCAGCACCATCCATCCTACTGAGGATAGCAACCGCTTCTTGAGTTTTGACGAGGCCAAAGAAGACGGCGGCAGAGTGGAAGGTTCTCAAGTCAATTGCACCGCCATATCCCATTTCTAGCAGACGGCTGATTGAATGGACAAGTAGCCACGACGTGAGGCCGAATGTAACTCCGCTTGCTCCAACCGATCCTACTGATCCCATGGCAAGCGGTGCCCAGGCTGCGACATAGCCGACTCCGAGGTAGAATATGTAGAGACGGCTACGATCGTACTGGTATTCCAAGTAGGCACCAGCGACAAGCAGGACGCCAAGGTTGTCGGTCAGGTGTCTTGGTCCTTGGTGGATGAACGGTCCGATCGTTGCCGCGAGAAAGATTTTCGCCTCTCTGGAGAGCGATTCCAATAGCGCCCGCGATGTTGAGAACTCCAAAGCGTTGGCAACGAAGACTTCTGCTTGGAAGATTGCCACGAGCAGCGATAGTAGGGTGAGCGTCGCTATGACCTGATTCCGTAACCGACTGGCTATACCGAGGAATTCTATAGATGAAGAAAGTACAGCGTTCTGAAAATAGGTTGTTACTTTTGACCGATTCCCAGACATTCTCAGTTATGTGGAAGACACGGCCATACATATAAAATAACCATCCGATGGAGGTCGGATTCTCGGTATTAGTTCGGCCTCGGCACTCGAACAGGAATGACTTACCAGTACTACGTTATTATTTAAGAAGAATCGACACCAATGAGCTACTTACCAGTATCATTATTATCTGATATAGAGTCTATCTATATGGTGTTTTCGCATTTCCGAAGTCCATCAACACTACGGCGAGCAAGTTGATTTGTAAAACACTCTCTTGACCATCTACGAGATTTTATAACGAATTCTCGCTAGCGTTTCAGTTGAATGTCAGGCCAGAAGATCAAGGATATACCTCAGATCCAAGAGTTGTTGACGCAGGCTCAGTATTTTTCACGATTCGAGAAATTGTATCCTGTCTTGAAGCCGTTTCTGGGCTTGCTGGGTGTTGATGTAGCGAGTATTGAGGAGGCTTTGGACGATGCAGATATTGAGGAGTTGAAGCGGAAGGCGGAGGGTCTGGGATCGATTCCTGATCAATTTAATGATTTGTTTGCTGATCGGGGTTGGATCATTTATGCGGATATGAATTTGGAGGAGGCGAAGGAGGCTGTTGAGAAGGCGGAAGCCGAAGGTATAGAAGCTGGTGAGGAGGTGCTGATTTCGCATTATGATCCGGATACGGTTGAGTTTAATTTGAGACGGATGCGGGCTGTTGACGCTTTTCGGCCTCGAATGGATCTTGCGGAGAAGGCCTTAGATGATTATAGAGAGGGCCGTTATCATGCTTGTGTGCCTGTTGTTCTGGCTTTGATGGATGGGTTCGTGCAGGAGGTCTATATGGAGGCTTATGGGTATGGCCGGAACTGGTCGAGTAAAGAGGCCCAGTTAGAGGCCTGGAATTCTCTGGTGGGCCACAGTAAGGGTTTGGAGCGGTTGCAGGAACTGCATTTGGAGTCACGCTTCAAGACTCGGACGGAGAAGATCGATGTTCCGTATCGGAATGGTATCATGCACGGGATGGACCTTGGTTATGACAACAAGGCTGTTGCAGCGAAGGCGTGGGTTGCACTCTTTGCGTTACGCGAATGGGCGTTGAAGGCTGAAAGAAATGAACTGGAAGCCCCTGATGGAGAGGATCAGACCTTATGGGAGATGATTCAGGAGACCTATGGAACTATTCAGCGGACTGAGGAAATTAAGCAGGGAATTGATGAATGGCAGCCGCGTGAAGTGGTTGTCGGAGAGGATGTGCCTTCCAGTGGTGAGCCCGAGGACTATCCGGAAGGATCACCAGAGCAGGCCTTAGTAGAGTTTTTAACGTACTGGAAGAAGGCCAACTATGGGTTTATGGCCCAGTCCTTAATAAAGCCGAAAAGCGGTGATTGTGAGGAGGCAGGGGAGATCCGTCGAGAGTTTGAGGACTGGAATTTGCAGTCGTTCCAATTGAAAGAGATTGACGATGTTGGTGCTGCTCGAACTGATATTACGGTAAATATCGATCTTGATGCACTTGGTCATGAATCCGGGGGCGAGGCCTGTGTGACTTTGATTCGGCTTGATAGCGAAGGCGATTCAGCAATTAGAGATAGGGGTAAGGGAACATGGACGGTTACCAATAGAATTGTGCTTAGGACGCCAGATTAATTATTTGATAAAAATGGCATCATTACGGGTTCTGTAGTGGTCTACGTGGACGAACAGGAACAACTTACATGTACCATGGACGCTGTGTATAGCGTCGTTCTATTTGTCATCAGAGTCAAGGAGGCTATAGTACCTGTCGTTAGTTTGCTCTTCAAAGTTTGCTACCCATTCACTGAACCCGAGCGGACTCCCCCCTGTAAAACTCTCACACACCTTTTGATACTTAGCCTTACCTTCATCCACTTTTTGACTTGGCAGGCCGTGACCTTCCCGTGTTACTACTCCAGTCCGTCCCTCACTCTGTAATCTCTCAAATGCCTTTTGTACGACGATTGGATCACTGTTCCACATAACTCTAGCAAGCCTGTCTGGCCAGAGCCACTTTGTGTCTTGATTGATCAAATAGTCCTCATAAGCTGTCTCAATAAATGCCTGACAAAGGAGAACAGCGTATTCCTCGGCAGGCGTTTTCGCGGCATCAAGACAAACCCTCTTCCAACTGGATGAATAGTTTGCAACAGCAATTGGATACTCACCGTTCTCCTTTCGGTATTTGAGTATCTGATTTGATGTTTTAACATAGCTGTTCCTCCACTCTAAAAAGGCTCTTACCAGCTCCTCATTTGCTCGATCATGAGGAGTGAACTGCCAAGTCCAGTCGACATCCAATTCTGGTAGGTGACTTCCGTAGTAGTCTAATATATTTGAGTGGATATCCTTGAGAGTTCCATCGAAGTATCTGAGCATGAAATCATCCATCGCCCATTTGTCAAGGTTGCGGCGGAAAATCAGATCTTTTTGATGGTCCGCCGCTGACAAGACCCGATTCAAATTTCTTGGATCTGGTTGTTTACTGGTGGCTTTCAACAGCTTAGCGAATGCACTGAAACCCTCTTTTCGAAAAGAATTCCCCTCAGTGTCGTTAGGCGCCTCACGGATTGCATTTGATACCCCCCAAGCTGCATCAGCTGCAATGAAACTCCGGTAATTATCTACTCCAGTAACACCGATTTCAGTAATTACTGAAATCGCCTCTTTGAGCAGT
Organism: Halovivax limisalsi; assembly: GCF_023093535.1. Lineage (NCBI taxonomy): Archaea > Methanobacteriati > Methanobacteriota > Halobacteria > Halobacteriales > Natrialbaceae > Halovivax > Halovivax limisalsi. The sequence continues at coordinate 2,969,752 of NZ_CP095757.1, forward strand.
TCATTCTCTCCATGTTCAAACGCGTGAATAGCGATTTCCGGAAGAAACTCGTCTAAAGGCTTCTTGACAAGTTCTTTTGACTCTTGAGTACTCCCTCTAAGTTGAAGATCACCAGTCCCACTTAATTCGGAGATAGTCCTCGTTGCCACGTGTTCAAACCGATTGAGCCCCCGCTCTGCAGTTGTCCACTCACTAGATGAGATTGCAGACATAATAAGTGAGTACAGCGGATGGAGGGGATGGACAGTACCGACTCCATCCTCTATCATAGCTTCAACCTGTGCATAGTACTTTTTTGGCTGTAAGTCTGCAGCAAAGGCCTTGAGAATTCCTTCAGGGGTACTCCTTTCTAGAATCTCGGTGATGAACACGTACAACGATCCAACGGCAACTATCGCAAGTCCTCCCGCAAAATAGACTCCCACTGTAAATGACGACGCTGATTCTGGGACATTGTACAGCAAGAGAAGATCGACGCCAATAGAGAAGACAAACACCACAAATGTATATCTGAAAACCGAGGCGTCAGTGAACAGGTGAATCATTCTAGGAGAATATCGCTGAGCGATTAGCTGAATGCCTAAGACAGTTACAGAGAAGACAATTGCAAGAACACCCGCTTGAGTAGTGGCAAGCGCATTCAGGACGGATCTGGTATTCTCCTCAGAAAAACCAAACCGGAGAAGCAAACCAAGCAGTGCAAACAGAACCGGGACGATCACAGAAAACCAGAGCAATTTGTTAGGGAGCTCTCCGAAAAACCGTTTCCAGTACTGAAGTGAGAGGATCTGCGTCATGATTTGGGTGGTTTTTCTAGAATTTCCATCCGGTGGACTTGTATTTTGCTACCTCGGGTTCAATAGAGAAATCTACTGGAGAACACGACGAGTACCGATTCTTAGTAGGTGTGATTATGTGTTTGGTCGCTAGAACCCGTATTAACGATGGCAGATAGGATTTAAACGGCGACAGCGCGGGAATTGATGACTCATAATCCGGAGGGGAAATCGATCGACGGTCGACAATAAATATATCCTACGTACTCATGGGCCTCTGATCCACCCGTAAAAACCTGGAATTCATCTTCAAAAACTGGCATCTGAGGGCGGTCCACTGTGTCTCGTTTCACCTACGAACATTAGTTCAGTACTGGTGCTCGAAACGGATCTCACTATATTTATATGAGTATGACTTGATACCTTCTTCTTCGCACTGCGACTGGAGATCGGCGGGTGCCACATACGTCTGATCGCCCCATTCCTTTTCGAGGTGTTTGAGGAATGCAATGGAGATTTCACGCTCGTCCTCTCCATCTTGAGCGGCTTCAAGAACGACTGCCAGATCGGGATCATCGTAATCTGGCTTGATGACGTAATCTCCTGGTGTGAACGGGTTCTCTGGGTACTCGAGGTTTGTGTGCTTGTAGGTGTAGAGTTTGATATTCTGATCATCACAATAGGAAGCTAACTTCGCCGGGTGGATTTCGCGCCAGTTGCCAGGACCCTCATCAAGCATATCCGGGAACGCGACATTGACCGCTTCACCGTCCATCTCCTGCCCGTAAGCGGTGGTGTTTTTCTCGGGCGGTAACACCTCAACGACGACCGCGACCGACCCATCATCGTCGCCTTTCTTCACAACCCGGTCACCGGGCGTGAACGGATTCTCGGGTTTCTGGTTCAGATGAGCGGTATTCGGTCCCAGATCGTGTAACTCGTTCATCGGACGAGCCGCCAGGTGGGCCAGTTTCTCAGGTTCCTCACCAGAGTACGCTTCCTGCGTCTTCACTTTCGACTTGAGCGTTTCAGTCCGTTCCCAGCCGAGGAGGATAAGAGCATCCTCGTTGTCTCGATGCCAGACCATCACTATGATGTCGTCGTCCGGGTCGTTTTCCAGAAGGGCAGCAGGACGGAACGCAGAGACATCGCGCGACGTTTTCACGTCGATTTCGTAGCCGAAGACTTCGAAGTCGTGCCCGGAGAAGCTTTCAGGATTGCACCGACGAATAGCCTCTTCGTTTTGCCACTCCCACATTTCCACCGGAAGGTACTCGCGACAGAACTGCTCGAACGCAAGTTCACCGAGGTTTCCGATACGTTTGACGTCACGATCGTCTGCGCCTTGAATAACCGCCTGATGATGTGCCCGCGCTCGGTCGATTTCTTCCGGTGTGTAGAGATACATTATACTTTGATTATCTGTTAGTCAAATGTATCTTACCCACTGACGGGCCTCGGAGGAATTTTAGTAAATAGTTCTCGCACAGAGAGGTTCGTACATGTAAATCGGTGGCCTCGGCACTCATAGGGCTCCTCATCACCGGTTGCCGAGACCGGTTCGGCCCGGGTGCGTCGTCATCGGCCGGTCGCGACTTCGCCCGAAGTCCCTAAGTCTCTGTCGCCGTCTGCGATCAGTCCTCGACGAACCGTACGCCCGAGATGTCGAACCGGGCCCCACCCTGATCGCTTTCGCCCGCTTCGATCGACCAGTCGTGGGCGTCGACGATCCGCGAGACGATACCCAGTCCGAAGCCGGTCCCGTCGCTCGCGGTGGTGTAGCCCACGTCGAAGACGGTCTCGCGCTCGTCGGGCGGGATCCCCGGTCCCGAATCCGCGACGAAGAACCCGTCGTCGGTCTCGCCGACGGTGACGGTCAGCTCCGCCGTGGACCCGTCGTCGGGAACGCCGTGTTCGAGCGCGTTTCGAAAGAGGTTCTCGAAGCACTCCTGGAGGCGGTCGCGGTCGGCGCGGATGATTGTATCGACGGACAGGTCAAGTGTGGCGCCGTCGGTTTCGACCATCTCCCAGGCCGCCGCGGCGACGTGGCCGAGATCGACCGCTTCGGCGTCGGCGACGGATTCGCCCTGTCGAGCGAGCGCGAGCAGGTCGTCGATCATGGCTTCCATTCGGTCGAGGGCCGTCTCGCACTCGGCGAGCGGTTCGGCCGCGCCGTCGCCATCGGCGCGGGCGGTCTCGAGATAGCCGCGGGCCACGGTGAGCGGGTTTCGGAGGTCGTGACTGACGACCCCCGCGAACTCTTCGAGGCGCTCGTTCTGGCGCTCGAGTTCGCGCATCGTCCGCCGACGGGTCAGTTCGTAGCGCAGCCACTGGGCGAACAGTTTCACGAGCGTTCGTTCGGCGTCGGTGAACGCCCGACCGCGGGGCTCCGTCGCGGCGAAACAGAGCGTTCCCCAGGTTTCGCCGTCGACGACGATGGTCGATCCGACGTAACTGCCGAGTTCGAACGCCTGGTAGGCGGGATCGTCCTCCCACCCCTCGGCGACGGCGTCGGCGACGGTGACGATCCCGTCACTCGCGACCGTCTTGCGACAGTAGGCTTCGGAGAGCGGGCAGCTCTCGCCGGGCTGGAGGCGGTCGTGATCGCTCTTCGCGTGCACGATCGACTGCGTGCCGTCCTCGATCCGGGTCACGAACCCGTACGGCAGGTCGAGGTGCTCGCGCCCGAGGTCGAGCAACGTGGTGATTTTCGCCTCGAAATCGGATGCCGTATCGGTCGCGACCTCGTACAGCCCCTCCAGGGCGGAGACGTTCGCCTCCAGATCCCGCTCGGCACGCCGCAGGTCGGTTACGTCCGACAGCGTAACCGAGAGGCCCGTTCGATCGGGGTAGATGCGGATCTCGAGCCACTGGTTCGACCCCGGGACGTACTCGGTCGTCCGGACGGCCGTCCCTCCGCTGCGGACGCGATCGAGGTCGGTGGCGAGGGAGCCGTCGTCGGTCGGCAGGATCGAGTCGATCGGATCACCGACCAGCTCTTCCACGGGGCGACCCAGCAGTTCCGCAGCGCGGTCGTTGGCGTGGTCGCATCGACCGTCCGAATCGACGGCGAGGTAGCCGTCGGCCACGCGATCGAGTATCTCGTCCCGTTCGTGTTCGAGCGCTTTCCGGTCGGAGATGTCGCGAATGACGCCGGTGAACTGGTGGGTCCCGCCCACCGTCGCCTCGCCGAAGGACACGGCGATCGGAACCTCGTGACCGTCGGCGTGGCGTGCGGGCAGCTCGACAAGCGACCAGTCGAGCGTCCGCTCGCCGGTTCGGAGGTAGGACGCGATCGCCTCGAAGTGTTCGTCCCGGTGTGAGTCGGGCATCAGCGTGGCGAGCGATTCGCCTTCGAGCGCCGACGCGTCGTACCCGAGTATGTCACCGAGGGTCTCGTTCGCGTATCGGATCCGGCTCCGGTCGTCGATCGTCACCACGCCGAAGTCGCTATCCTCGGTGAATGCCCTGAACCTGGCCCGGTCGCGCTCGAGGGCGTGTCGGTCCGTGAGGCGATCGATCGCCCGGCAGAGCTGTGACGCGAGTCGGCGGCCGTCGGCGGCCGCCTCCGTGCCGATGCACACGATCGCACCGGTATCGATCGCGGCCGCGGCCAGGGACTCATCGTCGGTGACGACGGCGACGGGGATTCGAGCGGGGACCGCAACGATTGCCTCGATTACGTCGATCGGATTCGCGAGGGAACTCGTCTCGAGGACGACGCAGTCGACCTCGCGAGCGCGGACGGCCTCGAGGACGGGTTCCGGGTCGGGTGCCCGCGAGACCGAGAGCCGGTCCGCGGCCCGTTCCAGTGCGAGGGGGAGTTCGTCGGAGGCGCCGACGTAGTGGACCGATACCGCCTCGTCCCGATTGGGAGCGGTTGTCGTAGTGGGGGTCTCAACCATCTCGATGGATACGGGGGTCACGTCGCGCCACGTTAATAGTCTCGTGGCCGAAGCGCGGTTTTTCGTCGGCGCCCCGTCCCAGGACCAGGATTCGCGAGTGTGAACGATCGGCTCCGAGCGAATCGGTCCGCCGTGTACCTACAACCCCGTCGGCACGTCGAGGTACGTCGTCTCCAGTCCCCAGTCGTCGACCAGCGCTTGCAACGACCGCACGCCGAAGGTCTCCGTCGCGTAGTGCCCGGCGAGCACGACGTGAATCCCGGCCTCTCGGGCTTCGTGGTAGACCTTCCCCTTCCCCTCGCCCGTGATCAGCGCGTCGACCTCCGCAGCGACGGCCTCGTCGAGCCAGTCGGTGCCGCTGCCGGTCAGCACCGCCACGTTCTCGATCCGGTCGGGCCCGAAGTCGAGCAGCCGGACGCCTCCCGCACCGGTGTCCAGCTCGTCTGCGAGCGTGTCCCGAAGCTCCCCGGGCGCGAACGCATCTGTCGCGACGCCGCGCTGACCGACGTACTCCGGGCCGAGTTCGCCGAAGGGCTCCCGGTCGGTCAGCCCGAGAACGTCCGCCACCCCGGCGGCGTTGCCCAGTTCCTGGTGGCCGTCCAGCGGCAGGTGCGAGACGTACAGCGCGAGATCGTTCTCGATCAGCGGCGCGATGCGCCCGTACTGACGGCCGGTGACGCGCTCGATGCCGCCCCACGAGAGGCCGTGGTGGGTGACGAGCAGGTCCGCATCCGCGTCGGCCGCCGCCGCGATCGTCTCGCGGACGCCGTCGACCGCGAACGCGACGCGCTCGATGTCGGCCTCCTCGGGCCCGACCTGCAGGCCGTTCGCGCTCGCGTCCAGGTCCGCGTAGTCGGCCGTTCGCAGCTCCTCGTCGAGTCGGTCGACGAGTTCGGTGAGGTGCATGGGCGTGGATTGGGCGGCGGGCGTGTTAGTCGATTGGATCTGGGCCGATACGTGTCCTCACCAGAACGACCCTCCTATTCGGTTTCTTCCGTCCGATCATCTTCGAGCAGCGTTCGTGCACGGTGATAGATCGGTCGTCCGAGCCAATCGCGGTCTTCGGCGATCCGTTCCAGTCGTCGATCCGCTTCGTCGGCTCGAAGCCGTCCTCGTTTGACCAGCGCGGAGAGGACGATGGGGGAGATCGCGACCCGCGCCTCGGTTAGTCGTTCGAGTTCCGGCAACGCACGGAAATCGTCGGTGACGAGAAACGAGGCGTCGAGTGCGTTACAGAGAGCGACGCAGGTGCCTTCTCCCCGGTCGATTCGTGACGTCTCGACGACGGTACCTGTCGTGTCGTGTACCGTCACGCGCTCTACGTTCTCGGTCACAGCTGCCGCCGCTCGTCCGTGAGTATCGTCGTACGCCGCCGTCGATTCGAGTTCATCCAGGACGCATCGACTCGTGTGGACATCGAATTCGTCGAGCCAGATCACGAGAACGTCACCACAGGACAGTGAGACGAGCGCGCTAGTGTCGGCGACGATCATCCTACAGGGAGGCCATCTCGTCAGCCAGCTCGTCACCCTGGTCGAGAATAGCCTTCGACGAGCGGACGGATTCGGCGTCCTGGCGACCGATAAACGTACTCAAGGTTTCGAATTGGATTTCATCGTCGAGGTAGAGTTCGACGACTGCTTCGTTGAACGATTCGTCGTCCTCGATATCCGAGAGATACTCGCGAAGCGCTTCCGTTACGATTTCCGTTCGGTTCCGGTGGGTAATCTCCGCGGCGATGTCGGCCTTTTCGAGGAGTTCCTCCGGAAGTCGGAAGTTAGCTCGTGTCGTTCCCATGGGTCGTTGTGGGTACGTTGTACGTACAGGGAGAAAAAGCTAGGGTCGTTCGAGTACGTCTTCTCTGGAAATCACTTGTTCGATTGCCGCTGACACAGAATCTGACCCGCTGTCGCCGCCAGTGTGATCCAAAACTGGCCGCTTCGACCTCCGCGAAACGACCACTTTTGACACGCCGCGTCGAACCCTCGACCATGCCACGCGAGACAGTCTCTCACGAGGAGGGCGCGATCTACGAGTTCACGCCGGATCTCGACCCGATCGCCACCGTCGACTCGGGCACCCAGATCACGATCGAGACGCGGGACAGCCTGGACGGGGCGGTCCAGACGGACGAGGATCTGATCGAATCGGTCCCCGAGGAGGTCAACGCCGCGACGGGACCGATCGCGGTCTCGGGCGCCGAACCCGGGGACGTGCTGGCCGTCGAGATCGAGGCCGTCCGCCTCGCCGAGGATCGCGGTCGCGTCGTCACGATCGACGGCTTCGGCCTGCTCGACGGCCGCGAGGAGATCGAGGCGCCGCGGACGACCGTCACACCGGTCGCGGACGACACGTCACCCGACGCCGAGGCGGTCACCGATACGGTGATCGAGTTCGGCGATCACGAGGTCGCGGTCGATCCCTGCATCGGGACCATCGGCGTCGCGCCAGCGAGCGAGTCCTACACCACGCTCGTGCCCCACGATCACGGCGGCAACCTCGACACGACCGACGTCTCGGCTGGCAACACGATCTACTTCCCCGTCTTCCAGGATGGCGCGATGCTCGCGATGGGCGACAGCAAAGCCGCGATGGCCGACGGCGAGATGTGCGGCACCGGCGCCGAGATCGCGACCGATATCGACGTCACCGTCGCGGTGATCGACGGCGACGACGTCGCGGTCGACCTCGACCGACCGCTGATCGAGACCGCCGAGACCTGGAAGACCGTCGCCAGCGCCGAGACGATGGAGGCGGCGTGTGAACTGGCAAACTTGGACGCGATCGACCTGCTCGCCGCCGAGCACGGCTTCGACCCGACGGAGGCCTACATGTTCTCGAGTCTCGTCGGCGGGCTGGAGATCAGCCAGGTCGTCGACCCGCTGGTCACCGTCCGCAACGCGATCCCGAAGACGCACTGTCGCGGGCCGTTCTGAGGCCGCCTCGGCGGGCCCCACGCGGTGTCGACGTACGGGTCACGGCGCCGCGGCGAGACCAAACGGACTCGCCGACCGTCGACCACCACCGCTTTGAGGGCGCCCTGCGAAGACCTGCGCATGAATGCGAGTCGGTTTCGTCGGCCCCCGCAGTTCAAGTTGGCCGACGTCGCCCAGCAGCTGGTCGGCGGCTTCCTTCTCGCCGGGCCGTTCGTCGTCACCGCTGAGGTCTGGGACCTCGCAGCGAGCATGAACGCGATCCAGGGACTCCTCACCGTCACCGTCGTCTTCGCCATCGGCTACGCCAGTCTGTACAAGGCCAATGACGAGCGGGATGCAGACGCAGAGCACGAAGTCGCCGGCATCCCGCTCCGGTTCATTTCGCTGATGGTCATCTCGTTCGGCTCCGTGACGATCCTGGCGCTGCTACTCGACGCCCCGGACGTCTTCGTCGGTGGCTCCCTCCTGTCCACCCCGACGCTCGAGACCACCGCGAAGGCGATCAGCGTCGGCTCGATCTTCAGCGTCGTCGGCGCATCGACGGCCGACTCGGTGCTATAGGGGACAGCGTCCCACCGAGGACGGCCCGAGTGTGATCGCACCGCACCTGCTGCTGCGACCGACCCGTTACCGCGTTGACGCGACCGGCCCGGCTCTAGCCGCGTGCGTGTAGACGAACTCCTTGAGTAACTTCGCAGCGAGCGACGCCGCCTGACCGTCGTCGCGATCGTTGACCTCGACGACGTCGAACCCCGTCGCGGACGGCGCGACGGCCCGAACCGCCTCACGCAGCTCGCGGGGGGCGAGTCCGAACGGCTCCATGGTTCCCGTCCCGGGCGCGTAGGCCGGATCCGCGCCGTCGATGTCGACGCTGAGATAGGTCTCCCGATCGGCGAGCAGGGCGTCGACGTCGGTCTCGTCGAGCCACTCGCGAACCGACTCCGGCGGGACGACGGTGACGTCGTCGGCCGCAGCTCGCTCCCACTCGGCCTCGCACCCGGTCCTCGCACCCAGGATGATCGCCTCGTCCACCCCGAGGTCCTGATCCTCGAGGATTCTGCGGGTCACGCAGGCGTGGCTGAGCGGGTTGCCGCCGTACTCGTCGCGCAGATCGAGGTGCGCGTCGAGACAGACGAGGACGTCGGGTTCGGTCGCTCTCGCGCCCGCGAGCGAGATGGTGTGTTCGCCGCCGATCGCGACCGGGACGGCCTCGTCCCAGGCGACGTCGCGCAGGGTCCCCTCGAGGTAGTCGAGGTACTCGGAAACGTCGTCCCAGGCGCGGACGTCGCCGCCGTCGGCGACGCCGAGCGTCGAAAAGTGCTGATCCGTCCGGTGATCGTAATCGTCGAACGTCTCCGCAAACTGGCGCACGCGCCGGGGCCCGAAGCGGGTTCCCGGCTCGAAGGTCGTCGACGCGTCCAGGGGCGCGCCGACGATCACGAAGTTCGCGTCTCCGCGCTCGGCGGTCGCCCCGGGAAACATCAGACGATCTTGCGCTTTCCTTCCATCTCGAGGAATTCGATCTCGTCGTCGGGCGAGGCGTCGACGTCCTCGGGAACCCGCATGGTGAACGTCTCGTAGCTCTCCAGATCCATCACCTGCATGTCGTCGCCGTCGACGGAGACGATCTGGCCCTGCTTTCGCTCGATGATCGGGACGCGGATCTTGGCGTCGACCGGCTGGCTGAGCGAGCGCTTCTTCTCGTCGAAGACGCCTTTCGCTTCGATGCGGGCCTTCGCGCTACCGTGTTTGCCCGGCTTCGCGGTCGAGTAGGCGTTGATCTGACACGCCGCCTCGTCGATCATGACGTAGCCACCTTCCTGGAGGTCGCGAACTTCCTGCTGCTGTGTCGCCATACCCGCTCGTATCCAACCGAGCGCCATAAACGGTTTGAATCCGACCGGCCCCCGATGCCGGGGCCGCGGCGCGGCGGTCAGCGACGCCCGAATACAGCCGCGAACGCCGTATTCAGAGGCGGTCACGCCGATAAGTCGGTTACGACCTCGACGCCGCTGATCTCGTACTCGCCCATCGCCGCGAGCCGATCCGAGACGTCGCTCAGCGAGACGCGGTTCGTCACCAGCCGACCGGGATCCAGTTTGCCGGCGTCGATCAGGCGGAGCAGTTCGTCGTACCGCGTCGGCGGCATCCCCCGCGAGCCGAGCACCGAGATCTCCCAGCGCGTGATGGCGTCCATCGGGAGCGAGATCTCGCCGCGTTCGGCCTCGGTCGTGATTCCCAGCTGCACGTGCGTCCCGCGCGGCCGGAGCGATCGAACGCTGTTCCGACAGGTCTCGGCCCGCCCGAGCGCGTCGACCGAGACGTCGACGCCGCCGTCGGGGCCCGGACCGGCACCCGCGGGCGCCCCCGACGGGTCGGAGTCGTCGCGAACGAGCCGCGAGATCGCCGCGGGGACGTCCGCCACGCCGCTGGCGTCGACGGTCTCGTCGGCGCCCAGCGCCGCGGCCATCGATAGGGGTTCCTCGCGGACGTCGACGGCGACGACGCTCGCGCCGAGCGCGTCGGCGATCTGTACCGCGGCCAGGCCGAGGCCACCACAACCGTGGACGGCTACCCGGGTGCCTGCACCGACGTCGGCGCGGTGGTCCAGCGCGTGAAACGCCGTCACGTACCGACAGCCGAGGGCGGCCATCGACGCCGCCGAGACGCCGTCGGGCAGGGAGACGGCGTTGTAGTCCGCGCGAGGAACGTGGACCCGCTCGGCGAACGCGCCTGGGGCCTCGGGTTCGAATCCGAGCGCCCACCCGTCTTCACAGACGTTTCCGTGACCGTCGAGGCAGTGCGGACAGGTACCGTCACCGAGGTTGAACGGGACGGCGACCCGATCGCCCTCCCGGAGCGTGTCGACTCGCGAACCGACCTCGATCACGCGTCCCGCGGGTTCGTGACCCAGAATCTGTCCGAGCGGGACCCGGTCGTCGGCCCACTCGCCGTGGCCCATCCAGGCGTGCCAGTCGCTCCGACAGATTCCGCACGCTTCGACTTCGACCACGACGCCGTGGGGCGCCGGGTCGGGCGGATCGACGTCACGGATCGCGAGCGCCTCGCCGTAGTCGTCGAGCACTGCTGCGCGCATACGCTCGCATCGTCGCCGGGCGGGTAAAGGGGTTCTGCGGGTGGCCGGGACGAGGTTCTGCGGGTGACCGGGAGACGGGGTTCTACGGGTGGCCGGGACGAGGTTCTGCGGGTGAGCGCTCGGGTGCGTGCGGGTCGCTCGATCATCCGGCCCGCTCACCGCGCCGGTCTCACCCGATCACGCGACCGACTCGCTCCAGACCCGTCCGCAGTTCGGCCGTCGGCAACCCGAACCCGATCCGGAAGTACTCGGGGTGGCCGAAGTACTCGCCGGGCGCGAGGACGACGCCCTCGTCCTCGACGACCGTACGACAGAAGTCCGTCCCGTTCTCGAACCCGTCGGGGACGGTCACGAAGCCGTTCACGCCGACCGGATCGTACCACTCCAGGTCGTGTTCGGCGAGGAACTCCCGGACGATCGCCCGGTTCTCGGTCGCCAGCTCGCGGTTTTCCGCCAGGATCTCGTCCTCCCGCTCGCCCAGGGCCTGTTTCGCGACGTGCTGGCCGAAGATACTCGGCGAGATCGTCGTGTAGTCCTTCCAGCGCACCGCGGCCGCGACGACGGGTTCGGGCCCGACCAGCCAGCCGAATCGCGTCCCGGCCAGGCCGTAGGCCTTCGTCAGGCTCGTCGTCGAGATGCCGCGGTCGTAGCGCGCCGCGACCGGCTCCAGGGGGTCGTCGGCGAGCAGGCGGTACACCTCGTCGCAGAGCAGGTAGGCGTCGTGGTCGGCGGCGATCTCGGCTACCTCGTCGACGACCGACTGCGGGTGGTAGCGCCCCGTCGGGTTGTTCGGGTTATTGAGTACGACGACGGTCGTCTCGTCGGTCACCGCCGCGGCGACCGCGTCGACGTCGAGTTCCCAGGTCGGCGCCTCGAGGTCGACCCGGGTGACCGACCCGATCGCCTCCGGGACGGCGTGGAGGGCCTGGTACGTCGGCGTGACGACGACCGCGTGGGCGCCGGTGGCGAGGCCAGTCGCCGCCCCGGACCCAGTCGCGTCACCGGGACCATCCGCGTCGAGCAGTCCCAGAAACGCGAGGAAGTTCGCCTCCTGCGTGCCGCAGGTGAAACAGATTTCGTCCGGGCCGCGATCGTATCGGGCGGCCACGTCGGCCCGGAAGTCGGGGTCGCCGTCGGTCGGAATCACGTACCCCAGCTCGCCGGGATCGGTGTCGAAGCGCTCCGCCGAGAGGCTGCGGATGCCGCTCTCGGCGAGCATGACGTCCGCGTCGTGTTCGTACTCGTCGAACCAGCGTTCGAGGCCGAACGGTTCGATCTGCATGTCGGGGTCTACGGGTCCCAGCGGGCAAGTAGGTACGGTCACGGGCAAGCGAACAAAGGTGGTCGGGAAATCGACTACGGGTAGTCCCGAGCGGCGGGGCGACCGAGCCCGGTTCGCCGAACTCACGCCCACCGGAACCCGGTCGCGTCACTCGGCGGCGAGAGCGGGGACGCCGGCAGCTCGTCGGGCACCGTGGGACGGTTGTAGGCCCGCGGCGCGACGTCGTTCGGACCGTCGGGGTAGTACAGGGAGGCGAGCAGCTGGAGTTGGCCGCGACCCACGCCGAGTTCGAACTGCCCGCCGCCGTACAGCCGGATGTCGTTCTCGCGGCCGTACGCGAGCGTCTCGAAGAGCGATCCGAGCGAGCCGAACCGGGAGGGCTTGACGTTCAGCCGCGCGGGTTCGAACGGCAGGTCGCGAACGTCGTCGAGGCCGTGGATCGGCGCGTCCCACGAGACCCGCTCGCGGACGGCCGGGTCCTCGAACAGGGGTCGCGTCTCCTCGGTGAGGGCCGGATCCTCGATCACGGCGTCCGGGAACGCCTCGAAGAGCCGTTCGTACAGCTCCGGATCGCCCGGATTGTCGACGTCGGTCCCCTCGTAGTGGCCCTTGAGGTCGAGGATCCGGACGGCGTCGGTCTCGACCAGCGCGTCGATCACGTCGTCGGTCCACTCGTCCGTGGGATCGAGTTTGAACTCGACGTCGGGAACGCGTTCGAGGAGCTCGTCGACCCGGTCGGTCGTCGGCGGGTCGCCGAGCCGGGTGCTGGCGACGAAGTGCATCGGCGCCGGGTCGCGATCGACCGCGCTCGCCAGGTCGGTCCCCGCCTGGCGGAGGGCGAGGTCGAGCGCCGCGCTCTCGACGCCCCACCGCCGGTAGTTGCGAAACGCGTCCCGGGTCGGTGCGCCGGCCGGGAACAGATCGAGATCGCTCACGTGAGCGGAGAACGAGTGGATCGAGTCGTACTCGCCGGCGAGGTCGGGCAGGCCCGTCCGCGCGAGCGCATCGTGTTCGTCGGCGTCGTAGGTGACGTCCTCGCCCCGCCCGGTCACGGGCTCGCCGCTCGGGCCTGAGCCCGACAGCGAGACGATCGTCGTCACCCGGGTGAAGTCGCTCGACGTCTCGCGTTCGCGCCGGGAGAGCGAGACGTCCTCGATCGCGAGCGGCAGGTCGGCCAGCCGATCGTAGTCCATAGGGGCACTGAGACGGCCAGGCGCAAAGGCGTTCCCGACGTCGATCGGGCTCGAGGCGTTCCCGACGGCGATCGATCCCGTGCCAAATCGGGGTGGCGGCGTCAGTCTTCGTCCTCCCGTTCTCGCCGCCGGCTCCGCAGGCGCTGGCGGGTGAACTGCGGCTGCGCGCTGATCCCCTCGCGCTCCCGGAAGGACCGACGAAGCGCGATCGCCGCCACGAGAACCAGCCCACCGCCCACGACGGCGACCGCGATCGCGTCGAGCGCGACGCCGATCCCGGCCGTGACGACGCCGGCGGCGAACGAGAGGCCGTAGACGATCCGCCTCGCGAGGTCGTCGAGGAGTCCGTCGGGATCGGACAGGCCCGCCTGCACGTACAGGTCGTCCCGCTCGACGCGGTCGAGCGCGGCCTCGGCTTTCGGCGGGATCCGGACCGTCGCGGCCGCCGACTCGCGGAGCTGCTCGCCGGCCTCCTCGAGGTAGGCGCGGGCGGTCTCCTCGCGATACCCGCGCTCGGTGAGAAACGACGTCGCCGTCGCGATGAAGTCGAAGTCGGGGTCGAGGGTCACGCAGACGCCCTCGACGACGGTCGCGACCCGGAGGACGAGCGCGAGGTTGCGCGGCAGGCGAAACGGGAACTCGTAGATCGAGTCCTCGATCTGGGCGACGATGTTCTGAACTCGGCGCTGGTCGACGTCCTCGCCGCGGGCGTCCTGGATGGCGAGTTCGAGCACCTCGGACATCACCGCGCGGTCGGCCGCCGGGCTCAGCGTCCCCACCTCGATCAGGGCGTCGAGGACGGCGTCGGTGTCGCGCCTGGCGATCGCGACGTAGAAGTCGACGATCTTGTCCTGGACGAACGGATCGACCCGGCCGGACATGCCGAAGTCGTAGAAGACGATGCGGCCCTCGTCGTCGACGGCGAGGTTGCCGGGGTGCGGGTCGGCGTGAAAGACGCCGTCCTCGATGACCATCTGCATGTAGGCGCGCTGGAGGCGATCGGCGAGGTCGACGCGGTCGATCCCCCGCTCGTCGAGCGTCTCGACGTCGGTGATCTTGGTTCCCTCGACGTACTCCATGGTGAGGACCCGTTCACCCGAGTGGCTTTCGACCACGTCGGGGAAGACGACGCTCGGGTCGTCCGCGAAGTTCCCGGCGATCGTCTCGAGCATCCGCGCCTCGCGCTCGTAGTCCATCTCCTGGCGGATGGTCCGGTCGAACTCCTCGGCCAGCGTCTCGAGCGAGTACGCCCGCGCGTCGTCGACGAACCGCTGTAACACCGGGATCGTCCAGTGGAGCACCCGGAGATCGGTCGCGACGAGGGACTCGACGCCCGGTCGACGAACCTTCACCGCGACGTCCGCACCGTCGAGCCGCGCCCGGTAGACCTGGCCCAGGCTCGCGCCGCTGATCGGGTCGCGATCGAACGAGTCGAACCGATCGGCGACGGGCCCGAGATCGTCCTCGATCACCGCCTCCGCGGCCGACCATTCGGCCGGCGGCACCTCGTCCTGCAGCGCCGAGAGCACGTCGAGGTAGACGGGCGGCAGGACGTCGGGCCGGCTCGAGAGGAGCTGGCCGAGTTTGACGAACGTCGGCCCCAGCTCGAAGAGGATCGAGAGCAGGGCCTCGGCGCGCCGGCGCTGCGTTTCTGCGGCGACGGTTCGGGGCCGGCCGAACAGGACGAATCGTCGACGGTCGCGGGCGAACGCCCACAGCAGGGGGAGGAATCGCCAGCAGACGATCAGAAAGCGACCGTACGCGCGAAGTCGTCCCAGCGTGCTCACCCCGGTTACTCGGATTCCTCGACGACGTCGATCTCGGTCTCGTCGGGTTTCGGAATCTGCACCCGGAGCACACCCCGCTCGACGGTCGTCTCGATCGCCGGGTCCGCGAGGCCGTCGGGAAGCGACAGCCGAAGCTCCCGGTCGTCGGCGCGATTCCGTTCGACGTACTCGTAATCGTCGGGGTGGGTCCGATCGCGAGTCGCCTCGATCACGAGCGTCCCGTCGTCGGTGGAGACGTCGACGGACGTCGCGGAGACGCCCGGAACGTCGATGACGAGGAGGTAGGACCCCTCGTCCTCGAGCAGGTCGTAGAACACGTCGCTGGGGAGGGTTCGAAGGGCGTCGCGGAGAGCAGCCATCGGTCGCTCTTCGAACCGGGAGACGAAAAAGGCCGCGATCGTGTCACCAGGTCGCACTGACCGGTCGGTCGGACCGATCGCGACGGCGCTCCGGTGGGCCGTCGCGGCAGGGATTATACGCTACGCCGCCGAAGCGCCGCCATGGACCTCACGGAATTTCAGGACCTGGCCTCGCCGGAGACGGCCCGCGAGGCCATTCAGGACCTGGCGCTTTCCGCCGGGACCGAACGCGTCCCCCTCGAGGAGGCGACCGGACGAGTGCTGGCGGACCGGATCGACGCCGACATCGACGTCCCCGGCTTCGATCGCGCGAGTCTGGACGGCTTCGCGCTACGAGCGAGCGACACCGACGGGGCTGACGAGGGCGAGCCGGCACGGCTATCGGTCGTGGGCACGGTCCACACCGGCGAGCGACCCCCGGTCGCGGTGGAGCCGGGCGAGGCGGTCGAAATATCGACCGGCGCCGTCATGCCGACGGGCGCAGACGCGATGGTTCCCGTCGAGTTGACGAACCGCACGTTCGAGACGGAGGAGGGTGAGACCGACACCGCCGACGAGGGCGATACGGAGGGGACCGACGCGGACGAGACCGTGCGAGTACGGACGAGCGTCGACCCGGGAGAGAACGTCGCGTTCGCCGGCTCCGACGTCGCGGCGGGCGAGCGCGCGCTCGGCCCGGGCACGACGCTGTCGCCGCGCGAAATCGGTCTCCTGGCCGCCCTCGGTACCGAAACGGTGCCCGTCAGATCGCGACTCCGCGTCGGTATCGTTCCGACGGGTGAGGAACTCGTCCCGCCGGGCGAGGCGATCGACAGCACTCGGGGCGAGATCTACGACGTCAACAGCGAGACGATCGCGGCCGCGGTCGAGGACGCCGGCGGCGAGGCCGTCCGCTTTCCCCACGTCGGCGACGACTGGGCCGCGATGGAGGCAGTTCTGCGGCGGGCGGCCGACGAGTGCGACCTCGTCCTGTCGTCCGGTTCGACCAGCGCGGGCGCGATGGACGTCGTCCACCGCGTGATCGAGGACCTCGGCGAGGTCCTCGTCCACGGCGTGCGCGTCAAGCCGGGCAAACCGATGCTCGTCGGCCGGCTCGGCGAGGCCGGCTACGTCGGGCTCCCCGGCTACCCGGTCTCGGCGCTGATGGTGTTCCTGACGTTCGTCGCCCCGGCGATTCGCGACGCCGTCGGCGAGTCCGAGACCGAGGCGACGATCCGCGGACGCCTGGCCGTCGACGAGGACTTCGCGGAAGACCGCCACCGCCTGATTCCGGTCGGCCTCGTCGACCCGGGACCCGGCGAGACGGTCGGCGGCGAAGAAACGCTGAATGCGGACGCGTCGAGAGACGTGGACGAGTCGACGGGTGCGGAAGAGTCGGTCGACAGGGGAGGGCCGAGCGATGGGGGCGACGCACTCGTCTACCCGGTCGACAAGGGGAGCGGCGCGACGACGAGTCTCGCCCGGGCGGACGGTATCGTGGAGATGCCGGCAGCGGTGGACACCCTGGCCGCCGGTTCGACGGTGACCGTCAGGCCCTTCGGCGCGCACGCCGAGGCGCCGACGCTGCTGGTCGTCGGCGAGGACGATCCGACGATCACCCGCGCCCTCGACGCGATCGACGACCCGCGCTACCTCCCCGAGGGGTCCGGACCGGCGATGGGGTGGCTCCGCTCCGGCGTTCCGGACGTCGCCGTCGTGGCCGGGCCGCTGGAAGACGCACACGACTGGGAACCAGTCGCCCGGTTCGAGCGGGAGTGGGGACTGCTCGTCCCGGCCGGCAACCCCGACGACGTCGCCGGACTCGCCGACCTGGTCGATCGCGACTTGCGCTTCGGCAACCGATCGACGGATTCGGGCGTACGTCGGTGTCTCGACGACGCCCTCGCGGCGCTGGCGACGGATCGCGGGGAGAAACGCGACGCCTCCGCTACGATCGACGGCTACGAGGTGGCGTTGCGAGGCCACGAGAGCCCCGCCGGGCGCGTCGCGGCGGGCGAAGCGGCGGTCGGCCTCGGACTGGCCGAGACGGCGGCGCGCCTCGGCCTCGCGTTCGTCCCGGTCGGCGACCTGTCGGTTCGGCTCCTCGCGAATCCGGCCCGGCGCGGGAAGGCGGCGATCGACCGGCTGGCCGACCGGGCGCGAGCGCTGGCGGCGACCGATCCGGAGCGGTGAGGGCCCGGTCGATCGGACGCGATGCCCGGCACCGACCGGATTGATCGGCCGCGATAGCTGGCACCGGCCAGTCGATGGGATGTCGCGCCTGGCACCCCGACTCGTCGGACGCGGTGACCGTCGCCGACCGAGTACGCTCATTGCAACTGAGTGTGGCGTTTTTAGGTCCATCCGATGTACGTCCCCCAATGTCGACAATCGCCGAGTTTCGGATCCCCGCAACCGACCTGGCGCTCGCGGACGCGTTCGACCGGATTCCGGACCTGACCGTCCAGCTCGAGTCCTCGATCTCGCGAACCGTCCCCTCCATGTGGATCGCCGGGGACGAGCCGCCGGCGGTATCCGAGGCCCTCGCCGCCGACGACTCCGTCGCCGGGGCGGAGCTCCTGATCGAAACCCCCGAGCGACTCCTCTACGACGTCGAACCGACGCCGGAGACGCGGACCCGTTTCGATCGCCTCCTCGAGGCCGACGCGACGGTCCTCGACGCGACGGGCAGATCCGGCTGGTGGCAACTCGAGATGCGATTTCCCGACCGGAACGCGCTGGCCGCGACGCACGATCGACTCGACGAGGCGGGCACCGCGATCGAGATCGTCCGGGTCTCCCAGCTCGGCGGCCGACCGACCGCGCACCCGCGACTCACGCCGGAGCAGCGCGAGGCGCTCGTCGCCGCCTTCGAGCACGGCTACTTCGAGATCCCGCGTCGCACGTCGATGGAGGAACTGGCCGACGAACTCGGCATCTCCCACCAGGCGCTCTCCGAGCGGCTCCGCCGCGCCTACGAGACCCTCGTCGACGCGGAACTCCAGCCCGCCGGGGAGTACGCCCCCTGAGACCGCTCGGCGGGTCGGCGATGCGATCGTCGGAAGAAAACGGGACGGGATCGGCGCAGCTCGAATCCGCGAGTCGCCACCAGAATCGCGAGCCGGACGGGTGGCTCACGGCAGTTGGAGTTCGTCGAACGAGCGGACGCGGTGGTCGCCCATGACGCAGTGGCCGCGCCGTTCCGGGCCGTGGCGGTCGACGTGGATCGCGTCGAGGCCGGCGTTCCAGGCGGCGCCGACGTCGCACGAGCCGTCGCCGGCGAGCACGCCCCGCTGGTCGGTCCGACGGACCCGGAGGTCCGAGAGCACCGACTCGACCGGCGTCGGATCCGGCTTCCAGCCCGTCTCGTTCGTACAGCACAGGACGGCGTCGAACCAGTCTTCGATGCCCAGGTGCTCGAGGATCGGCCGGGTCAGGAACGACTGGCAGTGAGTCACCAGTCCCACGGGCGATTCCAGGTCGGCGACGAACGCGGCGTCGTCGTAGAGGTAGGTCGCCTCGGCGCGAACCTGCGGGTCCTCGACGTCGTGAAACGCTCGCCAGAACGGCTCGGGGTCGACGCCCCACTCGCGAAGCTGGCGATTGCGGGACCCGGTCAGGCCGTGCCACAGGATCGTCGCCTCCTCGTCGTCGAACGGGCGACCCAGCCGGTCGCCGACCCGGTCGAAGACCGTGCGGGTGTACTCCCACTCGACGTCGACCAGCGTTCCGTCGAGATCGAGGAGCCAGTAGTCGTACGACGGCGCCATGCGGACCACACTATACTGCGTTCGACAATATGGGTGTTATGGTCGCAGAAGGTCGCGGGCGGTCGGCGGAAGCAACCGAACCGACCGTCGACGGGAAACGGAGTCACGCGGTCGCGTCGCTCGCACCGAGGACGATCTCGAGTCGACCGGCCTCGATGAGGCGGTCGATCTGGTCGTGCGTGAAGCGACCGTCGCAGTTCGCACCGACGAACGCCACGATATCCTCACCAACCTCGGTAACGGTCGCGAGATCCGCGCCGTCCCGGTGGTGATACCGGACGGCCGTCCCCGGGAACAGGGCTGCAGACGTGAGTTGGCCGGTTCGGCGGCCGGTTCGACGCATACCGCAAGCTCGTTCCCTGCGACGGGTGGGCTCCCGGGTGCGCAAATACAGCGCTTATCGTCGGCCGAGCCGATCGACCGCTCGAGACGCCCACGAGGCTTCGTCGAACGAGTACCGGACACCCCGCGATCGATCTCGACTCAGTGATCGAGGTCGTCCGCGGTCTCGGACGCGCCCTGTTCGGACTCGATGATCTCGGCCATCTCGATGTCCGCGTCCGTAATACCGCCCTCGTCGTGGGTCGTCAGCCGGATCTCGACTTCCTTGAAGCGGATGACGATCTCCGGGTGGTGAAACTGGGCTTCCGCGATCTCGCCGACCATCTGGGCGAAGTTGACGCCGTGGAGGTAATCGGTGAACTCGTAGACGCGAACGATCTCGTCGCCCTCGCGCTCCCAGCCTCGCGGGAGCGCCTCGTCGATTTCGTCGTCGGACAGTCGGTCAGCCATGAAGCAACCGTGGGTGGCCAGTGAAATAATGATTGTGCCTCGCTGGCCGTCGAGCCCGACAGACGGGGCGGATGCGACGGTTGTGCGCTCGGCGGTCGTCCGCTCGCCGGCGCGCGTCAATCGTCCTCGGCGGCGCCGACCGACGGCTCGGTCGGCCCGTCGGTGCCGGTCGGGTCCGCGGCGGCCGCCTGCTCCGGCCCGAACGCGGGGTCGAAGAGTCGCAGCGCCGTGTCGATCGTCTCCCAGTCGTCGTCGACGGCGGCCTCGCGCAGGCTCTTCGTCGGGGCCGCAAGCAACTGGTTGACGATGGCGTCGGCCATCGTCTCGACGATCTCGCGCTGGTCGTCGGGCAGGTCGGTTCGATCCTCGAGCCGGGAGAGCGCCGTCTGCACCTCGCGCGATTTGATCCGATCCGCGCTCTCGTACATCGCGGCGATCACGTCGTCGGCCCGGGCCCGCTTGATCTGGGTGAGCAAGCGCTCGAACTCGCGATCGACCAGTCGCTCGACCTCCCGGGCGGCCGACTGGCGGCGGCTGCGGGTTCGGTCGGTCACCGACTCGAGGTCGTCGAGGTCGTAGACGGTGACCGACGCCGGCTCGGCCGCGGCCGGTTCGACGTCCCGCGGCTGGCCGAGGTCGACGACGACTTGCTCGCGGTCGCCGAGATCGGCCGCCGACAGCACCGGTTCCGGCGATCCGGTCGCGGCCACGACGACCGACGCGGACGATGCGGCGGCCTCGAGTTCCGAAAGCGCGAGCGCGTCACCCTCGACGTCGAGCGTCTCCCGGAGCGACTCGGCGCGTTCGAGCGTGCGGTTCGCGATCGAGATCGAGGCGACGCCGCTCGATTCCAGCGCGCGTGCGGCGAGCTGAGCCATCTCGCCCGCGCCGACGACGAGGCAGTCCGCCCCGGCGAGGTCGATCGTTTCGCCAGCCAGTTCGACGGCCGCGGAGCCGAGCGAGACGATCCCCTCGTTGATTTCGGTTTCGGTGCGCGCCCGGTCGCCGACGTGCATCGCCTTGGTGACGACGGGGTCGAGCAACTCGCCGATGCCGCCCGCGGCCCGGGCGTCCTGATAGGCGTCGCTCACCTGGCCGATGATCTGGTCCTCGCCGAGAACGACCGACTCCAGGCCGCACGCGACCCGGAGGATGTGCCGAATGCTCGGCTCGTGGGTCGCCCGCCGGACGGCGTCGGTCGGCGCCGCCGCGAAAAAGTCCGCGAGCGCGTCGGCGCCGTCCGCCGGCGTCGGCGCGACCACGTACGCCTCCACTCGGTTGCAGGTCGCCAGGACGAACGCTTCGGTCACCGACGGCGCCGACAGGAGCGTTCCGACGCCCTCGTGCTGGGACGGCGGGGTCACGGAGGCGAGGTCGTCGACGTCCGCCGTCTCGTGCGTGACGCGAGCGCTCGTGACCACGCCGTGGGCGGTCACGCCGGCCCACCTCCGAGTTCGATCCAGTCCGGTCCGTCCTCGTTCACGCTCCGTCGATAGCCAGTCCGGCTACGTAAAGCTGTCCAAAGGACGGCGACAAAACGGCCGTCTGCGGGCACGAATCACCGAAGTTCCCGCCCGGAAGCCCGCAATATTGTGGGTTCGGTTCGGCTGACGGTCCGTGTGTCGCCAGACGAGTGACTCACCGGCCGGTACACGGTTCGGTTAGCTCGCAGCCCCCGGTTCGGTCCATCCCGAGACGTACGGTTCGACGCGCGTTCGGTTCGTGCGTCGATACCCGTTCAGCCCTCCACGCCCGTCGCCTCGAAGCCGAGTTCCTCGACGCCGTCGAGGATCGCGTCCTGGTCCGCGCTCGCCTCGTAGTAGAAGACGAGGTCGAAACTCCCCTGGCGGAGGAGTTGCTGGCACTCCCAGACGAAGTCGTCGCCGTCGAGCGTCCGACCCTGGTGCTGGTTCGACGCGAAGTCGGTGTCGTCGTTGCCGGAGTAGACGTAACAGTCGGCCGGGTCGAAGTCGGCCGCCTCGGCGATGACGTCGCCGACGTCGATCGTGGCCTGCATCATCTTGACGTCTTCCTGGCCGTCGTACGGCGTGTGGACGATCGTCCCGTTCAGGTCGATCTCGCCGGGTTCGAGCAACGCCTGCGTTCGGCGGTGTAGCTCCTCGTCGATGATCCGTCCCATTGGGAGCTACCAGTCGGTCGTCCCTGATAGCGCTCACGATTCCCGTCCGAGGGGTTGCCGCTACGGAGTCGGGCGGTCGACCGCGTCGGACCACGCTCGCCCGCCCGACCGGACACCGTCGCCGCACCGATCTCCCCGCGATCAGTCTCCGTCGACGGGTTTTACACCCACGCCGACGAACCGAGCGGCATGGATTCGCGCAGGGTTGTCGGCGCCTGCCTCGTCACGATCGGCATCGTCGGCCTCCTGGGCCTGCAGTCCAGCGGATCGCTCCGCCACCCCGTCGACGCGATCGCCGAGACCGGGCCCGTCGCGTACGGCGCGATCGGGCTGGCCATCGTCTGCGTAACCGTCGGTCTCGTGGTTCTTCTAGGGTCGTTCGTCGACGCGACGTGATCTCTCCTGGCGCGCGGCGGCCCGCCGGTCCACCCGCTCCCGACGATCCGATCGTCGTCGCCAACCTGCCAAATCCGATCGGCGGCACCGACCGTCCGACGCCGCTACCGACCGAACCGTCGCGCGCGATTGCAGTACTCGAGGACGGCCCGCAGAAAGTCGCGGTTGCGAAAGTCCCGCCAGTTCACGTCGGTGAAGTACAGTTCGGAGTAGACGGACTGCCAGATCATGAAATCAGAGAGGCGTTCCGCGCCCGTCTTGATGACGAGGTCCGGCTCCTCCGTGAAGACGAGCCGCGATTCGATCGTCTCGGCGTCGATCGCGGCCGGTTCGAGCTCGCCGGCGTCGACCGCCTCCGAGAGCGTCCGCACCGCCGTCGTGAACTCGTGTTTGCCGCCGAGGCCGATCCCGATCTGGATCGGCGCCTCGGCGGGCGATCGGTCCGTCGGGCCGCGGACGGCGAGTTCGTCGGCGGTCTCGAGCGACTCCAGTTCGCGCCGCAGGGTCGGGATCGCCTCGCGGTCGAGGACGCTCACGTAGACGGTCACCCGATCGGCGACGTCCATCGCCCAGTCGAAAAACGACGTGAGCGTCTCGTAGGCCCCGCGTTCGAGGAGGTCGCGCTCCGTGATCACGAGCGCCACGTGGTCGGGACCGTCGCTCTCGTGACGGGCGATCCGGTATCGCAGGTACCGCTCGTAGACCCCCACGGGCTAGGACACTTCGTCGTCACTCCTTACCGTTTCGGTCCGTCGAGTTCGATCGAGGCGGGTCGGCGGCTCCCGTTGCGGGTGAGTTCGAGCGAAATCCAGAGCCAGAACCCCTCACACGCCCCTTCGAGACAGTCAAGAACCGTTAAGTAACCCCCACAGAAAGGGTCGGCTACTGTGACAGCGACCGTCCGACGGGCGAGCGTCGTCGCGTTCCTCAGTACGCTCGCCCTGAGCGTTCCACTGCTCGGGACGTCGGTCGGCGGTGCGATCGTCGTCGTCTGCACGCTCGTCGGGTTCGGCGTCCGACGCGGCAGGGTGTTCGACGCGCTCGCGCTTCCAGCCGACCGGGAAGACGGTCGGCTCAACTCGTTACTCTTGCTCGTCCTCGCGATCGTCGTCCTCGGCGCGCTCGCGGGCGCGAGTAGCCTGCCGTGGCCGATCGTCGTCGGCGTGATCGTGCTTCTGGGCTACGGCGACCTCGGTGAAGCCATCGTCCGACGGCGAGGCGCCGACCGCGCGGTCGCGGCCGCAGCCTTCTGCGTCGTCGGCGGAGCGGCCGCCGTCGCGGGACAGGGGATCTCGCACGCGGCCGCCGGGACCGCAATCGAGTCGATCCTGCCGACGGCGCTCTTTCTGGGAGCCAGCGGTGCGCTCTTCGCCGCGATCCTGCGCGAGCAACTGCCGCGGTACGACGACCCGCTCGTCCTCGTCGCGACCGGCGGACTCTGCTGGCTCCTCTCGCTGCTCGAACCCGTCCTCTCGGGCGCCGACCTCGCGGTATCGGTCTTCGTCGTGGTCGTCCTCGGCTACACCTCCTACCGACTGGATACCGCGTCGGTGACCGGAATGCTCGCCGGCGTCCTGCTCGGACTCGTGACGATCGTGCTCGGGGGGTGGGGCTGGTTCGCCGTCCTCATCTCGTTTTTCGCCATCGGCGGGCTCTCGACGAAGTATCGATACCAGGAGAAGGCCGCCCGCGGCGTCGCCGAAGCGAACAACGGCGCGCGCGGCAGTGCGAACGTCTTCAGCAACTCGGCGGTCGCCCTCGTCGCCGTTGTCGGCTACGCCGCCAGCCTCGTCTCGCTCGTCGAGATCGACCCCACCGTCTTCCAGTTCGCGTTCGCCGGGGCGCTCGCGACCGCCCTCGGCGACACCCTCTCGAGCGAGATCGGCGGCGTCTACGATAATCCGCGCCTGATCACGACTCTCAAACCCGTCCCGCCGGGGACCGACGGCGCCGTCACCTGGCAGGGCGAACTCGCCGGACTCGTCGGCAGCGCGACCGTCGCCGGGATCGCGACCGCGAGTTTCGGGGCCATCGGCGGCCTCGGGTCCGCCGTCGTGATCACGGCCGGCGTCGTCGGCATGACAGTCGATAGCATCCTGGGAGCGACGCTCGAAGGGACGAGACTCGGCAACCAGAGCGTCAACTTCTGTGCGACGCTGTCTGGGGCCCTCGTCGCCGCCGTCGCCATCTCCGGAATCGGACCGTTCTGAGCCGTCCGCCTCGAGACCAGGGCCTGGGACGGACTCGGCGTCCCGGACGTTGTCGGTTCACGCCGGTTCGTCCGCGACCTCGTCGGCCGCCAGGACGGAGACCGACGCCGGCCGTTTGACGAACTGGCCGAGCGAGTCCGCCACGATCGTCGAGACGCCGGTGGCCGCCGCGACGTCGAGCACCTGCTGCGTACAGATCGCGTCGAGCACGACGACGGCCGGCGCGTCCTCGAGGTCGTCGAGCGTCGGCACGGCCTCGTCCGCGGGTCGCTCCGCGATCGAGTCGCCCGCTTCGTCGAGGATCCGCACGCGGTCGGTATCGTCCCCGACGATCTCCTCGACGTGGTCGTAGACCGACGACGCCGTCGAGACCGCGTCGGTCGCCTCGCGATCGGTCGAGGACTGATCCGGTTCGACCGAGCCGTCGTCGCTCGCGCCGTCCGCCGGCGACGTCGGCGTGATTGGCTCGCGGGTCGATTCCCCCGAACTACCCGCCTCGGTGTTACCAGCCGCCGACCCGGCCCGAGCGCCGGTCCGGGCCGTCGGTTCGTCCCGGCTGGTCGCGCCCTCCCGGACGGCAGCGTCGTCGACGGTGCTTGGAGCCACCGACTCGGCTGACGGGAGCGGTTCGTCGGCCGCCACGGAGTCGACGGCCGACGGCGATTCGTCGTTCGATCCTGCGTCGTCCGGCGTCGGATCGTCGGTCGAGACGGCGTCGGCGAGCCGACTCGTGGGCGCGGGCGTGGCGCTCCCGTCGGTTGCGGCGATCGTCGATCGATCCCCAGCGCCGGACTCGGTGCTCGCCGGCTCGGACTCACCATCGACGGCGTCGGCCGAGACGACCGAGTCGATCGGCGTCTTGTTCCGTAACGCGTTGAAGACGTGGTGGTGGTCCAGTTCTTCGACCGACCGCCCCTCCGGCGGCCGAGCGACGTAGTCGACGTCGCCGACCTGGCGCAGTTCCTCGAGGATCAACGATCCCCCGCGGTCGGCGTCCAGAAACGCCGTCGTCGTTCGTTTGGTCGTCAGCATCGCGATCGCGTCCGGGACGTCGGTTCCCTCCACCGCGACGGCGTTCTTGATGCCGTAGGAGAGTAACGTCAGCACGTCCGCCCGACCCTCGACGACGATGATCGCGTCGCCGTCGGCGACGCGTGGCCCCGCCGGCAGCCCGGCGTACTCGGTGACGTCCGCGACCCGGACCCGTTCGCGGACCGCGTCCAGGATCTCCGAAGACGACATGACGCTGTCTTGGAAGCCCGTTTGGAGGAGATCCGTCGCTCGCTCGACGACCTCCCGTCGTTTCGCCGCTCGGACGTCCTCGATCTCCGCGACCTCGAACGTGGCGCGACACGGCCCGACGCGATCGATCGTCTCCAGGGCCGCTGCGAGCGTCGCCGTCTCAACCTTGTCGAGGCTGCTCGCGATCGTGACGTCGCCGGTCGACTCGCCGCCGGCGCTGCGGACCGTGACGTCGATCCGTCCGACCTTCCCGGTTCGTCGCAACTCGGGGAGGTCGAGTTCGTCGCCCAGGAGGCCCTCCGTCTGGCCGAAAATCGCGCCGACGACGTCGCTCCGCTCGACGATGCCGGCCGCGGTGACCTCCGCGTGGATCAGGTATTTTTCGGTGTCCTCCATTGGGATCTTCGCTCCGGTTTCGGAACGACGGTACTTTTCTAAAGGGAGGTGGGCGAGACTCTAATACCTGTTGACCGACGCCGCTCGCCGTCGACCGTACCCCGTGTGGCCGCCAGCCGACCCCTGTTTCGCCGCGACGGCAACTCGCCGACAGCGCGAAAGTGAGGATGAGGTCGAGGGGCCGACTGACGGTCCGATTCAGGCGTCGACCGCGGTCGGCCGGTAGGTACGCAGGTACCACCAGCCCAGGAGGGCGGTGAGTACGAGCAGGCCGCCGAGGAAGAAGAGCGAGCCCGGCGAAAAGGCCGAGAAGAGGCCGTCGACCGCCGCGTCGAGGAGTTCGACGACGCCGTCCGGCTCGGCGCCACTCGGATCGTCGACGGAGGTGTTGGCGGAATCGAGAAACTCGCCGTCACCCCCGTCTCGGGCGGCGTCCGCGGACGCGTCGGCGCCGTCAGCGGCGTCCGCCTCCTCCGTTCGTTCGCCGTCGGCGCCGTCCGTCCCGCCGCCGTCGCCACCGTCGCCGCCGCCATCCGCCGCATCGTCGGACCCGCCGCTGGCGCTATCCTCCCCGTCGGCCCCGGCGATTTCCCAGCCGCCGTCGTCACGAGGTGCGGCCCCGTCACCGGTGACTGTCACCAGTTCGCCGTCGACGCTGTCCTCGGTCGATGTGGGGGTGAACCGCTCGGCCGCCGCCTGGACGAACAGACTCGCCGCGGCGAGGACCCCGACGCCGCCGACGTATCGGGAGACAGCCTGTTTCAGCTGACTGGCGCGCGACTCGTCGCTGGTGACGATGAGCGGGCCGTTCGCCGTCGCGTAGACGCTCATCTCATTGCCGCGGGAGGAGTACCAGGTGTCGACGACCTCGACCAGACCGGCGTCCTCTAGCTTCTCCAGGTGGTAGCGAACGTTCTGGATTGACGAGTCGATCGCGTCGGCGACGTCGCTCGGCGTTCCCGGGTCCTCGTCGAGCGTCGCGTAGATTCGTCGCGCGGTCGTCGAGGAGAGCGCACCGAACACCGCGTCGGCGTCTTCGTCGTCCAGGTCGACGACGCGCGGCGTGCCGTCGGTCGAGGGCGCCTCCGAGCGAAGTGGGAACAGCCGAGCCATGCGTCACCCGGACGTTCGTCGGGTATCACCTATAGACTTTCCCAACCTAAAATATCGATTTTACCTACGGAATTCCCGGTTCTCGAACGGTGAGTCCGCACGATCCGAGGATCGCACCAGTTCGACGGTTCGACGACGATCGGCCGGAATGGACCGGCCACTACGTTTCCGATATTCAACTAAAATGCGCATTGTTCCCGCGCCAAGAGCGGATAGTGGCCACGGACGGTGGTGAAATCCGGTTCGTAACGGTTTCGGTCCGCGGGCGCGAACGATTCCGCATGAACAGGCTCGCGCCGGCTGGCGAGGGACGCTGGGAACTCCCCCGTCACGCCCACCTCGTCGTCTCCGAGCGGCTGGAGCGGGGGTTACTCACCATCTACGACTGCGCCGCGGCGCAACAACCGCCGACCGCGACGCTCCTCGGGACGCTCGAGCGCGTCGATGCCGACGCCGAGACCCGTCCGAATCCGACGGGCCGCGTCGTCAGTCTGCGAGAACCGGCGACGCTCGTGGCGACGGGCGCCGATCGATACGCGATCGAATCCGGGTGACGAACGGCTGTACGATAGTCGGGACGGCACGTCGACCGACAGGAGTGCCACGTCGACTGCGCCCGTCACGGAGCGGACCACCGGATCGTCCGCGTCGCGACTCGCCGGGTTTGAGTACCCCGTCGACGAAGGGAGGGTATGCAAACGCACGTCGTGCCGGTCGGCTTCGACTACGATCGGTTGATCGCGCCGCTCGTCCGCGATCAACGGACCGTCGATCGCGCGATCCTGCTCGAAGGCGCCGTGGGGAGCGAGGCCAACGTCGAGTACTCCCGCAACCTCGCGCGCAAGCTCGAGACGGACTTCGAGAACTTGCTCGGCGCCGAAACCGAACGGTTCGTCCTCGAGGACGTCTACGACTACGACGGCGCCTTCGCCCAGGCCTACGACCTCATCACGGCCGAGCTCGACGCGGGAAACGAGGTCTGGGTCAACGTCGCGGCGATGCCGCGGACGGTGAGTTTCGCCTTCGCGAACGCCGCCCACTCGCTGATGGTCGAACGCGAGGACGAGCGCGACCAGATTCACGCCTACTACACGGCCCCGGAGAAGTACCTCGAGACCGAACTCGCCGAAGAGTTGCGCGCCCAGCGCGAGTTGCTCGCGACGCTGCTGAACGCTAACGAGGACGGCACGGTGCGAATCGATCCCGAGCGCATCGAGAGCCGCCTCGAGAGCGCCCGCGATCTCCTCGCGGAGTTCGACGAACGCGGCACCACCATCGGGGCGAAGGAGATCGACGGCTCGCACGTGGTCGAGCTGCCGGTCGCGACGTTCTCGAACGTCAAGCCGTTCGAGGAGCTCATCCTCTTCAAGCTCGGCGAGGACGGCGAGTTCGAGTCGGTCTCGGAGCTCGCGGGGGCGCTCGCGGACGAACTCAACGAGGAGTACACCGACAGCTTCCGCTCGAAGGTCATCTACACCGTCGATCGACTCGGCCCCGGCGGGAAGGGCCTCATCGAGCGCGACGAGCGCGGCAAGTCCCACCGGACGCGCCTGTCGACGATCGGCGAACTCTGGGTGCGAACGCACGCGGATAGAGAGATCGACTGAGCGCGGCGCGACCGGTATCGAGCCGCAGCCGAACGGGCCGCCCACCCAGCCTTTTCACGGCGTCGCTGGAACTGAGCGCATGCGCGTCCTGGTCGTCCTCGGGCACCCCCGGACCGACAGCCTCTGCGGGGATCTGGCTCGCTCGTACCGCGACGGCGTCCGCGCGGCCGGCCACGACGTCGAGACGCTCTTCCTCGCCGACCTCGAGTTCGACCCGCACGTGCGGCGGGAACGGCCGGCCGACCAGCCGCTGGAACCCGACCTGACGGAGGCCGCGTCGCTGATCCGGTGGGCCGATCACCTCGCGTTCGTCTACCCCAACTGGTGGGGGACGATGCCGGCCCTGCTGAAGGGCTTTTTCGATCGCGTGTTCCGCTCTGGATTCGCCTTCGATTTTTACGAAGAGGGCGAGGGCGCGGGCCATCGCGAACTCCTCGACGGGAGAACGGCGGACCTGCTCGTGACGATGGACGTCCCGCCGTGGGTGTTTCGGTTGATCCAGCGCGAACCGGGAACCAACGCGGTCGAGCGGGCCACGCTCGGATTTGCGGGCGTCCGGACGACGGAGACGGCCTACTTCGGCTCCGTCGAGCGTTCGTCGGTCGAGGAGCGCCGGGCGTGGCTGGATCGCGCCGAACGGCTGGGTCGTCGCCTCGAAACGGGTCCCGACTCGCGAGTCGACCGGGTCAAACGAGCCGTCGGGACGGCCATCGGCGCGCTCCGCCTGCAATTCTACCCGATGGCCTGGATCGCGTACGCGATCGGTGCGCTGGCGGCCGCGGAATCGACGTCCGTCCTCGCCTCGAACCCGTTCTGGCTCGGCTTCGGATTCATCTTCTTCCTCGAGGTCGCGACCGTGCTGAGCAACGAGTACGCCGATTACGAGACCGATCGCCGGAACACCTTCGCCGGCCCGTTCACCGGCGGCTCTCGCGTCCTGGTCGAGGATCGGCTGGATTTTCGAACCGTGGGAATCGGGGCCGTCGGCGCCGGGCTGGCCGCAGCCGCGTTCGGTCTCGCCACACCCCTCCTGGGCCCAGGTCCGCCACCGGCGGTCACCGCCATCGCGGGCGGGCTAGCCGTACTGGCGCTGGGATATACCCTCCCGCCGCTCGAGCTGTCCTACCGGACGCTCGGCGAACTCACCGTCGCCGTCACGCACGGTCCCGGCGTGCTCCTCCTCGGATACGTCGGCCTCGGCGGGTCCGTTCAGGATCCGCTTCCATGGCTCCTGGGGCTTCCACTCCTGCTATCGATTCTGCCCTCGATAACGCTGGCCGGGATCCCCGACAGGGCCGCCGATCGGGCCGCGGGCAAAACCACGATCGCCGTCAGATTCGGGTTCGACGGGGCCGCTATCGTCGCGTTCGCGACGACGATTCTGGCCGCAATTGCCGCCCTCTCCGCGTTCGGAGGCACCGGTCTCTCGGTACCCGTACCCCTGCTCGTCGGCGTGGTAGGGCACGCCGCCCTCCTTACGCGGGTCGTTCACCGACGGGTCCGCGGCCTGGAGTGTCCGCGACGCATCGACGGGGCGATGATCGCGGCGCTCGCCTATATCGGCTGGTTCGAAGCCTTCGCGCTGCTGGCGGTCCTGTGAATATCGCGCCAGGGCGACACAAACTCGGCCCATTACTCGGCGCGGAACCGCGTCAGGAGCCGTTCGCGAACGACCAGCAGGCTCGGCAACACGAGCAAACAGGACAGGAAGGCGAGGATGATCGCCAGCCCCGTCACGATCCCGAAGCGACGAAGGGGCGGCGCAAGCGCGAGCGCCAGGACGCCGAACCCGGCGGCCGTCGTCGCCGCGCTGCCAAGCAGCGCACCGCCCGTCCCCGTTACGGTCGCCATCAAGGCGTTCTCGACGTCGACCGGTGCCGCCCCGCCGTTCGCCGCTCGCTTCGTCGAGGTTCCTGCGGATCCTCGCTTCTCGCGGCTCCCGTTGGTCGCCGCTCGGTTTGCCGAGGTTTCGGTGAAACCTCGCTTCTCGCGGCTCCCGTTGGTCGCCGCTCGGTTTGCCGAGGTTTCGGTGAAACCTCGCTTCTCACTCACGAACCGTTCTCCCAGGTGGATGCTGTAGTCGACCCCCAGCCCGATCGCCAGGCTCGTGATGACGGCCGTCTCGCTGTTGAACGGCAGCTCCAGCAGCGCCATCATGCCGATGAGGCAGGCGAGCGCGATCACGACCGGTGCCATCGTGATCGGGCCGAGCGAGGGCGCGCCGTGGCGGAGCCAGTACAGCGCCGTCAGGAAGACGAGGATGACGACCAGGGTTACGGCCAGCGCCTGGACGAGCGTCTCCAGGAGCGCGTCCTGGACGACCGCGGTCTGAACGGGGCCCCCGGTCGGCGTCGCCCGCACGTCCGCCCCGGCTTCGATCTCGTCGGCGAGGGCCTCCACGTCCGCCGCGACGTCCTGCGCGCTCGCGTCGCCGCGGACGCTCACGACGAGGCGGAGCGACTCGTACTCGCCGTCGGTGCGCTCGATCACCGTTCCGGCCCGCTCGGCGTCGGCCCCGTACAGGGCGTCGTACAGTCCTGCGATGTCCTCGTCCGGCACGGCGTCGCCGGTCGTCTCGCGTTCGTCGAGCGCGACGGCCACGTCGTCGTTCGCGGCCGCGAGATCGCGGGCGACCGAGAGCGGTCCCTCGACGGCGGCGGTTCCGTCCGGCGCCGCGTCGATCGTCTCCCACTCGCCACCGGCGGTTCTCGCGCCCTCGATCGCCGGAAGGACTTCGGGGTCGGTCACACCCCCATCGCCGCCATCCGGTCGTATCAGAATCTCCGCCTGCGACCCCTCGCCGCCCGCCCGGAAGTTCTCGCCGAGGTACGTCGCGTCGTCGGCGATCGTGTACGTTCCCGCAGCCAGCGGGCCGGGGAGGGACTTGGCCCAGTCGGGTGCATCGCGAGGGAGGAAGTCGGTCCGGTTGAACTCCGTGTCGATGGTCGTGGCGCCGTAGGCGCCGACCGACGCGAGGACGACCGTCACGATCACGACCGCGATCGGCGCCCGTCGGGCGAGGGCGACGCCGGCAGCGAGGGCCCGGTTCACGGGCCCTGGCGTCGTCCCGAACGCGGCCTTGGCCCGGTTGCGCTCGAATCGATTCTCGAGGATGCCGTCGACCTCGGCCTTCAGCGCCGGGATCAACACGCCGAACGCGACGAGCGCGGCGAAGATGCCGCCGGCCGAGAGGATCGCGAAGTCGCGGATCGCCGGGAGCGGGCTGACCACGTTCGAGAGGAACCCGACGCCGGTCGAAAACGTCGCCGCCGCGAGCGCGAGGATCACGCCGCCGAGCCCGACCGCCATTCCGGTCCTGATTCCGACACCCTCGCCGCCCGCGTGCGTGTCCGCGTCACCCTCGTCGTCGACTGACTTCGAATCGCCTGCGCGGGCTTCGCGATAGCGCATCACCACGTGCAGCGAGTAGTCGATCGAGAGCCCGATCAGGAGGAACGGAACGGCGATCAGCAACTGGCTCGAGGGGATCGCGAGCCACCCCATCAGGCCCGCCAACCAGGCCATTACGACCGCGATGCCGGCGATCCCGAGGAGGACGTCGACGACGTCGCGGTACGTCACGCCGAGGATGAACAGGACCAGCACAAATGCGACGGGCGTGATGATCGCGAAACTGTCGCCGACCGCGTTCGAGGAGGCCTCGTCACTGATCCCCTGCCCGAAGACGAAGCCGTCGTCGAATCGCTCGTCGAACAGCGATTCGAGTTCGACCTGCGCCTCGGAGACGGTCCGCGGTTCCGCATCTTCCCCCGCAGCATCTTCCTGAAACACGAGGGTGAGTCGCGATTCCGCGTCGGTGGTCCCCGGCTCGTAGTCGCTCGGCAGGAACGCGGTGGGGTCGGTTCCGGCAGGGGTGCCCTCGGAGTCGGGACCCGATTCTCCGCTCAGTACGTCCGTCAGGAGCGCTTCGACCTCGTCGGCGGGACGGGATTCGAGCGCATCGATCTGTTCGTCGAGCGTCGGTCGGCCGGTCTCCGGCGGTCCGTCACTCTCCGCGGCGCGGTCCTCGAAGACCGCGGCGGTCGCGACGACGTTCTCGATGCCCTGGAACCCGGGTTCGGCCAGCGTCCCGTCGATCGATGCCGTGGACCGGGCGTCGGCCTGCAAGTACAGCCCGTCGAGCAGCGAGTCCTTCGTGAGGACGTCGCCACCATCGTCGCGGACGACGATCTGGGCGACGATCCGGTCGTCCGTCTCGTAGCGGTCCTCGACGTAGTCTCCGGCCCGCGTCTCGGGCGCGTCGACGTCGAACTCGCCGATGCCGGCGCTTCCGGCGTCCCCGACGGCAGCGCCGGCCGCGACGACGGCCGTGAGTACCACCGCGGCGACGACGACCGCGCGGCTGTGACCGACGAGCCACGCGGCGTAGCGGTCGGCCAGATCGGTCACGCTCGCGCCACCCCCGTTTCCCTTCCCTCGAACTGGGCCCCTCGGCTCCCGGTCATCGTCGGATTTCCTCCCCGCACATTCATAGAGGTTCGGTTACAACCGACTACGTATAATCGATATACGATTATGAATACGGACACCGACCGGGATCGGGGATTGTTGAGCCCCGCCGACCGGGCCTATCTGCTCGGCGAGCGCGAGATGAGCCACGACCAGTCCCGCCGAAACGCCGAGGCGCGGATCCGCTCTCGAATTCGGGACGGCATCATCGACTTCGACCTCCTCCTGCACACGCTGGCGAAGAAAGATCGCGAACAGGTCTTCGCCGACGTGCACACCGACGACGAACTCCTGGACGGCCTCCGGGCGATGATCGCGTTCGCCTACGTCGGCGCGCGCGAACAGGGCCTTCCGTTCGAGGAGGTGCTGGGTCCGGCCGTGCGGAGCTCCGAGGAGGCCATCGCAGCCAAGCGAGACGGCGCAACCGTCTCCGTCGACGTCACGTTCGACGTCGAGACGACCGAAGCGGAGCCGATCGACGGCGTCGCCGCTCGCCTCGAGGCCGGCGACCCCGTCACCCCGCGGGAACTCTTCTCGCTCGTGATGCAGGGCGATCACGACCCGGCTCGTCACGACGAGATCGTGCTCGTCAGCCCGGACGGCGTGGACGCGAGTCCATCCCCCGTCGACGACGAGTTCCTCGAGCGCCTGGCGACGTACTTGGAGGGCGAGTTGATTCGCGAAACGGAGACGAGAGCCGTCATCCGACCGGGGTAGCACGTGACCGTTCCGACGGTGTGTCGATACGTTCTGCGGCAGGCGTACCCTGGGACTTACCACGTCGGTCGTTCCACCTGGGGACGTGAGCGACGCCCCCATCGACGACTTCGACCACGAATCGCACGTGCGCCGGGCGATCGACCTCGCTCGCGAGGCCGCCGACCGCGGCGACGAACCGTTCGGGAGCGTGCTCGTTCGCGACGATTCGGTCGTCACGTCCGCGTCGAACCGCGTGGTCACGGCGGACGACATCCGCCGTCACCCGGAACTCGATCTCGCGACGCGTGCCTGTCGAGAGTTCGAGCCGGACGAGCGCGCGGAGACTGTGATGTACACGAGCACGGAACCGTGTCCGATGTGCGCCGGCGGCATGGCCACGGCCGGGTTCGACCGCGTCGTCTACAGCGTCGGCGGCGACGAGCTGGCGGCGATGACCGGCGGAACGGAGCCGTCCGTTCGATCGGCCGACATCCTCGACGGCGTCACGTCGGTCGTCGGTCCGGTCCTGAACGACGAGGGGCGAGCGGTCCACGAGGACTACGGCTGGTCGGATCCGAGCGGACGACGGCAGGATTCCGCTTAGCGAAATCGACGACCGGGGCGCTGGCGCGAAAGTTTGAAGCCGAACGGCCGCCCACGTGTTCGATATGCCATCGCCCGTCGCGGCCACGCGCCGCTCCGACGGTCCGCTGGGCGCCGTTTTCGTAGGGGCGTCCTAGCCCCGCACAGCCATCGTTTCGACGGATGTATTGACCCCGGCAGGAATTTGCGAGTAACGACCAGTCTCAGCAATGATCACACCAACGCTATCGCAGCGATCACGGACGTATCGACGACGCCCGCTTCGGGCGGTGAGAGAATGAGCGGCGATGCCGAGCGCCAGCGAGGCATCGACGAAGCGAGCGGTGAAACCGCGAGCAACGAGGCCGACCAGCGGGAAGCCTCGGACAGAGCGAACGGAGAGCGGCGGCGATCCGCGACCGGTGCCGCGGAAACCGACGAGACGGCCGCCGGGGACGAGACCGAGTCGACTGACCGGACGCCGTCCATGGAGGGAACCTACGAACCGGACGACATCGAATCCCACTGGCAGCGCCGGTGGGTCGAGACGGACACGTACGCCTACGAGGGCGACCCGGAGCAGGACCCGAACACCGTCTATTCCATCGACACGCCACCGCCGACGGTCTCGGGAAGCCTCCACATGGGCCACCTCTACGGCCACACGCTGCAGGACTTCGCGGCCCGCTTCCAGCGGATGGCCGACGGCGACGTCCTCTTCCCGTTCGGCTACGACGACAACGGTATCGCGAGCGAGCGCCTGACGGAGGACGAACTCGACATCCGCCACCAGGACTACGAGCGCCAGGAGTTCCAGGATCTCTGCCGCGAAGTCTGTCGGGAGTACGAGGCCGAGTTCACCGAGAAGATGCAGGGCCTGGGCTGCTCGATCGACTGGAATCGAACCTACAAGACGATCGAGCCGCGGGTCCAGCGCATCTCGCAGCTGTCATTTCTCGATCTCTACGAGAAGGGGCGGGAGTACCGCAAGAAGGCGCCCGCGATCTGGTGTCCCGAGTGCGAGACGGCGATCTCGCAGGTCGAGGTCGAGGACGACGAGCGCGGCTCGCACTTCAACGACATCGCGTTCGGTATTACCAGCGACGGCACCGACCGCGAGGAGTTCGTCATCTCCACGACCCGGCCGGAACTGCTCCCGGCCTGCGTCGCCGTCTTCGTCCACCCCGACGATGACGAGAATCAGGATCTCGTCGGCGAGACGGCCCGGGTCCCCATCTTCGGTCACGAGGTCCCGATCATCGAAGACGACCGCGTCGACGTGGAGAAGGGCAGCGGGATCGTCATGTGCTGTACGTTCGGCGACCAGAACGACATCGAGTGGTACCAGGCCCACGACCTCCCGCTGCGCGTCGCCATCGACGAGACCGCGACGATGACCGACCTCGCCGGGGAGTACGAGGGCCTCTCGACCGAGGAGGCCCGCGAGGCAATCGTCGAGGACCTGGAGGACGAGGGCTACCTGCGAGACCGCTGGGAGATCACCCACGCAGTCGGGGTCCACGAGCGCTGTGACACGCCCGTCGAGTTCCGCGTCTCCAAGCAGTGGTACGTCGAGATCCTCGACCACAAGGAGGAGTACCTGGAAGCGGGCCGGGAGATGGACTGGTACCCCGAGAAGATGTTCACCCGCTACAAGCACTGGATCGAGGGGCTGGAGTGGGACTGGCTCATCTCCCGCCAGCGCGACTCGGGGATTCCATTCCCGGTCTGGTACTGCGCGGACTGCGACGAACCGGTCGTGGCCGACAAGGCGGACCTGCCGGTCGATCCGCTCTCGGACGACCCGCCGGTCGATAGCTGTCCCGCGTGCGGCCACGAGGCGTTCGAACCCGAGGCCGACGTCTTCGACACGTGGGCGACCTCGTCGCTGACGCCGCTGATCAACGCCGGCTGGGACTGGGACGGCGAGGTCGCAAGTAGCGCGGAACGCAGTTCCGCGGACCGTTCGAGCGGGCACGGCCCGCGAGAAGACGAAGTGAGCGACCTCGGAGCGGAGAGCGGGGAGCGTCAGCGACCCGCGAACGGCGAGGGCGCTCGCGCCCTGGAAACGGTGAGCGGGGAGCGTCAACGACCCGCGAACGGCGAGGACGCCGGTGACGGTGGCGAAGGTGGGTTCACCATGGACCACCCGGAGCTGTACCCGTTCGACCTCCGCCCGCAGGGCCACGACATCATCTCGTTCTGGCTGTTCCACACGGTCATCAAGTGCTACGAGCACACCGGCGAGGTGCCCTTCGACGCGACGCTGATCAACGGCCACGTTCTGGACGAGAACCGCGAGAAGATGTCCAAATCGCGGGGGAACATCGTCGCGCCCGACGAGGTCGTCGCGGAGTACCCCGTCGACGCCATCCGGTTCTGGGCGGCCAGCGCCGCGGTCGGCGACGACTTCCCGTACCAGGAGCAGGATCTGCGCGCCGGCGAGAAGCTCCTGCGCAAGCTCTGGAACGCCTCGAAACTCGTCGACAGCCTCGCGCCCGTCGATCCCGACGAGCCCGACGAGCTCGCGGCGATCGACCGCTGGCTGCTGGCGGAACTCGACGACGCGGTCGCCGACCTCACCGCGCACTTCGAGGCCCACGAGTACGCGAAGGCCCGCGACCGCCTGCGGACGTTCTTCTGGAACACCTTCTGCGACGACTACCTCGAGATCGCGAAGGAGCGATCCGACGACCCCTCGACCGCCTACGCGCTCCGGACCGCCCACCGCACCTTCCTCGAACTCTGGGCGCCGATCCTGCCCCACGTCACCGAGGAGATCTGGCAGGCCAGTTACGCCGCTGAGGGCGCCGATATCGACGCGTCGAGCATCCACCGCCGCGAGTGGCCCGAGCCGCGGGGCTACGACGCCGACCTCGCGGCCGGCGAGACCGCGATGGCCGTCATCTCGGCGCTGCGGCGCTACAAGAGCGAGCGCCAGCTCCCGCTGAACAGCGACCTCGATCGCGTCGCCGTCTACGGCGACGTCGACGGGTTCGAAGACGCCATCGCGAACGTCATGCACGTCGCGGACCTCGAGAGCCTCGAATCCGAACCGGAGATCACCACGGCGATCGACTCGATCGACCTCGACTACGCGACGGTCGGGCCCGAGTACGGCTCGAAAGTCGGCGAGATCGACGCCGCAATCGACGCCGGCGAGTACGACCTGACCGACGACGGCTCGCTCGCCGTCGCCGGCGAGACCCTCGATAGCGACCTGTTCGAGGTCGAACGCGAGCGGACGTACGACGGTTCCGGCACGATGGTCGAGACCGACGACGCGATCGTCATCGTCGAGACCCGAGGACCGACGTAGGGCGAGTTGGCCGCGCGTCGCTCGGGTCGAAGACGGTCCACGCCGCGACGGTTCCCCGGCGAGTGGGGCCGCGATCGAAGGTTCGACCGACGTGGCACCACCGCTCGGCCGATCGGTGAACGCGTGAAAATCCTCGTTCGGTGGGCCGACGGCTCGATGACAGCAATAATTATAAGCGAAGACGACGTGTTGACGAACGTGCTCGACCGACGTCGGCCGGCGAGTTGCGTCGGGTGAACGCGGGGAGGCGAGTACGTCGAAACCGATTCACCGACATGATCCGAGGTAGCTCATCACGGGACGTCCGGCGAACCGACGGGGAACCCACCATCGAGACCGTCTTCGAACTCCTCGCCAACCGACAGCGGCGCTACGCACTCCACTGTCTGAGCGGGAGCCGAGGGCCACTTTCGGTGACCGACCTCGCCAGGCGAATCGAGCGGCGCGACCCGCGCGACTCGGCGTCGAGTCGGATGGAACGCAAAACGGCGCTCAGACACTGTCACCTCCCGAAACTCCGCGCGGCGAACGTCGTCGACTACGACCCGGACACCGGACAGGTGCGCCCCCGGTCGGAACTCACGAGGCTCGAACCGTTCCTCGAACTCGCCCGCGCCGAAGAGTGAGAGCGCCGTCCCGGGGAGGCGGGCGAGCAGTCCCTCGTCAGGCAGGCTGGGATTACCCGGCCCGGCCGTCGCGCTCGCACGAGACGGCCCGGATCGACAGCGCCAGGAAGAGCGCCAGGAGCGTGAAGGCCGTCGCGCCGGCGCCGGCGACCCCGAGCGCGTCCGCGCCGAGGAACAGCTGCGTGTCGCGGGCCGTCGGGAGCAACGTGTGGTGGGGCGTCCCGCCGACGACGGGAACGAAGAAATCGACCAGCAGGTCGAGGCCGTACCAGACCGTCGCGACGCCGACCGCCCACACCGGAAAGTCAGAGATGCGGTGGAGGACCAGCGCCTGGACGACCATCGCCAGGTGGCTCACGAAGAGGAAGGCGTACATCGCCGGGTGGATCCCCTGCGCGGCGTACTGTTCTGAAAACGCGAGCAACGTGTAGGGCGTCCAGAGCCCCAGGATGATGTTTCCGAAGAACGCCATCGCCGTGAGCCAGGGGCGTTCGCGGCCGAGTTTCCACGATGCGATGGCGAGCGCGATCAACAGCGTCGCGAGCGGGCTGTCGGGGACGAACGGCCACATGGCCGTCGGCGTGACGGTGAACTGATAGCGGTAGTACCAGAACCCGAAGGCCGTCCCGGCGAGGTTGATCGCGACGACGAGCCAGGCGTATCGCAGGCCGAGATCTTCGAGGCGCCGCGGCACGGGCGCGAGCCAGCGTGGAAGCGCGCGCCGGCGCGGCAGTTCCGCGGAGCGAGCCATCGTGCGAGGCCTCTCGGTGTATCCGCAAAGAGGTAGCGATCCGGGAGCGTCCGGGATGGGTCCCGGATCCGAAAGCTCGAGCTCGCCCGGAGACGGGACGGTGGTCGGCACCGATGCGGGGCGATTTGACGGAATGGACACGCGTAAGTGGAGCCGTTGCGTAGGCCTCAGCATGGCCGACTCTACCGATCTCGAGGAGCTTCGACGGGGGACCGACCTCGTCAAGCGCGGCTTCGCTCGCATGCAGAAGGGCGGCGTCATCATGGACGTCGTCGATCCCGAACAGGCCCGCATCGCGGAAGAGGCCGGCGCCGTCGCGGTGATGGCCCTGGAGGCCGTCCCCGCGGACATCAGAAAGCGCGGCGGCGTCGCCAGGATGGCCGACCCCGGCGACGTCGCGGAGATCGTCGAATCGGTGTCGATCCCCGTGATGGGCAAGGCCCGGATCGGACACACGAAGGAAGCCCAGATCCTGGAGGCCGTCGGCGTGGACATGATCGACGAGTCCGAGGTGCTCACCCCCGCCGACGACGCCTTCCACATCGAGAAGCGCGAGTTCACGGCGCCGTTCGTCTGCGGCGCGCGCGACCTCGGCGAGGCGCTGCGCCGGATCGACGAGGGTGCGGCGATGATCCGCACGAAGGGCGAGGCCGGCACCGGCGACGTCAACCAGGCCGTCCACCACCAGCGCACGATCAAGGGCGCCATCCGCGAACTCGAGGGGATGACCCGCGAGGAGCGCGAGGCCTACGCCCGCGAGATCGAGGCGCCCGCCGACCTCGTCCACGAGACCGCCGAGATGGGGCGGCTCCCGGTCGTCAACTTCGCGGCCGGCGGCATCGCGACGCCGGCCGACGCGGCGCTCATGATGCACCACGAGTGCGACGGCATCTTCGTCGGCAGCGGCATCTTCGGCGCGGAGAACCCGCCCGAAATGGCCGAGGCGATCGTCCAGGCGACGACCAACTGGGACGACCCCGAGACGCTGGCCGAGATTTCGAAGGACCTCGGCAAGGGGATGAAAGGCGACGCGAACGTCGACCTGCCCGAGGAGGAGAAGCTACAGGGACGCGGCGTCTAGAAACGCCACTCGATTTTCGAACCGGAGCAAGGACATCGTCCCGGTCATCTCGTCTTTCGATTGCCGATCGACTGGAGTCGTCGGGTGATCGCCAGTCCGATGCCATCGGTGCCGTCGATCCTCGGATCAGTACCCGGCCGCCGGTTACTCGCCGACCAGATCAACTGTACCGAGCGAGAAGTACGAACGAGAAAGGCACGGGAAACCAGCCGTCAGAGTGAGGTTCGATTGGATCCGCTGATCAGACGAATCCACACCGGTTTGGCAGCGCAACCGCTCCGGCAGATGGCTTACTGCCGGAGTCTCACCGCGACGAGAGTGAGTGCGAACAGAGCCGCGACGAGTCCGAAGCCGGGAATGGAATCGTCGGTTCCGGATTCCGGTGGCTCAGTGGCGTCGTCATCGGTGCTGATTTCGAGCGATTCCGTCGTCGTTTCGTCGTGGACGGAGACAGTCTGTGAGACGCTCTCTCGGTCCACGTCCGTTGGAACCGGCCCGGTTAGCTCGACCGTTTCACTCGTTCCAGATTCGAGTTCGACAGCACTCGTTGCAACGGTGAATCCGTCGATCTCGTACGCGATCGTCTCAGTTATAACCCAACTTCCATCGTTGGTGACTGTCGCCGTCGCTGTCACGTTCTCGTCGGGTTCGGCCGTGGATGGCATCGTCACGTCATCGAGAACGACGGATGGCTTGTTCTCCCTGACCTGAACCGATGCGGTAGCAGTATCCTCGCCCGCCTCGGTAGCGATCTCGATCGTCTCTCCTGCCGAGTTCGCCGGAACCGAGACGGTCGTCGAAACGGTGGCCGTCTCGCCGGCATCGAGAGTTACCGATTCGGTAGCAGCCTCATCGCCCGCGACATCGATCGATACCGTTTCGGAACCCGATTCACCGCCGACGTTTTCGACGGTCACGTCGATCCCGATTGAGTCGCCGGTATCGACCTCGTCGGGAACCGATAGCTCCGTGATCGCGAACTCGGCCGGGTCGGCGGGTTCGGTCGGCGGCGGCAGAACGATGCCTCCGCCGCCCCCGCCGCCGGATTCGGCCTCAAGTTCGACGGTCGTCGTATCGTGGTCGTCGGCCGTAGCGACGACGAGGTCGTGAGTTCCGGCGTCGAGATTTGCCGTACCGAGCGTCACCGTGACCGATTGGGTTGTGCCGGCTGCGAGATCGAGCGTCCGATTCGCGGTCACGTCGCCGCCCAGAGCGACGTCGACCGACGCGTTCGACCGATTCGCCCCGTCGTTTGCGACGGTGATGGTCGCGTTGAGCGCATTGCCGACCTCGACTGGTGCGTTCGTCGCCTCGATCGAGACCGGGAACCTCGTCGGTTTCTCGACCGTGACGGGCAGGGATGCTGTCTCGTTCGAGGTCGAGACGGACGCAGTCAGGTTGCCCGCGGTATCGGCGGTCCAGTTGAACTGCACCGAGGTCCGTGCGCCGCCATCGAGCGAGATCGTGCGGGTATCGACCACTTCATCGCCGATTTCGAGGGCGACGGATTGGTTGCCAGCCACGGTCCCGCCGTTTTCGATCGTCGCATTGACGAGTAGCGTCTCGCCCGTCAGGACCGGACTGTTCGACTCCAGGGCGGGAATCTCGAACGTCGGTGGTCGAGTGACGGTGACGGTCGTCTGTACGTCGTCGTCGCTCGTGGCGAGGGTGAGAGTGTTGTCACCGGCTTCGTCGTCGGTTGTTTCCCAGGAGAGGCTCACGGATTCCGTCTCGTTCGGTGCCAGCTCTCCAGTTTGGACCTCGTCGACGACCGTCCCGTTAGCGAGCAGCGTCACGGTGTCG
Organism: Halovivax limisalsi; assembly: GCF_023093535.1. NCBI lineage: Archaea > Methanobacteriati > Methanobacteriota > Halobacteria > Halobacteriales > Natrialbaceae > Halovivax > Halovivax limisalsi. The sequence goes on from NZ_CP095757.1 coordinate 3,012,063, forward strand.
CTACCCGCTTCGTTGCCGATGTTTTCGATCGTCGCATCGGCGCTCACCGTCTCGCCAGCGTCGACGCGCTCCGGAACCTCGCCGAGTTCGATCGCGAACACGCTTTCGGTTGTCACCTCGACGGAAACGGAGACGTTCGCAGAATCGGTGGTGCCGTCGCCATCGGTGACGGTGAGTGTCGCGTCGTACGTGCCCGCGGCCTCGTACGTGTGAGATGCGGTGGGATCGGCGGTTTCGGTCGTCGTTCCATCGCCGAAGTCCCACTGGTAGGTCGCGATCGAGCCGACGCTGTCGCTGGCATCGAACGTGACAGGTTCGCCAACGGTCGGGGTTTCCGGCGTGGCCGTCAGGACAGCAGAAACCGTTCCGTCGGTTCCGATGTACTCGATATCGGTTACCCTGCCGTCGTGGATGTCGTGGTCGGTCGACGGCGTCCCGTCGGCCGGATCGACGGTCAGATACCGCCCGTCGGACAGTCCCGCGATCAGCACGCCGTCGTCAGCGTCCATTTCGAGTTGGGTGACCGACTGCCCGACGTCGTTCGTCCAGTCGATCGATCCGTTCTCGGCGTCGAGCGCGGAGATCGACTGCCCACCGCCAGTATAGATCGTTTCGCCATCGGAAGCGACGAACACATCCTCGATGTTCGCACCGAGCGTTTCGTTCCACGATTCCGTCCCCGTGGTCGAGTCGATGGCGGTGACGGTTCCGTCGGTCGTCGACACGTACACGACCGCACTATCCGGACTGACGTCGATCGCCGTCGTCGATGCATCGAGGGTCAGATCCCACGTGATCGAGCCGTCCGCCGCGTCGTGAGCGATCACGTCCCCGCCTTGCTGGCCCGCGTAGACGGTCGACCCGTCCGGCGAGACGGCCACGGCGAGGCCGTCATCCCAGTCCGTGTTCTTCGTCCAGCGGACATTTCCGGTCTCGACGTCGATCGCCTTCAGCGGGACGTCGTCTTCGTGGCTGGCGTAGAGCGTCTCCCCGTCGGACGCCAGCGCCAGATCGGTCACGTCCACGCTGGCGCGCGAGAGTTCCCCTAGCTGAACGCCCGAATCCGCGTCGATCGCGCGGACCGTTCCGTCGTCGCCACCCGAGAAGACGACGGCTCCGTTCGGCCCCGGTTCGACGGCTCGAACCGACGACGTGTGCCCGTTGAACCGCCACCGGGTGAGGGGACCGGTGGAGTGATTTCCGGCGCCGAAGGCGCGGACGCTGTTGTCCGCACTGGCCGAGTAAAGCGACTCGGTCTGGGCAGCCTGAATTCCTGTAATTGTGAGATCCGTAGCTATCGATTCGTCCGCTTCGACCGTGACGTCTGTCGTCGACGCCTGCTGCCAGGCTGTCGCCTCCAGCGTGTACGTACCAGTATCGTGCGTGATCGTGTACCCGCCCGTGTCGTTCGTCGTCGTGGAGGCGACGGGCGCCTCGTCGGTGGTCTCGTAGAGGAAGACGCGTGCGTCCTCGACGGGGTCGCCCGAGCCGTCCGTGACGGTCCCCGCAACGCTGCCCGTTTCGGTTGGCGTCGGCTCGTCGACGTAGGTGAGGGCAGCGATAGTATTGCTGTGGACGGGAAGCGGCACGGCCGGACTGCCGTCAGTCGGATCGAGTACCTGAACATCGCCGTCGTTGAGGCCGACGACGAGCGTCTCGCGGTCGGCATCGACCGTCAGGCCGCGGACGCCGGTGGCGGTGCCCGTCTGCCAGTGGCCGACGCCGGCGTGCGCGTCGACGGCGTGAACCTGACTCGCTCCGCCGGCGAAGACGAGATGGCCGTCCGGACCCATCTCGACGTTGCTGACGCCGCTGTTGAAGCCGCCGTAGGCCCAGCGCGTCGTACCGGTCTGGGCGTCGATCGCCCGGACGGTCTGATCCTGACTGTTCGTGTAGACGGTGTGGCCGTCAGGGTGGACGACGATATCGGTCACGTCGCCACGGTGATCGATCGACCACTCGATCGAGCCGTCCGCGGCGTCGTGGGCGAGCACCTCGCCGCCCTGCTGGCCCGCGTAAACGGTCGACCCGTCCGGCGAGACGGCCACGGCGAGGCCGTCATCCCAGTCCGTGTTCTTCGTCCAGCGGACATTTCCGGTCTCGACGTCGATCGCCTTCAGCGGGACGTCGTTTTCGTGGCTGGCGTAGAGCGTCTCCCCGTCGGACGCCAGCGCCAGATCGGTCACGTCCACGCTGGCGCGCGAGAGTTCCCCTAGCTGAACGCCCGATTCCGCATCGATGGCGCGGACGGTTCCGTCGTCGCCACCCGAAAAGACCGTCTCGTCGTCCGGCCCCGCCGCGACGGCTCGAACCGACGACGAATGGCCGTCGAACTGCCAGCGTTCGGGTAGGCTCGACTCCGACGTGCTGGCGTCCGAGGCGACGACCGCATTATCGGTGCCGACGGTGTAGAGGAGGTCGGACTTCGCGTCCGCGATCCCATCGATGGTCAGGTTTGCGGTCACCGATCCATCTGCCTCGACCGTGAGGTCTGTCGTCGACGCCTGCTGCCAGGCGGTCGCCTCCAGCGTGTACGTACCAGTGTCGTGGGTGATCGCGTACGAGCCGTCGGCGTCCGTCGTCGTGGAGGCGACGGGAGCCTCGTCGGTGGTCTCGTAGAGGAAGACCCGCGCGTCTTCGACGGGGTCGCCCGAGCCGTCCGTGACAGTCCCCGCAACGCTGCCCGTTTCGGTTGGCGTCGGTTCGTCGACGTAGGTGAGGGCAGCGATAGTGTTGCTGTGGACGGGGAGCGACACGGCCGGACTGCCGTCAGTTGGATCGAATGCCTGAACATCGCCGTCGTTGAGGCCGACGACGAGCGTCTCGCGGTCGGCATCGACCGTCAGGCCGCGGACGCCGGTCGCGGTGCCCGTCTGCCAGTGGCCGACGCCGGCGTGCGCGTCGACGGCGTGAATCTGGCTACCGCCGCCGGCGAAGACGAGATGACCCTCCGGGCCCATCTCGACGTTGCTGACGCCGGTGTCGAAGCCGCCGTAGGCCCAGCGCGTCGTTCCGGTCTGGGCGTCGATCGCCCGCACGGTCTGGTCGGTGCTGGTCGTATAGACCGTGTGGCCGTCGGGGTGGACGACGATATCGGTCACGTCGTTGCGGTGCTGAATCGACCACTCGATCGAGCCGTCCGCGGCGTCGTGGGCGAGCACGTCCCCGCCCTGCTGGCCCGCGTAGACGGTCGACCCGTCCGGCGAGACGGCCACGGCGAGGCCGTCATCCCAGTCCGTGTTCTTCGTCCAGCGGACATTTCCGGTCTCGACGTCGATAGCCCTCAACGGGACGTCGTCTTCGTGGCTGGCGTAGAGCGTCTCTCCGTCGGACGCCAGCGCCAGATCGGTCACGTCCTTGCCCGCGCGGGAGAGTTCGGCGCGCTGAACGCCCGAATCCGCGTCGATCGCGCGGACTGTTCCGTCGTCGCCACCCGAGAAGACCGTCTCGTCGTCCGGCCCCGCCGCGACGGCTCGAACCGACGACGAATGCCCGTCGAACTGCCAGCGTTCGGGCAGGCTCGAATCCAGAGAACTGGCGTCCGAGGCGACGACCGCGTTATCGGTACCGACGGTATAGAGGAGGTCGGATGTGGCGTCCGCGATCCCATCGACGGTCAGGTTTGCGGTCACCGATACGTCCGCTTCGAGCGTGACGTCGGTCGTCGCTTCCTGCTGCCAGGCGGTCGCTTCGAGCGTGTACGTGCCAGTATCGTGCGTAATCGAGTACGTTCCCGTTGCGTCCGTCGTCGTCGAGGCGACTGGTGCCTCGTCGGTGGTCTCGTAGAGGAAGACCCGCGCGTCTTCGACGGGGTCGCCCGAGCCGTCCGTGACGGTTCCCTCGACGGTGCCGGTCGTCGCTGACGTGGCTTCGCCGACGTAGGCACTATCTCTGATTCCCTTTATGTGTGGTGTCTGCAGTGCTTCGACACTACCCGAGGCTGGATCGAGGGACGTCACCTCTCCACTCGATTGGGCGACCCGAAGCGTCGTCCGATCGGGATCGACGACCAGATCGGTCACGCTGTTCGAGACGCCGGTTTGCCAGTGACCGACACCCGAATGCGCGTCGATGGCGTGAACGCCACCGGACCCACCAGCGAAGAGGAGATGCCCGTCCGGCCCGATCTCCACGCTGTTGACGCCGGCATCGAGGCCGCCGTAGGCCCATCGAGTGGCCCCGGTCTGCGCGTCGATCGCTCGGACGGTCTGGTCCTGGCTCGCGGTGTAGACGGTGTGACCGTCGGGATGAACGACGATAGCAGAGACATCGTTTCGATGGGTAACTGACCATTCGACCGTGCCATCGGCGGCGTCGTGTGCCGTGAGATCGCCGCCTTGCTGACCAACGTAGACGGTGGCGTCGTCGGGCGAGAGAGACACGGACATATCGTCGTCCCAGTCCTGGTTGACGCTCCAGTCGACGGTTCCGTTGTCGATGTCCACGGCGCTGGTGCCAGCGTCGTCTTCGTAGCTGACGTAGATCGTCTCCCCATCTGAATCGATAGCGAGGTCGAGAATGTCCGTACCGGAGGGAGCGAAGCGCTCGACGTGTGCGCCGGATTCGGCGTCTATCGCGTGGACACTTCCGTTGGTACCACCGGTGAACACTGACGAGCCATCGGGACTGACCGCCACTGCGGCCACGGAATTCGACGGCGAGTCGAATGTCCACAGTTCGGTTCCGTTCGGCGCGCTCGCACGGACGGTCCCGTCGTCTGATGCGGTGAGGACGTATTCATCGGTCTGTTCGACGACCGAACTGTTCACGGTTGATTGCGGTTCCAGAACCCCGGTCGGCTCGGTAACGGCCTGCTGTCCGCCGACGGGAGCGACGAGGAACAGACAGCCGACGACGAGCAAGAAACCGAGAACGCCACCGATTCGTGAACGGGCAGGAACGGAACTGGTTGCCGATCCCCCCATCATTGACACCCATTACTGCTTAGAATAATTCGATCCGCCCGAATTTGATACCCTAATCCTGTATTCATATTATGTACAGCCAGGGTTTTGAAAGAGCCATATAAAAAAGTTAAGAAACAGATAGATACGAAAAAGGACGCAACTCGAACCGTGTCAAAAGGCCGTAATCGTGGCTCTGAGAAAGTCTGCAGAGGGGGACCTCTACACGAGTAATAGTTGCGAAAATTTTTAATAGATATAATTACTACAAGATTTCCACGCCCTGGCCGACCTCCGTCTGATAGGCGCGACTCTCGACGCCGACCGCGTCGAACGCGTCGATCATCGCGGCCGCGACGGATCGCCGGTCGCCCGGCCGACAAACGGCGAGCATTGCCGGTCCAGCGCCGCTGATCGTGACCCCGGTCGCCCCCGCTTCGCGGGCGGCTTCACCCACGCGCTCGTAGCCGTCGATGAGCGCGGCGCGTTCGGGCGTGACGACGCTGTCGTGCATCCCGCGGCCGACCAGTTCGGGATCGTCGCGGGCCATCCCCGCGGTCAGCGTCGCCGCCGCGCCGACCGTCTCGACGAGGTCGTCCATCGACGCATTTGCTGGGACGACGCCCCTGGCGTCCCGCGTCGAGACGACCGTCTCGGGCAGGCAGGCGACCAGCGAGAGCGAGGCGTCGATCGCCGTAATTCCGCCCGCAGTGACGATGGTGAACCCGCCCAGAATCGCGGGGGCGACGTTGTCCGCGTGCGCTTCGCCGGAGACGACGGCCTCGCCCTCCGCCGCGGCGCGGACGAGCGTCTCCGCGTCGTGGCCGAGATCGTAGAGGCGGTCGATGGCGACGGCGGTGGCCGCGGCGCTCGCGGCCGACGACCCGAGGCCGGACGACGGTCTGACCCCTTTGTCGATCTCGATTCGTGCGGGTGCGTCGAGCGCGTCCGCGACGGCACCCGCGGTGTTGTCCGCCGGATCGGTCGGGATGTACCGGCTGCCGACGCCGGTGATCTCGATCGACGTGGTCTCGGCGCGCTCGACACGCACTACGTCCGCCGGGCGGGCGAGCGCGAGGCCGAAGACGTCGAATCCGCTGCCGAGATTCGCGCTCGTCGCCGGCGCCCGGACGGTGACCATGCCCGACGTAGCGCCAGGGACCGCAAAAAGGTAGCGGGACGGACGGCAGGTCGGACGGAGAGGCTGTAGCCAGCGGTTACGGTCGGATCGCGCCGACGGCGACCCCGAGATATTTCGTCGTCGGCGTGGAGGCCAGACGGACGACCCGTGCACGACGGACCATCGGCCCGGGACGCGGGCCAGCGAGAGGCGCCGTCCGCCGAATCATCACACACGTGTACCGGGCACCGTCCCCCAGAGCGACCGGCGAACCGACGTGACGACGACCCGCTCGTCTCGGTGGTGATACCGACGCACGATCGTCCCGACGGGCTGCGCCGCGCCGTCGACAGCGTCCTCGCACAGACGCACGACCCGGTCGAAGTGGTGGTCGTCGACGACGCCTCGCGGGTCCCGGCTCGCGACGTCCTCGCCGAGGCGATCGAGCAGTCACGAACCGACGGGGTGGGAGCACCGATCGAGCGATTCGAGGTCGTCCGCTTCGAGTCCAACCGCGGCGGCGCGGCCGCGCGAAACGCGGGGATCGAGGCCGCCAGCGGGGCCTATGTCGCCTTCCTCGACGACGACGATCGGTGGGATCCGGCGAAGCTCGACCGACAGGTCGACCGGCTCGAAGCCGCACCCGCGGGCGTCGGGGTCTGTTACACCGGCGTCGTCCAGGTCGGCGACTCGGGCGGGCGGACGGCGGTCTCGCGGCCGACGCACGACGGGGACCTCACCAAGACGTTGCTCGTTCGCAACGTCGTCGGGACGATATCGTCCGTCGTGATACGCCGCGAGGTGGTCGAGACCGTCGGCGGGTTAGACGAACGCTTTCCGAGCTGGCAGGACTGGGCGTACTACCTGCGCTGCTCGGACGCGTACCGGTTCTGCGCGGTTCGGGAGCCGCTGACGATCCGTCACAACGCGGGCGACCAGCTCAGCGGCGACTACCGGACGAAGCGAGCGGAGAGTGCGCCGCTGTTCAGACGGGAGTTCGGCCCGGTCGCGACCCGGTACGGCCCCTCCGTCGAACGGGCGTTCGAGGCCGCCGTCGACTACCACCTCGGGCTGGCCGCGATCCGCGCCGACGAGTACGGGGCGGCGAGACGCCACTTCCTCGCGGCGCTCCGCCGAAACCCGCGCCGGCCGGTGGTCGCGTGCTACCTCCTCGCCGTCGCGGGCGGGCGGGTCACGTACGAAACGCTCTACCGACTCGACTCGGTCCTCCCGATCCGACGGCTGAAACGGGCGCTCCGGGAGTGACGGGCACGCCTGACGCAACCGGTATTCCGGCAGTAACGGGCGCCTACGGGACGGAACCGGGGCGGGTATTTTCCCCTCGGATCGTCGTACCCCGACCGGAGTATCCGGCGTGATAGAACGATGAACGGCGGGACCGAGGGGCCGTCGAGGAAGGACACCACCTCGAGCGGGTGGACCACGTCGACCGTCGCGTCCGCCCTCGAACGGGGGTCGATCCTCGCCGCCGTGCCGATTCTCGAAGTGCTGATCGCCGTCTCGCTGTTCCCGGCGGTCTACCTCGGCGCGGACCGACTCGCACCGATCGAGGCCGCCCTGCCGGTGAACTTCTACTACCTCGCGATCACGCTCGCCACGCTGCTCGCGCTCGGGACGGTCCTGCGAGCCGGGTACGGGGTCGGCCGCGACCGGCGCGTCGATCCGCGATCGGCGGCCGTCTTCTTCGCCGCGCTCGCGTTCGTCGCCTGGGCGGCGCTCAGCCTCCGCTGGACGGTCGAAAGCGGCGAGTACGCGACGTACAAGCTCGAACGGCTGGCCCTCTTCGGCCCGCTCCTGCTCGGATTCGGGCTCGTGCTCGCCCGATCGCGTCGCCGACTCGTCGCGTTCGCGCTGGTGATGGGCGCGATCGGCGTCTGGCTCGCCGCGGAAGCGTTGTACGCGACGCACGTCCTCGGCGAGATGGCGTTCGTCACCGTCGGCTCCGACACGTACCTCGTCCACGGTCGGGCGATCGGGTTCGCCGCGCCGTTGCTCTCGGGGGTGGTGGTCGCTCGACGCCACCCGGCGATCCGCCTCGTCGCCGGTGCGATGATCGCCGCCGCCCTCGTCGGCAGCGCGACCGCCGGCGGCCGTGGTCCGTTCGTCGCCCTGCTCGCGGCGCTGGGGACGTTCGTCCTCGTCGAGGGCCTGACTGCGGCGGCCGCGAGGCGGGTGACGCCGGCGGGCGTCGCCGCGAGCGTCGGCTCCGCGATCGCCATCGTCGGCGGCGCCCTCCTCATGATCCGAACGCTCGGCTCGACGCCCTGGACGCTCGAACGCCTCGGTACCGTCGGCTCGGATTCCGCCACGGAGACGCGACTGCACATGCTCGAAGAGGCGACGAACCTCTGGCTCGAACGGCCGCTCCTCGGCCACGGGATCGGTAGCTACGACGCCCTCACGGCGACCGGACACGAGTACCCCCACAACGTGATCGTCGAGACGCTCGCTGAACTGGGCCTCGTCGGATTCGGCCTCGCCGCGCTGGTCGTCCTGCCGGGGCTCGTCGCCTCGCTGGCCGCGCGCGTTCGCGGCGGAAGCGCCATGCACACCGCCGTCGTGGCGCTCTTCGTCTACATGCTCGTCAACGCCTGCCTCTCCTTCGACCTCCAGTCGAACCGCCAGCTGTTCTTCGCCGCCGGCCTCCTGGCGCTCGGCTGGACCGCGCGGAACGACGAGTGAGACGACCGCTCGCATCCGCGGCGACCGACCAGACAGCGTCGGGCGAGGGTGGATCGGCTCACTCCGACGAGTCGTCGCGCGGCCGGTCGCCTCGACTCGAACCCCCGTCTTCGACGACGTCGGCGGTCTCGGCCGTCGGCGCGGACGCCGAATTCGACGGGCGCCCGCGGGACCCCGCGAACGTCGCGACCGGCACCGGCCACTCCTCGACTCCTCGCGCGTGGGATGCCACGACGAGGGACACGAGGAGCCAGTAGAACACGTCGGTGTAGAGCATCGCCACCGGGGCGAACGTCGCCAGCGCGAGCAGGAGGCCCGTCGACGCGTATCGGGGTCCCGGGTTCCGACGTACCGCGACGGCGGGGAGAAGCGCGAGAACGGCGAACGCGAGGAGGCCGACGGCCCCGAGTTCGGCGGCGACGCCGACGACGGTGTTGTGCGGGTCGGCGGACATCGACTCGGGCGTCAGCGCCCCGTACGTACCGGCCCCGGACCCGAGGAACGGGCGAGCGCCGAACGCCTCGAACCCCACCTCCCAGATGGGCGTCCGTCCGCCGAGCGTGTCGAGGCGCGACGTCGCGGCCGGCAATCGGTCGAGAAAGACGCCGAGCGAACCGATTCGCCGAACCGCGACGACGAACAGCCCGACGAGAAGACCGGTTCCGACGACGTGGCGGCGTCCGAATTTGATCGGTGGACCGCGGCGGGCGAGGGCGACCCCACCGAGCGCGCCGAGGACGAGGAGGGCGACGACCCCCTGGCGCGACCCCGTCGCGAGCACCATGAACGGCAGGAGCGCGAGGTAGGCGACGTCGATGACGCCGAGGAGGACCCGATCGGAGCGTCGATCGGCGACGAAGAGCCCGGCGGCGACGGGGGCGACGAGGACGAGCCACCGCGCGAGGACGTTCGCGTTGACGCCGTGGGCGACGTGTCTCCTGCTCAGCAGTCCGCCTTGCTGGAGGACGTCGACCACGCCGAGGAGCCCGACGACGAAGACGCCGAGGACGAGCGCCTGACCCACGATCGCGATCCGTCGCCGCGACCGGAGGAGGTCCCAGGCGACGACGAGCACCGCGAGGACGTAGCCCAGCGTCGCGACCCGGACCGCCGTCATCGACGTATCGATCGTCCAGGCGAGACTCGCCGCGGCGACGAGCACGAACGCGCCGACGGCCGCGTGAAACGGGTGCGGTCGTCGCATCGAGCCCCTGACGAGGACGAGGAGGCCCCAGCCGCTCCAGATCGCGAGCGCGAGGAGCGGTCCGATCGAGACGCCGATCGCGGGAACGACGAGCGCGTGGCGAAGCGGGAGGAGGAACGCGTACCCGACGAAGAGGACGAAGAGGAGCCGTTCGGCGAGCTGTTCGCCGCTCGACGGACCGATCGCCGCCCGGGGTGGGCCGGCCCCCATATCGGTCGACACTCGACAGCGCGACGTAAACGGGCGTCGACGGTTCCTTCCGAACGACCCCCGCCTCGAAACCGTCCGCGATCGTAAGATCGGTTTACCGATCCGTAGGCGACATGTACAGCCGAAAGTGGCTACTGGCCCGGTCGACGACCTTTCCGGACGCTCCGATACACGGCCATGAACCGGACCCGTTCGCCCCGACGACGCTCGCTGGTCTACTTCGTCTCGACGCGAACCGCGGGCGGCGCCCAGACCGGCATGGTCCGGTTGCTCGACGGCCTGGATCCGGAACGCTGGGACGTGACGGTCGCGAGCGTCACCAGCGCAGACACCGACGTCGGCCCGGAGCTCCCTGACCGGGCGAAGCGGATCGACCTCGACAGACGATCGCCGGTTCGGGGCCCGATCGCGCTGTACCGCGCGGTCGCGGACGCGGACGTCCTCGTCTGTTCGCTTTACCACGCGACGATCGTCGGCCGACTGCTGAGTACCCTCGCGGGAGTGTCGGTCGTCAACTGGCACCACAGCGTTCGGTTCGCGAACGGGCTCCGCGAACGCTGCTACCTGGCAACCGCAGGGCTCTCAGATCGCATCCTCGCGGATTCGCCCGCGGTCGCGACCGTGCTGGACGAATCCTACGGCCTCGGCGAGAAAGTCAGCACCGTCCCGATCGCCGGCATCGACCTCGAGGAGTTCCGGCCGACGACCCACGCGGCCGGCGACGAACTCCGGGTCGTCACCGTCGGGTCGCTCGTACCGGCGAAGCGACACCGGGCGGTGCTCGAAGCCGCGCGCGTGCTGGACGAGCGCGAGGGCGCCCCGTCGGTCTCGGTCACGATCGCCGGGTCGGGCGAGCTGGCCGCCGATCTCCGACAGCGGCGCGACGCGCTGGGCCTCCAGCGCGTCTCGCTCCCCGGACACGTCGACGACGTCCCCGCCCTCCTTCGCGAGCACGATATCTACCTCCACACCGCCGCGTACGAGGGGCTCTGCCTCGCCGCGCTGGAGGCGATGGCCTGCGAACTCCCGGTCGTCTCGACGCGCGTCGGCGGCCCCGCGACCTACGTCGAGGACGGCCGATCGGGCTACTTGCTCGACGAGGCGGATCCACACGCGATCGCCGACGCGATCCGCCGGCTATCGGATCCCGACCGGCGCCGGGAGTTCGGCGGCCGCGGGCGCGAGATCGTCGAGAACGGCTACTCGCAGGCTGCGCTGGTCTCGGCGTTCGAGTCCGCCATCGAAGCGTGTCTGGACGGAAACGAGCGCGAACGGGTCGACGGGCGGGCGAGGGTGGAGCCGTCGTGACGGCCACCCGTGTTCAGGGCGCACCCGCCAGGGGTGCGACGCGTTCCTCGAACGCCTCGCGCACGCGACGGTGCGTCGCCTCGATCCCGCTCGCCTCGGTGTCGATCGAGACGACCCGCGACTCGTCGGGGAGGGCGTCGAAGAGGCGATCGTAACACGCGTTCTTCGCCGCGTGTTCGTCGGGCGCGGTTCGCCCGTCCGACTCCCGCTCCCAGGCGGTGCTCGACGCCGCGAGGAGTCGAACGTGCAGGTCGGGATCGGGAACGAGCCGCGAGAGCCTCGCCAGCCGCCGTTCGTCGAAGCCGTAGCGCCAGGCCACGCGGACCAGGTCGTCGTGGAGGTATCGATCGAGTACCACGACGCCGCCGTCGCGCTCGATGCGCGGCGTGGCCCACGACTGCCAGACGCCGCGCGCGAGAAAGCCGAGGCCGAGGGCTCGCCCCACCATGCTCGATGACGTCCCGCTAGTGGTGGGCGAACTGTCGGTCGTATCGGTGTCGGCGGACGAGGCATCGGCCGGATCCGCGTCGGCGGACGGACCGCCGGCTGCGGATGCTGCGTCGCCGCGAACGAAGGCGGCTTCGCGCTCGAGGAACCGCGGCGCGATCCGGTCTTTGAGGAGCCGCAGCGGGCGCGCGTTCGGTCCGACGGCGGTCGCGTACCGGGCGTCGACGCCCCGTCCGCGCAGGTGGCGGACGAGCAGGCGCGCCTGCGTGGTCTTGCCCGACCCGTCGATCCCGCTGAACGCCACGAGCGGCGGACGCACAGCCCGTTCAGTCACGGCTCACGACCTTCGCGCCGCGCAGGGCGACGTTGAGGGGGAGTTCGTACCACCCGCCGTCGGGCGAGCGCGCGTGTTCGAGCCAGGCGCGAGCGAGTTCCATCGCGGGCAGTGCCCGGGGCAACGAGACGGTCGCCGGGCGGTGCTCGACGTCGTCGATCACCTCGCGGGCCGCGGTCACCGCGAGGTCGTACCCCGTCGGCCAGCCCTCGATCGCGGCGAGGTGGCGGCCGCGTTCGATCGTCCGGTGGCGCTCGATCGCCCGCTCGCGGTCCCCGCTCGTCCGATCGGCGCGCTCCTCGCCCGGGTCGCCGGCGAGGTGGCGAACGATCGTCACCGCCTCGGGAAGGCCCATCGCGAAGTTCTCGAAGACGGCGTGGGCGGCGTGGATCACCGCGTCGATCGTCGGATCCGGATACCAGACGCCGTCGATCCGGGTCCGCGAGTCGAGGACCGGCTCGGCCGGCACGTACCGGAGGCCGTTCCACGAGACGTCGCGGTGGAGGTGAATCGGGTGACGAACCGGGTGTTCGTACAGCCGCTTGCCGGGTTCCGAGCGGGCGAGGGGGTGGGCCGGGAACGAGGTCCGTCGCCACCCGTTCTCGGTGAGGAGCGAATCGACCCGCGACCAGTCGCGCTCGGCCGCGAGGAGGTTGACGTCCCACGGGTGCCAGGGCAGGTCGACGTTCGTCTTGATCACCGCGTATGGAACGTCGCGTCCGTCCAGGATGTCGTCGACGAGCGCCAGGTCGAGGCGAAACTGGTCGAGCCGCGCCTGTCGACGCCGGCGTTCGGCGGCGAGATATCGCCCGGTCGCGTCGTCGAGGTCAGAGGGGCGTGTCCACGAACCGGGCGGCGTCGCCGAGCCGTTCGCGACGTCGTCGTCAGCCGCCCGGTACAGTTGCTCGAGGAGGGGGATCGCGGTCCCGCTGGCGTCGGCGCGCTCGAGCGCCCCGACCCAGTCAGTCGTGCCGGCGGTCGCGTACCTGACCGCGAGCGCCTCCGGCGCGCGCGTTGCGGCCTCGCTCATTCGCCCGCCAGCTACACCGGGCGCCGACATAGTGGTTTGCGGGTGCGGCCGGTGTACGGTCGGCGTACCGTCCCGTCGGAGGCGGCCGCTCACCGCCGGCGAGGACGGTGCGAGGGTGGTCGACCAGCCCGGAGCGGAAACCGGCCGCGCCGCCGACGCATTCGCGCCACTACTTTTCCGTCGGGCCGTCGAGCGACCGGTCGAGAGCGTCCATGCCGACGTGTCCGTACTGCCTCCGCGGCGCCGTCGTCGACGGCGCGTGCGCGGCGTGCGATCGGTCGATTCGCACGCGAAACGGGATGCCCAGCGTTACGGCTGCGTGCGAGAGGGATCGACGAGTCGACGAACTTCGTCACCTCGCGGCGCTCGACGTCTCCGGGTCGCTCGATCCGGTCGCCGAGGCCCATCGGGCCGGTCGGCTCTCGACCGCCGTCGTCGATCGGTTCTTCGATCGGCGGCCGATCGGCTGGCGCGTGCTACTCGAAGCGGCCCTCGGCGGGCGGTGTCTCGTCGTCGGCGCCGAAACCGAGGCCGCGGCGCTCGCGCTCGCGGAGGTGACCGAGTCGCTCTGGATCGCCGACGTGAACCCGGCGTCGCTCGAAGCGCTCGACGCCGTCGCGACCGCCACGGGAACGGCGCTGTGCCCGCTCCACGCCACGGTCGCCGAACTGCCGTTTCCGCCCGAGGCGTTCGACCTCGTCGTGGTCCAGTGTGCACCGAAATCGCTCGACGGCGTCCTCCCCCACCTCCGACCGCTCCTCGCGTCGGACGGGCGACTCGCGCTCGTGGTCGACGGCTGGCCGCGGGAACTGGGGCTGACGGCCCCGCTCGGTCTCGACGCTGCCAGTAACGGCGCGGGGGTTCGGTCGCGGATCGAGTCGACGATCGCGAGCCGCCCCGGTCGAGTCGGTCGGCGCCTCGAAGCAAACGGACTCGTCCGCGAGCGGTCGTACGCGCTCCTCTCGCGGGGGACCCACGAGAACGAACTCTCGGTCCCCCTCGGGAGCGCCGACGCGCGGCGGTGGCTCCTCCGGTCGTTCGACGGGACGGCCGGGCTACCCGGCGTCGGCGCGCTGGATCGGCTCGCTGCGCTCTTCGATCGGACGGAACTCGTCGAGCGGTCCTGCCCGCGATACCTCCACGTCTGCGAACCGGTCCCGCCGGGCCGGTCGGCGGGCGCGGTCGAGTCGGCTTCCCCCGACGGAAACCGTGACGAGGCCCTCGTCGCGCTCGCCGGAAAGCACCGGACGACCGTTTTCGAACTCGCCGACGGCCGCCTCGATCGACTCAGGAAGGTCCCGAACGGTCGACGGCAGGCGGTGACGAACCGGCGAGCGCGGGACGCGACCGAGACCGCCGCGACCGTCGAATCGATCGAGCCGACGATCCCGGACGCGGTCGCCCGCGGCGGTCCGTTCGGTCCCGAACGCGTCGAACGGCCGGTGCGCGGTCGTCCGCTCGATCGGATCCTCGGGTCGGGACCCACCGCGACCGAACGGGCGATCGACGCCGCCTACGACTGGCTCGAACGCCTCCAACGGGGGACCCGCTCCCGACCGGAGCGAGTGACCCCGGCCGACGCCGCGGCCGAGCTGACCGCGGATCGCTTCGGCCTCACCGATCCGCCGCGACTCGCGGGCGCGATCGAACCGCCGCGCGTCCTCGCCCACGGCGATTTCTTCGGCTCCAACATCTACGTCGCGACGGGCTCGAACGTCCCCGTCCAGGGCCTGGCCGACAGTCCCGGTCGGGAACGCTTCGGCGCGCGTGCCGAGCGGTCGTTCCAGCGGGTCGAACGGGGCCCGCGAACTGGCGCCGAGCGGTCGTTCCAGCGGGTCGAACGGCGCCGATCGAGTGAACGCACAGGACCGTCGACGCCCGGCTACGCGGTCTCGGGCGTCATCGACTGGGAGTGGGCGCGTCGGGACGCGAACCCGATCGTCGACGGCGGATTCTTCGCGCTCGAATCAGCCGCGCACCTGGCCGGCGACTTCGAGGCCGGACTCGACCTGCTCGTCAGCGGGGAGAGCCGGCCCGCGCGCGCACTCGTCGATCGGCTGGGGGACTACGGCGACGCGATCGGCGTCGAGTCGCACGCGCTCGCGGCGTTCCTGCCGATCGGCTACGTCGAACGAGCGCGACGCGACGCGGCGCTGGCCGGACGGCTCGACGTCGACTGGCCGGGACGGACGCGCCGCGTCTGGGACCGCCACGAAGCCCTGGCGCGACGGCTCAGTCGAACCCGTCGCCCTCGGTGAGCGATTCGAGGATCCGCGTCGTCCGGGCGACCGTCAGCTCCCAGGATCCCGGTCGGTCAGTCTCGGGCGGCGACCCGTCGGTGGTCGCGTCGACACCGGATCCGTCGCCGGCCAGCGCGGAGGTGGCAGGGGTGGCGGAATCGATCGAGCGCCGCCCGCCGACGCCCGTCGTCTCCGCCAGCGCCGCGTCGAGCGCCTCCGCGAACGCGGCCGGAGCGGCCTCGCCGACGAGTCGATCTCGCGACGTCGCGACCGGGCGGAGCTGGGGCAGGTCGGTCGCGACGACCGGCACGCCGGCGGCCTGGGCTTCGAGCACCGTCCGGGGAACGCCCTCCGCGCGACTGGGGAGGACGAGCGCGTCGGCCGCGCGATAGCAGGCGGGCATCGCCTCGTGCGGCACCTCGCCAAGAAACTGGACCGCCTCGCCCGCTTCCCGCGCGGTCGCGTCGAGCTCGGACCGCAACGGGCCGTCGCCGCAGACGTAGAGCGTCGCCGCCGGCCGGCGATCCCGCAGGCGATCGACCGCGTCGACGGCGAGGCCCGGTCGCTTGCCCTCGACGAGACGGCCGACGAAGAGCACCGCGTCGCCTTCGCCGGCGATCCGCTCGGTCACGGGGCCACCGGGCGAGAAGCGTTCGCGGTCGATGCCGTTGGGAACGACGGCGATCGGCGTGCGAACCCCGTAGGATCGCAGGCGGCTCCGGTCGACGTCGGTGTAACAGAACACGACGTCAGCGGCGTCCAGCGTCGCGCGGCCGAGGGTTCGCAGATAGGCCTCGATGTACCGCCGGGGCGCGTTCTGCGAGAACACGCCGTGGTTCGTGATCGCGAGCGGCGTCGATCCGAGCGTTCGCCTGAGAGCGGCGAGGTTCGTCGAGAAGTACAGGTGCGAGTGGGCGTGGATCACGTCGTACCCGTCGGCCCCCGCGAAGTGGCGCGCGAGACCGACGGAGACGTCGTTGCCGAGCGGGGAGACGGTGGGGTCGTACCGGCGGAGCGTGTACCCGCTCGCGGACGACGGGCCGTCGTCGTTCGCGGTACCGTTACCGGCAACGCGCCCCTCGCCAGTCACGCGTTCGACAGACGGCGCCGACGGATCGTGTCGGATGGTCAGGACCGTCACGTCGTGGCCCATCGCCGCCTGATCGCGACTCATCGCGTGGACGTGGTAGGCCGCGCCGCCGGTCACGTCCGGGTGAACGGTGTGTGCGATTCGGAGGATCTTCATGGTGAGTTCCCGCGGAGCCACCGGCGAAGGCGCCGGCGGAGGAGGTCGGTCACGTCCGCCCCGACGAAGCGAAGCTGGGCGGCGACGATCCGGCAGTCGAGGGCGAACGACTGGCTCTCGATGTATTGCCGGTCGAGTTCGAGTTTTCGAGGGCCGGTCGTGCTGCCGACGTCGTTGACCTGGGCGAGTCCCGTGAGGCCCGGCTTGACGTGCCAGCGAACCCGCCAGCCGGGCACGGCCGCCTCGATGAGGCGCTCCTCGTCGATCCAGTTCGCCCGCGGCCCGACGACGCTCATGTCGCCCCGAAGGACCGACCAGAGCTGCGGAATCTCGTCGAGGTGCGTGCGCCGTAGGACCCGGCCGACCGGCGTGATCCCCTCGGTCTCGCGGTCGGCCTGGGGCACCGGGTTCTCGCTCTCGGGGCGCATCGTCCTGAACTTTCGGACGCGAATCCGACCGCCGAACGCCGCGGTCCGGGTCTGCTGATAGAGGATCGATCCGTTCGACTCGCGCGCGAGCGTCGCCGCGAGGGCGAGCGCCACCGGTGCCAGCACCAGGAGGCCGACGGTCGCGAACGCGACGTCGAACGCCCGCTTCGAGACGTGGGTGTACCACGGCCAGGGATCGACGGTCACCTCGACCAGCGAGCCGCCGGCGTCCCCGGCGATCAGCACGTCGTCCGCGAGGGACTCGTGACTCACGACGGCGAGGCCGTGGTCGAACGCGACCGCCAGCGAGCCGAAACACTCGCCGCGGTCCGGTTCGGGGAACGCCAGCGCGAGCGTGTCCACGTCGTGGCGACGCACCAGCGACTCCAGCCTGGAGAGGCCGCCGAGTCGCTCGGCGGGATTCGGATTCGCGACCACGCCGACACCGGCCCGACCGCCGTCGGTCGCCGTCGGCACCTCGGCGACGCGCTCGCGTCGCGCTGGCGATCCGCCCGGCGCGTCGCGTTCCGTCGCGCCCGTGCGTCCGGCGTCCACTCCGGTCGGGGGTGACACGAATCCGATCGGGTTCACGGCCAGGTCGTCGGTGACGGCCTCGATCACGGCCCGATCGTCACCGACGACGAGGACTCGATTTGGGCGCTCGCGTCGGCGAAGCAACCAGTAGTACGGCGGAAGCGACACGGCCAGAATCCCCCAGACGGGGACGAGCGCCCCCGCTGGAAGCGAAAGCGGTCCGTACCCCGACCCGAGGGGCCAGAGCAGGAGGCACGCGAGCGTGAGTCGCCCGAGCGTCGTCGCGAGCAGCGACGTCACTCTGCGCGGTCGCGGACGATACATCGGTTCGAGCGCCAATCCGATCACGAGGGCAGCCCCACTCGTCGCGACGACGATCGCGGCCGCGTCGGGCGCATCGAGCGCGGTCGGGTCGATAGGCGGGCCGTACCCCGGAGTTCGCCGCGCGTAAAGGCTCCAGACGGTCGCTACCGCGGCCAGCCCGGTCGTCCCGATCGCACTCGCCGCCCGATACCACCAGCCCGAGTGCATCCGTCGTGGGGTCGCCCTCGCCGCTCTTAATGCCGGAGCCTCGTTCCGGCGACAACGCCACCCTACGCGGGAGTTACTGTTCGAATCCGGTCCAGGCGATGCCGGGCGGTTGCGGGCGCCTCGGTGACGACGAGCGGGAAGGCCGAGCTTACAGCCGCGATTCGAGCCGCGATGAGCCGGGGAACGGCCCGTAGGCCGGCCCAAACGGCGTTGGCCTGGCCAACGTTTATTCCTCCGCTCGAAGCAGGCACTCGCAATTCGGGTCGACCGACACTCTCATGTCTGATACGAAGGATCTCGACGTCGAACTCAGCTGGCGCGAGAAGGGGCGAGCGCTCTACCGGGTCGCGCTGTTTCAACCCTGGTTCGCCGCCGGGGTGATCGCTCTCTCGCTCGTCGCCGCGCTGCTCGAGGGAATCGGACTCACGTTCATCCAGCCCATCATCGAGGTCGCCCAGGGCTCGGCCGACGCCGCCGAGTCGTCGGCGCTCGTGGGGCTGTTCCTCGCGGCGTACGACCGGCTCGGGCTCCCCTTCACGCTCGGCTCGCTCGTCGCCGGGGTGGCCGTCGTGATGACGATCCGCTACACGACGTCGTTCCTGGTCGGCTGGTTCCGGGCCGCGATCGAGACGCGCTACGTCAGGCACCTCCAGGAGGAGGCGTTCACAACGGCGCTGGACGCCGAGGTGGCGTACTTCGACCAGGAGGGCTCCGACGACATCCTGAACGCGATCGTCACGCAGGCGGAGTACGCCGGCCGCGTCATCCGCTACGCGATCAACACCATCGAACAGGGCCTGCTCGCCCTGATGTACTTCGCCGTCGCGGTGGTCATCGCGCCCGCACTGGCCGTCGTGACCGCGGCGTTTCTCGGGACCGCGACCGTCCTCTTCCGGAACGTCCTCCAGGGCGGCTACTCGCTCGGCGACGAGGTTGCCGACGCGAAGGAGGGGATCCAGTCGAACGCGCAGGCCGGCACGCAGGGCATCAGGGACGTGAAGGTCTTCGGCATGGTCGAGGAGCTAAAGCGCGGGTTCGTCAGCGCGGCCGACTCCTTCGAGCGCGCCCGCATCGCCCTCCTGCGCAACGACGCCGCGATCCAGAACTTCTACCAGCTCACCGTCGCCGTCTCGGTGTTCGGCCTCATCTACGTCGCGCTGACGTTCCTCTCGCTGTCGGTGGGCGAACTCGGCGTCTTCCTCTTCGCGATGTTCCAGCTCGGCCCGAAGGTGAGCAGCCTGAATCGCTACCTCTACCGGGTCGAGGGCGAGCTCCCGCACCTGGTCCGCACGCAGGCGTTCGTCGAGGAACTCCAGCGCCACCGCGAACCTACGTCGGGCGCGACGGCGGGGGCTGACGCGGACGCGACGGCGGACCCGGACTCGGGCGCGACGGCGACGTCCAACTCGAGCGCGACGGGGACTCCCGACGGCGGCGCGACCGCGACGCCCGTCTCGATCGACGAGTTCGCGTTCGACGACGTCCACTTCAGCTACGAGACGAGCGACGAGTCGGTCCTGCAGGGCGTCTCCTTCGCGTTCGAGCGCGGCGACTTCGTCGCGTTCGTCGGGCCCTCGGGCGCCGGCAAGTCCACGATCGCGTCGCTGTTCGCCCGGCTCTACGAACCCGATTCAGGCCAGATCCGCGCCGACGGGACGCCGATCGACGCGTTCGACGTGAGCGAGTGGCGCGATCGCGTCTCGATCGTCCGCCAGGACCCGCACGTCTTCAACGAGTCGCTCCGTCGCAATATCACGATCGGCAAGCGAGACGCGAGCCAGGCCGAGATCGAGCGGGTCGCCCGGATCGCCCGCGTCACCGAGTTCCTCGACGAACTGCCCGAGGGCTACGACACGGTACTCGGCGACCAGGGCGTGAAGCTCTCCGGCGGCCAGCGCCAGCGCGTCGCGCTCGCCCGCGCCCTCCTCAAGGACGCCGACCTCCTGATCCTCGACGAGGCGACGAGCGATCTCGATACCGGCCTCGAACGCGAGGTCCACGAGGGCATCGAAGCGATGGAGCGCGACTACGCCATGCTCGTCATCGCCCACCGCCTCTCGACGGTCACCAACGCCGACCGGATCTACACCATGGAGGACGGACGGATCGTCGAGGACGGCCCCCACCGCGAACTCGTCGACGCCGACGGGACGTACTCGACGCTGTACGCGATGCAATCGGCCTGATTGGGTTCGAGAGAGAGAGAGAGAGAGAACGGCTCGCGGGGTCGCTGTGAAACCGACCGTACGCGTCGTATCGGGCGGTCCGACCGGGCGGTGAGCGACCGGCTGGTCGGAGGCAAAGAACGCCGCCCGCGGCAGAAACCACCGCCTCGAAGGCGGTGAGCGGGTCCTCGAAGCGGACGCGAAGTGCCCAATTGGCTTGGTTTCACGCGACGTCCGGCGGTTCGTCGTCGCTGCCGCCGGGCAGCTCCATCTCGATCTCGAGTTCCGGGTCTTCGACGCCGTCGAACTCGATCTCCAACTCGATCGGTTCCCCGAAGTCGAACGGTAGTTCCCACTCGTCGCCGACGAGCGTAACGGTGTCCTCGTCCCGCAGTTGTTCGCCCAGTTCGATCAGAAACTCACCGGCGTCGCTCGCGGTGAGACGGTACTCCCGTTCGAAGTTCCGTCCGGGTCGTATCGTCGTCGGGCCGTCGGCAGTGGATTCGTCGGCTCCCATTATCGAATAACGTCGATCGTAAGCGTGCTCGCGATCCAGCCGTCCGTATTCTCCGTCTCGGTGAAGACGTACCGGTCCGTTAGTTCGTGTGCCGTGATCAGCGGTCTCTCGTCGTCGGCGTCCGTCTCGGTGCCGGCGGTCTCCGGTTCGGCCTGCGATTCCATGGACGTGCGCGATTTAGGCCGGCCTAATCCAATAAAGCTTCCTGTTCTCCCGTCGCGACAACGTACCGACCACCGCGCGTGTCCGCCGAACCGTTTCCGATCGGTCCTCGCCACGACCCGGTACCGCGTGGCGGCGTTGCCGCCACGGCATTCAGTTGCGGGCAGGCGGCCCGCAACTCGCTCGGTGCAAAACCGTCATGGGGAAAGGCCGACGGGTCGGCCTCCGTCGTCACCGCCGGGACACCGTGTTCGCGTGGCGCACGACGAGCGTCTCGTCGGCGAGGTACCGCTCGAGGACGTGCGCGTCCGCTTCGAGCGTCTTCAGATGGTTGCGCAGGAGCTCGCTCGTCGTCGGATCGCCGACTCGGTCCGCCAGTTCGATGTGTTCGCGCCGCTGCACCGCGAGCGTCGCGTAGCCATCGAGGTCGCGCTCGAGCGACGAGCGGATATCGTAGTGGTGGGCCGCCTCGATGTACAGCGGCGCGTGCTGGCGGATGCCCATCGGCCCGCAGGCCGGAACGCCGCCGAGTGCGGTGATTCGGACGGCGATATCGTCGGTCATCTCCGTGAGTCGGTCGGCGGCGGCCGCGAGGAAGTCGCCGATCGGCCTCGATTCGGCACCCTCGACGAGCCAGAAATGCTTGCGAACCTGATTGAAGAGGATGTACAGCCCCGCCATCTCCTCGTTCAGGGCCGCGACCAGTTCCTCGGCGACGTCCCGTTCGATGCCGAGCGCGTTGTCGGCGACCGCGCCCCACTCCTGACGGACGTGAGCGGAATCGGGACTCCGGAGATGCGGCGTACTCGTCATCGGTCCGTCAGCACCTCCGCTCGAACGAGCGTCTCGGCTTCGAGCGCTCGCTCGATGACGTGGGCGTCCGCCTCGAGGCGTTCGAGGTGGTCCCGGAGCAGTTCGGCCGTGCCCGGATCGCCCCGTTCCTCCGCGAGCGCGACGTGGTCGCGCATCCCGGCGATCAGGGTCGCGTACCCCTCGAGGTCGCCCTCCAGGGATGCACGGAGGTCGTAGCGGTGCTCGGCCTCGAGCCGTACCTCGGCCCGTTCCTGAATCGTCGGCGGCGTGTTCGGGGGAATCCCGCCAAGTTCGACGATCCGAATCGCGAGCGCGTCGTTCATCGCCCGCAGGCGCTTGTAGGCGTCCTCGAGGAAGTCTGCGAGTGCCTCGTGTTCGGCGCCCGCCGCCGTCCAGAAGTGCTTGCGAAGCAGGTAGAACAGGTTGAACGATCCCGCGTGGTCGACGCTCAGGGCGTCGACGATCACGTCGGCGTCCGCGCGGTCGACCCGGAGCGCGTTCTCCGCGACGGAGCCCCACGCCTGTCGGCGTTCGCCCGTCTCGGGCTCCCGGACGAGTCGGCCCTGTTTCTGTGCCATGTTGGGACCAGTTCAGTGGGTGGCGCTCTCGAGGACCAGGGTGTCGTCTTCGAGGTAGTGCTCGAAGTGGTGCCCGTCCTCCTCGAGCTCGACGAGGATCTCGCGCAACAGCTCGGCGGTCGCGGGGTCGCCGAGGTTCTCGGCGAGTTCGATCCTGTCGCGCATCGACTCGATGATCTCGCCGTAGATCTCGAGGTCGTTCTCGAACATGGTGCGGACGTCGTAGACGTCCTCGCCCTCGAACTCGACGGTCGCGCGCTCTTCGAGGTTCGACGGGCCCGAGACGGGGACGCCGCCCAGCGCCTGCGCGCGCTCTGCGATCTCGTCGGCACCCGCCTCGACGCGTTCGTAGGCCTCCTCGAGGAACTCGTGGAGCGGGAGGAACTCGGCGCCCTCGACGACCCAGTGATGCTTCTTGAGCTGGTGGTAGAGGACGTACGAGTTGGCCAGTTCGGAGTTCAGCGCGTCGACGATCTGCTCGGCCTTGTCCCGGTCGAGCCGGAGCGCGTTTTCGTCGACGGTCCCGGCCCGTTGACGGACGGTCGTCTCTTGGGAGTTCATCACACGGGTGATAGGCCCTCGACCACCTTATACCTTTCATCTATCCTATATTTTTTGGTGTGCCTAGATCCGCCGGCGATCTCGGGGCGGCGAAGTCTCGGATGACCCGCCGAGCGCCGCGGTCGGGCCGTCGCCCGGCCGTGCGGTAGCGTGGGGAGCGACGGTTCGAAACCTCCTTCGGGTTGCGGTGGCCCGAACCGGTATGGAGAGTGCTCCGCCGACGGCCGACGACGAAGCGCTGCTCGAACGCCTCGTCGAGACGAACGAGCGCACGTTCGACCCCGAGTTCTTCGACGGCGCCCACATCGTCACCGCGGGCGTTCGGACGACCGACGGCTCCGTCTACGAGGGCGTGAGTTTACCGGCGAGCGTCGGCCGCGCGTCGATGTGCGGGGAACCCGTCGCGCTGGGCTCCGCGATCGCCGACGGGCACGGCCACGACGAGATCGAGACCTGCGCCGCCGTCTCGTACCCGATGCCGTCCCACGACGCGACCGAAGCACGGATCATTCCGCCGTGCGGGTCCTGCCGGGAGCTGTTGGCGGATTACGACGAGGAGCTGCGCGTCATCGTCCCCGTCGATGGGGAGAACCGGGTCGTCAGCGCCGTCGACCTGCTCCCGACCCGGACGTGGTGAGGGCGGCTCGCAACGGACAGGTTCGGCCGATTGAAACCCCGGAACGTCTCGGGCGGCGTCCGACGAACTCAATCGCTATCGAACGTTTTCTCCGGCGGGATGAACGTCCCGATCGATACCGTATACAGCGAGACGGTCGCCACCCGAAGCAGGGACGCGACCAGCACCGCGAGCGGTGAAAGGACGATCGCGGTCGCGACGGCCACCACGAGCGGCATGTACGCCGGATCGATCGCGGTCGGCAGGTTCGGGGTGGCGGTGTAGGTCGAGGACAGGAAGTACGCCACGAGGACCGCCGGAACGCCGGTATAAATCAGCCGCCGGGAGAGCAGGGCGAGTTCCTGCTGGAGCGTGAGCGTCTTGAAGAACTGCCGCATCGTCGCGACGGCCTTCAGCAGCTCCAGCGCGTCGTCGAGCGCCTCGGCAGCCTCGTCGGAGAGGTCCTCGCCGTACCTGCTCTCGAGTCTCCGCGTGGTATCGAGGTGGTCGGCGTAGTCCGTCCCGAGCGTGACGACTAACGCCTCGAACGTGTCGTCGAGGGTCTCGACCGTCGAGAGGTGGTCCGCGTAGTCGGAGACGGAAGCGGCGTAGGCTCCGAAGTCGTCACTCGCGTCGACGGAGCGGATCCCGGCCTCGCGTTCGAACTCGCCGACGCGACGCTCCAGGGTGTCGGCGAGGAGGCCGAGAAACGCGACGGGTTCGTTCGGGCTCACGTCCACGTCAGCGATATCCTCGACGGTACGCCGGTAGTCGAGCGTTCCGTCCAGCTGGTCCGAGAGGTTCCCTGCCGAGCTGAACAGCCGCGAGAGGATGAGCTGGTTGATCGAGAGGGCGACCGTGAGAAGCGTCAGCAGACCGGACAGCAGGCCGCTCGACAGCGCCGTCGAGAGGTTGCTCCCGGGGCCGACGTAGATAAGGTCCAGCTCGATTAGCAGCGCTGTCAGGGCGGCGGCGAAGACTGAGAGTGCAGCGGCGACGCCGAGCCGGTGCCCGGTAATAAAGAGCCAGCGAGTCGCCGGGTTGCCGGCGTCTCTCGTCCACGAACCGGTCATTGACCGCTCCATCGTACACGTTACGATCCAGCTGTGGTACCAGCCGAAGACGGTTCCAGACCAACCGTGACGTCGGCCCGCGTGCGGACCGCACCTTGCTCCCCGGGGAGTGGTGGCGGTGACGCGGCCGATGGACCGGCGGGAGTCACCGGGAAAGGCGATTCCGGCGAGAGTAACGACCATCCGCGTATCGTCCGAGACGCCATAGCGTGAACACGTGCCGGAACCCGATAAACCCGGGAGGGGTCGACGACGCGAACGAGACGGCCGATCGGCCGATCCGGCCGGGTGGACGAGCGGAGCGCCCGGCGCGATGAAGCAGTGGGACTATCTGCGCAATTACTCTTCGCGTGCCGCTCGGACGGCGGCTGAGTGGAGGGGTCAAATCTATTGACTGGCTTGTGAGCGATCACCACGCTGTGACCGTACCGCTAACGTCTTCGACAGGCGGATGGTGAGGCCCACAAGGTGTTCACTGCTCGTTTCTTCCGCCTCGTGACCGACTGCTAGCTCGGGTGTCACCCGTAAGCGCAGGTTACGCGGACTGACGATGGACGCACCCTATCTATCCGGCCGCCGCGAAGACGGACATGAAGATCGGGGTACTGCCCAACATCTTCCCGAAGCTCTCGAAGACGTACGTGCTGGACCAGGTCACGGGCATGCTCGACCGGGGCCACGACGTGCGCCTGTACCCCTCGTACCCGTCGGACGAGTCCGTCCGCCATCCCGAGTTCGACGCGTACGAACTCGATCGGCGGACGACGTACATCGGGCCGCCGCGATCGCTCGGTCCCGCGGCCGCCGGCTCCGCGCGAAACGCCGTCTCGCTGGCGATCCGGCGACCGACGACGGTGCCCGAACTCGCACGGACGGCCTTGACCGACGGCCCCCGCGCCGCGGGAACGTTCACCTACCACGCTCGGACGGTGCTTCCCGACGATCTCGACGTGCTGCACGCCCACTTCGGGCCGGTCGGGCGACAAGCCGCCAGACTCGACCGCGTCGGCGCCGCCGAGGCGTTCGTGACGACGTTTCACGGCTGGGGGATCAGGGAGCGAGCGAACTACGACGACCTCTTCGAGCGGTGTGACGCCGTCCTCGCCACCTCGAGGCACGTCCGCGAGCGATTGCTCGACGCGGGAGCCGATCCCGACGCGGTCGACGTCCACCACGTCGGGATCGATCCGCGGCTGTACGACGAGACCGCATCGGAGGTGCCCCCGCCGGATGCTGCGGCCGTCGACGGCGGGACGGGAGCGGTCGACGGTCCGGGAGATTCACTCGACGATGGACGGGGCGAACACGGCCATCGCGCGGGGGACCACGGCGCCCGCCGCGAACTCGCGATCCTCACCGTCGCGCGCCTCCACGAGATCAAGGGACTCGAATACGCCATCCGGGCCGTCGACGGCCTCGCCGATCGGCTGCCGGCCGTCAACGTCACGTACCGGGTCGTCGGCGACGGGCCCCGGCGCGAGCACCTCGAGTCGGTGATCGAGACGCTGGATTGCGGCGATCGCGTCACCCTGTGCGGGGCGAAACCCCACGCGGCGGTCCGCGAGGCGCTTGGCGAGGCGGACGTCTTCTGCCTCCCGAGCCTCCACGAGGGGTTCGGCCTCGTGCTGCTCGAAGCCCAGGCGAGCGGGCTGGCGATCGTCGCCTCGGACGTCGGCGGGGTGCGAGAGGCCGTCCGCGCGGGCGAGAGCGCGCGCCTCGTTCCGCCGAAGGCGCCGGGCGCGATCGCCGACGAACTCGAATCGCTCGCCCGATCGCCGACCGAACGCGATCGGCTGGGGCGGGCCGGTCGACGGTACGTTCGCGAGAACTTCGACGTTCGAACGCTGAACGACGAACTCGAACGGCGCTACGAGCGAGTGCTCGCAGCGGGCGATCCGTCGAGGAGGGTCGACGCGTGAATCGACTCGGTCGAGTCGGGCCGCGGAGGGCGTGACCGTGACCGAGATCTCCGTCATCGTGCCCGTGTACGACGATCCCGACGGGCTCCGGGCGACGCTCGAGTCGTTCGAGCGAGTCGAGTACCCGCCGGATCGCTACGAACTCCTCGTCGTGGACAACGGTTCGACGGACCATACGCGCGCGATCGCCCGCGCCGCCGCTCGCGAATCGGAGCCGGTCGAGCTGGTCGTCGAGGACGAGATTCAGAGTTCTTACGCCGCCAGGAACGCGGGAATCGCGCGGGCACGCGGCGATCTCCTGGCGTTCGTCGACGCCGACGTCACCGTTCCGCCGTCGTTCCTCGCGGACGTCGCGGCGCTGTTCGACGAGCGCGACGTGGACTACGTCGCCCCCTCGGTCGAGGTGGTCGTCGAGGACGGGCGGTCGCCGACCGACGCGGACGGGCGGTCGACGCTCGTCGGGGCCTACGACGCCGCCGTCGGGTTTTCGACGGCCGTCACGATCCGCGAGCGCGACTACGCGCCGACGTGCTGTCTGATCGTTCGGCGATCCGTCCTCGAGGCCGTCGGCCCGTTCGACGAACGCCTGGTCTCGAGCGGCGACCGCGAGTTCGGTCGCCGGGTCGCCGACGCGGGGTTCGTCCAGCACCGCGCGACCGAGATCACCGTCTCCCACCCCGCGCGGACGACGGTTCGCGAGATGGTTTCGAAGGCCGCCCGGCTCGGAACCGGGCAGGCCCAGATCGCTCGACTGTACCCGGAGACCGGGTGGGTCAGACCCTGGCACCACCCGTACAACGTCCTCCCGCCGCGGCCGGGTCACCTCCTTGCGAAGGTCGGGTCGGAGACACCGACGGGGCGCGCGCTCGCGTTCTACGTCTTCGCGTACGCGCTCAAGCTGACGCGCTGGGGGTTTCGCCTGCGGGCCCGGATCACCGGCGAGGCGGAACCGGAACGGCGAGAGCGGTGGCGACCGCGGGTCGAATCTGCGCTGACCGGGCGCGAGCGAGACGAGGCGGCGCAGGCAGTCGGCGATCGGCGAGAGTAGTGAGCGCCGACGGCGATCCGAACGCCCCGCTGTTGGCTCGCACCTCGATTACGACCGACGCCCGGCGATCTCGCTCGAGAGGAGTCGATAACCCTTGCGGATTCCCGTCGCCAGCCGATAGGACCGGTCGAAGACTCGCTCGCCGAGCGTCGTCGCGAGGTAGAAGTAGAGGGTTCGAAGGTCCGGGCGGGTGCGGAGGGCGCGCTCGAACCGGTCGCGCGCGAGCGTCCGCCGGCCGGCCCGCCCCGCGAGGATTCCCTCCGCGAAGTACTGGGCGGCCAGCCGGCGATCGGTCAGGACGTCGCCGTGTTTCTCCCTGATCGCGCGGTTGCCGGCGAGCTTCGCGTCGAGCTGGAAGCCGATCGAATCGGGCTGCTTGTAGACGGTCGCCAGGGCCTCGTCGATCCCGCGGACGTGGTACTCTTCGAGGAGGCGGACGTAGAGGTCGTAGTCCTGGGCGGCCGCGAGGTCCCCGTCGAGGCCGCCGACCGCGCGGAGGGCGTCGCGCCGGAACGTCGTGGCCGAGAAGGACCCGATGACGTTCCCGGCGAGGATGTCCTCCCGCGTGACCAGCGACCGGGCGCGGGAGACGTCGACGAACGACTCGTCGTGGTAGACGCGGAACGCCGTGTAGACGCCCGCGCATGAGTCGGGAGCCGCCTCCAGCACTTCGATGGCCCGCTCGACGTGGGTCGGTTCGAGTTCGTCGTCGGAATCGAGGAAGGAGACGTACGTCCCGCTCGCGCGCTCGATTCCCGCGTTTCTGGCCGCGTTCGCGCCCCGGTTCTCCGGGAACCGGACGTACTCGAGTCGGTCCGCGACAGTCTCGGTCCGGTCCGTTCCGACCTGCGGCCCGCCGTCGGCGGCCTCGACTCGATCGGCGACGGTCGCGACGCGGTCGGGCGTCTCGTCTGTCGAGCCGTCGTCGACGATGACGACCTCGACGTCGTCGCAGGTCTGGGCGAACGCGCTCTCGATGGCTCGCGGGAGCGTCTCGGCCCGATTGTACGTCGGAATTACGATGCTCACGCGCGTCATCGGTCACCACCTCGTCTCGTCGGGCGAGCCGCCTCGCGAACTCGACCCTCGCCTCGCCAGTCGACGCCGGGTTCGATCGCGCCGCCGCCGAGAGCGTGCGAGCGTTCGGCCGCAAGGATGCCGAGGAGGATCCAGAACGACCGGAAGGTGTCGACGTCCGTGACGAATCCCTGGACGAGCATGGCGACGAACGCGCCGAGCAGAAAGAGCGACGCGCCCTCGCGGCGCCCGAGGCGAATCGCGTCGCGGGCGACCAGGGCGATCAACCCGAACAGGATAAGGAGTCCGACGAAACCCGTCTCGCCCCCGACGAGCAGGTAGACGTTGTGCGTCCCGCGATACTCCCCGATGGTCGCCGCCAGGTAGGTGTGAATCTGTCCGTAGCCGATTCCCAAAATCGGGTTGGACAGGAGGGCCTCCAAGCTCGCCTCCCACAGCCTGAGGCGAATGTCGACGTTTCGGCTCCCGACGAAGCGCCCGACGACCGACGGCGCGAAGATGGCGGGGACGGCGACGGCGGTGAACGCGGCGCCCACGGCCGCCCCGACCGACCGGCGCGTCAGGGTCACCGAACGACGGGTTCCGACGGCGCACGCAGCGACGGCCGCGAGCCCGCCGAGCAGCCCCAGGATCGACCCTCGCGACCCCGTACTCACCAGTGCGATCGAGAGGAGCACGATCGCGAGCGCGACTACCTCGCGTCGAGGACGCTCGTCCCACCAGGTCCGGAGGAACGAAAGCGAGACGAACGCGTGCAGGACGAGGTAGTTACCGAACAGGTTGGGGTTCTCGAACGGCCCGCTCGCGCGGTCGAACCCGTCGATCAGGAAGAACGTCCGGAGGAGCGACCAGACCGAGACGAGCGTCGCGACCGCGACCGAGACCACCAGCGCAGCTCGAAGCACGCGGATACCGAACTCGCTGTACAGCGCGTAGACGGCGATCAACCACGCGATCGCGCCGAGCAGCTTCGCCAGCGCGAGTGCGCCCCCCGCGGCCGTGAAGTACGCGGGGTCGGCGAAAGAGACGGCGATCAGCGATCCGACGGCGGCGACGACGAGGCCCCCGGCCACCGCCGCGTACCGTGGGAGCGTGTGCGACCCGACCGCCCCGAGGAGCCAGAGCACGCCGATCAGCGCGACGACGGGGTCGCCGAAACTCAGGTTGATGACGAGCGATCCCTCGCGGACGACCGCGTGGAAGGGATAACAGACGAACAGCGCGCACGCGAGCGCGAGGCCGGCAAAGGACGCCGGCCGGGCGTCGGCCGTGTCACCGATCCAGGCCATGCGAACTGGTCGTACCACCCGCAACCGTCCCAAAAAAGGTACGGCCACAAAGCGGCCATTACCATCCCGCGTGGCGCGATTCGATTCTCCATCGTCGAACCGAATGTCACAAGACCGACCTGCCACCGTCGGCGTCCGGGAGACCCGATGGCCACCGAGATACAGAGGGCCCGATGGCCACCGAGATACAGAGGGCCCGATGGCCACCGAGATACAGAGGACCCGATGGCCACCGAGATGGCGAGAACTCGATGGCCGTCGACGGATAGACAACCCCGACGGCCGCCACCGTCCAGGCCGTCCGGTTCGAGAGCGTGTACGCGACGATTACCGCCGTCTGCCGGGCCAATCCTCAAGGGCGCATTGGTGGTAGTGGGCCGGGATGCCCGAAGAGGACGCCTTCGACTACGCCTCGGAGATGAAGGAGTACTACCGGTCCGAGGAGGTCGCCTCGTCGTACCACGACGCCTACGGCGAGGACGGACACTGGCGCCATCGGCTGATCGCGAGTCGCGAGCGGGCGGTCGTCGAGTCGCTGGTGTCGGCGGTACCCTGCGAGACCGTCCTCGACCTGCCGACGGGTACCGGCAAGCTCGCGCCCGTCTTCGCCGAGACGGGGTCGGCGGTCCTGGCCTGCGACATCTCCGAAGCCATGCTCGGTCGCGCCGAGCGGGAGTACGCGCGGGCCGGCGTCGTCAACCGACGGTTCGCCGTCTGCGACGCGACGTCCGTCTCCGAGGTGGTCGGGAACCGATTCGACGTTGCCGTCTGCCTCCGATTACTCCATCGCGTGCCGACGGACGTGAAACGGCGGATCCTGTCGGAACTCGCCGCGGTCGCCGACCACGTCGTGGTCTCGACCGGGATCGAATCGCCGTTTCACGCCGCCCGGCGCCGGCTTCGCTACCGGTTGCTCGGCGGTGACGAGCGCGGACACTGTTACGAGACGGCGGCAAAAACCCGCGACCTGTTCACCCGCGAGTTCGACGTTCTCGACGCGAGGTGGGTGCTTCCGGTGCTCTCGCAGGAACGGGTCTACCTGCTCCGGTCATGACCGAGAGAGGCGGCGACGGATCGGTCGGTACCGACCGCGGCGACGTCGGATCGGGCCGGGACGTCACCGGCCCCGCGATCGTCGAGCCGTTCGGTGCGCCGGGGGCGGGGAAGACGACCCTCGCTCGCGAGGTACTCGCGGCGCTGCCCGACGACGTGGCCGTCGCGCGACCGACGCTCGCGATCAACGAGTCGCTCGAGACGCCGCGACGCCAGCTCGCGAAACTCCCGTTCGTCGGTCGCGGCCTCCGCGCCGCACCGACGGATCCGCTCCGATACGCTGCCGTCGCGGGGAGCGACCTGCGACCGTCGCTGCTGTTCAACTGGCTCTACGCGGCGGGCGCGGTCGACCGGTCGGCGCGTCGGCCGCGCGTGACGGTCTTCGACCAGGCGATAGCGCAGGCGTACTGGTCGATCGCGGTGACGGAGCCCGAGGCAGTTAAGGGGTTCGCTCGACGACGGCTGGCGGCCGCAATTCCGCCGGTCCCGTACGTTCTCGTCTGCGTTCGCGCCTCGGCGGAGGTCGTCGCGGACCGCCTCGGCGCGAGAACCGAACCGCAGAGCCGGATCGGGGCGGCCGAGCCGGGAACGCCCACCGTGGCGGACGCGGTCGAGACCACCGAAACGGTTCGCACCGTCGCGGCCGACATCGCCGCGGAGCGACCGACGCTATTCCTCCGCACGATCGAAGCCGACGATCGGGTCGCCCTCGACGCCGGCGTGAAACGAGTCGTTCGGACTGTCCGGCGCGAAGCGACGGACGGATCGAACCCGAGCGGTCGGAAGAAATCGGCCTCGGTGACCGAAGACGGAGAGCCCGTTCGAGGGGGCGGGGCGACCGCCTCGGGAGACGGCGGGACTGGCTACCCCGAGTGAACCAGGTTTCCCACGTCGCGGACGATCGCCCGGAACTGGGCCAGGACGAGGCGCACGTCCAGCCAGAACGTCCGGCTGGTGGCGTACTCCAGGTCGAGCGCGAGCTTTCGTTCGGCGTCGACGCTGGTGACGCCCCTGGTCTGGGCCAGTCCCGTCAGTCCGGGTTTGACCAGCCACCGCTTCTGCCAGGGGTGGCCGCTGGCCGCGATCTCGGCGTCGAAGACCGGTCGTTCCGGTCGCGGCCCGACGACGCTCATGTCGCCCCGAAGCACCGAGACGAGTTGCGGGAGTTCGTCCAGGTGGGTCGTCCGTAACACGCGACCGACGCGGGTCACGCGCGGGTCTTCCTCGCCGGCGTCCTCGCCGCTCAACGTCGCCCCGCGTTCGGCCTCCGCGTCCGCGACCATGCTCCGGAACTTGTAGACGGTGAACCGATCCCCGAAGGCCGCCGTCCGGGTCTGGCTGTACAGCACCGGGCCGGGCGAGTCGAGTTTGATCGCCGCCGCGATGAGACACAGAAGCGGCGCCGTCGCCAGGAGCGCGGCCCCAGCGAACAGGACGTCGAACAGCCGCTTGGCGAGCCGCGAGTACCACGGCCAGGGGCGATGCTCGACGGTGACGAGCGAACCTGGCCCGTCGAGCGTGAGGACCCCGTCGGCGTTCGATTCGTGCGCGAGTACGGCTACTCCGCAATCCGCGGCGACCGCGAGGACGCCGAAGAACTCGCCGCGGTCGGCCTCGTCGAACGCCAGCGCGAGGGTGTCGACGGACTCGCGACGGATCAGCTGCCGGAGCCGCGTCAGGCCGCCGAGGCGGTCGATCCCGGCGATGGCGACCACGCCGTCTGTCGGCGTGCGGATGAGGGCTCCGTCCGCGTCGAGGGGGAGCACCGAGCGCCGAGCGATCCGCTCCGACGGACCGACGCCGACGCGGTTCGACTCGACGTCCGGATCGGCGGTCTCCCTCCCGGCCGAACGGGACGCCGGATCGTCGAGTCGAGGAGAGACGAATCCGACGGGCTCGACGGGGAGGTCGTCGGCGACCGTCTCGATCAATCCGGCGTCGGTTCCGACGACGAGCGCCCGGGATGGCGTCGGCGTCTCGGCCCCTCGGCCGACCGCGGACGCGGCGGCACCAGCCGACCGCACTCGCGAGGCCAGGCGTCGAAGCATCGTCGAAGCCTGGCCCGCGCGGACAATAATGACCGACTCCCGTTTCGGGACCAACCCGCCACTACCCGATCGCGGTCGACCGACGCCGCGGTGAAAGTCGCCACAACGGTCCAGAGTTCGAGTCTCCGCGCCCGACGCGTCGCGGTAACACGCGATTGGGCGCCCGATTCGAAGGCAGGATCACTCGCCGCGCCCATCGACACGCGGGCCTCACCGGCCCGAAGCGGCCAGCACCCGACCGACGGACGGTCGCGTCGTGAGCCACCAGCCGGCCGCGGCGCCGATGGTGCCGACGAACGCGAGGAGTCCGTCCGTCGTCGCGCCCGTGATCACGAGCGCGATCGTACCCAGAACCGCCGCGAGACCCATCGAACGGCGCGGATCAGCCGCGAGGGCGGTTCGCGCGACGCCCAGATAGCCGAGCCCAACCGCGACGGAGGCGAGGACGTCGACCAGAAAGTGGACGCCGAGGGCGAGCCGGGAGAGCGCGACGGTCGAGACGAGCAGCGACGCCAGGATCGCCCGGGTCCGCGGTCGCGGTCGATCGCACCAGTACGCGAGCGCCCCCCAGAGGATCGTCGCGGCCATCGCGTGCCCGCTCGGAAAGCCGTACCCGTCGCGGACCGTCGCCTGCAAAGCCGGCGGCGGGCGGGGAAGACCGAGAACGGTCTTGAGGATCAGCGTCAGCGCGAGCCCGCCGGTGACGACGCCGACGACGAACGCCGTCCGCGGCCGCAGGAGCGAACGGCGACCGACCGCGGATTCGCGAGCCCCGCGATCGGTCGTTCGAGCATCCCGGGAGGGTTCGCGGAGAGGAGAATTGCCCCCGTCGGAGAGCGCATCGCGGACATCCACGAGGACGACCGCGGCGAGGACGCCGGCGACGACGGGGAGGTCGCCCGGGAGCGCGGCCAGTTCGAACAGCGGAGTCGACCACTCGGGCAGGACGGCTCTGATCGCCTCGGTGACGCCGATTCCTCGGCTCATCCGCCCACCACTACGCCGCCGAGTGCCATCAATCGTCGGCCGAGGTTCGCAACGAGAGGGACGACGATACAGGACGAGACGCACGACGATTCGCAATGAGACGGGTGGTTACCGGGCGACGACGAGGTTCGGAGCAAATCTGCTGGTCGTTCCGACCACCGAAATCTGTCGACTCGTCGCTCTCGAGGTACTGCCGTCAGTGGCATCGTCGGCATCGCTCACCGGTTGACGCCCCGGTTTCGACTGCACCTCAGCGAACAACGCCGTGAGCGTTGACCCGGTAACCGATCGAGATCGCGGTGAGCGTTCGGAATCGACTGTGCGGGGTGTTCTGGAGATGACTTTTAATGTGACGAGGTTCGAAGAAAGGAACCAGTGGCGATGAGCGTTCAACAGGAATTCGATCGATGGGCGACGTCGGGGAGAGATCGTGAGATGGAAGACGAGCACTGGCACACGGCAAAACAGGCTCTCGCGATGATGCCGGTGGAGGCTGGCGATACCATCCTGGATCTCGGTACCGGTTCGGGGTACGCGCTGCGAGCGCTCGGCGAGATACACGACCTCGCCCGGGGCGTTGGGCTCGATGGGAGTCCGGAAATGACGACGAACGCGCGCGAGTACGCGCAAGATGACTCTCTGGATTTCACGGTCGCCGACTTCCATCACCTCCCGTTCTCCGACGACAGTGTCGACCACGTCTGGAGCATGGAGGCGTTCTTCTTCGCGCAGGAGCCGGTCGAGATGCTCTCGGAAATCCGACGGGTGCTCCGCCCCGGCGGGACGTTCTTCTGTGCGGTGAACTTCTTCGAGGAATCCGAACAATCCCATCAGTGGCAGGAGCGGATCGATCTCCCGATGTACCTCTGGAGCCGACAGGAGTATCGAACCCTGTTCCGCGAGGCCGGATTGAGCGTCGCCGTACAGGACACGATTCCGGACGAAGAAATCGAGATTCCTCCCGAGAACCAATTCCCGACCGACGAATGGGAGACTCGCGAAGCGATGGTCGATCGCTATCGGACGTGGGGGACGCTGCTGACCGTCGGTGTCGCACCCTGACAGTTACTCCACGCTGAAGCGTGAGGATTCCGTTGGGATCGTGTGGTTTTGACGTGATCCGTTTCGTTGGTGGGAAGCACTCGCCGTCAAGGTCGAACAGATGCGACGGTCGACAGCCCACGAAGTGGCGGTGAGCATTCGTTACTGGCGTTCCCCGGGACGAACTGGACGGAGATCAAATCCGACCTCCAAGACGATCCGGTCGCATGGAAGAGTTCGGCCGTCGAGAACGGACGAATCACCTCCTCGCGGTTCGATTCGGTGGCCCAATCCTGAACCGCTTCCGACTCGATACGGCCGCGAAAGCGCTCTACCCCGAGCGGTTCGGTGACCAGCCGGCCTACGATGGTGGCGTTCGCCCTGAAATCTCGGACGGAGAGCATTGTTCGGCCGCCAGCGGTGCGCAAACGTAATCCCCGGGATGTAAATCAACGGACGCGTCTCAGGTTTCGCTGTCTATTGGTTGCGAATTGTTCCGAAGATCGATGCTCCGAATCTGTTCCTAATTTAGATATGTTTCGATAATATTCACCGGAATTGTGTCGAATCCGCCACTGTGATTTTGTTTCAAAAGTCGAGATGGGTTAGATAGGAACGCTTTAACCCCTCCTCTGAGTAGCCGCGCCTGTCCACGATGTCAACAGGGTCGACGGACGGGGACGGACTCGGGGCGCGCATCGCCGACTACTTCGATTTCGCGGAGTACGGAACCAATCTCAAAACGGAGACCATCGCCGGCGTGACGACGTTCCTGGCGATGGCGTACATCATCGTCGTGAACCCGTCGATCATCGCGCCGGCGATCATCGGGGAGTATCCCCCGATCGAACCGGGGACGACGACGACCATCAACGGGGAGATCTTCACCTACGGCGAGGTGGTGCAGATGCTCACCGTCGTGACGATACTCGCGTCGGTGATCGCCATCCTCGTGATGGCGCTGTACGCCAACCGGCCGTTCGGCCTGGCGCCGGGGATGGGGCTGAACGCCTTCTTCACGTTCACCGTCGTCCTCTTGCTGGGCGTCCCGTGGCAGGTCGCGCTGGCCGCGGTGTTCGTCGAGGGGATCGTCTTCATCGTCCTCACTGCCGTCGGCGCCCGTCGGTACATCATCGAACTGTTCCCCGAACCCGTGAAGTTCGCCGTCGGTGCCGGGATCGGTGTCTTCCTCCTCTTCCTCGGATTCCAGGAGATACAGGTGGTCACCGGTGATCCCGAGACGCTCGTCACGCTCGGGAACGTCCTCGAATCGCCGGTCGCCGCGGCCGGCCTCGCCGGACTCCTCCTGACGCTCCTGCTGTACGCCCGGGGCGTCACCGGCTCGATCGTCATCGGGATCCTGCTGACCGCCGCCGGCGCCTGGCTCGCGACCATCGCCGGATTCGTCGAGCGCGGGACGATCACGCCGAGCGAGGGAGACGTCGTGACGAGCGTCCAGTACGACTTCACGCCGCTGGTCTACGAATTCGTCGACGGACTCGGCATGATCACGGAAGACCCGCTCGTCTTCCTGCTGGTCGTGTTCACGTTCTTCTTCGTCGACTTCTTCGACACCGCCGGGACGCTCATCGGCGTCTCCCAGATCGGTGACTTCCTCGACGAGGACGGAAATCTGCCGGATATCGACGAGCCGCTAATGGCCGACGCCGTCGGCACGACCGCCGGCGCCGTGATGGGCACCTCGACGGTGACGACGTACATCGAGTCCTCGACCGGCGTCGAGGAAGGCGGGCGAACCGGCTTCACCGCGCTCGTCGTCGGCGTGCTGTTCGCCCTCTCGCTCGTCCTTGTCCCCGTCGTGACGGCGATTCCGACCTTCGCCACCTACATCGCGCTCGTCGTCGTCGGGATCATCATGCTCCAGGGCGTCGCCGACATCGACTGGCAGGACCCGTCGTGGGCGATCGCCGCGGGACTCACCATCACGATCATGCCGCTCACCGCGTCGATCGCGAACGGCCTCGCCGCCGGAATCATCAGCTACCCGTTCATCAAGCTCGCCACGGGCGAACGCCGGGACGTCTCGGCCGGGCAGTGGGTCCTCGCGGTCGCGTTCATCGTCTACTTCGCCGTCTACTTCAGCGTCCAGGCCGGGGACTTCGCCTTCTAACCGGCGACCGTCGATCCGGCGATTTCGACGATCGGGTCTCCCCGACCGACGCCCTCTTTCGCCTCCAGGACGTACGCGCCGCTATGTCCGACATCACGTTCTACGAACTCCCGGGCTGTCCCTTCTGTGCGAACGTCCGCTCGAAACTCGACGAACTCGGGCTCGACTACGAGACGGTCGAAGTTCCTGCGGCCCACCACGAACGCACTCGCGTGCGGGACGTGAGCGGACAGACCGGCGTTCCGGTCATCACGGACGAGGCCCACGGCGTCGAGGGGATGGCCGAGAGCGACGAGATCGTCGCCTACCTGGAGGAGACGTACGAGAAGGCCTGAACAGTACTCTCGCGGTTATTCACCGGTACCAGCGATCGAGCACCCGTTCACGAAGAACGAGGAGCGACGGCAGTACCGTCAGGCTCGCGACGAACGCGAGGACGATACTCAACCCCGTCACGAGGCCGAACCGCTGGAGTGGCGGCGAGAGCGCCAGTGCGAGGACGCCGAAGCCGGCGGCGGTCGTCGCGGCGCTCCCGAGGAGGGCGCCGCCGGTGCCCTGTACCGTCGCCCGGACCGACTCTTCAACGACGTCGTCCGACGACTGACCCGCCGATCGGTCCACGCCAGGTCGACGATCGGTCTCGTTCCGTCGGCGCGCACGTTCCTCGCTCCCCCGCACTGCCGCGTCCCGACGCGCCGCGACTTCCCAGACGAATCGCTCGCCCACGTGGATGCTGTAGTCGACCCCGAGTCCGATCGCCAGGCTCGTCATCACGACCGTCTCTGTGTTGAACGGGACGGACAGGAGCGCCATCGCGCCGAGGAGCGACGCGAGCGCGGCGACCACGGGGACGAGCGTGAGCACGCCGAGCGCGAGCGAGCGGTGGCGAACCCAGTAGAGGACGGTAAGCAAGACGAGCACGACGACGACCGTGACGGCGAACGCCCGGACGAACGTCTCGAGCAACGCGTCTTGCACAGCGGCCGTGACGACGGGGCCGCCGGTCGCGACGACCGAAATCGGCGAAGCGGCCGAGCCGGTCGCTCGGTCCCTCGACGCCGCGGACGAGTCGCCGGATTCGCGAGTGACTGGCACTCCGGTTTCCGACGACTCGGCGGCTGCGCGTTCGATCGCCGCCGCGAACGCCTCCGCGTCGGCGGTCACGGCCTGGACCGACGCGTCGCTGCGGACCGAGAGGGTGAGTCTGGCCGACTCGTACGATCCGTCGGCCGTTCGATGGAGGACCGACGACGCCCGCTCGGGAGCCGCCTCGAAGACGAGCGCGTAGAGCCCGGCGACGTCCGCGTCCGGCAGCCCGTCACCCTCCGTGTCCCGTTCGTGAAGGGCCGCTGCGACGGTTTCGTTTTCCGACGCGACGGACGCGACGAACGTGGAAGGACCTTCCATCGCCACCGATCCGTCCGCGCGGACGTCGATCGTCTCCGCCGAGCGGAGCGAATCCGACGCGCTCGACCCGCCGTCGATACCAGCACCGCCACTGACGCCGGTGTCGCCACCGACCGCAGTTGCCGCGGATTCGATCCCGTCGAACAGCGCAGGATCCGTCACGTTTCCGCGTATCAGGAACTGCACCTGCGAGCCCGAACGCCGGTCCTGAAAGTTGCTACTGAGATAAGCGACTTCCTCGCGAACGGTGTAGGTATCCGGCTCCAGCGGGTCCGG
The DNA here is from genome assembly GCF_023093535.1 of Halovivax limisalsi. Classification (NCBI taxonomy): domain Archaea; kingdom Methanobacteriati; phylum Methanobacteriota; class Halobacteria; order Halobacteriales; family Natrialbaceae; genus Halovivax; species Halovivax limisalsi. The sequence goes on from NZ_CP095757.1 coordinate 3,051,024, forward strand.
GAGCGACGCCGTCCACTCGGGTGGATCCTCGGGGAGGAAATCCGTGCGATCGAACTCGGTGTCGAGGTCAGTCGCCGCTGTGGCCCCGAACGCGGCGACGAGGACGGCGAGGACGACGACGGCGACGGGGGCCCTCCGAGCGAGTACGCTCACCGCGGAGAGAGCGCGGTCGCCGGCGGATCCGTCCGTCCCGAGCGGCGGCTGCCGTCGAGAGCGACCGAATCGGCGCTCGAGTAGGTCGTCGACGGTCACCTTCAGCGCGGGCAGGAAGACGCCGAACGCGACGAACGTCGCGACGATGCCCGCCGCGCTCAAAATCGCGAAGTGCTCGATCGCCGGCAACGGGCTGAGCGCGTTCGCGAGGAAGCCGACCCCGGTCGAGATCGTCGCCGCCACCAGCGCGAGGACCACCCCCGTGAGACCGATTCGCATCCCGTTCGCGGGCGACTCGCGACCGTCGTCGGTCCGCTCGTCCGTGGTGCGTTCCAGCGAGCCCGACCTGGCCTCCCGATAGCGCATCACCACGTGCAGGGAGTAATCGATCGAGAGCCCGACGAGCAAGAACGGGATCGCGACGAGCATCGAGCCGCCGGGAATCGCGAGCCACCCCTGGATCCCCGCGAACCAGCAAAGCACGATCACGATCCCGACCAGCGAGAGCACCACGTCGACGAGGTCGCGATAGGCGACCGCGAGGATAGCGAGGACGAGAGCCAGCGCGACGGGCGTGATGATCGCGAAGCTGTCCCCGACGGCGTTCGCGCTGGCGGCGTCGACGATGCCGGCCCCGAAAACGAAGCCGCCCGCGAACCGCTCCTCGAACGCAGACTCGATCTCGAACTGGGCGTCGTGAGCCAGCGCCTCGCCGTCGGCGCCGGTCGCGTCGGTGTGAAACGCGAACGTAATCCGCGACTCCGACCTGGTCGATCCGGGCTCGTACGACGTCGGGAGGAAGGCGTACGGATCGCCGATCGCGTTCCCGGCCGAGTCCGACGCGTTTCCGCTCGATACGGGGTCGTTCCCCGTTGATCCGGAGTCATTCCCGGTCGGCGCGTCGGAGGCGAGGACGTCCGCGAGGAGGGATTCGACGGCCGCCGGCGACCGCCGTTCGAGCGCCCGAATCTGTTGGTCGAGCGTCGGCGTCCGACCGGCTGCGTCGACCTCACCGGAACCGCCGCCACCGGAGCGATCCTCCATCGCGGCGGCGGTGGCGACGACGTTCTCGATGCCCTGGAACCGCCGATCGGTGAGCGTCTCGTTCACCGTCGGCCGCTCGGAGAGCTCGCGCTGCAGCCGCAGACTCTCGAGTAGCGAATCCCGCGTCAACACGTCACCGTCGTCCGATCGAACCACGAGTTGCGTGACGATCGCGTTCTCGGACCGGTACGTCGCGTCGATCCGGTCGAGCGCCGCGGTCGACTCCGTCTCGACGGCGAACTCGTCGGCGTCGCCCGCGGGCTCCGCACCGAACACTGCTCCAGCACCGATCGCCGCCGTACAGAGCAACACGGTCACCAGGACGAGAAGACGGTTCTCGACGATCCAGGCCGCGTACCGAGCCGATCGCGAGCCGGTCATCCGAACCACCAGCGGCGACCTTCGCCCGCCCGTCCTCGTCGATCACACCAGGTCGTCCGGGTGAGCCACCCCCCGCAGCCCTCCGTTCGCGCCGTCGTCCGACGACGCAAACCGATGATCCGCCGCGGTCTGTCGCGCCCAGCGCGATACGGCTGCCTTCGATCGCTCGAATTGATCTGCCGGAATTGGCTGATAGGGTCTCCCATCACGTCAGTCTCGGTGATAGTCGGATAAGGCTCGTCGGAGGTGTCCAACCGAATGGGAAAACCGGTTTCGACCGGGCCAGGTTAGCGCCAGTAGAGTGCGTAACTGATGACGACGAAGCCGGCCCCAATAAAGAGGCTCTCGATCAGTAGTCCGGCGGTGAGGCCGATGCCGACTGCGTGGTGGAGGACGCCGACGAGCGCCGTCCCGAGTGTAATGATCAGGAGGCCGACGGCGAAGAACTGGAGGCCGTCTATCCCGGTCCGTCGGTAGGCGCGATAGGCCAGGAGCGAAACGGCACTCCCGAGGACGAGGAGGCCGATTTTCACGACGACGAGTACGGTTTCTAGCATCGTTATCCCTCCCGCGACCGATCCTCGTCGGTCGAACGATCCCGGTTCGATTCCGATTTCATGCCCGCCCAGAACGCGGCCATCCGATCGGTCGCTTCGGCGGGCGGGCGCCGTACCTCCAGTTCGAACTCGTCGTCGTCATCGATCTCGATGGTGATGCCGGTGACGTCGCGCTCGTAGAGGGTCGCGTTCGGTCCGTCGCGGCGAATCTCCGTGTATTCCCGGACGAGATCCGCCTCCCTGAGACCGTCCAGCTTCCGGTAGAGGGTCGACCGTGGGAGTTCGGTCTCAGCCCGAAGGTCGGCGGCGGATTTCGGGCTGTCGAGCAGGGCGAGCAGTCGTCGGGAGTCGCGGTCCTCGAGGCTCGCGAGGACGGCCTCCAGCGACGGCTCCCCGTCGGCGTCGTCTCCTGGGTCGCGCGTCATCCGTCGGGAGGGATCACGATGGCGTGAAGTACCCGGCACGGGCCAGCGGTCCCAGCCGGTCGGTGTTTCTGTCATGTGCGTCGTCACCGGTCGGTCGCCTGTCCGCGATATCGAACCCGTCCGGGTTGGGTCCATCGATGTCGATCGGCGGGGACGCGGTCGAGTCACGATTCGGCGGTGCGCTCACACGATCGGTGCACGCTCGACCGATGGGGAACGGGGCCTAAAGCGACCCCGTCCAATCCCAATTCGCTGGACAACCTGCCCGCGCGATCGGGATCGCGCCCTCGGGTCCGTCGAAGCGCCAACAGAGGCAAAACGGTGTCCGCTCGAGCCCCTCGTAGAGGTCGTCCGAGAGCTACGTCAATCCGGTGTCGCAGGCGACGGTGACGACCGTCTCGTCCGGGCGCATCGACGGTAACTCGACTATCGGCGTGTCGCCAATGGCCGCTAGCGTGGTCCTCGTCGGCTCGGCGTCCGTTCGGGACGGGTCCTGGAATCGACTCATGCCGGTCGCGTAATCGGCCGCTACCCCGAACGTCTCGACTCGTCCTGGTAACAGCTACAAAGACAGTCGCCGCGGGGGTCGAACGAGATTGGCGAAAACGCAGGAGTCAGTCCCGTCCCTCAGGCCGCTTCTTCGCGATCGGCGCGTTCACGAATGAGCGAGCGCAGTTCCGCGGCGTCCCCGACGGCCTCCAGTTCCTCGTGTTCGACGAGGGCCGTGCCGTCGACCGACTCTTGCTTGGCGCGTTCGACGACGTAGACGGAGCGCGTTCCGGCGACGTGGCCGATCGAGGACATGATCTTCGCGCGCTTTTCGGCCGCCTTCGTAAAGGCGGAGTGGCCGGTCAGGACCGGCTCGTCGTCGTCCCCTTCGTCAGTACTGACCGCCTTGAACGGCGATCGGTTCGTCGGGTGGACGGTGAAGCCGGTTCGGACCAGCGTCGCGACGACGTCTTCGTCGTCCGGGTCAGCCGCAGGATCCTCCGGCGTCGGTTCGGCGTCGTGGACGTCGTCGGCGCCGTCGAGGACGTCCACCGGGCTGGTCAGCTCGTCCTCGAACAGCTCTTCGAGCGCCATCGCCACCTCGACGGAGGCGTTCATCCCGTCCTCGTACTTCGAGACCGTCCGGCGGGAGACGCCCAATTCCGAGGCCAGCCGACCGAGACTCCAGTCGCGCTTCTCGCGCTCGTCGGCCAGCAGATCGCCGTCGATGTTGACGTAGAGACCGCCCGGAGCCGCGTAGATCAACGGCGGGACGTTCTCGATGAAGAGGTTGTACGCCGTGTCCGGGCTGAATACGGGCACGCCGTGACGGAAGTAGACCACGTCGGGTTTGAGATCCTCGTCGCGACTGCGAAGGCCGATCACGAGCGGCGTTGCCTGTAGATGGGTCCCCAGGCGGCGCATCTCGTGGCCGGTCGCCTCGTTGAACGCGTCGATGTTACCGAGGATCTTCACGAGGATGACGTTCGACCCCCGGCGGGCCGCCACGTCGAAGCTCTTCGGTCGAATCGCACACCGGTCACTCACCACGAAGCCTGCGTCTTCGAGCATCGCAGTGACGTTTCCCACCAGTGCGGACCGAGACATACACGGGCCTAGCCATTCATCGGATAAATGCTTTTCCCCCCGGTACGCAACGCCTTCTGGTGGTTCACGGATTCGAGACGCCGACGAGAGACAGTCCGCTCGGTGCGACCGTTCGGTGACGAAGAACTCGCTACCGGTCGAACCATCGGCCTGGAGATCCACGTGACCGCCCGGGTGACGTGCACGGCTGTCCGGGTGACGTGCACGGCTGTCCGGGTGACGTGCACGGCCGTCCGGATGATGTGCACGGCCGCCCGGGAGGTGTGCACGACCGCCCGAGGCGAGGTCGACCCCCGATGCGAAGTTGGCCGTCGACGCGAGTTTCGACCGAAACGCGTACCCTCTGACGCTCCCAACTCCGACCATGACCATCGTCGGGCTCGACGACACGGATTCCCGCGAGAACGGGATGTGTACCACGTACGTGGGCGCCCGACTCGCCGAGCGGCTCCGGGACGTCGGAACGGTCGACCGCCTCCTGCTCGTCAGGCTCAATCCGGCCGTCGAGTACAAGACGCGGGGCAACGCCGCGGTCGCCGTCCAGACGTCCGTCGAGCCCGAACGCGCGTTCGAGCTCGCCGCGGAACTGATCGACTCGCTCGCGCTCGCGTCGGAGCCGAACACGAACCCCGGCGTCGTCGTCGCCCCGCACCGCGTGCACCCGGACGGCGTCGAGACGGACGGGACCGGACCAGCGGCCGACCGATCGATCCCGGACGACGTGAGCGCCTGGACCGTGCAGGCGATCCGAGGCCACTGTACGATCGCCGACGCCGAGCGACGGATCGAGTCGGCGGGCTACCGACAGGACGCGAGGGGAAACGGCCGCGGGCGCATCGGCGCGCTCGCCGCCGTCGGAGCACAGGCCACCCTCGCCGAGTGGACGTACGAGCGCATCGCCTACCGGACAAAATCGCGCCGGGGGACCGATCGGTCGGTCGACGCGGAGTCCGTGTTCGACGCCGCGAACGCGGCGTACCCGACCGTCTGGGACACCGTCGACCGCGGCAGCGGCGAACTGGTGTGCGTCCCGCGAACGCCCGGCCCGGTCCTGGTCGGGATTCGCGGGGACGATCCCGCCGCGGTCGATCGGGTTCTCGACCGCATCGAGGCCGAGCCGGTCGCGGCGAGCGAGCGGTTCCTGACGAACCAGGGGACCGACGTCCACCTCCGCGAGGGGCGACTCGGGGCGCTCGAAGACGGCCGCGCCTATCGCGTCGACGGCGTCGTCGACGGCGACCCGGAGACGCGCCGCGGCGGGCACGTCTTCGTTCCGATCGTCGACCAGCACGGCGAGAATCGAACCGAGTGCGCGGCGTTCGAACCGACGAAGCGATTCCGCGACCGGGTGCGGGCGCTCCGGCCCGGCGACCGCGTCACCGTCTGCGGCGAGCGATCGCGGGGGACGATCAAGCTGGAGAAGTTCGCCGTTCGCGAACTCGAATCCCGCGAGCTGGTGACCCCGACGTGTCCGTCCTGCGATCGGACAATGGAGAGCGCCGGCCGCGACCAGGGCTATCGCTGTCGCGACTGCGGGACGAGCGCCGACGGACGCGAGCGGGTCCCGATCGACCGGGCGCTCGAGTCCGGCTGGTACGAAGTGCCCCCGCGCGCCAGGCGACACGTCGCCAAACCGCTCGTCCGCGGCGGGTTCGACGGTCCCACGCATCCCGAACGGTGACCGGGCGATCCGTCGGCGCGGCTGATCCGGTCACCGGGGCCGACTCGCGATGGTCGATCGAGCGTCCCGGTCGCCGTCCGAACCGGTCGGTTCGGGAGCCGATCCAGTTCAGCGATCGGCGGTGTCCAGGCGCGTCACCAGATCGATTTCGTCGTATCGGACGCTCGTCGACTCGGGCGAGTCGCCGTCGAGTTCCAGGTAGCCGTGTTCGAACGCGGTGATCGTCCCCCGGACGTCAGTCGGGGTCTCGCCGACCGTGTCGGTCCGCGTTCCGGATCGGACCTCGACCGCCGCACCGACGTCGACGAAGTCCTCGAGCAGCGACTGGGCCCGCTGTGCGTCCGCCTCTGAAGGGATCTCGAGTTCTGTCACGGCACGTCCTTCACCGCGGAGCCCAATAATGATCGCCCGCCGGGTCGGGAACCGATTCAGGAACGCAACAGATCTCGGTTCGCCTCCGCTTCCTCCTCGGAGTCGACGTCCGGACGGAACTCGTCCGGCACGTCGTCGACACAGCCCGCTTGCATGACCGTTCGGATGTGGTAGTTCTTCTCCTGGGGGTCCTCGGCCGCCAGTGCCAGTTCGAGATGGGTGCGACATTCGTCGCTGAGCTGACTCAGCCTTCGCATGGATGTAACCGATCGCTTTCGGTTGGATGACTAAACTATTTCTATCGTTTACCCGTCACGCTCGAGGAAATGTCTCGTTTCTCGGCCGAAGCGACCGCCCCAGGCGGCCGGGACAGCGGGCGTATCGGTCGGACTCCGGGTCTCGATAACCGTCGCCCCGCTCGGCGGTCGAAAACTGGCGAGGGGAGTCGAGCCCCCTGTCGGCAACGACAGTCGATCGTCCCTCGCCACCGAAGAGACGGTGTCGACCCAAGTTAGGTGTACTGGCCGGCGACCGAAGTCGCGGCCCGCGAGACCGTCCAGCGCACCGGATTCGGTCGCTCGCCTCGGCCAGGAGAGGGCGATCGCCGAGCTGGCAGTGTTCTTACTATAACGCTCGTCCGGGAATGTTCTTCAGCCGGGGGCGCGAACGACGGCCCGAGCGATGATCCACGCCCGGCACCGCGACTTCGATTCGAACCCACCGGAGGGTCGACGATGACCGATCCCGAAACGACGGGTAGGATGCAGGCTACCGGCTGGCCGACCGATCCGGCTCTCGGCATCGGAACCTACGGCGTCGAGCCGGACGCCGCTACGCAGGCGGTGACGACCGCACTCGAATACGGCTACCGACACGTCGACACGGCCGAAATGTACGGCACGGAGACCGCGGTGAGACGGGCCATCGACCGGGCGTCGGTCGATCGCGAGGCGGTGTTCGTCGCGACCAAGCTCCACTCGCGCCACCTCGACTCCGACGACGTCATCGACCACGCCCGGGCGTGTCGCGACCGCCTCGGCGTCGACGCGATCGACCTCCTCTACGTCCACTGGCCCATCCGAACGTACGATCCCGAGGCGACGCTTTCCGCCTTCTCGGCGCTCCATGAACGGGGGACGATCCGCCACGTCGGCCTCTCGAACTTCACACCCGAACTGCTCGAAGACGCGCTCGATCGGCTCGACGCACCCCTCCTCGCCCACCAGATCGAGTGCCACCCACTCCTCCAGCAAGAGCGCCTCCGGGCACTGGCCGACCGGCACGGCCACACCGTCGTCGCCTACTCGCCGCTCGCGAAGGGTGCGGTCACGGACGTCCCTGAACTCCAGTCGATCGCCGCGGCCTACGACGCCACCCCCGCACAGATCTCGCTCGCCTGGCTCCGCGCGAAGGGCGTCGTCCCGATCCCGAAATCGACGACTCCGGCCCACGTCCGCGAGAATCTCGACGCCCGATCGATCGCCCTCGACCCGGCGGACGTCGCCCGGATCGACGCGATCGATCGGACCGAACGCGTGGTCGACGTTCCCGAGGCGCCGTGGAACGCCGACTGACGGTGCGCGGACCGTCGGACGACGGACCAGTCACACGGTACAGTCGCTGCGACGGCTAGTGTGAGACAGTCGTAGCAGTGGGACCGCTGAGAGTCGAACAGGTGCAAGACGGTCGCCCTCGCTCCCGTCGGTCGCTCGGCCGCTGCGACTTGCATGTTCGATCTCATCGCCATCCAGAGTCCTGTCGCTCGCGAGGATGCTCGCGACAGAATATGGGACCGCTGAGAGTCGAACTCAGGTCCTACGGACCCCATCCGCAGAGGATACCACTACCCCACGGTCCCGTACTCGAACGGATGGCCGGTTCGTCTTTAAGACTATCGGTTACGGGTCGCGCCGACGGCTGCGAGTCCCCGTCCGCTCGCGGTCTCAGACGAGGACGCGTTCGAGATCGACCACCGTCCCCGACCCCGCGTCCGGGTCGCCGACGAGGCGGCCGAGACAGATCGCGGAGCCGTCCGGCGTGAAACAGGCGACGAGCGGACCGTCCGCGGAGTCGCCGATCGACGCCCAGTCGACGCCGTCGGTGCTCAGCACGCCCGGGGCGTAGACTGGCGCGCCGGTGGCCACCTCGCGCGCCGCGCTCGGTGCGATCGTCACCGACGGGAGCTCCGAGAGGATCCGTTCGGCCGGGTCGACGATCGACGCCAGCGGGTCGGGGTCGTCGTCCTCGCGCCAGAACGCGAGCGCGTCCTGCAGGTCGGTCCCGCTGACGAGGTCGCGGTCGTCGAACGGCTCGGTCGCCGTCCGGCGGAGGTCGCCCATGTGCGCGCCGGTTCCCAGCGCCAGCCCCAGGTCGTGACAGAGTTTGCGGACGTACGTCCCGCTCTCGCAGCGGACGCGGAGGAGGACCCGGCGATCGCACACTTCGAGGACGTCGAGGGCGTGGATCTCCCGGACGCGCAACCGCCTGGCGACGGCGCTCTTTCTCGGCGGTTTCTGGTAGATCCGCCCCTCGAACTCGCCGACGATCGACTCGACGTCGGTCGGGGGCGGCGCGTGACACTCGAGCACCGCGACGTACTCCTTTTCCCCTTCGAGAAAGACCGGCGCGAGCCTGGTCGCGTCGCCCAGCATCACGGGGAGACAGCCCGTGACCTTCGGGTCGAGGGTGCCCGCGTGAGCCGCGCGATCGATCGACTCGGTGTCCATCGCGGAGAGCGTTTCGTCGACGGCGTCGCGTATCCAGGCGCTAATCTGGTGTGACGAGGGACCGGCGGGTTTGTCGAGGTTGACGACGCCGAAGCTGAGTCGGTCGGCGAGCGAGCGGTCGTCCGGGGGATCGCGGAGCGTCATGGTCGAAAGCGTCGCGCGCGGTTCGGGTAGCGGTCGGTCACAGCGCGATGTCGAGCTCGACGGGGACCTTTCCGTCGTCGCCGTCGGCGTCGTACTCCTCGACGGCGGTGACGAGCATGTCGAGGACGGCGTCGGGCTCCCAGCGGGCCGTGTTCACCGAGAGGTCGTAGAGCTTGAGGTCCTCGATGTCGATGCCGTAGTACTCCCGGTAGCGCTGGGCTTCGCTGGCCTCGCGAGCGCGCGTCTCCTCGGTCGCGTCCGTCGGATCCTTCGCCTCGCGCTCGGCGATGCGCTCGCCGCGGACGTGGGCCGGAGCGTCGAGCCAGAAGCGAAAGTCCGCGTGCTCGCCGGCGAGCCAGCCGGCCAGGCGGGATTCGAGGACGAGGTCGTCGCGTTCGATCGCCACCTCGCGCAGGCGCCGGTCGAGATCGCGGTCGATCTCGTCGTTCTCCTCGGCGAGCTTGTTGAACTCCAGCGGTGTGTAGCCGCGCTCGTCCGCGAGTTCCCGGAAGATGTCACCGCCGCTGACGTGGTCGAGGCCGAAGTGCTCGGCCAGCAGGGCCGCGGTGGTGCTCTTTCCGCTCCCGGGTGGGCCGGAGACGGTGAGTAACATACCGGGAGTGGGCGGGCGCCGGTAAAAGGGGTTTTGAATCGGCCGGGCGAGGACGAAACCAGCGGCCGCAATCGGAGGGAGCTGGGGTCGAATCGGCGCCGTTCAGTCCGTCGTCGGGCTCATATTGATGTTGACGGCCTTTCGCAGCAGTTGCGAGAAGCCCATCGAGCAGAGGAAGTACCAGACGATCCACGCCGGCATCGGACCCAGGAGCCCCTGGTTGAACGAGACCTCCCCGGTGATCGGCATGATCATCTGCAGCTCCGTCTCGGAGACGGCCTGCGGACCGGACGAGCGCAGTTTCCAGTACATCCAGAGGAACAGCGGCGCGATGAAGAGCATCGACCAGACCATCATGCGGCCCTGCTCTTTGAACATCCCGAGGTTCTCGGCCATCGACTCCATCTGCTGCTCCTGGATGCGGTCGAGTTCGTTTTCGAGGCGTTCGATCTCCGCCTCGGGCGCGTCGCGCTCTTTGGCCTCGTCGAGGGCGTCCTGAGCCTCGGATCGCTTTTCCTGGACGGCCTGCATGCGCTTCTGGTACTTGCCCATCCGCTCGGGATCCATCACGTTCGACTGGACGAGCGCCGAAGCCAGCCCCGTCAACAGCGCGACCGAGAGGATGACGGCGTAGAACGGCAACGTCGCGTCGAGCGGCGCGAGCACGAGGTTCAGCGTCTCGCCGACGACGTTTCGCACGGCGTTCGTCCAGTAGCCGAGCATCAACAGGAGCGCGCTGACGCCGGCGAGTTTGTCCCACTGCGACCACTTCGAGGCCTCCGGATCGATCTCGACGCCGCCGATCGGTTCGTCGCGCTCGTCGTCGAGCGCCTCGTCGAGCGCGTCCCGGTCGGCAATCTCGAAGCCCTCGTCGCCGTCGACCAGCACGCCCTGTTCGATGATCCGGCCCCACTGGCCGCTGGTGAGGTCGTCGCTGACGTCGGCCCAGGCGACCTCGCCCCCGTTCTGGTCTGCGCGCTCGCGGATTGACTCGAGGGCGGCCTCCATCTCCTCGTCTTCACGAAGGAGCGTGTTCACTTTCTCCGCCGTGCGCGTCATTCGTCCGAGTGTAGCCACGGTCGGTATACAAGCCTTTTTCTTCTCTCGTCCGGACGGTCGGTGCCGTCGACGGTCCGGCCTCCCTGTCGACAGTGCGTCGACCAGGGGACGGATCTGGCAAACTGTTTCAAGGGGGAGGCAGTACGAGCGGGTATGGAGAAACTGAACCGGATGGCGATCGAGCTGGTCGACGAGGCCCTCGAGTACGCCGAGGAGCTCAACGTCGGCGCGTTCGAGCTCGACGCCGGGACGACCGTCCTCGACTTCGGACTGGACTTTCCCGGCGGGATGGAAGCCGGACTGCTGTGTACGGAGATCCAGACGGCCGGGCTCGCGACCATCCAGCGCGACCTCGGACGGCTCGGCGACGCGACGATACCCTACGTCGAACTCTCGACCGACCAGCCCGCCCGCGCCCTGCTCGGCTCACAGAAGGCCGGCTGGGAACTCGCGACCGACGACTTCGAGGGCCTTGGCAGCGGCCCCGCTCGGGCGCTGGTCGCCGAGGAGGACATCTACCAGCGGATGGGCTACACCGAACACTTCGACCTCACCGCGCTGGTCGTCGAGACCGACGCGGAGCCGACCGAGGCCGCCGCGGACCAGGTGGCCGCCTTCGCGGACGTCACGCCCGAAAGCGTCTTCCTCGTCGCGTTCCCGACCGCCAGCGTCGTCGGAAGCGTCACCAACGCCGCCCGCGCCGCGGAGATGGCAACCTACCAGCTCTGCGAAGTGGGATACGATCCGCTGGATATCGTCTCCGCGAGCGGGCGCGCACCCGTGCCACCCGTTCCGGACGACGAGGAGACGGCCATCGCGCGGACGACCGACGCCGTCGCCTACGGCGGCCGGGTCCACCTCGTCGTCGACGAACCGTTCGACCGCTTCGACGAGATTCCTTCGAGCGCGAGCGCGGAGTACGGCCGACCGTTCGCCGAGATATACGGCGACCGTGACTGGTCCTTCGAGGAGGTTCCCGCGGACCTGTTCGGCCCCGCCACCGTCACCGTCGACGTGATCGGCGGCGAGACGCACACCTTCGGCGACGTGGACGAAGACCTCCTGGTCGAGTCGTTTGATCTCTAAGCCACGGTCGGAGCAATCGCGACAGAGAGCACCAACCGCCGACGGCCTGCCGATGCAATTCAAACCCGTTCCCCGGCCGCCGACCGACGCGGACCCGATCGAGACCGTCGGGTCCGTCCACGCCGCGTTACCGACCGAGGCCGACCCCGAGATCGACTGTTGTACGCGCGTTATCGAGCAGACCGACGTCGAATCTCGCGACGCGGCGGGTGACTGGCTTACGTTCCTTCGAGCGCTCGAACTCGCCGTCGCCGAACCGGAGGGGTACCGACGGGTGACGGTCGACGGGCCGCCCGAACCCCGTCGACTCGCCGCGAGGTTCCGCGATCGGGTCGTCGGGGCGGCCGACGTTCTGGATGCGCTGCCGAATCGATCCGAACCGGCGATCGACGCGGCCGCCGCGTTCGATCGGCTCGACGGGACGGACGGGATCCCCCGATCGGCCCGGCGACGCCACGGTGACCGGCTCGAACCGATCTGGACCGACCGGATCGATCGGGTGCTCCGGTGGGCCGTCGCGTTCGGCCTGGTCGAGCGGGTGGACGGTGGCTATCGCGCCAGAACGGAATAGGCCGCCGCGCTCTTCGCGTCGGGCGGCCCGTCTCCCCTCCAAAATCCCGCGTCTCACCCGACCCACTCGTAACCGTCGTCGGTCTCGACGATCGTGCCGTCGTCCAGCCAGGTCTCGACGACGGCGTCGATCCCGTCCTCGCAGGTCGGGTACGCCGGCTCCCAGTCCGTCTCCGCGTAGAGACGGTCCGCACCGGTCGGCATGGAGTTCGTCAGGAGCCGGACGGTGTCCTGACCCACGACGAAGCGTGCGAGCCAACCGGGAACCCGACGAGGGCCAGCGGCGTCGAGCCGGTCGGCGAGCGTCCGAAGGAAGTGCGCGAACGTGACCGGTTGGTCGTCGACGACGTGGTACCGGCTCGTCAGTTCGTGCTCGGCCGCCTCGACGTAGGCCGTAGCTGCGTCGTCAGCGTGGACGACTGACAGCCGAGCATCCCGCCGGCCCAACAACCCGCCGCCGACGATCGGCATGCGACCGGAAAGCAGCCCCTCACCGAGCTGTCGAGTGTGGTCGGCGTCCGGAGCGTAGAACCAGCCGCCGCGGAGGATGCAAGGCTCGACGGCCGAATCGTCCGCGGCTGACAGGACGAACCGCTCCGCTGTCAGCGCCGACTCGGTGGTTCGATCCGGGTAGGACGGAGAGTCCTCGTCGAACGCGGTGCCGTCGGGCTGTCGCGCCACCCAGACGACGCTCTGGAGAACGAACCGATCGACGTCGGCCATCCGGGCCGCGTCCCAGAGGTGTCGCGTTCCCTCGACACGGATCCGGTCGTTTCGCTCCCAGTCGGCCGCCGAAGGCTTCGTCTTCGTCGGGATCGCCGTCGCGGCGTGGATCACCGCGTCGGTGTCGGCGTCGACCGCCGACCGGAGCGAGTCGCGATCGAGGACGTCGCCGCGGCGGGGCGTTCCACCGCGATCCCGAACCGATTCGGCGCCTGCCTCGTCCCGGACGAGGCCGACGACGTCGTGACCGCGATCGACGAACTCGGGTACCAGTCGTCGGCCGAGGACCCCGGTCGCGCCGGCGACGAAGACGTTCATACGAGGGATATTCGCGGCAACTTACGTAAGTGTGACCGACGGACCGGTCGGCCACGGGGCCGGTGCTGGCCAACCGGATCACCACTCGGGGCGCGAGGTGGCCCGGTACACGACGTGTTCCGATCCGGTCGTGCACCGATCGACCGTGTCGAACGCTCTCGCGTGTTCGCTCAGATCCAGGTGACGGTGGTGGACGAACCAGCACTCGCCGTCGGGGGTGAGGACGTCGGCCGCACCAGCGAACAGCGACGAGACGACGCCGTCACCGGCGTGGGTCGGCGGGTTGCTCAGGACGGCGTCGAACTCGCGATCGGCGACCCCGCGAAGGCAATCGGCCGTACGCACGGTTCCGGTGACGTCCGAGCGTTCCAGCGTCTGCTCGGCACACCAGGTGGCCAGCCGAGAATCGTCGGTGAACCGGACGTCGCTCTCGGTTGCGGCCGCCGCGTACGCGCCGATCGGGCCGTAGCCACAACACAGGTCGAGGATTCGACCGTTCGCGGGGAGTTCGGGGCCGACCGTCTCGAGGAGCAATCGGGTGCCGTGGTCGAGTGCCGACGCGGCGAACGTACCCGGTAGCGTCACGAGTTCGAGGTCGACGCCCCGGATGGTCGGTGTGAGGACGGTCGTGTCGACGTGGCACGACGGTTCGAACGAAGGCGGGCGGACAGCCCGGAGCACTGAGACGTCGCCGATCGTCTCGATTCGCTCGACGTCGTCACAGTACGATTCGAGGACGGCCCGGTATCGGGATCGGCCGCTCCGTTTCGTCGCGGCGAGGAAGAACTCGCCGCCGGGGCCCAGGGCATCGAGACCGGCCGTCACGAGCTGGGCGCCCACGTCGTTCGGGGTGTACGGCTTCGGGGCGTAGACGACCGCCTCGTAGCGCTCCAACACGGACGCCGGATCGAGGGTGACCGCGACCGTCGCGTCGACGGCGTTTTCGCGCGCGTTCGCGCGGCAGAGCCGGGCCGCGCGGGCGCTCGTCTCGATCATCGTCACCGCCTCGACCTGCGGGGCGAGGAGCGTTGCCGCGACACCATAGTTCGCCTGCAGACAGCAGAGGTGGCCATCGACTCGGTCCCAACAGGCCTCCGCGAGCGCCAGTTCCGAGGGCCGGAAGTCGTCCGGGGAGACCACGCCGTCCGCGGTTCGAAATCGATAGACGTCGGGGGTTCCCTCGACGCGGGATTCCAGCTGGAGGGGCGGGGTCGTCGCGCTCATTGCGACCACCGCCGGAGGAGTCCCGCCGTGGGTCGGAGTGGCCGCTTGGGCGGGGTCGGCCGTTCCCATTCGGGCCCAGGCAACGGCAGCCGGCAGGCGCGCGTTCGCGTTTCGTTGCTGTGGACTCGCCGTCGAGAGCTAGCTGCGACGAAGCGGTGGAACAGACTCGCTGACGGCGATCGTGCGTGTTCGGTGAAACGGTGCGATCGGGGTCGTTCGGGTGGGTTTGGGGTAGTGTACGACATCGACGCGGCGTCGGCGGCTCGCTCGATTCGGTGACGAGACGAGCGCTTCGCTCGCGACGACGCAGGTTACTGGGTCGACCGCTTCGGAGTTGCACCCCCGTGGATCGGTACCACATGTATCGCAGTGACGATACTACCGGCCCGAAACCGGAGAGAAGCGAACCCACGCGTCGCTGACGGCGAAGCGCGAGCCTGGTACCGAACAGCGTGACGCCAGGCGGAACGCCGATCGATCGCGTTCCGATCGGGCCGCCGGACGTCCACAGTCGGCGAGCCGGCCGAACCGCCGGATCAGTACACCGACGCGAGCCGTCGACGCCGGCGAACCGGGACCGTCAGTTCGACCCCGAGGTCGTGTTCAATGCGGGCGGATATCGCAACCGCTGGCACGTAAACGTTTGTACATCGGACGAGTCCTCACCGAATCGGGCTCGGTTCTCGCGGCATTCCTCGCGCCTGGAAGCGAAATCGGTTGGTGCGGTCTCTCACACGGGCGGCGGTGATCTCCGGTCACTCGATCGGCGAGACGTCGGTCACCGTGCCGACGCCCTTGCTGCGACCCTCGCGGAAGACGAACTTCTGGCCCGGCTCGACGAGGTACGGACGGAACTTGAATCGGACCCGGGTCCGGCCCGTATCGCCCGGCAGCAGTCGGCCGTCGTCGGGGTAGAAGGCGGCGGCCTCGCCGATCGTCTCCAGGTGGACGACGGGTTCGTAGCCCTCGCCGATGCGGGTCGGGTGGTTGAGCACCATCACCTCGGCCTCGAACTCGCGGACGGGCTCGGGGTCGGCGTCGGCCGGGAGGAGGACCATCCCGCGCTCCAGGGCCGACTCCTTGATGCCTTTCAGCGCGATGCCGACGATGCGGCCCGACCGGGCCTGGTCGACGCGGTGATAGTGCATCTCGATCGAGCGCACCTCGACCTCGCGGAACCGGCCGTCGGCCATCGGTCCGACGAGCAGTTCGTCGCCGGCTTCGACCTCGCCGGACTTGATCGTCCCCGAGGCGACCGCGCCGACGCCGGTGACGGCGTAGCTGCGGTCGACGTACATCCGGAAGTCGCCGTCCTCGGTCGAGGTCTTCGGCAGTCGGTCGAAGAGCTCGTCGAGCGTTGCCATCCCGTCCATCGTGACGGCGCTCGTGCGCACGATCGGGACGACCCGCTCGCCGATCTCCTCGACGGCGGCGTCGACGCCGGCGCGCGCGACAGAGAGCGGCGATTTCTCGACGTCGCGCAGCAGTCGCTCGACTTCGCGTTCGACCTCGGCGACCCGCTCGTCGGAGACGGCGTCGGCCTTCGTGATCGCGACGATGGTCGGCAGTTCCGTCGCCAGCAGGACGCCCAGGTGCTCGCGCGTGACGCGCGTCGGTCCGTCGTCGGCGGCGACGACGAGCAATCCGTAGTCGAGCTTCTGGCCGACGAGGCCGCGGATCGTCGTGCGCAACCAGGGTTCGTGCCCGACCGTGTCGACGAAGGAGACGAGCCGGTCCGCGGCCTCGACGACCGCGGCGCGATCCTGCTTGCGATTCGGATTCCGGACGCGGACCGGGCCCTCGTCGTCGAAGCCGTAGACCGCGTAGGAGAGGTCGGCCGAGAGGCCGCGCTCGACCTCGTGGGGCTTGACGTCGAGGAACGCCCGCGTTCCGCCCTCGCCGTCGTCGGCCCGGCCGGTGACGAGCGAGCCGACGAGCGTCGACTTACCGTGGTCGACGTGGCCCGCCGTGCCGATCACGACGTGTTCGTCGTCGGTCTCGAGGACGGCGCCGTCGCGAATCGTCGCGACGCCGACGAGCCCGTTGTCGTCGGTGGGAGCCGCCGAATCGGTCGCTGCCCGGGTTCCGGTACCGTCGAGCGTGCCATCGACGCCCCACGTCTCGACGTCCTCGATGTGAGCGTCGGCCTCCTCGGCCAGCAGGGAGAGGACGTCCATCGACTCGGAGAACGCCTCGGGGGCGATGCCCGCGAGGCCGCCGTCGTCCGTCACGCCGACGACGTACGTCGCCTCGCCGTCGCCCGAGAGGACGCGGTGGCGCAGCTGCGCGGCCAGACTCTCGCGTCGGCCCTCCGAGAGGTGGACCTCGCGGGTGAGCCGCTCCTTGAATTCGACGCTGCCGCCGTCTTCCTCGCCACGGTCCAGGGCCCGCTGCAACAGGGCCCGGTCACGGGACATACGGTTCGCTACCCACTCACACAGCAAAAATCTTCGCCAGTGGTGCGTGCTAGCACTCCGAATCACCCGGCAGCCGTCCCGCGTTGCGGACGTATCGTCACGCATCCCTCCCGAGCGGGAGGCGGACGAGCAGCTGGCGAGGCGGTGTAGCCCGATGCTTTCGACGGCATCCATCGAACCCATTCGCCCGTCGATCTGGACGACGAATGCTGTTGTGACCTCCATCACACGTTTGACAGTATGATATTCTCGGCCCGTCCGAACTGCGTTATAAGTGTTCGGTACTGGTCCATATACGCCGGGGTCGGGAACGCAGTCCGTACGACGGATGCGTCGTATCCGGCTCACAACGGGAACCCAATTATGACAGCCAACGATACTCGCAGGAACGCGATCCCGGAATCGACGACCGACCGAACCGCCTCACGGCGACGAGTGCTTGCGGCCTCCGCAGCAATCGGTGTAGCCACGGTCGGTGGGTCACCGTTCGTCTCGGCCGCCGCGGCCCACGAGGAGGACGATGAGCACGAGAACGGCGGGGACGAGAACCCGCAGCCGCCCGAGGCCGTCCCCAACGAGTTCGAGAGCGACGTCGACATTCTCAACTTCGCTCGAACCCTCGAGTTCCTCGAGGCGACGTTCTACCAGCGGGGGATCGAAAACATCGGCGACGACGGACTGACACAGCACTTCGAGGGATGGGGACCGATACAGGACCGGGTCGCAGATCGCATCCGCGTCGTTCGAAATCACGAGGTCACGCACGCCGAAGTGCTCGGTTCGACCGTCGAAGCCCTCGGCGGCGAGCCGGTTCCGAGCCCGGAGTTCGACTTCGGCACGGCCGTCGAGGATCCGGCGGAGTTCATCGCGACCGGCGCGCTGCTCGAGGACGTCGGCGTCTCGGCCTACGCCGGTGCGGCGCCGTCGATCGAGAACCCCGATATCGTCCCACCCGCGCTCAGCATTCACAGCGTCGAGGCGCGACACGCTTCCTTCCTCCGAGAGCTGAACACCGAGATCGGCTTCCCGACAGCATTCGACGAGCCGCGCTCTCGTTCGGAGGTGCTCGAACTCGCGAGCGGATTCATCGTCGAATAGAGCGACGGCCAAGTCGGGTCGGCAGTGCCCTTTTCGGAGTCCGGGTTACGCGTCGGCGAAGCCGTGACGACGCTCGTTCACACGCCGCGGATGATCGCGAGCGCGCCGGACGTCTGGACGTTCCCGACGGGCAAGACGTTCTCGACGTGCGCGTCGACCGCCTCGGAGGACCCACAAAGTACTATCCGGAGAGATGTGGACCGTTCGGACGCGATGGTAGACATAATGGGCCACGTCGCGTTCGGACTCCTGTTCGCCCTGCCGGCGTGGTTCGTCTGGGACGACAGAGCGAGCGTCGCATTCGTCGGCCTGGCGGTCGTCGCATCGCTCGTTCCGGATATCGATCTGTGGCTCAGGAGGGTATTTCCCGGCGCGATTCACCACCACGGGGTGACTCACACCGTGTTGTTCGTGACGGTAGCGAGTCTGGTCGTCGGCGCGGTGCTGACCGGACTGCTCGGCGAGCAGGTAGACGACTGGATCGGGGGCGAGCAGTTCGACGCGTCCAGCCTGTTCGTGTTCTCGACCCTGGGGTTCCTAGCGGGTGGACTGAGCCACCTGGTCGCCGATATCCTCTCGGCGCCCGATATCTCGACCCCGATCGAACCCCTCTGGCCCGTGGTGTCCGAGCCCGTCGGAATCGACCTGATCTGGTACAACGCCGCGTGGATCAACGTGGGGTTCCTTTCGGTGATGGTGGGGGTCCACATCGTCCTCGCGTCCGTGACCACGCCGGTCGACCACCGGTATCGACTGCGCCCGGGTGAGAGGCGGTGACCGGACGCACCAGCCGACTACCCGGCCGTGCTTTCAAGCCCGTCGGTGACGTACGACGCGTATGAGCGTCAGTGGGCTCTGCCAGATCTGCGAGTCGCGCCAGGCGCAGGAGCGCTGTGACAACTGCGGCGCGCTCGTCTGTGAGCAACACTACGACCGGGGACTGGGTCTCTGTGCGGACTGTTCGGCCCAGGCGCGTCCCGGCGAGGACGAGGATACGGAGATTCACCGGTTCTGATCGCACGGCTCGAACCGGGTAGCCGAGGCGCGCCCCGACGGGGGCTACGCCTCGCGATACCGGTTCAGCCGCTCTTTCAGTCGCTTCGCCGCGTGCCCGGCAGCGGCGTCGAAGTCCGTCCCGGCATCCTCGCCCGCGAAGATGATCCCGCGCGAGGAGTTGACGAGGCCGACGCCGTCGGCCAGGCCGTGCTCGACGGCGGCTTCGGCGTCGCCGCCCTGTGCACCGATCCCGGGGACGAGGAACGGCAGGTCGGGTACCTGCTCGCGAAGCGCTTCGAGTTCCTCGGGCGCGGTCGCGCCGACGACGAGCCCCACGTTGTCGTTCTCGTTCCACAGGTCGGCCAGGGCGGCCACCCGCTCGTAGAGGGGTTCGCCGGTTTCGAGTTCGAGGGCCTGGAGGTCCGCCCCGCCGGGGTTCGAGGTGCGACAGAGGACGAAGACGCCAGCCTCCTCGTTGGCGAGGAACGGTTGCAGCGAGTCCCGGCCCATGTAGGGGTTGACGGTGATGGCGTCGGCCGACGGCCCGGGCGAGTCCGGGTTCAGCAGTTCGGCGTACTGGCGCGTCGTGTTGCCGATATCGGCTCGCTTGGCGTCGAGCAGGACGGGCACGCCGTTGCCGCGGGCGTACGCTATCGTCTCCTCCAGCGCGCGAAACCCGTCCGGATCCTCGTAGAAGGCCGCGTTGGGTTTGAAGACGGCCGCGTGTTCGTGCGTCGCGTCGATGATTCGCCGGTTGAACGCCCACCGCGGGAGGTCGTGATCCTGCAGGTGATCCGGGAGCCGCGACGGGTCGGGATCGAGACCGACCGAGACGACGCTGTCGACCGTGACGATCCGGTCGTGCAACCGGTCGAAGAAGTTCATGCCCCGGCTTCGGGGGTCGACGGCCGAAAGCGTTGCTATCGACGCCGATGCAGTTATGTCGACGCCGCCGTGACGCGACCGGATCCCACGCGTTGCGTTTCCTCGGACGACGTTCGCTGACGGGCTGGACCTTGCGGTACCCGGTTGTAGCCCGCACCCTCCCGGGGCGCCCGGGGACCAGGGTTCATTCGGACCCGCCCAACCCTCGCACAGCCGAGCCGGCCGCGATCATCGCCCGTATGACACGTGACTCGAACCGTCACGGCCGCCTGACAGTCCGTCGACGACGAGATTCCAGTTGCAAACAATTATTAGGAGAAGTGATGTCGTGGCAGCCATGCCATCCGATACAGCACGGCATGGCGACGCAGCGAGGCAGGACGAGGCGGACGACGAGACAGCCGACCGTTCCTCGAACCCTGCTACCGACGACGGTGGGACGGATCGCGAGACCGACGGCGAACCCGGCCCAACGGGACCGACCAGGCGGGACGCGGTCCGGGGATCGATGGCCGTACTCGGCGCGAGTGCGATTCCGGCGAGCGTGAGCGCAGCGCCCGGCACATCCGAGTGCGACGACGACAGTCCCGCCGCCGGTCCGGCCGCCTGCGAGACGAGCGAGGCGGGGATGGTCACGACGTCGCACGCGGCCGCGACGGACGTCGGCGTCACCGTCCTGGAGCGCGGCGGGAACGCGGTCGATGCGGCGGTCGCCGTCCAGTTCGCGCTCAACGTCGTCCAGCCCCACGCGTCGGGGATCGGCGGGGGTGGATTCGTGCTGGTCTACGACGCCGAACGCGACGACGTCACCTGCATCGACGGCCGCGAACGAGCGCCGCTGGGCGCCGAACCCGACATGTTCCTCGACGAGGACGGCGACGTCGTCCCGTTTCTCGAACGGCACACGAACGGCAAAGCCGTCGGCGTCCCGGGAACGCTGCGGGCCTGTGACGTCGCCCTCAAGCGGTTCGGGACGAAACCGCTCGCCGAGTTGATCCAGCCGGCGATCGAACTGGCGGGGCCGGAACGCCCCGTCACGGTCGACGCCCACCTGGCCGAAAGCATCGCCGAGAACGTCGACGACGGGTCGCTGAGCAAGACGGCGATGACGGTCTTCGCACCAGGGGGTGACCCCCTGGAGGAGGGCGACCTGCTCGTCCAGCCGGACCTGGCCGAGACGTTCTCGATCATCCGCGACGAGGGGATCGAACCCTTCTACCGGGGCGAGATCGCCGACGACATCGCGACGACCGTCCAGGAAGCGGACCGCTACCGCGAGGAGGGCGGCTCGATGACCGTCGAGGACCTCGGCAACTACGCCGTCGAGACGCCGGTCCCGACCCACGTCACCTACGAGGGGTCGGCGGCGGAGATCACCGTCAGAACCATGCCGTCGCCGACGTCGGGCGGCTACGCGATCGGCCAGATCCTCTCGATCCTGGAACCGTTCGAGCTGGATTCGTTCGATCGGCGCTCGTTCGAGACCTACCACCACCTCGCCCAGGCGTTCAAACTCGCGTTCGCGGACCGGGGAGCGTACCTCGGCGACGTCGAATTCGTTGACATCCCCTGGCAGGGACTGCTCGACGAGACGTACATCGACGAACGACGTGCGCTGATCGATCCAGAGGAGGTCTCCGATGCCGTCCTCGAACCCGGCGACCCGTTCGACCACCAACCCGGCGATCGGTACGCCGTGACACCCCGGGAGGACTGTCCGGGCGGACCGCCGTGGGGTCCGCCGGGCGCCGGTTCGCCGCCCGAGTCACCGGGGCCGAAGAACGATACCGGACCGGCGGGGTCGATACCGATCGACGGTCACACCGACCACTTCACGATCGCCGACGCCGAAGGGAACGTCGTCTCCTGGACGAGCACCATCGAGCAGTTCTTCGGGTCGGGCATCATGGTCCCCGGCCGCGGGTTCATGTTGAACAACGAGCTGACGGACTTCGACGAGATCCCGGGCGGACCGAACGAGGTCCAGCCCGAGAAGCGACCGCTCAGCAGCATGAGTCCGACGATCGCCTTCCGTGACGGCGAGCCCTTCCTGGCGCTCGGCTCGCCCGGCGGCTTCGCGATCATCGTCGCGGTCGCGCAGGTGATCCTCAACGTCGCCGAGTTCGGCCTGTCCCTCGAGGAAGCGGTCGCGGAGCCGCGCATCTACACCGCCACCGGTGACTGGCTGCAGGTCGAACCCGGCGTCCCGGACGCAGCCGTCGAGGCGCTCGCCGACGCCGGCCACGGCGTCAGCGAGACGGAAGCGATCGGCAACGTCCAGGCCGTTCTCAGCGACGACGGCTACGTCGGCGTGGCCGACGAACGGCGCGACGGCGAGGCCGGTTCGCCGTCCGGGGCAGCCGACTGACTGCGGTCCCTGCCAGTGGCGAACCGTCGAGGGTCGGCCGTAAATCCGGGCGTGGACCGACCGAAGGCGGGCGGCGCCGGGAGTGGCCGGTCGGCACCCTCGCCGCCGATCGGGACGGCCTCCGCGACGGCGATCACTCGCCCGGATAGGCCATCGTGGAGAGGAGCGCGTTCTCGGCCTGGCGCGAGTCGAGTCGCGTGTGCTGGCAGACGATCGGGACGTCGGACTCGATGACGCTGGCGTACTCCGTCCCGCGCGGAACCGGCTCCGGGTCCGAGAGATCGTCGAACCTGACGTGGCGGGTTCGTCTCGCCGGGACCGTCACGACGTACGGACCCGCCGGTTCCCGATCCGCGAAGTAGATCGTCAGTTCGACGGTTGCGTCGTCGTCACCGGCGTTCAACGCGCAGACGGTCTCGTGACTCTCCATCTCGGGCGCTGGGCCGGTGCTTCCCTCGGGAATGTACCCCTCCGGGATGACCCACGTCGTCTTGCCGAGCACTGGGTACACCCGTTCGGCGGACCACGGCGACCGTGAAAACGCGATCCCCTGGAGGTTCAGGCCGAACGGTCGTGTCGTCCAGTGCGGTTCGTATCACCAATCAAAACGTTGATGTAATCGCAAAAGGGACGGATACCAACGGAGATAGCCATGTCGCTCGCTCGACGCCGCCTGTCCCTGCTCGTTCGCAGTCTCGGCGCCCTCGCGATCGTCGCGTGCGTGACGCTCACGATCGCGCTGGTCGCGGCCGCCGTGGTCGGTGTCGCGGTCCTCCTCGTCGCCGGGGTCGTGCTGGCCCTCGTAACGGGACTGTTCTTCCCGATTCTCGAGGGGACGTGGCTGGTGCGTCTCTGGGACATCACGCCACAGACGATCGGTCTCGCGGCGATCGCGATCGGTCTCGCGGCCATCCCCGTCGCCTACGTTCGGCCGGTCGGAGCCGAGATTCGCGCGTTCGAGCGGGCGATCGCCGGTCCCGGAGCGCCCGCGGCCGATCGCCACCCCGAACTCGCGTCGGCGGTCAGGAACCTGGCCGCACAGGCGGGTATTCCGGAACCAGACCTCCGCATCGTCAACCGTCGGCGGCCGGCGTCGTACGCGATCGGGGGCCGGAACGACGGGACGATCGTACTCACCCGCGGTCTGGTGCGCGAACTCACCGACGAGGAGCGAACGGCGGTACTCGCACACGAAGTGGCGCATCTGGCGAACGGGGATAGCGAGATCTTGCGCCGCTTGCTCGTCCCGATGCTCGTCGCCGAGCGGATCGAGGCCGACGAGCGACCGCGACTGAACCGACTCCACTCGATGAGCCCGATCACCCACGCCGCCCGCCTCGTCGCGTGGGGCGTCCTGACCGTCGTGACGACGGCCCAGGTTCGCCTCTGTGAACTCGGCGTCGGATGCTTCTCGCGCGGACGGGAATTCGCGGCCGACCGCGCCGCGGCGGAACTGACGGGGTCGCCCGCTGCCCTGGCCGGCGCGCTCGAGACGCTCGACGATAGTCGCGGGCCGCCGACGCGGGACGGGCGCGAGTACGGTCGATCGACGAGCGCGCTCGACATCCTCCCGCCCGCCGAGCGATCGGGTTCGCACCGGCTTCTCCGGACCCACCCCGCTACCGAGCGCCGCATCGAACGGCTCAGAGCGATGGTCGGCCCGGAGCGTACGTCGCGAGCGGCGCCATAGGCCGCACGCAGTCGGGCTCCCGAACGATCCAGGCGGAGCGATCCGTGGAAGTCCGGCGCCGGTCCGTGCCGTCGCTCCTGGCGGAGGGTACCTGACGGTACGCGATCCGGGACCGATCCGAAAAATGGTTCGACGGGTGCTCGCGGATCGATCGCCTCAGGCCGAGGCCATCTCCCGGCAGGAGTCGACGCAGTCGCGCAGTTTGTCGGCACAGACCTGGCAGTGCTCGTGGTCGAACTGCTCGCACTCGTCGGCGCACTCCTCGCAGGCGTCCGCGCAGATCTCCGCCAGCTCGGCGCTGTAACCGGAGTTGCGCGACATGAAGCGGGCGTGCAGCGACGTCAGGTCGGCGACGTCGCGACAGAGCCGGATGCAGCGGGCCATCTCCTCGCCCATCCCGATGCACTCGTCGGCACACCACTCGCAGGCCTGGGCGGCTTCCGAGCAGTTGTCGATACACTCGTCCATCAATTCGCTGTCGGCGACGTGGCTGATCTGTTTGAGTGCCATCACCGCTCGCTCCACCGGGGCGAACCGTATAACGAACGCTGGCACACGCAACTCGGCAACGGGCGACCTCACCGGCCGCCTTTGACGTAGCTAGGCGGCGTAATCGGGTTCGATGCGCTGGCTGTACCTGGTCCTCGGCTGCGTCGTCCTCCTGGCGACGGTGATCGACATCCTCTGGACGGCGCTGTGGGTCGACGGCGGCGCCGGACCGATATCGGGCCGCCTGACGACGGCCATCTGGGACGGGCTCAGGCGCGTCGGGACCGACGACGAACGGCTGTTGAGCACCGCCGGACCGCTCACCCTGGTCGCGACGCTCACGCTGTGGATCGTCGGTATCTGGGCCGGCTGGACCCTGCTGTTCGTCGCCGATCGCTGGGCGCTCGTCGCCAGCCAGACCGGCGCGCCCGCCGACCTCGTCGGCCGAATTTACTTCGTCGGGTACATGATGTTCACCGCGGGCAACGGCGACTACGTCCCGACGGCCGACGGCTGGCAGCTCGCGGCCGGCGCCACCACCGCCAGCGGCATGGCCCTGGTGACCCTCGCCGTCTCGTACGTGCTCACGGTGCTCGGGGCCGTCTCCGAGAAGCGCGCGTTCGCCAGCGGCGTCACCGGGCTCGGCGAGCGAAGCGAGGCCTTCGTCAGGAACGGGTACGACGAGCGCGACGGGTTCGGCGGCCTCGAACGCCGCTTCGAATCGCTCTCCGACCAGTTAGACTTGCTCGCGGACAAACACCGCGCGTATCCGATCCTGCACTACTACCACAGCGAGCGGGCCGAACACTCCTCGGCGGTCGCCGTGGCCATCTTCGACGACGCGCTGACCCTCATCGAACACGGCGTCGATCCGGACGCGCAGCCGAACGCGACGCTCCTCCAGGCCGCCCGCGCGAGCACGGACGAGTACCTGCACACGCTCGATCAGGCGTTCATCGATCCGGCCGAGGAGGTCCCGCCGCCGCCGGAACTCGAGCGCCTCCGCATCGCGGGCATCGAAACGGTCTCCGACGACGCGTTCGCCGACGCGCTGGCCGCCGCCCGCGAGCGGCGGCGACGGCTGCTCGGGGTCGTCCAGGGCGACGCCTGGGCCTGGCCGCCGGTCACGGCGGACGAGGACTGACCGTCGGCCAGCGGGGTCGCGCCCGTCAGTTCACCCGGGCCCGGGTCAGGACCCGCCGACCCGATCGACGACCGGGGTCGCCGCGATCCCGTGGACGACGATCGAGACGAGCACGACCGCCCCGACGAGCGCCCAGAGCAGGTCGGCGCCGGCGAAGACGGCCTCGTTCAGCCCGTGGGAGAGGTAGTAGAACGAGCCGATGCCGCGGATGCCGAAGAACGCGATCGTGGCCCGCTCGGCCCAGGGCAGCCCGACTCCGAGGAGCGAGACGACGCCGGCGAGCGGGCGGACGACGAAGACGATGGCGATCGCGGCGATCGCCGCCTCGGCGGTCAGCGGGGCAAGCAGTCCGTTGGCGATCGCCCCGCCGAAGAAGATCATGATGACCCCCATCGCGAGCTGCTCGGCGAGTTCGGCGACCTCGTGGAGCGACTCGTTGTACTCGTGGGTGCGCTCGGAGCTGCGGATCGTCACGGCGGCGACGAAGACCGCGATGAAGCCGTAGCCGCCGACGACCTCGGTGAGCCCGTAGATGACGAGCGTCCCGGCCACGGCCTCGAGACCCTGCACCGACTGGGCGACTTTGGTCTCCGGCGCCGTGAGGAAGATGAGCCGCGAGACGAGCCACCCCAGGACGACGCCGAGGACGGTGCCGACGACGATCCGGTAGCCCACGTCGACGACGAGCCACTCGACGGCCCAGTTCGCGGGCGCCAGCCCGACCAGCGCGACGGCGATCGCGAGGTTGGTAAAGGGGAAGGCGAGACCGTCGTTGAGCCCCGCCTCCGAGGAGAGGGCGAACGCTACCTCGTCGTCCCCACATTCCCGGTCCGGGTCGTCCGAATCGCCGGTGCGGGGTTCGTCGACCTGCACCTCGGCGGCGAGGACGGGGTCCGTCGGCGCGATGACCGCCCCGAGCAGGACCGCCGAGGGCAGGGCGAACCCGGCCACCCACCAGCCGAGCAGCGCGGCCCCGACGATCGACAGCGGCATCGCGACGGCGAGCAGTCGCCAGGTCGACGCCCAGGCGCTCAGTCCCGGCGGTCGGTCGAGCTTCAGGCCGAGCCCCATCAGCGCGATGATCACGCCGAACTCGGAGAGGCGTTCGGTCGTCTCCGGTTGTTCCAGCGGATCCAGCGGCGGGAGTCCGACCGGGAGTCCGAAGACGAGGAAGCCGAACCCGACGAAGAAGATGGGCAGGGAGATGGCGCGCTGGGCCACGAAGCGGGGCAGGATCGCGATGCCGAACAGGAGGACGCCGGCCACGATCACCAGCAGGTCGTACAGTTCGAGGACCACGGGCCGGGCCTACGACGACGACCGACAAAAATCTCCGTCAGCGCCGAGTACGAGGGGTTCTGGGCTGTGAATAGGTGACGCGACGCCGCCGGCCCGACGTACGCAGGCCCGCCGCAGTTCTGGCGGCGTCCGCTTGCACCGCCATGGATTCGAATCCGCGCTCCGGGCCGCCGGACGGGGCCCGCGCGAAGAGCGCCCGAGACGAGCGAAGGTCGTCGCGTTCGCCCCGCGAGCCGACGGGACGACAGGCGAACGGGACCGCGTCACGTCGACGATTCCTCCGAGCCGGAGGCGCCGTCGGCCTCACCGCGCTCGCCGGCTGTACCGAGGACGTCGGTAGTGAACTGCCCGAGAACCGGGCGTGGCCGATCGCGGGCCTGCTCCCATCGCTTCCCTTCGAAACCAGGGCCGATCGATTCGACGCCCGCCTCGAGTCGGCGGCGGCCGAACCCATCGACGACGTCAACGCCTTCACCGAGGTCGTCCAGAATCGGGTCTCGCGTCTCGACTCGATCGAGGAGGACCGGGACGTCCTCGCCGTCGAGTACGTCACCGACGTCGATCGATCGGACGGCGTGGGCCACGACATCGCCGCCATCGCGGGCGCCTACGCCGCCCTGATCGAGGCCGGCTACCAGTCCTACGCCCTCACGACGACGATCCGCGAGGCGCCGTCGGGCCCCGTCGGCAGCGCGGTCGTCTACACCGAGTGGGCCGTGGCGTACAACGAGGGTCGCTACGATACCGGCGAGTACAGGGAACTCGTCTGGACGACGATCGAGTCCACGCGCCACCCGCCGGCCATCGAGGTCGAGCCCGACGAGTGAGTGGCAGCCGGTGAGCGCGCCGTCGCTCGGCGGGCCGGTCGACGACTCGCTGGGCGAACGATCGACCTCCGACAGGCCGATCGGTGACATTCAACGGACCGATCGATCGGTCGACGTCCGGAAGGTCGATCGGCGGGTCGTCCGGAAGGTCGATCTGGTAGGGCCCGTCCGATCGATCGGCTCGATACGCGACAGGCGTTTTATGGGGGTTCGCTCCCGTATTCCGGTATGGACATCTACGAGAGCGACCTCCCGGGCGTCGGCAAGAAACACGAGGTCGAACTCGAGGACGACGCGCGGCTGGTCGTCATCACGCACAACACCGGCAAGCGGGAGGTCTACCGGAAGGAGACGCCGGACTCGGACGGCGAGAAGCTGTTCGAACTCTCCGATCGCCTGGCGCGAACGGTCGGCACGATCCTCGAGGGCGCGTACTTCCAGCCGGTCGAGACCCAGGAGGTCGAGACGATGCTCTCCGAGGAGACGCTCATCGAGTGGTTCAACGTCGACCCCGAGGGCGTACTGGTCGGGCAAACCCTCGCGGACGCGGGTGTCCGCGAACGGACCGGGGTCTCGGTCGTCGCCATCCAGCGCGACGGCGACGTCCTCTCGCCGCCGACCCCCGACACCGTGGTCGAGGCCGACGACACGGTCGTCGTCATCGGCGAGCGCGAGGGCTGCCAGGCGTTCGAGTCGCTGATCTCGGGTGACGGCGAGTGACGAGATGACCGTGCGACTCCCCCAGAGACGACGAGCCGACGCTCCCGAGCGATCGGGCGAACGGTGGCGGCCACCTGGTTGGGTGCAGGGCTGGAACGGCCGTATCACCGGTCGGGGCGACGGCGTCGAGGGTGTCCGATGGCCGAGGTGAGCCTGTTCGCGGTCGGCGTCCTGTTCACCACGGCCGCGATCGGCGGCGTCGTCGCCGACCGGCTCGGCCAGTCGGTGATCCCGTTCTACATCCTCGGCGGGATGGGACTCGGGCCGTTCGTCCTCGGACGAGCCCCCGAGGTCCTGCCCGCCATCGAGGTCGCGGGTGTCGATCTGGTCGCGCAGGCGAGCACCCTCGCGGTCGACGGGTCGGCCGGCTTCGTCGAACTCGGCGCCGAACTCGGGATCGTCCTCCTGCTGTTCTTCCTGGGCCTGGAGTTCAACTTAGAGCGGCTGTTCGCCTCTCGGCGGAAGATCGGCACGGCCGGCACGATCGACCTGCTCAACTTCGTCGTCGGGTTCGCCCTCGGCTGGGTGCTCTTCGACGGCGCGTTCGCCGCGTTCCTCGTCGCCGGCATCGTCTACATCTCCTCGTCGGCGATCATCACCAAGTCGCTGATCGACCTGGGCTGGATCGCGAACGACGAGGCGAACCCGATCCTCGGCATCCTCGTCTTCGAGGACCTCTTCATCGCGATCTACCTGGCGATCGCGACGGCCCTCGCGACCGGCGGTGGCGGCGCCGGCGAGGCGCTATCGTCGGTCGCCGTCGGCATGGGGTTCATCCTCGCGCTGCTCGCCTTCGTCGCCGTCGGCGACGCCGTCTTCCAGCGACTGCTCGAGGACGCGTCCCACGAGATCACCGTCATCCGGACGCTCGGCGTCACGATCCTGATCGCCGGCGGCGCCTACGCCCTCGGCGTGAGCGAGGCGGTCGCCGCCTTCTTCGTCGGGATGGGCTTTTCGGCGACCGACCACGTCCACGACCTCGAACGCCTGCTGGAACCGCTCCGCGACGCCTTCGCTGCGCTCTTCTTCCTCTGGATCGGGCTGCTCACCGACCCGACGACGTTCGGGCCGGTGCTCGGGCTCATCGCCGTCGCGGTCGTCCTCACCACGGGCTCGAAGCTCGTCAGCGCGTACTGGGGCGGCCGCGTCTACGGTCTCTCGCCGCGGCGGTCGATCCGCGTGGCGCTCGGATTGACCACCCGCGGGGAGTTCTCGCTGATCGTCGCGAGCGTCGCCCTGACCGCGGGCGCGAACGGCGTCGTCCCGAACGGCGTCGCAGACGAGATCTACGCGCTGGCCGTCGGATACGTGCTCGCGATGAGCATCCTCGGGACGACGCTCATGGGCTACTCTGATCGGATCGAGTCGGCGCTCGTCCCGCGCCTCCCGGGCGGGTCGACGCCGGCCGGCGCCGGCGGCGAGTGATATTGGGTCGAACGGCCCGAGATTCGCTGGCGGGTTTCGAACGGTCCCGAAACCCGTTCGCCGGCCGTCGACCGATCCTCAGAACGCTTAAGGTGGGTCGCTAGAAGCCATTGAGCATGAACCTGAGCGTCGAAACCGTACGGGAGTTGCAACGTCCCCCACCGAGCGGCGGCGATCGACCGGCGGACGGAGCCTCCTGACAGATGAGCGACGAGGAACTCGCGAAGGACCTCGGGCTGGTCTCGGCGCTGATGATCGGGATCGGCACCATGATGGGCGCCGGGATTTTCGTCCTCCCGGGCATCGCTTCACGGGAGGCGGGCCCGATCGTCGTCGTCTCGTTCGTCATCGGCGGCCTCATCGCCATGATCAACGCGCTCGCCGTGAGCGAACTCGGGACGGCGATGCCGAAAGCCGGGGGCGGGTACTACTACATCAATCGCGGACTCGGGCCCATGTTCGGTTCGATCTCGGGCATGGGCGACTGGATGGGGCTCGCCTTCGCGTCGGCGTTCTACTGCATCGGCTTCGGCGGCTACCTCACCGGCATGCTCGAAGGAACGATGCTCGAACTTCCCTCCCTCTCGTTCGGGACGCTCTCGCTCCCGTCGATATCGCTCCCCGAAATATCCCTCTTCGGGGCCGAGTTTCTGGGCACGACCCTGCTCGGCGGGACGGCAGCGCTCGGCGTCTCCGACATCCAGATCGGTGGACTGATCGCGGGCGTGGCGTTCGTCGGCGTCAACTACATCGGCGCGAAGGAAACCGGCGGCATCCAGACGATCATCGTCTCCATGTTGCTGTTGATCTTGACCGTCTTCGCCGCCGCCGGCTTCTTCGAGTTCGAGTGGGCGACGCTCCTCCAGGAGGGCGGCATCGCGCCGACCGACCGCGGCTACGGGGCGATCCTTCCGGGTACGGCGCTCGTCTTCGTCTCGTTTCTGGGCTACGCGAAGATCGCCACCGTCGCGGAGGAGTTGAAGAACCCGGGGCGCAATCTGCCCCTGGCCGTGATCGGCAGCGTCGCGATCGTCACGGTCTTCTACGCGATCCTGGTCAGCATCATGGTCGGCATCGTCCCCTGGGACGAACTGCACCAGGAGACGCCGGTCTCGCAGGTGGCCGAGCTCAGCTTCGCCGGCATTCCCCTCCTCGAACTGGTCGGCGTCGGCGCCATCTCGATCGCGGCGCTGCTCGCGACCGCCTCCTCGGCGAACGCCTCGATCCTCGCCTCGGCGCGCATCAACTTCGCGATGGGGCGCGATAAACTCATCTCGGACGAGCTCAACGCGATTCACCCCCGGTACGCGACGCCGTACCGGTCGATCGCGCTGACCGGCGGCCTCATCATCCTCTTCATCGTGGCGCTCGGACAGGACCTCAAGATCCTGTCCAACGCGGCGAGCGTCCTCCACCTCGTCGTCTACGCCCTGATGAACGTCGCACTCATCGCGTTTCGCGAAGCCGACGTCCCGGAGTACGATCCCGATTTCCGGGTCCCCTTCTATCCGATCACGCCCATCCTGGGAGCGCTCTTTTCCTTCGGGCTCATCTACTTCATGGACGGGATCGTCATCGCGCTGAGCATGGCGTTCGTCGTCGGCTCGGTCGCCTGGTACTGGTTCTACGCCCGCAAGCACACGACAGTTCAAGGCGTCCTCAGCGAACACATCCTCGATCGCTCGGAGGAGATGCCCGACGCCGCCGTTTCGGCCGCCGAAGCCGCGGCACCGTCGGAGGCCACTCCCAGTCGCGTGATGGTCCCGCTCTCGAACCCGCGAACCGAGGGCGCGTTGATGGAACTCGCGAGTACGATCGCCGCGGACCGAGACGGCATCGTCCACGCCGTCCACATCGTGCAGGTGCCGGACCAGACGCCACTGGACCGTGGCGCGGCGATGACCGACCGTATCGACGCCGAATCCCAGAAACTGCTCGACCAGGCCCGCGAGAGCGTCTCCCGATCCGACGTCGACATCGAAACGACGACCGTCGTCTCTCACCGTCCCTTCGAGGCGATCTTCGACGCCGCGCAGCGACACGACGCCGATACGGTCGTCATGGGGTGGGGAGAGGATCGGCCGTGGGCGGCCGGCCGCGCCGAGCGTCCGCTGGACGAACTCACGCACAACCTGCCGTGTGACTTCCTTGTGCTAAACGACCGGGACTTCGACACCTCACGCATCTTGCTACCGACCGCCGGCGGGCCGGACTCGGACCTGAGCGCGGAAGTGGCACGCACGCTGCAGCGGACGACCGACGCGGACGTCGAGCTCCTGTACGTCGTCGACGACGCGTCCGAACGGGAGGAAGGCGAGGCGTTCCTCACCGCGTGGGCCGAGGAGCACGAACTGGCCGACGCCGCCCTCACCATCGACACGACGGGCGACGTCGAGGCGGCGATCCGACGCGAGTCGGCCGATCGAACGCTCCTGCTCATCGGGGCGACCGAGCGCGGACTGCTCTCCAGGCTCGTCGATCGCTCGCTCGTCTACGACGTCGTCGACGAGGTGGAGTGTTCGGTCCTGCTGGCCGAGCGGCCGACGAAGCGGTCCCTCTTCGAACGGCTGTTCGGCCGATCGTAGCCGAGAAGATCGGTCGGCGTCCGGACTATTCGGCCGGTTCGGGGAGCGAGACGACCGGGACCGCCGGATCCGTCACGAGCCGCGTCGAGACGTCACCCGCCAACAGCCGGGCGATGCGACTGCCGCCGCGTGCGCGGAACGCGACAGCGTCCGCGTCGACGTCGTCGGCGGCCTCGAAGATCGTCTCCGCGACGTCGGTGCCGTAGTATCGGTCCGTTTCGACCCGAACCCGATCGTCGAGTGCGTCTTCGACGGCCTCGAGGATGTCCGCCGAGTCGTCCTTTCGTTTTTCGAGCGGCGCCTTGTCGATCGCGCCGCCCGCCTTCTCGATGACGTGGACCGCCGTGACCCGATCGACGTCGTCGAGGTGGCCCGAGAGCGCGTGACAGGTGACGGTCGCGTCGGCCTCGGAGGCGACCGGAATCAGCAGGTGTCGAAAGTGCATGTGGATACCCGACCGTTCGCGGGGTGCGAGGAAAAACGTTGGTCTCGCACACCGCGAAGTGGACGGCAATTTGAGGCGGCTCACTCGCGCCAGAACGCCGGCAGCAACAGGACGAGCACGGGGACGAACTCGATCCGCCCGATCCACATCATGAGGACCATGACGAACCGGCTCGACGTGGGAAAGACGAGGTAGTTGCCCATCGGTCCCGCCGCGCCGAACGCGGGGCCGATGTTGAGCACGATCGAGGCCGCGGCGCCGAGGGCTTCGAACTCCGAGACGGGGTCGGCCGCGCGCGAGGCGTCCGCGACCAGCAGAACCGTCAGCCCGAAGAAGATCAGCAGGGCGAGCATCACGTACGAGAAGATGTCGCCGATCGTCTCCTCGTCGACGACCGAGTCGCCGAGCCGGACCGGCCGGACCGCCTGCGGGTGGGCGGCGACGAACAGGTTTCGCCGCAGACCCTTCAGGATGACGAGCCAGCGGACCGTCTTGATCGAACACGTCGTCGACCCGGCCATCCCGCCGACGAACATGCACAGAAAGAGGATGTGCTGGGCGCCGGGACCCCACGCGGTGTAGTCGACCGAGGCGTAGCCGGTCGTCGTGAGTATCGAGACGACGTTGAACAGCCCGTGTCTGATCGACGCCTCGACCGTCTGGCCGATCTCCGGATCGCCGATCAGGATCGCGATCACGAGCGTCGCGGCGACGGCGACGACGCCGAGGTAGAATCGCAGTTCCTCGGATCGAAGCGGCCGTTCGACGTCGCCCTGGACGAGGTACCACAGCAGGATGAAGTTCGTGGCCCCGACGAGCATCACGGGGATGACGGCCCACTGCACTGCGGGTGAGAAGGCCGCGATACTCCGGGCCTCGGGCGAGAACCCCGCCGTCGAGACGCTCGTCAGCGCGTGGGCGACGGCGTTGAAGAGGGTCATCTCGTCCGCGAGGCCCACCAGGTTGAGCCCGTAGAAGACGGCGGTGGCGAGGATCGTCAATCCGACGTACAGTCCCCAGATGATCCGGGCCGTCTGCTCGATCTCGGGGGTGAGTTTGGTGACGTTCTTCGTCTGCGTCTCGGTCTCCATCAGCTGGGCGCCGCCGACCATCAGGTTCGAGAGGAGGCCGATCGCGATGATCAAGATGCCCAGCCCGCCCAGCCACTGCAGGAGCTGTCGCCAGAGCAGGATGGCCCGCGACTGGTTCTCGAAGTCCCACTCGGTCATGATCGTCGCCCCGGTCGTCGTGAGCCCGCTCGTGCTCTCGAAGAGGGCGTTGACGAGCCCGCCGAGTTCGCGGGGAAAGCCGGCGAGGGAGAACGCCGACGCGTCCGCCGGCAGCGTCGATCCGACGACGAGAAACGGGATCGCGCCGACCAGCGCGACGCCGAGCCAGATCGCGGCGACGACCAGCAATCCCTCGCGGTGGTCGAGGTCGCGCTCGTCCGACAGCCGTTCGAGCGCGAACCCGACGACGGCCGTCACGGCGATCGTCGCGCCGAACGCGAGGACGTCGTCCCCGTCGAAGAGCGCGAGCGCGAGCGGGGCGGCGAGCGGCACCGAGAGCCACTTCAGGACCGTCCCGGTGAAGCTCAAACTCGACCGCCAGTCGACCCGGATGCGCATTGGCTACCCACTCCTCTAGGGGGCGACGGGATAATGTGTTCGACTCGACCGCTGATTCGGCTCTCGATGCGAGGATTCGCCCCGTCTGACGACGATGGCCGACTGATTTTCAGTTCGAACGCGGCGGCGCGAGTGTGATGACGGAACGTATTTGAAAGTGGCACAGTAATCGCCAGCAAATGAGCCACGGGGGATCGCCGTGCGCGTCGTGATCGTCGGCGCCGGCGCGGTCGGCCGGACGATCGCGGAGAACCTGGCGGACGGGCACGACGTCATCGTGATCGACCAGGACGAGGACATCGTCGAGGAGCTCACCTACGAGCTCGACGTGCTCTCGATCGCCGGCGACGGGACCGAGATCGGGACGCTCAGGGAGGCGGAGATCGGCGAGGCCGACATGGTCATCGCGTGTACGGACAACGACGAGACGAACGTCGTAATCTGCGGCGCGACGAAGACCGAGAGCGATGCGTTCACCATCGCTCGCGTCCGCCGCCGAACCCTCCTCGAAACGTGGCAGGGCTCGGAGGGCGCCTTCGGCGTCGACTTCATGGTCTGTACCGATCTCCTGACGGCCCAGGCCATCTTCCGCATCACCGGCCTGCCCGCGGCGACCGACGTCGACATGTTCGCCGGCGGGCTCGTCAGGATGGCGGAGTTCGAGGTCCGGGAAGAGAGTCCCGTCGCCGGCCAGACCGTCAAGGAGGCCGATCGCTACGACTCGCTGACCTTCGCCGCGGTCTTCCGGGACGAGGAGATGCTCGTCGCCACGGGCGAGACGGTCATCTGCGAGGGCGATCGCATCGTCGTCATCGGGAGCCCGGAATCGATCACCAAATTCGCGAACGAGGTCGCCTCGGTCACCGACAACGGTCGGAAGGAGG
Organism: Halovivax limisalsi; assembly: GCF_023093535.1. Taxonomy (NCBI): domain Archaea; kingdom Methanobacteriati; phylum Methanobacteriota; class Halobacteria; order Halobacteriales; family Natrialbaceae; genus Halovivax; species Halovivax limisalsi. Next base: position 3,086,596 of record NZ_CP095757.1, read on the forward strand.
TCGTCATCGTCGGGGCGAGCGAGATCGGGTTCCAGGCCGCCCGGGAGTTCGAAGAGCACGGCCACAACCTCCGGTTGATCGAACGCGATCCCGATCGGGCCAGGGAGGCCGCCGAAGCCCTCCCGAACACGATGGTGCTGCAGAGCGACGCCACCGATACCGACTTTCTCATGCGCGAGCACATCGACGAGGCCGACGTCCTCGTCGCCGCCCTCGACAGCGACGAGAAGAACCTCCTGGCCGCGCTGCTGGCCCACCGCGTCGGCGTCGAACGCACCGTGGCGGTCATCGAGAACGTCGAGTACGCCGCCCTGTTCGAGATGGTCGGCGTCGACGTCGTGATCAATCCGCGCGAGGAGACCGCCGAGGAGATCGTTCGTTTCACGCGCGCTGCGCGGACCGAGAAGGTGGCGATGCTCGAACACGATCGAGCGGAAGTCATCGAGATCGAGGTCGGTCCCGGGAGTACGCTGACCGGGCGGACGATCGAAGAGGGGACGCGCGACCTGCCGGATGGGGTCGTCATCGGCGCCATCTCCCGGGGCGGAGAGCTCGTCACCCCGCGCGGCACCACCGTCGTCAGGGAGGGCGACCACGTCGTCGTCTTCGTCGACGCCGCGATCCTCGACGAGGTCATCGATCTCCTATAGATGAACGCACACCTCCGCGTCGACGTCCGTGCGGGCCTGAGCCTGGTCGGGACGCTCACGGCGGCGCTCTCGGCCGCCTACGTCGTTCCGATCGTCGTCTCGCTCGCGTACGGCGGCGAGGATCTGTGGGTGTTCGTCGCGACGCTCCTCATCACCGCCGGGTTCGGACTGGCGCTGCGGACGCTCGACCCCGATCCGGATCCGGGGGCCAGGGAGGCGTTCATGGTCGTCGCGCTCACCTGGCTGTTCGCGGCCATCTTCGGCGCGCTCCCGTACGTCCTGGCCGGGAACGGGACCGTCGCCACGCCGGTCAACGCCGTCTTCGAGAGCATGAGCGGGTTCACCACGACCGGAGCCACCGTGATGGACGAGATTTCGCTCGAGACGCACTCGCACGCGATGCTCATGTGGCGCCAGCTCACGCAGTGGCTCGGCGGCATGGGGATCATCGTCCTCGCGGTGGCGATCCTCTCCGAGATGGCCGTCGGGGGCGCGCAGTTGATGCGCGCGGAGACGCCCGGTCCCGGCGTCTCGAAGCTGACGCCTCACATCGCCCAGACGGCACGGGTTCTCTGGCTCGCCTACGTCTTCTTCACGGTGGCGTTCATCGTCATCCTCGCTATCCTCGGCGCCTTCGAGATTGCACCGGAGATGAACCTGTACAACGCGATCGCCCACGGCTTCTCGACGCTGCCGACCGGCGGCTTCTCGCCGGAGGGCCAGAGCATCGCGGCGTTCTCCCCGATCGTCCAGTGGACGTTCGTCCCGTTCATCTTCGTCGCCGGCGTGAACTTCGTCCTCTGGTGGCACGTCCTCACCGGCGACGCGTGGTCGCTCGTCAGCGATTCGGAGTTCCGGGCCTACCTGGGCGTCGTCACCGCGCTCTCGGCCCTCGGGACGCTCGTCCTCTTTTTCTCCTCGCTCGAGACGGAAGCGACCGGCATGATCGGTGGCAACATCGAAAAGTCGCTTCGCTACGCCGTCTTCCAGATCGTCTCGCTGACCAACTCGACCGGGTTCGCGAACATGGACTTCTACGAGTGGAGCGGTCCGGCGAAGGGCGTGCTCCTGTTCGCGATGTTCGTCGGCGGCTCGACCGGGTCGACCGGCGGGGGCATCAAGATCCTTCGCTGGCTCGTGATCCTGAAGACCCTTCGGCGCCAGCTCTTCACCACTGTCCACCCCGAGGCCGTCCGACCGGTTCGAATGAACGGGCGCATCCTCGACGAGGACGCCGTCCGCGGCATCTACGCCTTCACCCTCCTGTACCTCGTGCTCTTCTTCGTCGGCATCGCCCTGTTCGCCGCGGACGCCTCGCGCGCCGGCGTCGATTTCACGCTGCTCGACGTCATCAGCGCCTCGGTCGCCAGTCTCGGGAACATCGGCCCCGGCCTGGGCCAGCTCACCGGCCCGATGGGCGGCTACCTGGAGTTCCCGATCCCGTCGAAACTCCTCATGATCTGCTACATGTGGATCGGTCGTCTCGAAATCTTCCCCGTCCTCGTCCTCCTGACGCGGGCGTACTGGCGGTCCTGATCGGGACGCGCCGGCGGATACCGTTACCGGGCGCCGCGGTCATCGGTCGGATGCCTGCGGTCGATCAGCGACAGGCACTCCCCCGGTCCGGTTCGACCGCCATCCGTCACTCGACTCAGTCGTCGCCAGGCGTGCGCTCGGCCGAGTGTTCGCGCCGCCCGGTGCCGAAGAGGCGTTCGCGAAGCGAGCGCTCGGACGGTCGTTCCGCGAGCATCACGGTCCCCTCAACCTCGCCGACGACGTCGAGGTGCAGCGAGTCCGAGAGGAGCCGTGTCAGGAGTCCCCGTTCGGTCGCGCCGAGGAGGACGATCGAGTGGGTCTCCGCTTCCCGTTCGATCGCCGCCTCGACGTCGCCCGAGTCGTCGACGATCAGGGTGGCGTCTCCGAGCCCGTGGTCGTCGGCCCACTCGGAGAGGAACCGCTCGCCGGCCTCCGCGTACGACGGGTCGTCGACGACGTGCAGCAGCGAGACCTCGGTCCCCGCGACCGCGCGGAGCGCGCGAGCGACCTCCGCGCTCAGATCGGAATCGGGGCCGCCGGCGGTCGGCAGGAGGATGCTCGAGGCGTCGTGGCCGCGATCGCTGACGATGAGGAAATCGCAGGGCAGCTGGTTCGTCAGCTCCTCGACGGGGCGCTCGGCGCGGGCCGCCGTCCAGAGCTGGTTCTCGCCCCACTTCATGACGACCATGTTCGGCCGCGTCCGCCTGGCCGCGCTGAAGATCTCCTCGAACGAGCGGTGCGTGGCCACCGAGGAGGTCTCGATGTCCACGTCGTAGCGATCGGCCAGCTCGTGGGCGCCTTCCAGGTGCTTCTCGGACTCGCCGCGAATGCGCTCGTCGTGACCCCCGCTGCCGAGCGACAGGGCGTCGGGCGCCTGCACGACGTGGAGGACGTGTACCGTCGGGTCGTTCTCCTGCTGACTGGCGATGATGGCGCCGAGTTCGACGAGGTCCGCGTCGGTCCGCGGGTTCGTGATCGGGACCATCACGCGGTAGCAGTCGTCGTCGACGAGGGCGGCCTCCGCCGCGTCGAGGATCGGCACGTACGATCGCCCCGCCACCCGGCCGAACAGCACCTCCGGGACGGTGAGCCGGCGGTCCAGCCCCTTGATCCGCGCGGAGGAGAGCCGATCCTCGCTCGTCTGGTAGTAGTTGACGACGGTGACGAGGACCACCCCGCCGATGGTGTTGCCGAGCAACACCGGAAGCACGAAACCGGAGAGACCCCGTAAGAGTGCCAACTCCTGGTTAAACACGAGAAAGAGCACCTCGGTGAACGAGACGACGACGTGAAAGAGGTTCCCGAGTGGAATCGCCAGAAACGCCAGGTAGACCACGAGCACCCGCGAAATGGTGTCGGTCGCAGCGAAGCCGACCCAGACGACGCCGGCGACGATCAGCCCGGCGAACAGAGCCTTGAAGAACAACGACCACCAGCCCGTCTCGAATGCGCCCTTTCGGGCGATGTCGATGGCTTTCCTGGTGGCATCCGGTTCGAAAACGCCTCCCCAGGTCAGGACCACCGCCCCCAGGGCGCCGCCGGTAAAGTTCCCCGAGAGGACGATCCCCCAGTGGCGAAGCAACGCGGGAATGCTCGCCAGCCGTTCGAGCGTCAGCGCGACCGGCGGGAGCGTGTTCTCCGTGTAGAGCTGGTAGCCGCCGATGATGATGTAGACGAAGCCGAGCGGGTAGAGCATCGAGGCAACGACGGCGCTCTCGGTCTGGGCGGAGACCGAGGCGTACAGCAGGAAGGTGATCGTGATGGCGAAGCCGGCGGCCAGGCCGCTGAAGTACAACTCGCGGCTGCTCTCGGTGACTTCCTCGTCGGCCGCCGCGATGATCCGCTGGAACACCTCGTCCGACGAGAATCGGTCGCGGACGACCGACCCGACCGCCGGCGCCCCGCTCCGGGACCGCTCGACGGCGTCCCGGACGGATTCGTTGGCGTCCGACGGCGGCGGCACTCGACCTCCCTCTTCACCGCCGTCCGGTCGCGTCGGTCCGCTCATTGTCGGAACACTGGCTACCGGATCCTAAGAAGGGTTTGGGTTCGGGACGGTCGCATCTGATCGACAACGCGCCCACGACGCCGGAGCGTCGCTCGCCGCAGCGAGCGCGGCGCCGGATCGGATCGTTCGACGCGGTCCACACTACCGCGGCCGCCCACACCCCGCCGGACGCGGTTCGCGTCGCGAGGGTAACCTTCAACACCCGCCGCTGCCTCGCTTCTGACGATGTACCGCGCGGTGGTCTTCGACCTCGACGAGACGCTCGCCGTGCCCGACCGCGACCGGGAGACGCTGCTGGCCGAAGCGGCCGAATCGGTCGGCGAACCCCCGCTCTCACGGGCGGCCTACCTCGAGGCCCACCGCCGGAACCTGACGAGCGAGACGCGCGAGCCCATCTTCGCGGAGTTGCTCGCCGAGCGCGAGACCGAAACCGACCCGGAAGCGTTCGCCGCAGCCTACCGCGAGTCGGTCACCGCCTCGCTCGCGCCGGTACCAGGCGTCGAATCCGCGCTCGAAACCCTCCGGGAGTCCTACCGCGTCGGTCTCCTGACGAACGGGCCCGTCCGGGCTCAGCGGGCCAAACTCGACGCGCTCGGCTGGGAGGACGCCTTCGACGCGGCCCTGGTCACCGGCGAACTCGACGCCGGGAAACCCCAACCCGAGGCGTTCGCCGCGATCCTCGACGAACTCGACGTCTCCGCCGACGAGGCCGTCTACGTCGGCGACGACGTCGACGCCGACGTGCGGGGCGCGAGCGACGCCGGCATGGACGTCGTCCAGGTGCTCGTCGGGGACGCGACGCCCGATCCGCGGGCGGACGCCGCCGTCGAACAGGAGCGGCTCGGACGCGAACTCCCGGCGATCATCGCCCAACTCGAGGCGGATCGCCGCCAAGAGTAACCGGCCCAGCGGCTCGAGTCAGCCACCCACTCACCTTACAGCGATCGAGCGACGGCGTCGAGCACGCCCACGCCCCGTTTGACCGCCGCGCCGGAGTCAAGAAACACGAGGGTTTGTGGCGGTCGGCTCGCCTTCGGCCGCGCCCGGAGGTCGCGCTCGGTCGCCGCCTCGCGGGCCGCGTCGGGCCCCTCGCGAAATGCCACGTGCGCGCGATCCGGCTGGACGAAGACGCTCGCGATGGTGTCACCGTGCGCTGATCGCCCGTTCGCGTCCGATGCCGCGGATTCGCCCGACTCGGCGGTCGACGACTCGCGGGTGATGTCGTACGCGCGAGCGCCGTCGACGGTCGGCTCCACGTCGGCCACCGCGTCCGTCACGGCGAGCCCGCCGAGCGGGCCGTCGCTCCGCCCGTCGACCTCCGAGGCGAACAGCTCCGCGATTCGGACGCCGTCCTCGATCCGCTCTTCGACCATGCGCGTCGATTCGACGGGGAGGAAAAAGCGACTTCGGGTTTGGCGGCGGTCGGCGGGCGAGAGCCGTCGACCGGCCTCGATCGCCCCCGCTCGTCGCCGATCAGTCCTCCAGCGCGGCGGCCCGCGCAGCGTCGAGGTACGACTCGACCGACAGGCCGCGACGCCTCGCGTGGACGACCGCCGCCACCTCGATCGTCACGCCGAGTTCCTGCTGGCAGGCGTTGATCGCCCCCACCGCCTCGTGTTTCGGGTGCCCCTCGGCGACCAGCGCGTCGAGGACGCGCTCGAAGGTCGACCGGCCGAGCAGGAGGTCCTCGTCCGGGACGAAGTCCTCGGGCACCGTCACCTCGGCCGGGTCGAACGTCACCGCGAGGTCGTCTGCGGTCCGTTCGAGTAATCCTTCCTCCGTCGCCACGTCGACGAGGCGCTTGGCCTGGTCGGGCGAGAACCAGTCGCGATCCATCGACAGCGCGACGACGAACTCGTTTTCGCGAAGCGTTCGCGTCCCGCGCTGCCCGAACGGCGCGGCGACGACGACCCGGAGACTCATCGACACCCGGTTTCACCAGGGCGGAATTAATCCTGACGGTTCGGCTGGTCTCGGATCGGAAAAGCCCTCCAAAGAAAAACCGGCTACGACTACTCGAACCGACAGTAGACGGAAACGATGTCTATTGGTTCCCTCACCAATAAGCTTATCGCGTTGGTCCGTGTACCGATAATCGTGGATGGCCCCATTCACGGAAGACGACCTCGACGGAGTAAGCGAGGGGAGGAAGTACCCCGACGGAACCGTCATCCGGGTGTTCTGCATGCGGACGACCCGTGACGCGTACCCGTCCGGATGGGCCTCAAGCTTCACTACGGCACGACGGATCCAGACCCACCCCGCACGCTCGACGATGGGACGATTCGGCGGTACGATAACTCGCACGAGGATACCAAAGGACACGAACTTCACGTCGCTCCGGACCCCGATCCGGTCGTAATCGAGTTCCCCGGGATGATCGAACTGTGGGAACGGTTCTGGAGGGAAATTCCGAAATCCGAGTTGAAAGTTAACTGAGACCATCACACCACGGTGATACCAATGAACGACACCACGCCGCCGCTGCACCCGATGGAGCGCGAACAGCTTCGGGCCGAGTCAACGCTCGTCGTTACCGTGAAGGCGTCCCGTGAATTCCACGACGACGTCGTCGACGGGATCGAGGCGCTCGAACGCGGGAACTCGGTGAATTCTCCGCCCACGCTCTCGTTCGCGAGTTACGACGACCTCATGGAGACGCTGACACCGCGCGCCCTCGACCTCATCGAAGCTATCCGTCGGGAAGGGCCAGCCAGCATCAACGAGACCGCACGTGTGGTCGACCGAGACGTGAAGAACGTCCACGAGGAACTCAGTCGGCTCGCTCGATTGGGAATCATCTTTTTCGAGGAGGAGGGACAGCGAATGCGCCCGGTCGTCTGGTTCGACGAACTCGTCATCACTCTCCCATTCGATCCGGAGGCTGGCGACACGGCGACTGCGGCACCGTGACTCACCCGGACGCTGACCTCGATGCCGAAGACGAAGCGGCCGTCCCCGCAAACTGTTCGAGGTATGTAAAATGTATCCAATCTCAACCGAACGCTTCGACCGTTGGCGGGCGAACGGCAGAACGTATCGAGATTTTATCCAGTGAACGTTTCCCGATACAAAATTAATCTTATTTCCAACAGATATAATATACTGCGATGTGTACGCCCGACCGGAAGCTCACGTCTCCACACGAGCCGCAGGGGGCATGCGCCCAGAGAAATGCCCCGGGTGTTAGGGCCACCCGAGACGTGGCTTCCAAACCGGATCACCGATTTGGTCACCATGATTGCGAACACACTACCGAGACAAAAAGGTCTCGCACGCTCGCGGTATCGAGAGATGAATCGCCGTCCCGCTTCTGGTTTCGATCGTTCGGAGTGGGGACGCTGTCGTCACGAGTGGACGACGCGACTGGTTCGGAGGAATTTCCGATGAAATCTCTCGGTGCGGTGCGGGGTGACCAGTCGGCCGACTCGACGGCCGAGCGCGAGTGCTACCGGTGCGATCGCGACCTGGCGACCGACCAGCTGTTTCGCGTGACGGCCCGGCCGCCCGCCGCGTCGGAGCGATTCGCGGCGGCCACGCGATTTTGCTGCGCCGACTGCGTGGCTGGCATTGGGGATGCTGGAGTTCGCAGATCGGGTAGTGACTGAAAGTCGTCGTTGATAGGTGGATTCGTTTTGAGAGTAGCTGAATACGTCCTGACGTGGCGGACTCGGTGCAGCGATCGACGAGGTTGCAAAACGATCGGATCGAGCCTTATAAGTATCGTCCGCCGGTTTCGTTCGGGTATGCAAGACCAGGTCCGCTCGACTCGCAAGCGAACCGGAGGCCGACTCAAGCACGCGCGCAACCACCGCAAGGACGAACTCGGGCGCGAACCGACCGAGACGCAGGTGGGCGAGCCGCGCTACAAGACCGTCGACGTCCGCGGCGACAACGTCAAGACCCGCGCGCTCGCGACCGACGTCGCCCACGTCAACACCGGCGGCGAGACGGTCACTGCCGAGATCGAGAACGTCGTCGAGAACGAGGCCAACCCCAACTACGTCCGCCGGAACATCATCACGAAGGGCGCGGTCATCGAGACCGGCGAGGGCACCGCCCGCGTCACCTCGCGACCCGGCCAGACCGGCCAGGTCAACGCCGTCCTGCTCGACTGAGACCCACGTCTCGCTGCGCTCTCGTTCTCGCGAGTCAGGGTTCATTCGACCCAGGGTACGGGCGCGACTCAGCACCCGCGGGTCAGCCGGACGGTCCGGTGGTCCGGATCGACGCCGTCGACGACGTCGGTCCGCCGGGTGCTGACGCGCTCGAACCCGTGATGTTCGTAGAAGCCGATCGCCTGCGCGTGTCCGTCGAACACCTCGACGCACTGGTCGATCTCCGGGGGATGCCCGGCGCAGTCCGCTCGCTGTCTCGCCGTGATCGCTTCCAGGAGCGCGCTCCCGACCCCCAGTCCCTGGGCCTCCGGGTGAACGTAGAGCGTCGACACCTCGCACGTCCCGTTCGTCGGCGACGATCCCCGGCCGGCCCCGCAAACCGCCGGCGCGGCCGAATCGTCGGCCGAGGCGGCGACGAGCCACCGGCCCGCGTCCGTTGGCGCCCGAATCTCCGCCCGGAGCCAGTCGGTCGTGTAAAACGTCTCGAGGTTCGCCTCGACGTAGGCGTCGGGCAGGAGTCCGTCGTACGCTCGTCGCCACGCGGTCGCACAGACCGTCCGAATCGCCGGTGCCTCGTCGGGGCGTGCCGGTCGGACGGTCACGTCGACGGTGCCGTCGGTCATCGGGTTCACGTCGAATCACCCGGCTCATATCGCTGACGATACCGGATCGACCGATCGACGCGAGGCGGCTACGGTCGCGGCGCCGCCTTCTGGAGGGCCGTCTCGGCGATGTTACCGCCGTAGTCCGCACACCGCGAGAGCGAGTCGACGATGAGGCCGAGCGACTGGGCCTCGACCGGATCGAGGTCGCGCAGGCGATCGTCGATCTTCCGGGTGTGTTCGTCGATCTCGCGGACCGCCTGTCGGGCGGTGTGGCCGAGTTCCGTCGCCCGGTCTGCGTCCTCGGCGTCGAGCGCGTCCATCGACGTGCGGATCACGCGGTCGGCGTCCTCGTAGAGCGCCACGAGCGCGTCGGCGACGTCCTCGGGCACGTCGTCGAGCTTCTGGGCGAGCTGGCTCACCTTGACCGCGTGGTCCGCGACGCGTTCGAGTTGGCGGGCGCTCGAGTGATAGTCGAAGCAATCCTCGCGGGTGACGCCGAGGGATTCGGCCGCCGTCGGCGAGCGAAGCGTCGCACGGAAGATGCGCGAGACGACCAGAAAGAGCCTGTCGACGTCGTCGTCGCGCTGGATGACGTCCGCCGCGATGTCGTCGTCGTTTTCGACCAGGGCGGTCACGGCGTCTTCGAGCATCGATTCGGCGATCAGGCGCATCCGGTCGACCGCGTTCACGATCGAGAGCTCCGCCGAGTCAAGCAGATCCTGGATCACGACGCTGTCGGTGGTCTCCGAGAGCACCTCGACGCCGACGAGGTTCTGCGTCGCCTCCCGGATGGCCCGCCGCTGTTCGGTCGTCACCCGATCGGCGGTCAGGCGGATGATGTCGAACCCGCTGACGTACATGGTCATCACCGCGCGCGTGAGCTGGGTGCCCGTCAGGTTCGAGACGTCGAGTTCGCCCTCCTGGTGGGCCGACTCCCGCTTCGGCGTCAGCAAGAGCGCGCCGTCCTCGGGGTAGAACTCGACGGTGCTGCCCGCCTCCACGCCGTTGTCCGTCGCCCACTCCTTCGGTAACGAGACCGTGTAGGTCGACCCGCCCGTCACTTGCACTTTGCGCGTCTCCATAACGGCACCTCTGCAGCCACACCCTAAAGAAACAGCGATCTATTGATATCCGCCCACAACTCCGTATTCAGCTTCGAAAGTAAGGTCGAGTCACGAACGATTCAGTGAAGGGTAAACGCTCCTGCGGTCGGTGGTGTCGATCGAACGCGCCAGTGCCGGACGAACGAGGCAATAGACGGGTCCGATCGTCGCGCCTGTTCCTCGACTAGCGTGGTCGCGACGGCGGCGTGTGTGCGATCTGACGACTCAATACCGACCGGAGATGACCGCCGGTCCATCGCCGTCGGCCGTGACCTACTGTGACAATACATACCTCTATATAGCAATCATAGTAGTCTACTTACCTGCACCGCCGCTCACATTCGATGATGTCGAGAGACGCTACGGGGCCGTCGGCGGGGCTCGGCCGGCGAGCGGTGCTCGCGGGTACAGGGGCGGCGATCTCCGGCGCGCTAGCGGGCTGCAGTGGGGTATTCGCGACGGCCAACAACCAGGTGAACGTCGCGGGAAGTTCTACGGTGTTTCCCGTGACGGAAGCCATCGCCTCCGCGTTCTCGGAGGAGAACCCCACGGCCAACATCTCGCTCAGCAAGACCGGAACCGGGGGCGGGTTCGGGAACTTCTTCTGTGCGGGCCGAACCGATATCAACAACGCCAGCCGGGAGATCGCCGACGCCGAGGTCGAACAGTGCGCGAGTAACGACGTGACGCCGATCGAATTTCCGGTCGCCACCGACGCCCTGACGGTCGTGGTCAATCCGAACGCGGAGTTCGTGGACTGCCTCACAGTCGAGGAGTTGCGCCAGATCTGGCGCGCCGACGGCGCCCAGCAGTGGAGCGACATCGACGACTCCTACCCGGACGAACCGTTCGAACTCTACGGGGCCGCGACCACCTCCGGGACGTTCGACTACTTCAAAGAAAAGATCGTGGGCGAGGAGACGAATCATCGAAGCGACTACTACGCGACCGAACAGGATCGGACGATCGTCCAGGGGGTACAGGGCTCCGAAACGGCGATGGGCTACTTCGGATTCTCGTACTACAGCGAAAACCCCGACTCCGTCAAGGCGATCGCCATCGATAACGGCGACGGCTGTGTCGAACCATCGCTCGAAACCGCCCAAACAGGCGAATACGCGCCTCTCACGCGTGACCTGTACATCTATGTGGCAAAGGACTCCCTCGCCGATCCGACGGTCCGGGACTTCGTCCGCTACTACATGGAACGAACGACGAGTGACCTGATCGCCGAGATCGGATACGTGCCGCTGAACGAGGAGAAACAGGCGGAGAACATGGACAAACTCGAATCGAAGATCGACGAGGTGACCGCATGAGCGAGCACGACTTTTCACACGACGGCATTCGAACCCTCCGCGGCACGACGTTTCGCTACCTCTTCTTGCTCTGTGCGCTCCTCTCGATCGCGACCACCCTCGGGATCATCCTCACGCTCGTCGTCGACGCCATCAACTTCTTCGGGTCGGTGTCGATCGTCGACTTCCTCACGGGAACGAGGTGGACGCCGAGTCACGAACCGATCTCCTTCGGGGTCCTTCCACTCATCTCCGGGACACTCACGGTCACGATCGGCGCCGCGGCGGTCGCGCTGCCGATCGGCCTGCTGACTGCGATCTACCTCTCCGAGTACGCCTCCGAGCGGCGGCGAGCCTACCTCAAGCCCGCCCTCGAAGTGCTCGCGGGCGTCCCGACGGTCGTTTACGGCTACTTCGCGCTCGTCTACGTGACGCCGTTTCTCGATCGCTTCCTCCCCATCGGAACGTTCAACGCCCTCTCGGCGTCGATCATGGTCGGCATCATGATCATCCCGATGGTATCCTCGATCAGCGAGGACGCGATGAGCGCGGTTCCGGACTCGCTCCGACAGGCCGGCTACGGCCTCGGCGCGACGAAGTTCACCGTCTCCACGACGATCGTCGTCCCGGCCGCGCTGTCGGGCATCTTCTCCTCGTTCATCCTCGCCCTGTCGCGGGCGATCGGCGAGACCATGATCGTCGCGATGGCGGCCGGCCAGACGCCGCGCATGGTCGACCTCGCGAACCCCACCGGGATTTTCCTCGACTCGATCGAGACGATGACCGCCGCAATGGTCAAAATCGGGACCGGCGACATGGTCAGCCAGGGAGTCAAGTACCAGAGCCTCTTCGCGGTCGGCCTCACGCTGTTCGTCATCACGTTCGCCATGAACCTGATCAGCGAGTTCGTTGCCTCGCGCTACAGGGAGGTGTATCGCTGATGGCGGCCGAATCGACCGACGCGCGCTCCGACTCCGCATTCGGCCGGATCAGTCGACGCAAAGACGTCGCATTCAGACTACTCGCACTCGCCGCGACGCTCGTCGGAATCGTCTCGCTGGCACTCCTGCTCGCGAACGTTGCCGTCGACGCCGTCGGCTGGCTTGACTGGGGATTCCTCACGAATCCGCCCCACCCGTTCCCCGACCAGGCTGGTTTCCTCCCGGCGATCGTCGGTTCGATCGCCATTATGCTCCTTATCGCACTGATCACCTTCCCGCTCGGCGTCGGCGCCGCGGTCTACCTCGAAGAGTACGCGGACGACGGCCCGCTGACGACGTTCATCCAGCTCAACATCGCCAATCTCGCCGGCGTCCCGTCGATCGTCTACGGGCTGCTCGGACTCGGACTCTTCGTCGGGATGCTGGACATCGGCTACGGGTCGATCATCGCCGCGGCATTCACCGTCGGCCTGCTCATCCTGCCGATCGTGATCATCTCCGCTCAGGAAGCGATCCGCGCGGTACCCGACTCGCAGCGACAGGCCTCCTACGGGATGGGCGCGACGAAGTGGCAGACGATCCGCAACGTCGTCCTGCCGCGGGCGATGCCGGGCATCATGACCGGGACGATCCTCGCGCTCGGCCGCGCGATCGGCGAGACGGCGCCGCTGATCATGATCGCCGCGCCGACGACCGTCTTCGGCGTCCCCAACAGCCTCCTCAGCAAGGTGAGTGCGATGCCGCTGCAGATCTACAACTGGGCGTCCTACCCGCAGCAGGCCTTCCAGTACGGCGTCGTCGCCGCCGGCGTCGTCACCCTGCTCGTCATCCTGCTCACCATCAACTCGATCGCGATCGTCATCCGGAACCGATTTGAGCGAACCACCTGACAATGACACACGCACAGATGTCCCACTCGGAGACCGAATCGGCCGACGACCAGCCAGCCACCACCCTCGATTCCGACCTCGTCTCGGAGGACGACGGCTCGTCCCAGGAGACGACGACGGATCGGACGCTGCTCGAAGCGCGCGACCTCAGCGTCTATTACGGTGACGAACAAGCGCTCACCGACGTCGACATCGAGATCCCCGAGAAGCAGGTCACCGCCGTCATCGGCCCCTCGGGTTGTGGCAAGTCCACGTTCCTCCGGTCGATCAACCGGATGAACGATCTCGTCGACACCGCCCGCGTCGACGGCGACCTGCTCTTCGACGGCAAGAACGTCTACGACGACGACGTCGATCCCGTCGCGCTCCGCCGGAAGATCGGCATGGTGTTCCAGTCGCCGAACCCGTTCCCCAAATCGATCCGCGACAACGTCGCCTACGGCCTCAAAGTCCAGGGCGACGATCAGAACGTCGACCAGAAGGTCGAGACCGCGCTCAGGAACGCGGCCCTCTGGGACGAGGTGAACCACCAGCTCGACGAGAGCGGCCTCGAGCTCTCCGGCGGCCAACAACAGCGCCTCTGTATCGCCCGCGCGATCGCGCCCGACCCGGAGGTCATCCTCATGGACGAGCCCGCGAGCGCGCTCGACCCCGTCGCCACCTCGAAGATCGAGGACCTGATCGACGATCTGGCCGAAGAGTACACGGTCGTCATCGTCACCCACAACATGCAACAGGCGGCCCGCATCTCCGACAAGACGGCGGTCTTCCTCACCGGCGGCGAACTCGTCGAGTTCGACGACACAAACAAGATCTTCGAGAATCCCGATCACCAGCGCGTCGAGGACTACATCACCGGGAAGTTCGGTTGAGGAACTTTTGCGCTGTCGTTCGGAAGACGCTTCGCGTCTTCCGTGATGACGAGAGGCGCGAAGCGCCTCTCGAACCACGCTCTGACGGAACGGCGCCAGCACGGCTGGCGCACGTTCCGTCGACGCTCGGCAAAATCTTCAAAAGAGCCTCCGGCTCTTTTGGACGGCGAGGGAACGCAGTTCCCTCGAGCAGTCGGCGCGAAGCGCCGACGACCTCCGCGGGAGCTTCGCTCCCGCTTAGCTTCCATGAAAAGCACTCCTCGCTCCCCTACAGCGCCGCTTCGCGGCGCTTTGGCTCGCGGCTTCGCCGCTCGCTTTCCCGCGGCGCGCAGCGCCGCGCTTTCCGGGTCGGTCGTCGGCCCGCTCGCTCACTTCGTTCGCTCGCGGTGAACGACTCAGGCGCGGAGCCCCGTCCAGGCCGCTGCAACTCGTTACAACCGCATCAAGCCTTTCCCGCCGGGTCTGGCGACGGCATCCGCACCAAGGGCAGCTGTCACAACGACGAGAACAGCGTTCCGAAGACCCAGATCCAGCCGTTACCAGCGTCGGTCGGCATCGGCAGTTCACGACCCGAGCTCCAGAACCGATTCCCGTCGAACCGCACGCGGACCATCGAGAGGCGCCCCGGAACGACCCGAGACATAAGCTACATACCCGTTCGACGCGGATTCGCGAGTATGGCAAGAGAGTCCTATCAGGAACAACTGACGGCGCTTCGCGAGGACGTCTGTTATATGGGCGAAGTCGTCATGGAACGCCTTCGGATGGGCCTCGACGCGCTCGACCGGAAGGACGATTCGCTCGCCCGTGAGGTCATCGAGGGCGACTACGAGGTCAACCAGATGTACCTCGACCTCGAACAGCAGTGCGTCGACCTGCTCGCGCTCCAGCAACCGGTCGCGAGCGACCTCCGGTTCATCGCGGCCTCGTTCAAGATCATCACCGACCTCGAACGGATCGCCGACCTCGCGGTCAACCTCGGCGAGTACACCATCGACGCCGAGCGCGACCTCTTCCCCGACGTCGACATCCAGGAGATGGGCGTCGCGACGCTCGAGATGGTCGACGACGCGGTCCAGGCCTACGACACCGAAGACGTCGAGGCCTGTCGCGAACTCGCCGCCCGCGACGACGACGTCGACCTCGTCGCCGAACGGGCCAGCGAGATCGTCGTCCGCGACCTCATCGAACGCGAACTCGACGAGTCCGACGAGGTCGAGGACCTCCTCCAGGACGTCTCCCGGCTCCTGTTGACGATCCGCGACTTGGAACGAATCGGCGATCACGCCGTCAACATCGCCGCGCGCACGCTGTACATGGTCGAGAACGACGACGAACTCATCTACTGACGGCCCTCGGTTCGGGTTCGCCGTCGTTTCGCTACTGTTCCAGTCCGTGGCGAAGCCACGCCGCACTGACCGACCGACAGGGATCCGATCACGTCCCTGCCGGACCGACCCCGAATCTCCGTAGGGCCGCCTGATGGACGACGGCAAGGCAGGTCCACGTCGACACCTCGCCAGCGTGGTCCTGACGAACCCTCGACGGCGCAGCCGTCGCCGACGACGGTGCCCCGGACGCCGTCTTCGCCCACGTCAGCGACCTGCACGGCCAGCTCGCGTCGAGACACGAGATCTACTTCGACAACTCGCCGAGCGCCCCCGATCTCGACTTCGGCGACGAGGCGTCCACCGTCGAGCGCAGTGTCCTACATCCAGCCGGGCGTCGATTGCGACGAGGGCGAGGCCTACAGCGAGACGTCGATGATCCCACGCGTGAACGACTTTCCCGAAGGAGGGCGAACTCACCGCCGAAAGTTCAACGGATACGGTTATGTGGTACGTTCACATAGGTTCCTATGGTGGTTAGCTATTGTTCGTGGGAACAAACGGTAGCCAGTACCGAAAGTCGGTAAGGCAGATCGGCGCGTCGAGCACGCAACGCAGGAGCGGTGATGCGCACCGAGAGCGGCAATAACTCGGTGGAGCGATGGGAACGAACATGACACAACGCACGGAAACCGGGCGATATCGACCAGTACACGAACGGCGGGAAACCGACGGAGGAAACGGATGAGCGGCGAGGGAAGCACGATCGGCGGCGGCGTGGGAAACGAGGCGAACGGCGATCTAAGTACCGTCAGCGGCGGCGAAGACAATCAGGCCGACGGACAGGCGAGCACCGTCAGCGGCGGCGAGCGGAACCTCACCGGGGACGACTTCGGCACGGCCAGCGGCGGTCACGACAACTCGGTCTTCGGTCGGTACAGCGTCGTCGGCGGGGGGCGAAACAATCGGACGACGGGGACCGCGAGCACCATCGCTGGCGGCGGAACGGTCGAAGGCATCGACGGCGGTGGCGGCAATCTGGCGGACGGCGAACTGAGTTTCATCGGCGGCGGCGCGTGGAACACCGCCAGAGGACAGTACGCGACGATCGGCGGTGGTGAAGACAACCGGACCGAAGCGGAGTACGCGACCGTCGGCGGCGGGCTGGAGAACGAAGCCACCGGGATTCGATCGACGGTCGGTGCGGGCTGGGGAAACGAAGCCACCGGCCAGGCGGCAACAGTGGCCGGCGGTGCGGGGAACGAAGCGAGCGGCGTCGACGCGACCGTCGGCGGCGGCGTCGGCAACGCGGCGAGTGCCCGACGGGCGACGGTCGGCGGTGGCGGCGCGACGGGCGGGCAGGGGAATACGGCCAGCGGTGCCCACGCGACAGTCGGCGGCGGTCGGAACAACACGGCGAGCGGTGATCGGGCGACCGTTCCCGGTGGATTCTCGAACGAAGCGGCCGGAGAACACTCGTTCGCGGCCGGTCGGGGCGCCAACGCAACGCACGACGGTGCGGTCGTGTTCGGGGACGCCACGACCACCGACATCTCCTCGACCGGCCCCGACGAAGCGCGGTTCCAGATGCCCGTTCACGCACCGGCGTTCAACACCGAGAGCACCAGCGCGGCGAAGACGAACGTCGAACCGGTCGACCCGCAGGCCACGCTCCAGGGCGTCGAGTCGCTGTCGATCACCACCTGGGAGTTCCGCGAGAACGGGAGCGGTCGACACATGGGGCCGATGGCCGAAGAGTTCGCGGACACGTTCGGCCTCGGCGAGGACGGAACCGCCATCGCATCGGTCGATTCCGACGGCGTCGCGTTCGCCGCGATCCAGGGACTGGCGGAGTCCCTGGGGGAGAAAGCCGAACGCATCACCGCGCTGGAGGAACGACTCGCGACGCTGGAGTCGCGGGTGGACGAGTGAGGGCGGCTCCCGAGGGTCGAACGGTCAGCCCCGGCCTATTTCGCTACGGGGCGCCGTCACGACCTCTCGCGTCGAAGAACTCGTCGGTTCCGCGCGGATTCGCGGTTCCGGCGGCCGGGAAAACCGGACGCGGTGGGGGTGAGAGCACGGCATCGCTCCCTTCGGGCGGCCGGGCAGGAGACGTTCCAGGCGCTCTAGACCGCGAGAACGCAACGGACCGGACGATATTAATATAATCCGACCGCACCGGTACCGTATGAAACAGCAGTCGTTTCGTCGAGCCGTCCTCGGTCTGCTCGCTCTCGCAGTGCTGGTCGTCACGCTCGGCTTGCTGTCCCTCCTCGAGGTGCTGACCGCGGAGTTCGGGCGGACGAACGCGTTCGCGAGTAACGCGTTTCCGCTCCTGGCCTGGGCGGTCGTCTCACTCGTTACCGTCGTGCTACTGGGAACGGGCGTACGCCTCGCCGGACAATTTTTCTGGCGACTCGCCGCGCCGGTCGAGGCGGATTGACCGCGGCACGATTCCCCCATCAACGGTTGACCCAACCGGCGTTCGCTGGCGCAGCGTCGGCTGTACCCCGAGTGGCTTCCGAGCGGACTGTCGATGTCGAAATCGTCATGCAAGACGATCGTACGCGTCGCCGACCGCCGGTTCAGGTTCGATGCGGTCGGAGTCTGTAAGTTGTTGACGCGGTCGAGCGCCGCTGGCGAAGTTTCGAGACAACCTCACGAACCGCCCGGAGCGACCTATCCACAATGTCTGGCGTCACCGGGAGTCCAGTACCGAACTCACGGGGGCGTCCTGGAAGGCAATCGGCAGGGTATCGGACGACGAACTCCACCTCACGGACGACGGCGTCGAGGTGTTCGGCTACGCGGTGACGTCCGGCGCGCCGAGTTCGCCACCATCGACGGCGCTGCCGTGCAGAATACGCCCGCGGTGGTGTCGCGCACTCGGGATGGTGAGAGAGTTTGGAACGGGCACCTGACGATAGCGTCCGACGTTCGAGTGAATCACCTCCGGATCCGGATAGAGGACTCCCCGCTACGTATGCCTCGAACGAACGCAGGAGTCGGCTGCTGGTTGGCCGCGATTTCGATCGGGTAGACGACGGCTACGGACGATCAGCGGAGTTCTTACTATGATCCTTCTCGGGTAGCTCCAGCACACCCAGAGACGAACGTATGAAGGGAAACTGGAGCGACGGACGGGCGTATGCGGCGGCGCTGGTTGGAACCCTCATCATCGCAGTGGCGTGCGCGGTCGCCCTCGGGGGCGTAGGTATGGGCATCGAGGACCCGTTCTCGGAGAATTCGTCCGGGAGTGGCACCGACACCGCCGCGACCGATGGAACCGAAGGCGCCGAGGAAGCGGGCACCACCCCAGCGGACGAGGCGAGTTCGACGAGCCCCCCGTCCACGCTCATCGAGCCCGATCCCGAACCCCCGGACGACCGAGCCGGGGATGAGCCGGGGGTCAACTTCGTTCCTGGCATCGAGGACTTCACCATATCGACGGAGGAATTCGACCGGTCCAGTCCCGACGTCGAGGACGGGTACGTAACCCCTGGTGAACATCGATTGCTCAGGTTCGATATGATAATCTACAACGTCGGAGCAGCGGATGCCGAATTGGGTCGTCCCGAGAACCGTCCGGATCTGTTCGTCCACTCGGACTCGCACGGCCACGCGCACCTGAAAGGGTTCAATACGTATACGCTATTCGACGAGTCAGGCGGAAAGATGGACGTGGGAAAGAAACAGACGTTCTGTCTTCGGGACAACTTCCGCATCCCGCAGCGCTCGAACGTCAGCAGCAGCCCCCAGTACGATTGTGACTATCAGGGCATCAGCGCAGGGTGGGCTGACGTGTACGACTCGTCGCTCCCCGGCCAATACCTCGTCATCGACGGGGTCCCCGACGGAAACTACACGCTTCAGGCCACGACGAACGCAGAAGGCACGCTCGAGGAAACCTGTTCCCGCGACAACACCGTTCGGGTCGACCTTCGCATCGAAAACGGAACGGTCACGCTGCTCGATACACAGCACCGCTCCCGCGCGCCGTTCGAACGGCCGCTTGCTGCTGACGCTCGCTCGCTCTGTTGAGCGCGACGATACCAACTGTACCGGTGGAAAGGTGCGTTGGAAAACGGTACCGGAGACCACCCTACCACCACCGGGCATACTTCTCAGGGTTGGCACTCGTCCTCGACGCGTGGCGTCGGTAGAAGTATGCCCGGGGAGGGCTCCGAACCCTCGATCTCCGCATGTCCCAGGTTCGAGGCTCGGCGGTCCTCGTGGGACACGGACTCGCTGTGCCGCACCGAATCTCTGAACCCTATGAGTGCGGCGCTATGTCCAGCTAAGCCACCCGGGCTCGTTCGTCCGTTGTCGGGACGTTTTCTAAACCCTTCCGATTCCCGGTCGGCGTGGGGCCCGCACCCACGGATTTATCATACGGTGCTCCAAACCCTCTGGGCATGAGCGTACCCGCTATCGTGGAGTCGGCGCTCGGCGGGGCGGACCTCGTCGAGCGGGTCCCGCTCGGGGGCGACGACGAGTTGTTCGTCTCCTCCGAGAGCACCCTCCTCTACCGGGGCGACGGACTGCTCTCGGACGAGTCCGTCGAGGAGTTTCCCCACGACGCGAACCGCCTCTCGGTCTCGGAGGGGCGACGCAAGACTCGCATCGCACTCGAGTACTCGATCGACGGCACGAAGGAGTTCAAAGTGCCCGCCGGGACGACCGACGCCGTCGTTCACCCCGTCGTCGCCGGCGTCCTCGCGGGCAACGGGATCACCGACGCCGGCGAGCAAGTCGTCCAGACGTTCCGCTTCAGCGAACTCACGGTGATCGTCACCAGCGACCGACTCGTCAAGCACATCGGCAGCGCCGTCTGGGACGAAGATTACGAGGAGTTCCCCTACGACGACGTCACCGGCCTCTCGTTCGAATCCGGCAGCGTCGCCACGCAGGTCGTCGTCGAGGTCGACGGCCGCCAGCAGCGGATCAAAGCGCCGAACGAACAGGCGCCGGAACTCAGAGAGCGCCTCCAGGCGGCCGTCTTCGACTACCACGACGTCGACTCGCTGGACGCCCTCGCCGAGAAGGTCGGCCTGGACGACGAGGCCGACGTAGACAGCCCCGGCGTCGACTTCGGTGAAGGCGTCGATCCGCTCTCCACCGAGTCGGCGAGCGACGAGGAAGCGTCGGCACAACCCGAGCCGGAAGTCGCCCCTGCCGACGGCGACCGCGTCGACGAAGCCGGACCGACGGCCACGGCCGGCGGCTCGTCGGGTGCCGGACGAACGGCGGCGACCGAATCGGCGTCGGACGCCGCATCGACGACGGAATCGCCGGACAGGGAGTCGGCGTCGGCCGAGTCGACGATCGAATCGCCGTCCGAGGGGACGGCGGCCACCCGGGAGGAATCGACCGGGGCGAGTGACGAACCGACCGGTACGAGCGGGGACTCGGACGGGTTCGGAGCGAGCGGGTTCGAACCCGCCACGGCCGGCGCCGAGGCGGATCTCCTCGAACGCCTCGACGCGCTCGAGGAGACCGTCGACCGCCAGACCGCGATCCTCGAACGCCAGCAGAACACGATCGAACAGCTCATCGAGGAACTGCGCCGGGGTCGCTGAAAGCGCCGATGGCACGAGTTGGCCATCTCGACGAGCCCACCGACCCGGCCGCGGTCGACCGGTCTCGCCGTCGTCGCCGCTCGATCCCTCCAGTCACTCTCTCGAACGTCACTCGCGGCCGGTCACCTTTCTGATACAGGTCGAGCCGTAGGGCCCGATTTCGCCGGCATCCAGGGCCAGAAAGTACCCAGTCGAGAGCGACGACCCGCAGCGCCGGCACGAGAACTCACCCTCCTTCGTGATCACGTCCCGGCCGAATCGGACGAACGTCCCTCGCTTCGGCCGGACAGTGCCGTCCTCGCGTTCGATGATTCCGCGCGTCTCCGCCGTATCGAGCGTCGTCCGGATGATCGCCGGATCTTCGGTGATCGCCTCGAGGCGGTCGACGACGGCGGCGAGGTCGAGCGACTCGTGTTCGAGCCGTTCGAGCAGCGAGAGTCCACGTTCGACCCGGTCGTCCATCGTCACCGGGTGGACCGGCGACCGGAATAAGGATTGCGCCCGGCCGGGTTCCACGGCACCGTGGCGCGTGAGTGGAACACAAAACCTTCAACGCGACCGGTCGAACGATCGGCGATGACAGGGCGGATTCCCAGCCGCGTTCACCTCGGCGCGGCGGTGGCGATGCTCGCGATCGGCGCCGGCCTGCTGGTGTCCCCAGGGGCGACGAAGCCGGTGATCGTCGCTATCGCCGACGATCCGAGACGCTTCGGCCTGGCCGTCGCCGCCTGCTATCTCCTCCGCCCGCTCTTGGCCTGGCCGACCACGCCGCTGGCCGCGCTCGTCGGGTACGGCTTCGGCGTGACGGCCGGGATTCCGATCGCGATGGTCGGCGTCGTCGGCACCGTCGTCCCGACGTTCGTCTTCGCCCGGTGGATCGCCGCGGGCACGACGGCCGACGCCGCGGACGGACGGTGGTTCGCATCGCTGGCCGATCGGGCCGGCACCGTCGTCGATCGCTACTACGCGACGGCGGGGCCGACGCGGGGCGTCGTCGGCTCGCGCCTCGCCCCGATTCCGTCCGACGTCGCGACCGTCGCCGCCGCCGTTCACGGCGTCTCGCTCCCGCGGTTTCTCGCTGGAACGGCTCTCGGGGAGCTCCCCTGGACGATCGCGGCCGTCTCCGTCGGCGCCTCGGCGGCGTCGATGACGTCGACGGACCCGTCGACCCTGGGACCGTTCGCGCTCGCACTCGGTCTCGCCGGTGGGCTCGTCTTGCTCTCGCGGCCGCTCTATCGGTACCTCTCGATCGAGACGGGTCGGTCGTCGACCGAGGGATAAGGCGAGCCGGACGACCGCCGCGGCAGGTCGAAGGGCTACGCAGTGTCGTCCTCGTCAGCTCGCTCGACCAACGAATCGCTCAGGCGCTTCATGTCCCGTTCGAGTTCGCGATACGCGCGCGTCTCCTCGACGTCGTCGACCGCTTCTGCGTCCTCGAGCGTCTCGAGTTTGTTCGAGATCGATGCGAGTTCCCGCCGGTCGGTGTCGGTGTAGCGCGACTTGACGCGCAGGTTCTCGACGATGCGAACCAGCGTCGATCGGCTCACCGGCTTCGTCACGTAGTCGTCGATGTCGAACGAGACGATATCGAAGCCGGGATCGACCGCCGTGAGCATGATCACCCAGCAATCGAGCCCGCGGTCACGGATTCGAGCGAGGACCTCGTTCCCGTTCAGATCCGGCAGCTGTCTGTCCAGCAAGACGATGTCCACCGTCTCGTCGGCCCGCTCGAGCGCGCTCCGTCCGTCGTAGGCCGTCCGGACGGCGTACTCGTCGGCGACCCACGTCGCGTAGAGGTCCGCCAGCTCACGCTCGTCGTCGACGATCAGGATCGTCGGTTTCGACTCCATACAGGCGTTCGACCCGACCAGGGATCGACACCCACCTATCCCTGCCGGCCGCCTCACCGCTCGAATCGATCGGTGAGTCCGCGACGCCGAGATCATCGCCGACGGTCGCCGCCTCGGTGCCGTCACCGGAACGGATCGGAACAGTCGTAGACGACGCCGTGGTTCGGGCAGACGTACTTGCAGTGGCGCTTGTACATGCCCGCCTCGCAGTGCGGACAGGGTGGGCCGGTCGACGTTTCGACGCGCCGCGGCGGTTCGGATCGGTCGGCCATCGCTTCGAGTGGGCCAGCGGGTCGCGTCGACAAGTAGCTGTCGACGGGAGCAACCTCACGACAGCAGCGAGATGACGGCCAGGACCAGGAACACTAGGACCAGCCACGTCGCGATCGCCATCGAGACGCCAGCGATGCCACCCGCGCCGAACACCGCCGCGACGATCGCGACGACGAAGAACAGCAGTGCGAGTTCGAGCACGTCTGGAGTCACTGGCGCGCGTCGGAACCGGTGATCGCATGAATGCACAGTAGCCTGCTTACTCGTCAAACAGAGCTCACGCGAGAGGACGGTCGAATGGGTTTCGGCGGTACCGTTCTCCGAATGTCGGAGCGTCCCCGCGTCAGCACTCGCTCCAGCCGCAGGACTCGCAGGTCTTACAGCCCTCCGAGAAGTACAGCGAGAGCGACCCGCAGTCGGGACACTCCGGCGACTCGCCCGCGTCGATCAGGTCCTGGGTCGCGTTCGTCCCTCGCGTCGCGGCCCCGCCGTCCGTCTCCGGACCGTCGTGTTCGACGGCCGGCGATCGGGCGTCGGCGTCGGGCGCAATCTCGTCGGCGGTCTCGCCGAGCGTCTGCTGTTTCGGATACGGCTTGTCGATCTCGTCGTCGAGGTAGCGTCGCATGGCCGTCCCGATCGCGTCCGGGATGGACTGGATCTGCTCGCCCTTGTCCCAGGCGACCTTCGGGCTGCGCGTCCCGCAGAGTTCGTCGACGATCTCGTGGGGATCGACGCCGCTTCGCAGCGCCGTCGAGATGACCTTCGCGAGCGCCTCGGTGAAGGAGTTGGTGAAGCCGCCCGAGTGGCCGATGTTCGCGAAGAGCTCGAACGGCTCCTGCGTCTCCGGATCCTCGTTGATGGTCACGTAGACCTTGCCGTAGCCGGTGTCGATGCGCTGGCTGACGCCCTGCAGCGCGTCGGGTCGCGGGCGTTTCTCGGTGTAGTCGACTTCGCCGGCAAGTAGCGAGGAGAGTTCCTCCTCGGCGACGGCCCGGACGTCATCGCTCTCGAGGAAGGCCTCCAGACCGCCGAAGACCTCGCGGATCTGCTCGACGATGACCTCGGCGGCCTCGTCCTCGTCGGCGAACTCCGCGTTGTCCGCCCGCGTCGTGAGTACCTGCTTGGATCGGGTGCCGTCGCGGTAGTAGGTGACGCCCTTGCCGCCATTCTCGTAGACCCACTCGAAGACCT
Organism: Halovivax limisalsi; assembly: GCF_023093535.1. Taxonomy (NCBI): domain Archaea; kingdom Methanobacteriati; phylum Methanobacteriota; class Halobacteria; order Halobacteriales; family Natrialbaceae; genus Halovivax; species Halovivax limisalsi. Next base: position 3,110,838 of record NZ_CP095757.1, read on the forward strand.
CCTTTGCGTCTTCCAGCGTGGAGTCGTTGGGCGCGTTGACCGTCTTGGAGATGGCCGAGTCCACGCCCGCCTGGCAGGCACACTGGACCGCGGCGTGTTCCTTCGCGGAGAGGTCCGACGTGATGACGAACAGTTCGCCGATGGCGTCCGGGACGGTGTCGAGCCCCTCGACGCCGTCGAACTCGTTGTTCGCCATCTGCTCCTGGGCCTCCCGTTTCGCGGCCTCGACGTCGACGTCGTTGGCCTCCAGTGTCCGTAGGAAGTAGTCGTCGAACTCGACGAGCATCTCCTCGCCCTGGACGTCGTCGGTGACGTTCTTGTAGTAGGCGACGTTGTAGATCGGCTCGCAGCCGCCGGTCGTGTTGCCGACCATCGAGGTCGTCCCCGTCGGCGCGATCGTCGTCACGTTGTGATTCCGAATCGGGAAGCCGTCCGGGTACTTCTCGGCCGCCAGGCCGGTCTGGTGCTCGAACCAGTCCCGATACGCCTGGGGATCGGCGTACTTCGAGTCGTCCCAGTCGTTGAACGAGCCCCGCTCGAGAGCCAGTTCGTGACTGGTCCACTTGGCCTCGTGATTGATGTGGGTCAACAGCTGACGAGCGATCTCGTTGCCCTCGTCGCTGCCGTAGCGCACGCCGAGCTGGACATACAGCTGGGCCAGGCCCATGATGCCGAGGCCGATCTTGCGCATATCGCGGACCGTCTCCTCGATCTCCTCGACCGGGAAGTCCGACATGGTGACGACGTTCTCGAGGAAGCGCGTGCCGTACTCGATGCGCTCGTCGAACTCCTCGAAGTCGATCGCCTCCTGCAGGAAGGCGTCGATCGCCGCCTCTCGGCTTTCGTACTCGTCGGCGTGGCGATCCGACCAGACGCGCCAGTCCGGAGAATCCGACGCGGCGAGCGTACTGAGGTTGATGTGTCCGAGATTACAGGCCTCGAATTCTTCCAAAGGTTGCTCGCCGCAGGGGTTAGTCGCTTTTATTCTATGTTCCGGGTGTTCTTCGACGTCGAAGGAGTGTTCCTTGTTCACCCGTTCGAGGTAGATCACGCCGGGCTCGCCGTTCTCGTGGGCGCCCTCGACGATGCGCTCCCAGACGAGTTCGGCGGGCACGGAGAGGGGTTCGCCGACCTCGACGTGCTCGCCGAGATCGTACCGCGAGTACATCTCCTTGGTCTCTTCGGTGGCGACGTGTGGCTCCTCGGTCCGCGGGTTGGTGAACGTGTACTCCTCGCCGTTCCGGACGGCGTCCATGAAGTCGTCGGTGACGCCGACGGAGATGTTGAAGTTCGACAGGTGGCCCTCGACGGCGTTTCGCAGGTGTTTGGGGACCCGGCCGTCCTCGTCGATGAGGTCGCGGGCCTCCTCCAGGGCCTCGGAGAAGGTGGTGTAGGTGTAGTCGTCGGGGTCGTTGAGACGAAGCGTGTGCGCGAGCGAGACGTCCTTGTTCTTCGCGTGGATGAACTCGACGACGTCCGGGTGCGAGACGCGCATGATGCCCATCTGGGCGCCTCGGCGGGTCCCGCCCTGGGCGATGGTCTCACAGAGCTGGTCGTACGTCCGCATGAAGGTGATCGGACCCGACGCGATGCCGCCGGTCGAGCCGACCGAGTCGCCGTACGGCCGCAGCTGCCAGAAGCCGTAGCCGACGCCGCCGCCGGACTGGAAGACCTCCGCGGCCTTCTTGGCCGTCTCGTGGATGTCCGAGAGGTCGTCGTCCGGGCTCATGACGAAACACGCGGAGAGCTGCTGGAGTTCGTCGCCCGCGTTCATCAGCGTCGGCGAGTTCGGCATGAACGAGAGGCGCTCCATGCCTTCGATGAACGTCTCCGCGACGTCCTCGACGTGCTCGCGGACCGACGCGGGGAGTTCGGGGACGATCGTCTCGTAGGCGAACTTGTTGACGTTGTGCTCGGTGAGGGTGGTCTCGACGTCGTCGTCGACGGTCGTTCCGGCGCCAAAGACGTCAGCGGCCAGCTCGTCCCGGCGGGGGTGATCGGGCTTGAGCTGGTCGGGGGTGACCGTGATCTCGACGTCCTGGTTGTCCGCCTCGTAGACCGCCTCGGCCAGCGCGATGTTCTCGCCGACGCGCTCGAAGAGGTCCTCCTGGCTCTCGATCAACTCGCCGTTCGAGTCCTTGCGCAGGTAGCGCGCGGGAAGGATGTTCTCGTAGGCGTTGTCCGTCAGGCGATCTTCGAGCGTCTCGCCTTCGGTGCGCTTGACGGGGAGCGTGATCTCGTCGACCGCGCGCTCGGACTCGCTCATGCGCAGACCCCTCCTGTGTGGCTCCGGGGGGCGATTCTACAGTCGGACCGGGTACTCACTTGCATGGTTGAAGACGCCCAATGGGTATAGTAGCTACTGCATTAAAGTATCGGTTCTGTGAATTTCATATGTTCCTACACACCTGCCGACTCGTTTTGGAGTGGTAGGAGAATGTAGTCTCCGAAGCTACAAAGGTTAAAAGGTAGACGTCAGAAATCGACAAACACAAAAAACTCTAACTACAAGTACGGTTGCTGTACTGAAAATCAGGTTGAATGATAGCGCTGCCGCTGGGTCGTTAGTGGGGTACGTGTCCCATCCCTGTAGCGTCCCTCGCCTCATCACCCGCTTGGACGGTATCACTCTTAACGGTATCCAAAGCGAAGTGAAAGTGAACCAGGTCGTCCCAGATACCGATTTCCGACAGTGGTCTCACGATCAGTGTCGGTCGCGACGGCGGGCGGCCGTTCCGTCGTCTAGCAGTTCCAGACCCAGAACGAATTCCGTCTCGTTACAATCCGAAGAACTCCTCCGCGTTCTCCCAGAGTATCTTTCGCTGCACGTCTTCGGAGATATCCAGCTCGCCGAACTGCGAGAGCCACGGCTCGGGTTCGATCATCGGGTAGTCGGTGCCGAACATGACCTTGTCCGAAAGTAGCGTCTTCGCGTAGTGCATCACCTGGTCGTCGATGTACCGGGGCATCCAGCCCGAGAGGTCCATGTAGACGTTGCCCTTCTGCTGACAGATCGCGAGCTGTTCTTTCTCCCAGGGGAACGCGGGATGGGCGATGAGGATCTGGAGGTCGGGGTGGTCGGCGGCGACGTCGTCGATGAGCATCGGGTTGCCGTACTTGACCTTGAGGCCGCGACCGCCGGCCGAGCAGGCGCCGAGCGTCGAGTTCCCGCCGTGGAAGACGACCGGTACGCCGAGGTCCTCGATGGTCGAAAAGAGCTCCTCGTGAGCCGGGTCGGACGGATCGAACCCCTGCGCGATCTGCTGGAACTTGAATCCCGAGAGGTCGAGATCCGCCACGCAGCGGATCGCCTCCTCGACGCAATCGTCCTTGAGCGGGTCGACGGAGCCGAAGCCGATGAAGAAGTCGTCGTACTCGTCGCGAACCTCGGCGACGTAGTCGTTCGGGACCGGGGGATTCCCGGTGTTCGTCTCGGCGTCCCAGCCCAGCAGCACGGCCCGACTGACGCCCGCCTCGCGGTACTCGGCGACCATGTTCTCGTAGGTGTCGGTCTCCAGGTCGGCGCCGAACCGGTCGGCCGCATCCCGCATCATCTGCCCGCCCGCGTCGTGGAGGAACTCGCTCGTCGGCTGGTGAGCGTGCGTGTCGATCGCGCGCGGTCCGTCGACCGCGTCGAGCGCCGTCGGCGTGGTCATAGCAGTCGCTTCGAGCCCCTGCAGGTAAACGTCCCCGATTTGGCGCGTCGCTCGCGAAGCCGATCGTGACAATCGATGGAAACCAGTAGGGAAGTACAGCCATCAGAGCGTGGTATGCTCGACCCCGCGCCGCTCGTCGACGGGATCCAGACGCTCGCGTCCGATTCGCCGATCCTGCTCGGCGGCCTGGTCGCGCTCGCCGCCCTCGCGACGATCGCCGTCGTGCGATTCGTCGTCGGACTGGCCGTCCGCCTGGCCCTCGTCGGCGCGATCGTCCTCGGGGCGCTGGTCGCCGTCGGCTATCTGGGGTGACGAACGCGTGTGCCGAGAGCCGGATGCGCCGGTCTCGCGCCTTACCGCGTCGCGAGGAAGTTCGCGATCAGGTCGTGCCCGAAGCCGGTGAGGACGCTCTCCGGGTGAAACTGCACGCACTCGATCGGGTGCTCGCGGTGGCGAATCCCCATCACGAGTTCCTCGCCCGCGTGGTCGGTCGTGGCCGTCACCTCGAAACAGTCCGGGACCTCGGTCGCGACCAGCGAGTGGTACCGGCCGGCCGGCAGGCCCGATTCGAGGCCGTCGAAGACGCCGCGGCCGTCGTGTTCGACGGGTGACGTCTTTCCGTGGACCGGTTCCGGGGCACGCCCGACCGACCCGCCGTAGGCGTAGACGGCCGCCTCCAGGCCGAGACAGACGCCGAGCGTCGGAATCTCGGGACCCAGCTCCTCGAAGACCGCGGTGCTGACGCCCACGTCGCGCTCGTTTTCCGGATGCCCGGGCCCGGGACTGACGACGATCGCGTCGGGGTTCGTCTCCCGAATCGCCGCGAGCGAGGCCGTGTTCGTCAGGACGTCCGTCGAGGCGTGGCCGCTGACGTACTCGACCAGGTTGTAGGTGAACGAGTCGTAGTTGTCGACGACGCAGACGTGGGGCCGTCCCGGCCCGTCAGCCGGGGCATCGACGGCGCTCATCGCGACACCTCCGCCGTGTTCGACGGCGCGTCGGCGTCCATCTCGTCCGCGTCATCGCCCCCGCTACCCGCATCCCCATCACGCTCGTCCGCGTCGCTCGCTCGCTCGCCTGCACCGCCGTCCCTCCTGCCCGCGTCGCCACCTCCGACGTCTGCGTCTCCGGCGTCGGTCGACTCGATCCGTTCGAGCGCGGTCAGGACGCCGTCCATCTTCGCTTCGGTCTCTTCGTACTCCGCCGCGGGGTCGCTGTCGGCGACGATGCCGGCCCCCGCACGGACGGTGACGAGGTCGTCGTCCTCGGCCGCCTCGTCCAGCCCGTCGACGGCGCTCGCGCCGCCGCGCGCGATGGTCGCCGTGCGGATGACGATCGCCACGTCGGCGTCGCCGCCCCAGGAGTAGTAGCCGACGCCGCCGCCGTAGAGCCCGCGGGGGTCGTCCTCGAAGGCGTCGATGAGCTCCATCGCGCGGATCTTGGGCGCGCCGGCGAGGGTCCCAGCCGGGAAGGCGGCCCGCGTCGCGTCGAACGCGTCCGCGTCGGCCGCGAGGTGGGCCGTCACCGTCGACTCGATGTGCTGAACGTGACTGTACTTGAGGACGTTCATGAACTCGGCGACGCGGACGGAGCCGGGCTCTGCGACGCGGCGCACGTCGTTTCGCGCCAGGTCGACGAGCATCGTGTGCTCGGCGCGCTCCTTGTCGTCGGCCAGCAGTTCGCCGGCCAGTCGCCGGTCCTCGACCGGGCTCTGCCCGCGCGCACACGTCCCCGCGATCGGATTGGCGACGACCTCGCGACCCCGGACCGAGACGAGCGTCTCCGGGCTCGCGCCGACGACCGTGCGGTCGCCGTGGGCGAGCAGGTACATGTACGGCGACGGGTTGACCGCCCGGAGCGATCGGTAGAGCGCGAGCGGGTCGACCTCGCCGGCGAGTTCGCGCGAGCGCGAGAGAACGCCCTGGTAGATCTCGCCGTCGAGGACGCGCTCCTTCGCCTCCTCGACGATCGACTCGTATCGCTCGCGCGAGCCGGCCGTCTCGTCCCGCCGAACGAAGCCGCCGGTGTCGGGATCGCGAGCGTCCGAGAGCGTCTCGACGACGCGTTCGGCTTCGTCGGCGAGGGCGTCGTAGACCGCTCCGGGGTCGTCGTCCGGGCCGACGATCGGCGTACAGACCAGCGACACCGTCCCGTCGTGCTCGTCGAAGGCCAGCGTCTTCGTCGTCAGCAAGAACTGCGCGTCGGGGACGCGAGTATCCGGATGGTCGAGGCCGACCTCGTCGAGCCAGCAGTCGTAGACCGCGTCGTAGGCCAGAAAGCCGACGAGGCCGCCGTCGAAGTGCTGGCGCTCCCGATCCGGGAAATTCTCGAGGCGAACCGCGGGCAGGGACGCCCGGAGGGAGTCGAAGACGTCGCCGTCGGACGAGCCCACGAGGAGGCCCGCGGGGACGGCCGCGGACAGCGACTCGACCGTCCGCTCGCCGTCCGCGACGGTGACGACGGCCGCCGGATCGTAGCCGACGTAGGAGTACCTCGCGTGGCGCTCGGGATCGCCGCCGCCGGGACGAAACGCGCCGTCCGGATCGCTGGAGGCCGTCTTCTCCGCGCTCTCGAGCAGGAACGCGTACTCGGCCGCAGCCAACTTCCCGTCCGACCCCGTGTGCGAGCCGCCGGAAGGCGCGCCGGAACCGGAGTCGGCTGGCTCCGCGTCGGGATTCGCCGTCCGGCCGGTGAGGGCGGCGTAGGCCGAGAGCGGCGTCGTATCGGCGTCGAGGGCGAACTCGGTCCGGACGACGACCGGTCGGTCTCCGGCCTCGCCCGCCAGGTCGACGAACGTGGCTCGGTCGAGATCCGGTGCGACGGCGTCCATCCGTCAGACCTCCACGGCGTCGGCCCCGGTGCGGGCGGTGTTCGCGTTCTCGGTGAACGACCGGACCGCGTCGGCGTCCTTGCGTCCGCCCGTCGCTTCCACCCCGCTCGAGACGTCGACGGCGAAGGGTTCGACCGCTCGAACCGCGGCCGCGACGTTGCCCGGCGTGAGCCCGCCGGCCAGCACGACCGGCGTCGAGAGCGACGCCACCGCCTGGCGGGTTCGACCCCAGTCGTGGGTCTCGCCCGTTCCGCCCGCGCCCGACTCGTCGACCGAGTCGACCACGAGGGCGTCGACCAACTCCTCGTACCGGGTCGCGGTCTCGACCGCGTCGGCGTCGATCGCGAGCGCGACCTGCGCGTTCACCTTCGACCGCAGGTACGCCAGGTCCCCCGGCGTTTGCTCCCCGTGGACCTGGACGACGTCCGGTTCCGCCGCGTCGACGAGTTCGATCGTCCGGTCGACGTCGGCCATCGTCACGAGTACTGAGGTGACCATCGGCGGCGTCGCCGCGACGAGGCTCGCGACGCGATCGATGGATATCGCTCGCGGGGAGTCGACGGACACCTCGCTGACGAAGCCCACCGCGTCCGCGCCGGCGTCAACGGCCGTCTCCAAGTCCGCCTCGGTCGTCACGCCGCAGATCTTCACGCGGGTCATCCGACCGTCCTCGTCGCCTCGCCGCGGAGTCGGTCGAGCGTCGCCGCCGCGTCGCCGCCCTCGATGGCCTCGCGGGCGCGATCGACGCCGCCCTCGAGGGTCTCGGCCTCGCCGCCGACGTAGATCGCCGCGCCGGCGTTCGCGAGGATGACGTCGCGTTTGGCGCCCTCGACGGCGCCAGCGACGATCCCCTCGAGGTCGGCCGCGTTCTCCGCGGGCGAGCCGCCGGCGATCGCATCGATCGGCGATCGCGCCAATCCGAGATCGTCGGGGGTGAGTTCGTAGCTCTCGACGGCTTCACCGGCGACCTCCGCAACCCGCGTCGGGCCGTGGATGGCGATCTCGTCGGTCCCGTCGCCGTGGACGACGAGCGCGCGCTCGACGGACATCCGGGACAGGGCGTTCGCGAGGACGGGAACCAGGTCCGGATCGTAGACGCCGACGACTTGCGCGTCCGCGCCCGCTGGATTGGTCAGCGGGCCGAGAACGTTGAAGATGGTCCGCATCGAGAGTTCCGATCGCGGGCCGCTGACGGCCTTCATCGCCGGGTGGAACGCGGGCGCGTGCAGGTAGCCGATGCCGTCGCGCTCGATCGCGGCCTCCACCGCGTCGGGATCGGTCTCGAGGTCGACCCCGACGGCGTCCAGCACGTCCGAGCTACCCGAGGACGACGAGACCGCCGCGTTGCCGTGCTTGGCGATCGGGACGCCCGCCCCCGCCGCGACGATCGCGCTCGTCGTCGAGACGTTGATTGTGTCGTAGTCGTCCCCGCCCGTCCCGCACGTGTCGACCAGCGGTCGGCGGTCGGGATCGATCGTGTTCGCCGCCGCCCGCATCCCCTCCGCGAAGCCGGCGATCTCCGCCTCCGTCTCGCCCTTCGCCCGGAGGCCGGCGAGCAGGGCGCCGATCTGGGCGTCCGTGGCCCCCTCGAAGATGTCGGTGGCCGCGGCTCTGGCCTGTGACTGGGTGAGATCCGTTCCGTCCGTGACGCGTTCGACGTGTGCTTTCATTCAGAGTCACCAACGTACGCTTCTGTCTTACAATGGCCAAATGAGTACATCGACTTAACCCTGTCGGAGCGCGCCGTCCCCGGAGTGGGGTCGACTCACACCCACCGTCCGATTCGAAACCTTCAATTACGGGGGCGGGCAACGAACGAGTGCGGCGCGAGGCGGGCCAGACGGGTTGGTGGTCTAGTCTGGTTATGACACCTCCTTGACATGGAGGAGGCCGGCAGTTCAAATCTGCCCCAACCCACTTTTCGAGCGACAACATGCGAGGAGCAGAGCGACGAGCACGTCGCTCGAAAATTGTGACGGCAGATTTGAACCCTGGAAGACACAGCCCGCGCAACGAGCGAAGCGAGTGAGCAGGACTGTCTTCCTTCAGTTCAAACCTGCCCCCTTCGCTGACGAAACGACATTCGTCGAGGGAAAACGGGGAGCGTCTCGGTTGTAATCCAGACCTGTCAAACATCCACGGTAGGTGGCATGGTTCCGAACCGGTGGAAGGGGCGTTTCGCCACGCGAACTGACGACGGCCGGCGGGGCCGCGACGGGTGTGAACCGCTCGAATTCGAGCACGGATGACGGATCGGCAACAGCGCTTATGTGCGGTGGCGTCCATCCATGTGTCGTGAATGTGATGCGTGTCGTCATCCTGGGCGTCCTCGGGCTGGTGTTCTTCGCGGCCGTGCTGTCCTCGAACGTGTTGTTGGCCGCCGATCAGACGGTGATGGATGCGGAGTACGCGGCCGACACGGCCGAGGAGGCCGAGCTCCACGAGGAGATCACCGCCGAGTTGCGAGCCGAACTCGAGGGCCAGGTCGACGTCGACCAAACGGAGTATCCGATCGAAATCTCGAGTGAGGAACTCGTCTCCGACGCGATTTCGAGCGAGCACGTCCAGTCCGAGATCGAGGCGAATTTGGAGCGACTCTACGCCTACCTCCACGGCGAGGCAGACGAACTTCGGCTCGAAGTGGACGCCACGCCGGTAAAGACGGGCATCGTCGAATCGGTCGACGACAACATCGACGAACTCGAACTGGCGGACGTGGCGGACCAGTTCGAGGGACTCGCACCGGAGGACCTCGAGATGGACCCGGCCGTCGTCGTCCCGGAGATGGCCGAAAACGAGTCGCAATTTCTCCACCATCGGGAGCGCTTCGAGGAACAGATGAAAGATCGGATTCAGGAGGAGTCGCCGTATCCGATGACGGACGAACAGGCCGAGCAGGCGTACGAGCAGCGCCGCGACGAAATCCGGTCGGAGATGCACGACAAGCTAAATCAACAGATCGATCAGGCCGTCGAGGAGGGCGCGATCGAGCCGGCGTTCGAACCGCCGGTTCGGACGATCGGCACCGCCTGGGTCGACGCGATGACCGGCGCGGTGGAGTACCAGGAGTACACGGCACAAATCGACGGGGCGATGGAGTCGGTCAGGACGGCCGCCGTCGAGGAACTCGAAACCCGGCTCGACGAGGAACTGCCCGATACCATCGACTTGACTGAGGAGATCGGCGAGGAGCAGGTCCGCTCGATGGAGACGGCGCAAACGGCGACCACGACGGCCGACACGCTCACGCTCGTGCTGCCGATCCTCGGACTGGTGACCGCCGGCGTCGTCGCCTATCTCTTCCCGACGTCGACCGCCGCGATCGTCGTCGGCCTCCTGTCAGCCCTCGTCGGCGGCGTCGGGCTGGTCGCCGCCTCGGTCGGGGGCAGCACCGTCGCGGACACCATCGCCTCGGCCGACGGGCCGGAACCCGTGTTACGATTCGTGGAGTTGCTCCTCGACGGGCTGTTCGGGTTACTGACGTGGCAGTCCGGCGCGTTGCTGGTGATCGGGCTCGGGCTCATGGGCCTCGGAGTCGCGATCCGGCGCGACCTGCTCGACGCCGGCCTGGAGTGAGCGCCGGCGCGGGTCGGTGTCGACCTCGTCCGCGTCCGAACAGTCAGTCGCCGCCGGCCGCCACGACGGCGCCGCCGTCGGTGGTGCGCAACTCGTCGGTGACGACCACGTTGATCACCGCACCGAACAGGATGACGATGCCCGCGAGGTAGAGCCAGGTCACGAGCAACAGCACGCCGCCGACGGCGCCGTAGGCCTCGTACTGGGCGGCGTTGGCGGCGTAGAGCTGGAAGCCGAACTGGAGGAGCGTCCAGCCGACCGCCGCGAAGACGGCGCCAGGAACGGCCGATCGAACCGAAATGTCGACGGGCGGCATGACGTAGTAGATCGGAAGGAAAACCAGCACGAGCCCGGCGAGGAGGCCGATCCACCCGACGACCCGGCCGAACGGCACGGAGGCGGCGGTGACGCCGATGAAGTAGCCGATCGCGACCATCAGCGCCAGGCCGCCGGCGACGGTGACCAGGGTAGCAAGCCCATCGACGAGGTGGCGGGCGAACGACTTCTCGACGTCCGAACCGTAGATCCGATCGAAGGCGATCGAGAGGCCGCGAAACACTTTCAGCCCGCCCCACGCGCCGACCAGCACGGCGACGACGGTCGCCTGCGCGCGGCCCGCTTCGGCCGCCAGCGCGTCCGTGAGGAGGAGTTCACCCGCTTCGGGCATCGCATCGCCGGCCTGCTGGACGAGCCTGGCGGCGAGCTCCTCGCCGCCGACGATCGATCCGACGACCAGCGCCAGCAGCACGAGCGGGATTATCGAGACGAACGCGTAGTAGGCGAACGCCGCCGCGAGGAGCGTGATCTCGCGGTCGGACGCGATCCGGTAGACGGCCAGCCCCGTCTGTACGACCATGGGACACCTACGGCGGCACTCCTGAAAGGTTCCCCTCCCGCTCGCAGCCGCCGAAGCACAGCAGCCTGGCGGCCGACGGACCGGGAAACCGACCGATCACCACTCGGTGCAGAAGTTCTGCGTCGCGTAGATCTTCCCCGAGCCGGTGAGGTAGACGCCGACGCCGGCCCGGTCCCAGTTCGAGGAGAGGATCGCCTCGCGGTGGGGCGGCGAGTTCATCCACTGCTCGACGAGGCCCTGCGCCGCCGCCTCGGCGGTTTCGTAGGTTTCGACGTCGCCGTCGTCGAGTCGGACGGGTCGATCGACCCAGCTCTGGGCGATGTTCTCGCCGTACCGTCGGCAGTAGTCGCCGGTCGTCTGAAAGCGATCCAGCGGACTCTGCCCGTCCGGGTTCTCGTGGGCGAAGTACTCGCGCGCCGCCATGTCGGCGCTGTGGGCCCTGGCGACGGACGCGATCCGGGCGTCCCAGTCGAGGGGTTCGAGTCCGCGCTCGGATCGGATCTCGTTGACCTCGTGGTGGATGAAGTCCTCGACGTGGTCGCTTCGAATCCGGGTGTCCGCGTCGTACGTCGAGTTCGCCGGGTCCTGCGCGTGTCTGACCGCCGGGGTTCGTTCGCCGGCCGGTGGCGGCGCCTCCGTCTCGATCGGCGTCCGCACGTCGAGGACCTCCTCGACGACGCCGGGGGCCAGCACCACGATGCTCGCCGCGAGCAGTGCGACGATCGCGAGCGTCAACAGCGCTCGAAGGACGCCGAGAACGCCTCGATCTCGGTTCGGCGGTCGATCGCGCGTCGGGGTCGCGCTCGACGAGACCATCCGAATAGCCCTAGGGAGTCGGCGTATATTGGCCTGTGGGTCGTCGGGAGCGCTTACAGTCCGTAGTGAACGTCTGTTACACCCGTTCGACCCGGTTACCGATCGGGTAGGCGCCGGCTGTCCCGACGCGCCGGCGGGCCGAACACCGTCTCGTAGATCCCCAGGACGAGCCCGGGAACGACCGCCATGAAGAGGTGCTCTTCGAGCGGAATGCCCGCGACGTCGATCCCCGTCCTGAGCTCGATGCTGAAAACGCCGACGGCGAGCGTGTAGCGATCCCAGAGGTAGGCGATCGGGTAGAGCGCGACGATCGTGATCGCCGCGCGACGGAGGGCCCCGGCCCGTCGAAGCAACGAGAACGCGATCGCGCCCCAGAACAGTTCCGTCACGAGGTACGTGTACCGACCGAAACGGCCGATGTCGGGCACCGCGCCCGGGAGTTCCGCGTCGGTTCCCATAGCGCACGTTCGACGGCGAGCGTGAAAACGGTGGGCTCCACCCGGGCGCGTCGGGACGAGTGATTCGCCGCTGGCTCCGGGTGCCGGAATCCCGACGATCGGCCAGCTGGCAGCGGTCAGCAACCGACAGCCGTCGACCCGCCAGTCCTGCGTCGGGACGGTCGCCGGGGATTCATCCCGTTCCCTCGGGCCTGGAAGAGGGCAATATGTTGATTACCGTCCGGACGGAAGGATCGAACAGACCGATGAATATTGCTGACATCGCGACTCCGGAGTACCTGGAGGTCGACGTCGGGACGCGCATGGGGAAGATTCGGTCGTCGTTCGAGAACGGCAACCCCAAGGGGATCATCGTCACCGACGACGGCGAGTACGAGGGCGTCATCAGCGAGCGGGAGGTGCTCCAGAGTCACGTCGAAGACGACGCGAAGGTCTCGTCGCTGCTCAAGCCGAGCCGGTCGGCGCCGGCACCGACCGTCGAGCGCGACGAAGACGTACGCGAGACGGCGCGGATCCTCATCGAGAGCAACGCGAAGATCGCGCCCGTCTTCGAGAACGGCGACCTCTGGGGGGCGATCACCGACGACGCGATCCTCGAAGCGGTACTGGACAACCTGGACGCGATCACCGTCGCCGACGTCTACACCGAGGACGCGATCACCGTCACCGAGGACGACGGGATCGGCAAGGCGATCAATCAACTGCGAGAACACGGCATCTCCCGGCTCCCCGTTCTGGACGAGAGCGGCCTCCTGACGGGCATGGTGACCACCCACGACATCGCCGACTTCGTCATCAGGAAGAACCAGCGGATGACCCAGGGCGACCGCGTCGGCGACAACGAGCGCATGCTCGACGTCCCGATCTACGACATCATGAACAGCCCGGTCGAGACGACGACGCCGGCGACGACCGTCCGCGAGGCGGTCGAGTCGATGCTCGAGTACGACTACGCCGGCCTCGTCGTCACGCCGAGCGACGACGACCGCCAGATCAGCGGCGTGATCACGAAGACGGACGTCCTGCGGGCGTTGACCTACACCGAGGAGGACCAGATGGACGTCCAGATCACGAACATCTCCCAGCTGGGGGCGATGAGCCGGGCGGACGTCGTCGAGAGCATCGAACAGGTGGCGGACAAGTATGCGAAGATGCAGGTCCACCACGCCCACGTCCGGTTTCACGAGCACAAGGAGAAGCTCCGCGGCCAGCCGCTCATCCGGTGTCAGATCCGCCTGCGCACCAACAAGAGCCAGGTCGCCGGCTCCGGCGAGGGGTACGGCGCCGAGAACGCCTTCCGCGTCGCCCTCGACAAACTCGAGCGCAACGTCCTCGAACTGAAGGGCATCCAGAGCGACGAGGAGTACCGCGGCCAGCTCCTCCGGAAGCTGAACGAACTATGACATCCGCCGCGCCCTGAAGGGCGCTGTCGGCGTCCGACGGAAATTACGGGTGCGGGGCGGAGTCGCCGCCGCGAAGGCCCGCCGACGTGATCCGGAACTGGACCGAGTCGCCTTCGGGTTTGGCCCGGTGCTTTTCGAGCGTGGCGCGGCGATTGCCGCCGCGAAAGCGATCGATTCGCACGATGGTGCCCGTCCAGTGATCGAGCGTGTTGCCGCCGAGCGCCCGGGTCCGGTTGGCGTCCGGATCGGCGAAGACCTGGTTGGTGATGACGACGGCGATCTCGTGTTTTCGTGCGAGCGAGAGGAGGTGGGTGATCTGACTGGTCACCTGGCGCAACGCGTCTCCCGCGTGTTCGTCACCGCCGCGCTCCAAGCGATAGAACCCCGTCGCGCTGTCGAGGACGATCAGGTCCGCCCGGTCGGCGAACTCCTCGGCGTCGCGGACGGCTTCCGCTTGCTCCGAGAAGTCGAGCGCCTCCTCGATGACGATCCGGGAGGCGATCGACTCGACGTTGGCCACGTCGTCGGCGTCGCCGTCGACGCGCGCCGAGAGGAGCTGGTCGAACCGGTCGACCGACAGCCCCTCCGTGTCGATGTAGACGACCGTCCCGCCGTCGGCCGCGGCCTCGACGGCGCCGGCGAGCGCGAGGTTCGTCTTGCCCGCGGCCGGCGGGCCGTACAGCTGCGTCACCGTACCGCGCTCGAACCCGCCGCCGAGGAGCTCGTCGATCGGCTCGCACCCGGTCGAAATCGCCGCTTCGTTCACGACGCGCACTTGGGACCGGACGGCAAAAAGCCCCCGGAGAGTCCGCGAGCGATCGCGTCGTGTCGGTCCGCCCGTCGGTCGAGCCGCGGATTACGGCCGATATCGGCGCTCCGCGCTCGGAAATACCGTGAGAAATCGAGCCGTGTCGAACGCGGTCACCGAAGCGCGACGCCGCGCGTCGAGAGGTACTCCGAAACGTCTTTGATCACGACGGGACTGCCGATGATCCGGCAGGTCGAGTCCGACTCCTCGACGATCGTGACGGTAAACCGGTCGTCGAGTTGCGACTCCAGCCGGTCGATCGTCTCCCGGGGGACGACGATCTGTGTGCTGTCGCGCAACATCGACGCGTCGGGCATGCCTCACCGTTTCGCCACCGTGCGTTTATACGTACCGATCGCCGTTTCCAGTGGTGGCGTGACGGGTAGCGCGACCGGAGCCGAATATCAGCGCCATCCGGTGGTGACGAGTCGGATGACCGGGCGGCAGGGGGCGTCGAACTCCGAGAGTCACGTTCGGCGATACCCGGGGCGTCGGCCGGTCGGCAGGCCGACCGCATCGACGCGCATGGAAAGGGTTTTTCGACGCGACCGGCCACCTATGAACGCATGGGGCTCGAGGAGGAGATCCGCGAGATCGAAGAGGAGATCGCCGAGACGCCCTACAACAAGTCGACGGAGGCCCACATCGGACGGCTGAAGTCGAAACTCGCGGAGAAAAAGGAGAAACTCGAGAAACAGCAATCCGGCTCCGGCGGCGGTCCCGGCTACTCCGTCGAGAAACACGGCGACGCGACCGTCGCGCTGGTCGGCTTCCCGAGCGTCGGCAAGTCCTCGCTGTTGAACTCCCTGACCAACGCTGAGAGCGAGACGGGCTCCTACGAGTTCACCACTCTCGACGTCAACCCGGGCATGCTGAACCACCGCGGGGCGAACATCCAGCTGCTCGACGTCCCGGGGCTCATCGAGGGTGCGGCGACGGGGAAGGGCGACGGCAAGCAGGTCCTCGCCGTCGTCCGCAACGCGGATCTGATCGTCTTCATGCTCTCGGTGTTCGAGATCGAGCAGTACGACCGCCTCCGGGAGGAGCTGTACGACATCAACATCCGCGTCGACGAGGAGCCCCCGCGGGTGACGGTGCGCCCGAAGATCAAAGACGGCATCAAGATCACCTCGAGCGCGGAGCAGGACCTCGACGAGGAGACGATCAAGGACGTTCTCCGCGATCAGGGCTACGTCAACGCCGTCGTCAACCTCCAGGAGAACGTCACCATCGATCGGCTGGTCGACGGCCTCATGGACAATCGCGAGTACATCCCCTCGATCACCTGCGTCAACAAGGTCGACCTCATCGAACCCAACTACAAGGAGACCGTCGACGAGCAACTCCGCGAACGCGGCCTCGATCCCGACGAGGTGACGTTCATCAGCGCCGAGCAGGAGAAGGGTCTCGACGCGCTCAAAGACCGCATCTGGGAGAACCTCGGGCTCATCCGCGTCTACATGGACAAACCCGGTCGCGGCGTCGACCGGGAGGAACCCCTCGTCGTCGAACGGGGCACCACGATCGGCGAGGCAATCGAGAAACTCGGCGGCGAAATGGAAGCGCGGTTTCGCTTTGCACGCGTCTCCGGGCCGAGCGCAACCCACGACGAACAGCAGGTCGGCACCGACCACGTCCTCGAGGACGAGGACGTCCTGAAGCTGATTCTTCGACGGTGATCGGTCCGCACCCGGGCGGCCGGTCCGCCGCGAGAAGAGTAATTTTATCTGTCACCTTTGTCAAGGGCCGGTGATGTCCTCCCCAGACGCGCTGGAGCGATACGGGCCGTCGGTGGCCCTCGTCGTCGGCATCGCCGTGTTGATCGCGACGCCGCTGGTCCTGCCCGGCCCGGCGGTCGCCGACGGGCCCGAGTACCGCTACACCGCCGTCGAGCTCGAACCGGGGGACGACGGCGTCACCGCGACCTACGCCCAGTTCGACGAGACCGGCCCCGTGCCGACGCTCGAGGGAGTTCCGTGCACCGACGTCGAGGCGGACCAGTTGTGCTACCTCGTCGAGCAACTCGCCGAGGGAGAGCGCGTGGAGGCAGTGCCGGTCGCGGGCCACTCCACTCCGGATCCCGTCTTCTGGAACGGGACGTTCTACGAGTTGACCCACACCGAAGGGGACGATCCGGCGATGCGACTCGCACCGTGGGACGACGGCGAGGCGCTCGCGCACCTGGCGTCGGAACCCCGTCGGTTCGGCGCGCCGCCGACGCTCACCGACGCCGAGCGCCGCGCGATCGAGAACGGGACGGTCCGGACGACGGACCCGCGGGCCGTCCGGACCGGCCGGGTGTACGACCACGAGGGCTCGTACTACGCGTTCGAACTGACCGGCCGGTTCGCTCTCGACGCGTGGGACGTCTGGCCGCCGAGACTCCTGACTGCGGCCGGCTACCTGTTCGGTATCGGACTGATCGCCGGGGGCTACCGCGTGAAGAACTGAAACAGGCGGTCCGCGACCGGATCGGTTCCCCGACGGGACCGCCTTCGCGACAGCGCGACGACGCCCAGAAGCACCCGGAGATGGCCCCGAATGTGTGACGACGATCAGTCGATCCTCAGGAAATTCAGCCCGTATCGCCGACGCAGTAAGGACGAACGAACACATAATCTTATAATAACCGGTACTGATACCTGCACCCATGTCAGACTTTGGCGCACTATCGTTGCTCCCACCGTTGCTGGCGATCGGCCTGGCGATCGTCACGCGAAAAGCGGTGCTGTCGCTGTTTCTTGGCATCTGGTCGGGCGCGATCCTGTACGCCGCCGGACCGGATCCGCTGGGCGACCCGATCGGGTGGCTCGACGGCGTCGTCTCCGACGGTTTCGGAATCTTCACGACGTTCGACTGGATCGTCGCGGGGATCATCGCCGACGATGGGTTCTACGCGCAAATTCTGGTATTCACGTTGCTGCTCGGCGCTGGGGTGTCTATGATATGGAACCTGGGCGGTTCCTACGCGGTTCGCGACTGGGCGTTGCAACGGTTGCACACGCAACGAAGTACGACGTTCGTTGCCTGGTTGCTCGGCCTCGCGATGTTCTTCGACGATTACGCCAACACGGCCATCGTCGGCTCGTCGATCAAGGACGTTTCCGACGAGATGCACGTCTCTCGAGAGAAACTGTCCTACATCGTCGACTCGACGGCCGCGCCCGTCGCCACCCTCGTTATTTCCTCCTGGATCGCGTTCCAGTTAACCGAAATTCGAGACGCGTACGACGAACTCGGACTGGCTGAGCATCCCGACGCGATCGAGGTGTTCATCGAATCGATCCCGTACAACATGTACGCCATTCTGGCGATCGTCATGGTACTTATCATCGTCCTCACCGGTCGTGATTACGGTGAGATGCTCACCGCGGAGCACCGGTCGTGGTCGACCGGAAAGGTGACGCGCGACGATGCGCAGCCGATGCAAGACGTTCAGAGCGACCTCGGCGAACCGCACGCGGAGAACCCACGCCTCGCGAGTTTCTTCACACCCGTCGTCGTTCTGCTGATCGTGACGCTCGGAACGGCGCTCTGGACGGGGCTGCCTGCAGATCCGTTGTCAGTATTCCTCGAAGCGCCGGGTGAAACGCTGTACAACGCGGTCATCAACGCGAATTACGCCTCGGCGCTGGTCTACGGTTCGTTCGCCATGGTCGCCTCCGGCTTCGTCCTCGGGAAGGTCTACGGCGTCATGGACGCCGGCGAGTCCACCGATGCGACAATCGACGGTTTCGGCCTGATGCTGACGGCGGTCTCGATCCTCGTCCTCGCCTGGGGGATCGGCACGGCCGTCGGCGCGCTCGAGACGGGCGTCTACGTCGCAAACGCGATCGGTGAGACCTTACCCCCGTCACTGCTGCCGGTCGTCGTCCTCGGAACCGCGGCGTTCATCGCCTTCTCGACCGGCACCGCCTGGGGGACGATGGGCATCCTCACGCCGATCGCGATCCCCGTCGCGTGGTCGATGACCGGCGACCACACGATGATCGCCGCCGTCGTCGGAATGATCTTCTCCGGCTCGATCTTCGGCGACCACAGTTCGCCGATCTCCGACACGACGGTCCTCTCGGCGACCTTTACCGGCGCAGATCTCGTCGATCACGTTCGCACGCAACTGCCCTACGCGATCACCGTCGGGCTGGTCTCGGCGTTGCTGATCACCGTCTGGGGCATCACGCGCGTCACGCCGTTCGTCCTGCTCCCGATCGGCGTCCTCCTCCTCGTCGTGTTGGTCTACGGCCTCTCGGAATTCGACGCGCGACGGAAGGGCGTCGATCCCGTCGCGGCCAACGGCACCCCTGTCGGCGGGGATCGCGTCGGACCGACGGCGGAGGGCGGGCCGACGACGGACGGCGGTGCAGGCACCGGCGACGAAGCGGCCGAGTAGGACGAGCGACGACGCTCGCGGACCGATCACCGCCTTCGGCACGTTTTTTCGCCGCGACCGCGTACGGACGCCCATGGACGGCATCGTCGATCACACCATGATCCGCGTCTCGGACCTCGAGGAATCGCTGGAGTGGTACCGGACCCACCTCGACTACGAGGAGAAGGATCGCCACGAGGGCGAGGATTTCACCCTCGTCTACCTCGGGCCCGAGAATATGCACGACGACGGCGCGATGCTCGAACTCACGCACAACCACGGCACCGACGACGTCGAGATCGGCGACGCGTGGGGCCATATCGCCGTCCGCGTCCCGGAGGGCGAACTCGAGGACTACTACGACCAGCTCATGGACGAGGGCGTCGAAGACTACCGCGACCCCGACTCCTGCGGCGGCCACTACGCCTTCGTCACAGACCCCGACGGCCACGAGATCGAGATCGTCCAGCGCAACCCCGATCAGGGCGCGCTGTGGTCGATCGACCACGCGATGATCCGCGTCGAGGACGCCGACGACGCGCTCGGCTTCTGGACCCGGAAGTTCGAGTACGACGAAGTCGGGCGCTGGGAGGCCGACTCCTTCGCGAACTACTTCGTCGAACCCCGCGACGCCGCCGACGAGGCCATGGCTGTCGAGCTGACCTACAACTACGACGGGCGATCCTACACCCAGGGCGACGGCTGGGGCCACCTCTGCGTCCGCGTCGACGACCTCCACGACGACTGGGAGACGCTCCAGACGCGCGAGGCCGACGACTACCGCGACCCGGCCGACTGCGACGACCTGTACGCGTTCACGCGCGATCAGGACGGCCACGAGATCGAACTGCTCGAACGCGATCCGACGGCCGACTCGCTGTTCCCGTTCTGAGCGTCGACAAAAAGTGACTTCGAGGGCGGCCCGTTACTCGACGATCGATTCGGCGACCGAGCGCAACGTCTCCTCGTCGGCAGTGCCGGAAACGCTGTAGGTGAGGCCGTCGGACGTCCACCGGATTGACGTCGACGAAATGTTCATCACCTCGGTACTGGTCAGCGTCGCCTCCACGTCACCGATCGTGATCGACTCGCCACCGACTCCGGACGCGGCGCCGGTCGGGGATTCGGCGACGGAGACCGTCAGGCGGTCCTCACCCTCGGCCGCGTACTGGAGGGAGGCCGTAACGCCGTTGAGACCCTCCATCGTCGTCGCCGACTGGAACGCGTACCCCTCCGGAACGGACGGTTTCGGCACGTCGAACGGAGCGGCCGCGTCGGCGGCAGAGACGTTTTCGTGCGTCGTCATGGACCCTTCACCGAAGTCGACGACCTCGGCGTCCGCCGGCGGCTCGAACGAGAACAGGTCCGACGAGACCGACGCGTCCGGCTCGAAGGACTCCATCGTCATCGTCATCGAGGTCTCCGCCGGTTCGCTCATCGTAACCACCTGCTTGAGCGGATAGTAGGTCTCTTCGTCGATCCACAGGGTCATGTTCTCCGGTGCGAACGGCGCCGAGTCGTCACCCGACACGTCGAGAATCGTCGTCTCGCGGCCCGCGATCGTGTCCGTTCCGACGCGTTCGGCGTCCATGTCGTCGACGCTCCCGGAGAGGTTCTCTGCCATCGCAGCCATCTCTTCGGGATCGAGCCCGAGGTCCATCTTCATGGCGCGGTTCTGACCCTCGTCGTAGATCCAGGTCGTCGATCCGTTCACCACCATCACCGTCGGCTGGGTGGCGGCGCCGTCGCCCTTGACGAACTCCATGCGGATTGACTCGTCGGGCCCCAGCCAGAGGTCGTAGGTTACCGTCTGATTCATCGTCTCGGTATCCATCTCCATCGTCATCGTCGCCTGGACCGAATCGAGCTCGGTGTGAGCGGACTGGGATCGTTCCAGCAGTTCGTCGGCCGAGAGTTCGTCCGACGCCGGCTCGTCCGCGGACTCGGTATCGTCGAGTCCGAGGGGACCGAGACAGCCGGCAGTCAGGAGCACGGTGACCACTGCGAGCGTCGCGACGGTCGAACGGAGTGTCTGCATTAGTCAATTGCCAGATATGACTGGGTTAGTTAAAGACGTTACTATTCGTGTGCGAACGACGGCGACGTACTGCGATCGTCCCGGCCGACAGGCGACTCGGCCGGCAGCTTCGATCGCGGATAGGAGCGGTTCAGAACGGCCGGCCTGGTCGGTCGTACTTGTCGGCAGGGTCCGGCCCTCAGTCGTCGGCGGCGGCCGCTTCGACCTCGCTCGCGGCTTCCCGGTCCAGTTCTTCCAGGTACTCGTCGGCGTCGATTGCGGCCTTCGAACCCATGCCCGCGGCCGTGACGGCCTGCTGGTAGTGGTAGTCGACGACGTCGCCGGCGCCGAAGATGCCGGGGACGGCGGTCTCGGTCTGGCCGCCACCCTCGCCGCCCGCCGTCTTCAGATACCCCTCGTCGTCGGTTTCGACGCCCGTGCCCTCCAGGTAGTCGGTGTTGGGCGTGTGACCGATGGCGAAGAAGACCGCGCCGACGTCGAAGTCGAACTCCTCGGTCGCAGGGTCCTCGAGTTTGTCCGTCGGGTGGCCCTCCGGGTGTTCGACCAGCGTGACGTGATCGACGCCGTCCTCCTGGGAGCCCCGGATCTCGACCAGTTCCGTGTTTTTCATGATCTCGATGTCGTCGTTCTCGACTTGCTCCCGGACGCGGTCGATCCAGTAGTCCTCCGCGCGAAAGCCCTCGCGGCGGTGGACCAGATAGACCGTGTCCGCGAACTTCGTCAGGAAGGTGGCCTCCTCCATCGCGGCGTCGCCGCCGCCGACGACGAGCATGTCCTCGCCGCGGAAGAAGGCGCCGTCGCAGGTCGCACACGTCGAGAGCCCGTAGCCCATGAGTTCGTCCTCGCCGGGGATGCCCAGCGTGCGTGCGCTCGCGCCGGAGGCGGCGATGATCGCGTCGGCGGTGTAGACGTCGCCGTTCGTCAGTTCCACGCGGAAGGGCCGATCGCTCGCGTCGACGGAGTCGACGACGCCGTTTCGCGTTTCGGCGCCGAACTGGCGGGCCTGTTCCTTCATATTGTTCACCAGTTCCGTCCCGTCGATCCCGTCGGGGAAGCCCGGATAGTTCGCGACGTCGGTCGTCAAAGTGAGCTGGCCGCCGGGCTCGTCGCCCTCGATGACCAGCGGCTCGTTGTTCGAGCGCGCGGCGTAGATCGCCGCGGTGAGCCCCGCGATGCCGGTGCCCGCGATGATGAGCCGTCGGTGCTCGACGACCTCGTCGGTGCCGCCGTCGGTCACGAGACCGAGTTTCTCGTCGAGGGCACCGGTCTCGTTCAGCGCGCTCGTCTCGTCCCAGCCGCCGATCAGTTCGTCGTCGATGAACACTTCGGGGGCCGTCCGTCGGCCCTCGGCGCGTTCGACCATCTCCTCGAACAGGGCGTCGTCGCCCGTCACGTTGTACGTCTCGTACTCGACTCCCTTCTCGTCGAAAAGGGCTTTCGCCTTCTCGCAATACGGACAGGCCTCCTTGGTGTAAATCTCTACCCGGGGCTGCTCGCTCATGTGAAACCTATTGGTGGAGGCGTCCTAAACGCCTTGCGTTCGCTGCAACCGGTGTGTATACCCCTCTCAGTCCCAGAGACGGCCCGCTCTAGTACGGACGGTCACTCCAGCGCTCCCAACGTGTTTACGGCTTCCACTCGCAATCCTCCGAGTATGACCGCAGATCTCGCGGAGAAGACGGATCGATACGAAGGGCTACTGGCGGAGGCACTCGAAGCGGCGACGACGGCTCCGCCGGCGGACACGCCCATGGCCGACGCCGCCGACGAGTGTCGCGAGATGGCCGCCTCCTACCTCGAAGACGGGAGACACTTTCGGGACGACGGAGACCTGGTCAACGCACTGGCCTCGTTTTCGTACGGGCACGCCTGGCTCGATGCGGGCGCACGCATCGGCCTTTTCGAGGTTCCAACTGAGGGACACCTTTTTACCGTTTGAGCGTGAGCCACCCCGCCAGTCTATCACGATCGATCCTCCAGTTTCCGAAAGGTACTTTACTATTTGGGCGGATATTTTATATTGCAGCCGACACACTTAAGTATGCTCGCCGATTACACTACGTTAGCTGGTTGCCCGGGAGCATTTCTTCTGGTTTCCCCACCCGGCAGCCCCGAGTGACGATCCATCATGACCGATACACAAATCCGAACCTACACGGAGGAACGTACGCGAACCGAGAACGAATCGGTCGCCGAGAACGAACAGGAGCACTGTCCGGAGTGTGGCGGCCGGCTGGTCTCCGACGAAGAACACGCGGAGACGGTGTGTGCGGACTGCGGCCTCGTCGTCGAGGAGGACGAGATCGACCGCGGGCCGGAGTGGCGCGCGTTCGACTCGGCCGAGCGCGACCAGAAGTCGCGTGTCGGCGCCCCGACGACGAAGATGATGCACGACCAGGGTCTGTCGACGAACATCGGCTGGCAGGACAAGGACGCCTACGGCAAGTCCCTCTCGAGCCGCCAGCGCCAGAAGATGCAGCGCCTGCGCACCTGGAACGAGCGCTTCCGCACGCGCGACTCGAAGGAGCGCAACCTGAAGCAGGCCCTCGGCGAGATCGATCGCATGGCGAGCGCGCTCGGCCTGCCCGAGAACGTCCGCGAGACGGCGTCGGTCATCTACCGCCGCGCGCTCGAGGAGGACCTCCTGCCGGGTCGCTCGATCGAGGGCGTCGCGACGGCGTCGCTGTACGCCGCCGCCCGCCAGGCGGGCACGCCGCGCAGCCTCGACGAGATCTCGCAGGTCAGCCGCGTCGATCGCATGGAGCTCACCCGGACCTACCGCTACGTGGTCCGCGAGCTTTCGCTCGAGGTCAAGCCCGCCGATCCCGAGCACTACGTGCCGCGATTCGTGAGCGGTCTCGACCTCTCAGACGAGACCGAACGCACCGCTCGCGAGCTCCTCGAGTCGGCTCGCGGCGACGGCGTCCACTCGGGCAAGTCGCCGGTCGGCCTCGCGGCCGCCGCCGTCTACGCCGCGGCGCTGCTCACCAACGAGAAGGTGACCCAGAACGAGGTCAGCGAGGTCGCCAACATCTCCGAAGTGACGATCCGAAACCGCTACAAGGAGCTGCTCGAAGCCTCGGACATGGCCGCCCCAGCCTGAGAACGGCCCGCGTTCGACCGCTCGGCCGGATCGTCCGCTCGCGACGTCCCACCCGGGCAGGAACGTTTTTACAATCCGGTGTGCAATGACGTGGCATGGACGAGGCCACCGTGCGATTACTCTGTCCGGAGTGCACCAAGGACTGGCAAGTCTCGCCGACGGAGCTACCCGCACCCAAAGATCTCTTTCACTGTCCGAACTGTCACGCCAGTCGACGAACGGCCGAGTTTACGCGAACCGACCGCGATTTACGGACCCTGAAGACGCTCGGGTGAGCTGTCTTTCCGGCAGGAGTCGGCAGTCGGACAACGCTGTCGCGACCCGCCGCTCGCTTTCGCGAATCCGTCCCGGTTTCGCGCCCGAGGTCGACGTCTCGGTATCGGCTGCCGGCTGCCTTCTCCCGGCCGCAGTCGCAATCTCCTGGCTCCCGGCCGCAGCCCCCGGCTTCCCAGACCGTCGATCGGCTCCCGTCCGGCGACGGAAGGAGACCGTTTGCAGCGGGTGGTCCCGAAACGCCCGGAACTACACCGCCGGTCACAAGTGACTGACGGGCGCCGCAAAAGCCGTCGGGTGTGAAACGAGCGCACCGCGAGCACTGGACCCGCCGAGCTGGCCGCGGTGGGTTTCCACGCATCGACGGCGCTGGGAGCCCCCGAGACCCACCGCGGCTGAAATATCTATCGGCTTTAGTATACGAGCTCGATACGATGGGACGAAACGATCGATTACGTCGGTCACGTACGGCGTTTATCCACTCGGAAGCGGAGAGAAGCTGACTTCGAAATTCTTATACCTTTGGGCCGGCGTCGCGAGTAGCGTGGTAACGACCCTCAGGATAATAATATAACCCTGCAGTTGGTAGGGTGAGGTGCTTATGAAGAAGCAGGAGCTCATTCACCTTCACGGCCTTCTTGCAGAGGTATCGAACCAGTGTGCCACATGGGAGAACTGCACGATCGACCTCGGAGAGTACGAGTCGCTCGGTATTCGGCCGACATCGATCCACAAATCGAAAACCGATCACAAGGACGCTGTTTTTGCGCTGGCGGGCGGCATTACCGAGCACATGAACGCTGACGGTGACGAAACCGAAACGGTCGCCGCGACTGCTGATTGAATTCGTTGCTACTCTCCCGAGACGCGGCGTTTCATCACCGATAGCGCCCGGAGTGACAGTACTCGCGAACGACGGGTCGCGCACCACGGATCGATCAGAACTGTCGGCATCGTAACCGCTCACAGCGAGCAGAGACGACTCCGTGCAGATCGCGGCGCCGCGACTCCGTGGCAGGAACGGACGTCCCAACAGGCACAGACGACTTCGGGGCACCACACGTCGGCGCGCCACGTACTGCGGTGGGCGGCGCGAATCGCCGCCCGAGCGGACTCAGTCGACGATGTCCTCGAACTCTGGAAGGACGTCCTCGTCGTCGGTGTCGCCCTCGGTCGTGTCGACGGCGAGTTCGTCCACGGCGGATTCCAGGGCCGGGTCGCCGGCCGAATCGGAATCGTCGACCGATTCGCCGTCACCCGTCGGATCCGACTCGTCGACCGTCGTGTCCTCGTCGGCGGTCGCCTCGTCGGACGACGATTCCGCCTCGGCCGCCGCGTCCTCGTCGGGTAACGTCTCGATCTCGATCACCTCGAGCGGAATGTTCTCCAGGCGCTGGCCGATCTCCTTGCGTGCGATTCGCGAGGCGTGTTCTTCTCGCTCGACGTTGAACACGGTCATCTCGAGTTCGAGGGCGACGAGTGCCTCGTCGGCCGCGATGAACGCAGGTGGGAGCTCCTCGCCGGCGGGCGAGGTTCGCTCGCCCATGTTGATCTCGACGTAGTTGAGGTCAGGGTTCAGCATCTCGCCCGTCTTCGAGATCGCGATCCGGATCGCCT
Organism: Halovivax limisalsi; assembly: GCF_023093535.1. Lineage (NCBI taxonomy): Archaea > Methanobacteriati > Methanobacteriota > Halobacteria > Halobacteriales > Natrialbaceae > Halovivax > Halovivax limisalsi. The sequence continues at coordinate 3,136,641 of NZ_CP095757.1, forward strand.
CGTCCGGCGTACTCACGTCGAACACCGGCACGGCAGCCTCGACGACAACCCTGCAGTTCATACGGCGGTATTGGGCCGCATGCAGTATGAAGGTTCGCCTGGTTGTCGACTCGGCCCGGAAATCGCCGGCCGGACGGGGATCGACCGACGTCCGCCGGTGTTCGGCGGGTTCGAAAGGCCAAAGCCCCTCCGTCCGCTCCCGTCGACGCATGGAAACCGGCGAGATCCCGTCCGACGAGCTGGCCGGTGGGTTCTCCCCGTATCTCACGATCGAGAGCGGCCAGACCTACCGCTGGACGCGCAGCGACGGCGAGCTCTATAGCGGGCGGCGCGCACCGGACGCCTGGTACGAACTCGCCATCGACGGCGAGGTCGTCCGTGTCCGGTCGATCGAGACGGGTCTCGAGTGGCGCTCGACGACCGACGCGGCGCCCATCCTCCGGCGCAGGCTCCGCCTCGACGACGATCTCGACCGGATCGTCGACGCCGCGCCGGACGACCCGCTCGTCGAACGTGCCTTCGACGCCCACCGCGGGCTGCGTCTCGTCGCGGACCCGGCGTTCGACACGCTGATCTCGTTCATCTGTTCGGCCCAGATGCGCGTCGAACGCATCAACTCGATGGTCGACGCCCTAGCCCGCGAGTACGGCACCGAGATCGCATTCGACGGCCGGATCTACCACGACTTCCCGACCCCGGCCCAGCTCGCCCGGGCGACCGAGACCGAGTTGCGGGATCTCGGCCTCGGCTATCGCGCGCCGTACGTCGTCGAGACGGCCCGGATGGTCGCCGACGGCGAAGCGCATCCGGCCGAGGCTCGCGAGATGCCCTACGAGGACGCGCGGGAGTACCTCACCCGATTCGTCGGCGTCGGCGAGAAGGTCGCAGACTGCGCGTTGCTCTTCTCGCTCGGCTTCGACGAGGCGGTCCCGCTCGACACCTGGATTCGCAAGGCGATCGCGTCCCGGTATCCCGAGTGCGACCGCGGCTCTTACGCCGCCACGTCGCGGGCCATCCGGGACCGCTTCGGGGGCGAGTACGCGGGTTACGTCCAGACGTACGTCTTCCACCACCTCCGGACCGGCGCCGAGCCGGTCGAGCCGCCGACGTGACCGCGACGCTGTGGACGACGTAGGCGAGTCGCGGTCAGCGGAAGTCCGCGAGCGACGTCTGGTCGCGTTTCAACGGCCGGGCGGTGTAGCCGTACTCCGTCGCCAGGACGTCCGCGAACGCCTCGTCGAAGCCGTGATGCGTGTGGACGACGTCGGGATCGATCGTCCGGACCGTCTCGATCAGTTCGTCGAAGTCGCAGTGATCCGTCAGCGCGAAGGTGACGTCGTAGTCGCCCCGATACAGGAACGAATCCTCGACCGCCCAACCGGAGAAGCCGGCCTTCAGCGCGCCCGTCTCCGCGGCGATCGCGTCGATCCACTCGCGTCGCGACTGGTTCGACGGCACGACGACGATCTCGTCGGAGAGATCGTCCGGGTCCAAGTCGGACAGCGAGCGGCCGTCCAACGGCTCGCCCGCGAACGAGACGTCCGTCGTGGCCTCGATCGCCGCGTTCACCTCGGCGATCGTCCGCGAGACGAGCACCCGTCGATCGGTGGCCGACGCGACCAGACGCTGCAATTTCTGGGCCCGCCCCAGCGAGTAGCCGAACAGAAACAGCGGGCGATCGTCGTGCTCGCGGATCCACTCGCGGATGGCCGCTTCCAGTTCGTCCTGCGGCGGAAACCGATACCGCGGGTGGCCGTAGGTGGTCTCCATCACGAGGACGTCGGCTTCGACGGCGTCGGGGTCGAAGCCGTCCAGGTAGGCGCGATCGCGCGTCGAGAAGTCGCCCGTGTAGCAGTATCGGGTGCCGTCCGCACCCTCGATGATCGCCGCGCTCGACCCGACGACGTGGCCCGCCGGGAGCAGCTCGATGCCGGGCGCCGACTCGACGAACGCAAACTCGACGCCCGTCCGGGCCGTCGCGATGGCCGCCGTCTCGGCCGAGCAGACGACGACGTCGGGGCTCGACCCGAAGGTGTGATCGGCGTGGGCGTGACTCACGAGGTTGACGTCGCCAGTCGCCGAACGCGCGTCGGCGACGACGTGGCGGTCGAGGTCGAAGTGGATGCCGTCCCGGTGCGTGACGCGACGTGACACTGACCGGGGTAGGCGCTCGAAGGTTGTCCGCCTGTCGGTATCGACGCCAGTCTACGGTTTGGGGCCGGTCACACGCGGCGGTCGCTGCGACGGCGCCGAGGTGACGGCGACCGCATCACCGCGCCGACGTGGATTTTTTGTCGCCGGGGACGAAGGTCCGGGCATGAGCGATCGAACTCGCGCGCACGTGTTCGTCTCCGGCACCGTTCAGGGCGTCTACTACCGGGCGAACACCCGGGATACCGCCCGCGAGGCCGGCGTCGACGGCTGGGTGAAGAACCTCGACGACGGCCGCGTCGAAGCCGTCTTCGAGGGACCCGAATCGGCCGTCGAGGAAGTGATCGAGTGGTGTCACGAAGGCAGCCCGGCTGCCGAGGTCGAGGACGTCGACGTCGAGGACGAAGAACCGCGGGGCGAGACCGGGTTCGAGATCCGGTACTGAGTCACGAGGGCGATCACGCGCCGGTCGCCGGCTCGTGAGCGTCCGAAACGGTCGCACATCGCTCGGCGACGCGTGAACCACCGGGACGCTCAGTTGTCGGTCGCCGACGCCTCGCGATACGCGTCGAGCCAGGGTGGTTCGTCGGTGTGCTCCCAGCTCGCCCACTCTGCCTTTTCGCCGGCGTAGTAGGCGCGGTAGGCGGCGACCGGATCGTCCGGATCGCGGTAGGCATCGGGCATCGCCTGGGGTTTCGGGGTCGGCTCCGTCCCGGGGAACGCGATCGCGTCGGGATCGATGCGGGCGATCACGTCCCAGCTGGCGTGGTGGTCCTCGTGATCGTATCGTTCGCGAAACTCCGCGTCGAGAGCCCTCGCGTGCTCGCGCAGTTCGAACCAGTTGGCCCGCGACTCGGTCGCCCACCGGGTGACGGGATGGTCCGCGTGGGTGGCGCGGTAGAGGAAGTCCCGCTCGTAGCCGTTCTCGCGAGCGGCCGTACAGAGGACCTGGGCGGCTTCCAGCAGCATCTTGTTGACGTGCTGGTCGCAGTGATAGCGCGCGGCGAGTCGCGGGTCCTCGTCCAGCCAGAAGACGTTCACGCCGACTAGGTGGACCCGGACGCGCCAAAGCGTTTCGGCGAGTCGGATCGACGGCGTCGTCGGTCGGCGGTTCCCGCACGTTTTTTCGCCACTCCGGCCGAACCGAGCGGTATGATCACCGGCGAACGCATGGCCGCGGTCGACGCAAACGCCGCGTCGCTGGGCGTCCCGCGAGCCCAGTTGATGGAATCGAGCGGGAACGCGATCGCCCGCGTCGTCCGCGAGGTTGCGCCCGACGGCGGCGACGTCGAGATCGTCGCCGGCCGGGGCAACAACGGCGGCGACGGCTTCGTCGCGGCCCGGTTCCTGGCCGGCGACGGTGGTGAGGGCGAGGCGTTCAACGTCGAGACGATCCTGCTGGGCCGGGCCGAGCGGATCGGCACCGAGATCGCCCGTCACAACTGGGACGCCCTCGTCGCCGGCGACGCCGACGTCCGCGAGGTGACCGACTCGTCGACGGTCTCGCTGCCGGAGGCGGACGTCATCGTCGACGCAATGTTGGGCACGGGGATCAGCGGAACCCTCCGCGAACCCGCGGCCACGGCGGCCGCGGCGATGGCGAAGTCCGACGCGACCGTCGTCTCGGTCGACGTCCCGTCGGGCTTCGACGCCGGCGGTCCGGAGCGGAACGCAAATCCCGTCGGCGCGGACCACGTCGTCACGTTCCACGACGAAAAGCCCGGGCTCGATGCGCTCGACGCCGAGGTCCACGTCGCAGACATCGGGATCCCCGCCGCGGCGGAGCGATTCGTCGGCCCCGGCGACCTCGGGCTCGCCAGGCCCGACGGTCGAACGGGGCGGGCGTACGTCGTCGGCGGCGGGCCCTACACCGGCGCGCCGGCGCTCGCCGCGCAGGCGGCGCTGCGAAGCGGGATGGAACTGTCCTTCGTCGCCGCACCCGAGGTCGTCGCCGACGCGATCCAGGGCTACGCCGAGGACCTCATCGTCCAGCCCTACGACGGCGGGCGACTGACGCCGGCGCAGGTTCCCGACCTCGTCGAGACCGCCGAGCGATACGACGACGTGGTCGTCCTCGGCCCCGGTCTCGGGAGCGCCGAGGAGAGTCTCCAGGCTTCCCGCGAGTTCCTCGAATCCTACGCCGGGCCCGCCGTCGTCGACGCGGAGGCGCTCCCGGTCGTCCCGGACGTCGACACCGACGCGACGCTGGTCTGTACGCCGAACCGTCGCGAACTCGCCCGGATGGGCGGTCCCGAGGTCGACGAACTTCGCGCGGGGACCGACCGGACGGCCGAAACGTGCGCCGCGATCGAATCGTTCGCCGCCGACCTCGACCACGTCGTCCTCGCGAAGGGCGCCGACGACGTGATCACCGACGGCGAGCGGACGCGAATTTCGAGGGCGGGCGTCCCCGGCATGGCCGTCGGCGGCACCGGTGACCTCCTCGCCGGCATCACCGCCGGTCTGCTCGAACACGCCGACCCGTTCGAGGCGGCCTGCGCGGCGGCGTACGTCAACGGCCGCGCCGGCGAGGTGCTGGCCGGGCGGTGGGGCGACGGAGACGGCCTCGGCATCGCCGCGTCGGACCTCCTCACGGAGATCCCCGGCGTTCTGTGGGGTGAGCCCGATGAGTGAGCCCGAGCCGACGAGCGGCGACGGGGCGACCGACGCTGACCCGGACGACTCCCAGACCGGCGAGGCGCTGACCCACACGACCGCGGCGGGCGACGTACAGATGGTCGACGTGGGTTCGAAACCGGATACGAAGCGCCGGGCCGTCGCCGCCGGCCGGATACGGGTGCGGCCGGCTACCGTCGGGGCGATCCGAGCGGACGAGATCGGCAAGGGAGACGTTCTGGCAACGGCTCGCGTCGGGGCGATCCAGGCCGTCAAGCACACGTGGGAGACGATCCCGATGTGCCACCAGCTCCCGATCACGAACGTCGATGTCGCGTTCGACCTCGAAGACGACGCGGTGCGGCTGGAAGTCGCCGTCGAGACGACCGGCAAGACCGGTTGCGAGATGGAGGCACTCCAGGGCGTCACGACCGGACTCAACGTCGTCTGGGACATGGTCAAAGCCGCCGAGAAGGACGAGGACGGGCAGTATCCCGAGACGCAGATCGAGGACGTCCGGGTGGTCGAGAAGCGAAAAGGAGCGATCGACACGTAGTGCGTTTACAGCCGGCGGTGGCGCGTCTCGGACGGGCGGCGATTCGTCGGCGACTGCCGCGAACACAAGGTACATCGGTTCTCCCGTGCTACCACGGGTCATGACCGACGTGGACCCGGACGGTACCGTGAGCGACGACGATGGGGCGTCGCCGCTCGCGACGGTCGACCTCGACGACGCGATCCACGTCACCGAACCGAGCGAGGCGTTCCAGGCGCTCGGCAACGAGATCCGCACCAGCATTCTGGAGACGGTTCGAGACCGGTCCGGGGGAGCGCCACCGGACGCACGGGTCTCCTTCTCGACGCTCTTCGAGGCGTCGTCGGTCGACACCACCGCCGGCTTCGCCTACCACCTCGACGAACTCGTCGGCCCCTTCCTCGAGAAGACGGACGAGGGCTACGCGCTGACCGCGGCCGGTCGCCGCGTGGCCCGGGCGATCGAATCCGGCACCTTCACCCGGCGGGTCGATCGAGCCGACATCCCCATCGACGATCCGTGTCCGTTCTGCGCGGGCGACGGACTCGAAGCGATGGTGACCGACACCGTCGTCACCATCGCCTGTCGCGAGTGTGACCGACCGGTCCTCAAGATGGACTTTCCGCCCGGCGGCTTCGCGGCCCACGGGGAGGACATCCCGGCCGCCTTCGACCGCCACCACCGCCACCGCATCGATCTCCTCGGCGACGGCGTCTGTCCGGAGTGCAGCGGGCGCGTCGAGCGCGCGGTCGAGGTCGTCGCTCCCGATCGGCTCGACGACGCGTTCCTCGACGCCGAGGGCGTTCCCGACCCCGTCCAGGCCGCGTTTGCCTGCGAACACTGCGGCTACGACCTCCAGTGTCCCGTCGCGCACACCCTGCTCTCGCACCCGGCTGTCGTCTCGTTCTTCCACGATCACGACGCCGCCGTCGCGGCGCGCCCGATCTGGAACGTCGGCCCCGAGTGGTCCGAAACGCCGCTCTCGCACGACCCGATCGCCGTCCGCGTCGCCGTCACCCTCGAAGACGAAACGCTGGAGTGCTACGTCGACGGGGCCGGCGACGTCGTCGAAACGCGTCGGGTCGACGAATCTCGCGAGGGTATCGAGCACGGGGGCGGTGTGGAAACCGCGCCGCCCGCCGACCGACCGGAGGCCGACGCCGCTTGACAGGTTTGCGGTTCGGTTCGAGTCCGCCGCGACGGGACTGCAGATTCGATGCGCCTCAGGACGCAGCGCCCGGCAGTGACGACGCGATTTCCTCGCGCGTCCGCCTCGTGATGGTTGGCCCCGGCTCGATCGTCAGGCACTCGTAGGCATCCGGGTCCGGATCCTCGTCTTCCGCGGCGAGCCCGTCGAGCGCCACCGTCATCGCGTCGTCGATCGTCAGTGCGTCGTCCTCGAGTGAGCGTGTGGTCTCGCCACCGGGGGACGCCGTGCCGTCTTCCAACCGACCTCTGATCGCGTCGGCGCCGTCGCCGATGCCGACCGCCTGCCAGCCGTACGGCGTCCCGCTCGGATCGACCTCGTAGAGCTGTCCGTGGCCAGCGGACGGGTCGGCAGTTCCCGACGGGTCCACGCCGGCGACGAGCAGGGCGGCGCCGAACGGGCGCGTGCCGCCGGTCTGGGTGGACTCCTGGACGTGATCCGCCAGGTCGGTCGTCACCGAATCGACCGGTGCGGGTTCGCCGTAGCGGAGCCGGTGGCGCTGGGCCTCGAGGCGGGCGCGCTCGACGAGCTGGCGCGCGTCGGCGGCGTGGCCCGCGGAGGCGATCGCGAGGTGGTCGTCGACCCGGTGGAGCTTCGCGACCGAGTCCGCATCGAGCAACGGCGAGGCGAGCCGCTTCCGGGCGGCCAGCACGACGCCGTCGGCCGCCCGCACGCCGACCGCGGGCGAGCCGCGTTCGACGGCCTCGCGAGCGTACTCGACCTGGTAGAGTCGGCCGTCGGGCGAGAAGATCGTCTGGCCCCTGTCGTAGGCCTGTCGTCGGTTACCGTCCATCTCGAGTCACCCCCTCGTCGGCATCGCCGCCGTCAGCGGATCCGTCCGCGCTCGCAGCGTCGAGGGCTACCTCGCCGAGCCCGTCGATCCGCCGCTCCGCGAGCCCGTCGGCCGTGATCGCGGTGATCGTCATGCCGTCGCCGCTGGCCACGTCGCGTTCCGCGGCGCTCTCGAGCGCTCGTGCGGCGAGCAGACGGAGCGACTCGACCGTCGATGACGACTCGAACGCGGCTTCGAGCGCGCCGTAGGCGAGTTGCATGCCGCTGCCGCCCGCCGCGACGTCGTCGCGAAGCACGCCGCCCGCACCGTCGACCTCGTAGATCGCCGGCTCCGGGTCGACGCCGCCGAGGACGATGCCGAGTCCGCGGAACTGCCCGCTCCGGAGCAGGCCCGCGGCGCGTTCGGCCAGCACCCCGGTCGACATCGGCCGGTCGTGATCGAGTTCGTAGATGCGCTGTTCGGCCCGGAGTTGTGCGACGAAGGACTGCGCGTCGCTCACGCCGCCCGAGAACGCGATGGCCGCGTGCTCGCCGATCGGTTCGACCTTCCGCACCGACTGGTTGGTCACGAATCGGCCGCCGAGGCTCGCCCGCGCGTCGGCCCCGAGGACCACGCCGTCGGCGCCGGCCAGACCGACGATCGTCGTTCCGGTCGAGAATTCCTTCGGCGGGTCTCTCCCCTCCGTCTGACCATCCCCCGCTGGAGTCTGGGACATACACGGACCAGGGGACAGTCGCCATTAATTGTTAGCTAAAATATATTTTACCGGGCCGGTGAACGAATGGGCCGGGTGCCCGCCGACGGGTGAGGGCGTAATCCTTCGACAACCGACGGCGCGGCCCGCGACGACGGCGAGACGGGTCAGTGCCACTAAGTAGTTGCTCGCGGAAGGCCGATTCATGACGCTGTTCGGGACCGCGGGGATCCGGGGGCCGGTCGCCGGGACGGTGACGCCGTCGCTCGCGCTGGCGGTGGGCCAGGCCGTCGCGAGCGACGCCGATGGAACGGGGCCGACGGTCGTTCTCGGCTACGACGGCCGGGAGACCAGCGAGGCGCTGGCGGCCGCGATGGCGGCCGGTCTCGCGAGCGGCGGCGCCTCGGTCCGCCGACTCGGACAGGTCCCGACGCCGACGCTCGCGTTCGCCTCGCAGGGCCGACGCGGGGCGATGATCACCGCGAGTCACAACCCGCCGGCGGACAACGGGGTCAAGCTCTTCGACGACGGGGTGGAGTACGACCGCGAGGCGGAGCGCGCCGTCGAGCGGGCCGTCGAGGATCCCGCGACGAAATCGTGGGATCGGTGGGGATCGATCGAACGGGTGGACGCCCTCGACCGATACCGAGACGCCGTTTGCGGGTACGTTCGCGAGCAGTTTGCCGACGGCGACACTCGCGACGAGTCCGCCGACGCGGCGACAATCGAGCCCCTGGCGGGACAGTCGGTCGTCGTCGACTGCGGCACCGGCGTCGGCGCGTTGGCGACGCCGCAGGTACTCGGTCGACTCGGGGCAGACGTGACGGCGCTGAACGCCACCGTCGACGGGCACTTCCCCGCCCGGGAGAGCAAACCGACGCCCGAGACCCTGACAGACTGCGCGGCGTACCTCGCCGAAGGAGACGCCGATCTCGGCCTGGCCCACGACGGCGACGGGGATCGACTCGTCGTGCTCGGTCCCGACGGGGACGTCGTCCACGAGGACACGATCCTCGCGGTCGTCGCAGCCCACTACGTCGAGGCCGCGACCGTCGCGGATCCGGTCGTCGTCACCACGCCGAACGCGTCCGCGCGGATCGACGAGCGAGTGCGCGAGGCCGGCGGCCGCGTCGAGCGGGTGCGACTCGGGTCGCTCCACGAAGGGATCGCCCGCGTGCGGGCCGAATCGGACGCGGGATCGGACACCGAGGTCGTCTTCGCCGCCGAGCCGTGGAAACACATCCACCCGGCCTTCGGCGGCTGGATCGACGGCGTCGCCAGCGCCGCGATGGTCGCGGGGCTCGTCGCGGCAACGGGCGACGTCGAAGCGCTCCGCGAGCCCGTCGCCGAACGTCCGTACCGCAAGGAGAGCGTTCCCTGCCCGGACGACATCAAGGAACGGGTGATGGCGGACCTCGAAACACGCCTGCCAGAGCGCTTCCCCGAGGGGTCGGTCGACACCGACTACGGCGTCAGGATCGAGCTCCCGGACGCGTCGTGGGTGCTGGTGCGTCCCAGCGGAACCGAACCATACGTCCGGCTGTACGCCGAGAGTGACGGCGTCGAGTCGCTGGTCGCGGAGACGCGCGAAGCGATCGAGCGGGCGGTCGAAACCGTCTGACGTTCGGACCGACCCCGCCTCCGAGGCCGTAGCCGGTCGGCGTCCAACCGCTACTCACCCGGGCAACCGATCATCCCGGTCCTCGGAGTGGGCCGCGCCGCGCGCCGGTCCGTCGTCGGATTCGATCAGTGGTCGGCCGAAACGAGCCGCGCTCGGACCGTTTCGGCGACGTCGTTCAGGTAGAGCTGTCCGAACGCCGCGACGGACAGGGCGCCGAGCGAGTTGAACATCGAATCGCGGACGGTATCGTCGAGCCCCTTCTGGGCCAGCGGCATCGTCACGCCAGTTGCGTTGGCGACGATATCCAGGGCGAACTCGAACAGTTCCCAGACGACGCCGAACGAGAGGACGACCACGAAGATGTAGACGAAGGCGAACCGGGTGGGAATGTGAATCTCGTCGCTGTGGAGGTCGATCGCTCGCGCGATTGTGTACCCCGCGGCCGCGATCAGCGATCCGGACACCGCGTGCGTGACGTGGTCCCACCAGTAAATCCGGTCGTAGAGGCCGGCCGATCCGACGGTGTGTAAGAACACGGCGGTCGTGATCCAGAGCGCGAGTCGCGAATCCAGCGGGAGGCTGTAATTTCGCTCCATCACGGCGGGGAGAAACGTGACGAGCAGGCCGACCGTGCCGTTGGTGATCGCCTTCGGCTGGCCGGCGATCAGGCCGTAGCCGACGATCGCGACGAGGGCGAGTTGCAAGCTACGCGTAACGTGTCGGTGCGTCCACATCGACGGCCCGGGGAGGCGCGTCATCGTCTCACCGTCCCCCGGATCGCTCGCCAGAGTCGGCGGTCCCGCCGTCGGAAGTAGCCGTCGAACAGGATCCCCGCGACGCAGCCGGCCGCCATCACGTACAGCCACTCGAGCATGAGCGTCTCGTTGTCGACGAGATACGCCGTCCCGAGATAGCGATCGGCGTTCCACCGGAAGACCGTCCACGCCGCGACGGTCGCGAGCGTCGTCATGACGACGAACCCGACCGCGAACCAGTGGGTGACCCGGAGCGCGGTGAACATGTGGAGTTCGACGGTGACGATCAGCGACAGTCCGGCGATCGCGAGGTACGTCGCGAACGTTCCGACCGTTCCCCCGACCAGTCCGCGAATGAGGATCGGAAAGAGCGCGATCACGAGGAGCTCCCACGGGA